>JBHLRS010000089.1:0-3078 GCA_048882325.1 Candidatus Thorarchaeota archaeon | reverse complement strand
CCGCTCCTCAGCGGTTCTTGCTGAGTAGTCGGTGTCATTTCTGAGAGCAATTCTTACACCTGTTTCTTCGAGCTTTGTCTTGAGGGGGGACTTTGATACCGAGTCCGGAAAAAGAACCTCTGAGGGTGAGTACTTGTTAATCTCATTGAGTGTAATCTCACTGTCAAGTTCGGCTTTGAACTCAGTCGCTAAGAACTCACCTGTGGATACATCTACTGCTGAGATCCCAATCAAGTCTTCATGCGAAACAAGCGCTACGAGGTAGTTGTTGGTTGTGTCATCGAGCATTGAACTCTCAAGAACTGTTCCTGGTGTGATAACTCTCACAACATCCCGTTTGACCAGTCCTTTGGCTTTAGATGCATCCTCGACTTGTCTAGCGATTGCTACAGTGTAACCTGCATTGAGTAACTTGGAAATATATCCGTCTACTGAGTGATTAGGCACACCACACATTGGCCATCGATCGACTCCCTCTCCCCGTGACGTCAATACTATGTCCAAGATTTTACTTGCAATCTTGGCATCTTCATTGAACATTTCATGAAAGTCACCAAGTTGATACATGAGAATACAATCAGGGTATTGGCGTTTCAGCTGAAGGTATTGCCTTTGCATCGGGGTCTGTTTACTCACTCTTACTCCCTGCGTTTCTCTTCATCCACTGACTCTCTAATAACGGCATCGCCAAAGCTAGTAGTGATGCTATCCTTTTGAACAATAGAAAATCGATTCAACATAAATCACTATCAAAATGTAGGTTATGGAACATTTGCATCTTTCAGTATGAAACTAATGGATTGTATCTTTGATTTCTAAGTTACTATTCAAACATCACGAAGATATCGTTGGTTAAAAGAAATAAATAAGAATCCCTTTGAATTGAGAAGACGTTGTTGGGTGCAATCTTTGAGAACTCGTATATTAGGTCTTAGTGGAAGTCCGCGGATGGGCAGTAATACCTCCACACTTATTGAAACCGCATTGGAGGCAGCAGCAGATGTAGGAGCGAAGACTGAGTTCATTGAGCTTGGTGATCTCAACATTGGTACATGTGAACATTGTAATGAGTGCGCACAATTAGGGCGATGCAAGATTGATGATGACCTGAACAAAGTCGCTGAAACTATGAAAGCGGCAGATGGGATTATTTTTGGTTCGCCTGACCACTATGCATCTATGGCTACACCAATGAAGAACTTGATGGACCGCACAGGCAGATTCTTGCACCTTGAAGGAAAGGTAGGTGCCGGAATTGTAGTGGGTCGTAGATCAGGAACAGACCTTGCACTCTCTCTTATTCAATTCTTTATGCTCGTTAAAGAAATGATAGTTCCTGGAACGTATAGCTGGCCTGTGGGATTTGCTCTCAATGCTGGAGACATCAGGGCTGACACCGAAGCAATTGCAATGGCAACTCAAGTAGGTCGTAGAGTCACCCAACTCTCTACTATTCTTATTGCAAATCCAGTGCCATGGGTAACTGAACCTCGTCCTAGTGGGCAGAAGGTCCGTTTTGGTGATGAATGGCGTTAAACCTAAGGATTGGCAGGTTCGTATCTGCTAGGACATGATGTTAAAATCTGAGTTGCTCTGATGAGGCTGGCAGATTCTAGTGTTCCAATCGCTACTATATCTTGACCATCTATGAGATCAGGAACCTCTCCTTCTATTAGAACAACAATCGTGTGATTATCACCAGCGAGTAATAATGTCGCATTTTCAAGAGTTATTGACAAAGAACCATTCACATACTCTCCTTTCAGTTGGATTGTGCGGCCCATGTAGTTTTCTGGATTCTCAACCACATCATCCACACTTAGATAGGGGTCTACAAACAAATTAAGCATGCCCCACGCCACAAATCCGATTGTCGCACAGAGAATCACTGTAACCAGTGCCATTCTGGTCTTTTTCTTCATGTCTATTGGTCTCCCTCGACTTGGGATTCGACTATCTTCAAATGCTTCTCAAGACCTATCATTCTCAATAGGAGGTATAGGAGAAACGCGAACGTTCCGCCCCAGAAGAGAACGGCGACGATGAATAGTTCAAACTGTTGCATTATTACTAACTCCTTGACATTCTAATCCTCATCAATTTCTCGTGTGCTGTATCTACTCGATAAGTGAGCTCAAGTAAAATCGAAGCCATTAGGGCGACTGCAATCATACTGACCATCAATGTGATTCCATGTTCCAACCCCATATGGATTCCCCTTTCTTCAATGATGAGAGGATGAAGAGTTTGCCAAATTCGAATTGATAGATAGCTGAGAATCACCATTGGGAAGGCGACTATTCCAAAGATAGAACCATATTGAGCTCTTGACTCACGATCAGTCACTGAAGCACGGTACACAAGAACACATGCATATGCAATCCAGAGAATTAATGTTGTAGTTTCTCTTGGATCCCAGTTCCATGGACTATTCCAGGCTGCGCCAGCCCAAATTGAACCACTGATCAAAGTAATCGTTGTATAGAAAAGACCGATCTTCACTGATGCGGCTCCAAGCACATCATACTTCATCTCTCCCTTCCAGAGATACAGACCACTACACACAAGGGTCACTCCAAACGCTCCATATCCAACTAGGGCTGGGGCTATATGTTGGAAGAATATTCGAATAAGCTCTCCCTGGTCTTGTTCAGGTGGTGCATAGATCCAAGTCATATACACATAGAGTAAAGATAGAGCAGCTGTAAAACCGAAGAAAATCAGTCTTCTGTTACTCACAGTCAATCAACTCGAATTGCTCGCGGATGACTAAACTTTCAATATGAAGGTTTTGGAATTAACACCTTTCAGGGTGAAAGTGCGAAGTGAAAGACTGAGGCTGAGAGTGTTATCATTGCTATCAGATGCGCCAAAAGAATTCCGAAAATTGACAGAACAGGAACCAAACCTGGTCCTAGGACTACGATTTTAGTTATCTCAATCAAGAGCATGAGACCTGACGTAGCTGTCGGGAAATATACTAATGGAAACACTGTGGCTTTCGATTCCGAAGGCATAGTTAAAGCTGAAGCCATTGAACCAACTGCCGCCAAGTCTAAGGTTCCCACTAGTAAAGTG
>JBHLRS010000088.1:0-3090 GCA_048882325.1 Candidatus Thorarchaeota archaeon | reverse complement strand
AGGCGTCGTCTAAAGACACCTTTCTGGAAGAGGGTTCTCGGAGACCAGAGATCAGTCCAGTACGGAACTACATACCATGATGGTTACCAAGACTCTGATGAGTCCACATAGATAATGACTTACGGGGGTGCAACTCCCCCCACATCTCTTTTTTCTTCAGTCATCTGAATCTTCTTTTTTAATTAATACACTGATACCATATAGAATTCCAGCAATGATTGTAAGTGTACCAAGCATTGCATAGAACCAGTGAAAGACAACGAACAAACCAATGACAAGAAGGGCGAGAATGAGTGCCGCAAGGAGTACCATCACTAAATCAGTTTCATCAATACCAGCAGGAAGTAGTCCCCATTCAACGCTCATGTTGAAACTCCTTGTCTGTCTGATAGGCATCTATTGATATTAACAATCTGGTGAAGGTACCAAACCAGCTAAAATCCTGCGTGAATAGAAACTCCTTTTGTTAGGCTGTCATTCCTCACTCTTGGTGGGTATCCATTGAGAGAAATTGAGCTTGAGATATTCGAAAGTGGTTGTACAAGACATAAGGTTGGTGAGAAATTCAAGTATCCCGATCAGACAGGTAAGATGTGTACTTGGCTAATTGAAAGTGCAAGTCATATGATTAAGGTTCTACGACATGATGGCACGCTTGGATGGTCCTACGAAGGAACTCCGTATGAGAAGATCATCAACAAGGATGGTGTGACCACAGAGTTTGTTCGTTGTCCTGATCCGACATCCGCAGGTGTTGTCCTCAAGATTACAGCAACCAAAGTAACACGCCCAAAGTGAATATTGGGAATAAGCGAATTTGAACTGTTGACCTCTGATATTTAGTAAGTATCAGTGGCCAAGTTGAGTCGGCTTTATGTCGTTAAGGACCGAATAGTAAGTTTATTAACTATCGTTAATGTTACTTACGTGACCAACAATGATAATATCTCCAACCATCATTTCCCTTCGAGAGGGTATAGAGGCAGCTCTGATTATCGCAATCATGTTGTCATATTTGAGAAAGACGAATCAGACTGATCTCAGGAAATATGTGATTTCAGGAACTTTAGTTGCCATATTGACCAGTTTTGGTGTAGCTCTTGTTGTTGGTCTTCTATGGGGTATCTTTGAAGGTCCGATGCTGGACATCTTTGAAGGGTCTGTGGTTCTCATTGCCGCTTTGCTCCTCACAACAATGATAGTGTGGATGTGGAATGCTGGAGCAAGAGTCACGCAAGAAATCGAGGACTCAATGGCGATGTCAGTTATACAGCAGAGTGGGATTGGTCTTGCTCTTCTAAGCTTCTCACTGGTGCTAAGAGAAGGAGTCGAGCTATCGCTTTTCAGCATGGCATTGGTCATCCAGGAAGGAATTCAGAGTTACATAGGAATAGCTCTTGGTCTTGGAATTGCAGTAATTCTTGGAGTGGGAATCTACAAGGGGTCTTTGAGAATCAGTCTGAAAGCACTCTTCAAATGGACCTCAATCTTCCTCATTCTGTTTGCTGCTGGAATGGTAGCGTATGGGATTCATGAACTACAAGAAGCTGGTCTACTTCTGATCGGACCAATGGAGGTCTGGAACATCAATCCACCACTCCTACCGGATGGCGGGTATCCACTTCTTCATGAGAATGGTTTGATAGGTGGCATGGCAAAAGCATTGTTTGGATACAATGGGAACCCCTCTGCTCTTGAGGTTGCTTCCTATCTAGCCTACTTGGGCATTGGCTTACTGTATTTCTGGAGAAGACAGAAGGGAATGAGTGAGGCGAGGTCCGAGAAACCAAAGGAAGCACCTCTGGTTACACCTGCAACTCCATAATTGAGAGGAATGGTACTACGGGTCTGATTTGAACACTTCTTACGAACTGTCAAGAATAGTCCTTCATCCTACCCCAAACTTCCACCTTACTGTCTTCTTCTTTTCGAGCATTGAAGTAAACATGAACCTGCGCATCATCCAAAACAGGTACTTTTTCGAATATTCTTCTGTCACCAAAACGAAATGTTTCCAAAACCAAATCTAGTTCTCTTCGAAAAATAGATTCCCTGAAACTTGAGGAGCCAATCCCTCGTCCAATTTCACAATGAACATGTAGTTCTGGGTTTTCTGAAGTTCCGGTCCAATTTGCCAAGACCTCATCTCGCATTAAACGAGTGTACCATCCACGTATCTGTTTTCTGTCATAATCTGGTCCAATGGTCAAGAAGAGATTTCCAGTTCTGTCAGAATGTGTCAACGTATATGCTCGTGGATGCAAAGGACCGCTCTCATTAGTTGGACTGATAAACCTGACACTGAGTTTTTCTGGATTCAATCGTCGCATTATATCCTCATCTCTCTCTTCAGAGTCTAGCATAATTAGTTTTGATATAGAAGCGTTAATACAATACATGCAGTTAGAAGCGGAAATTAAGAGAGTAATTTTGTGTCGCCAGCCGAACTTGATCAACAGATGAGTTACATTTTATAAACCATAAGGAATAAGAGGTTAAAATCTGATAAAAGTGAACTCTTCACATGATAGGTGAATCAAATGGCAACTTCAATACAAATACTTCTTGGAGTCTTGAATTGGTTCCATCTTATAGCAACTGTAACTTGGTTTGGTGGTCTATCGACCAATGTCTTGGTTCTCATGCCATCAATTGGAGCCTCGTTAGAACCACCAGCGGCAGGAAATTTCATGAACAATTACATGAAGAAGTTCAAACCTCTGGTTTATGTCAGCATTCTGATTCTTCTCACAACTGGCGTGATAATAACTCTCATGATGAATCCGACCTATCTTTCACTCTCGAGTGAATGGGCAATCGTTTTACTGATCAAACATGTACTCATCGCGTTCGCAGTCATAGCCACAATATATGGCTTTGAAGTACTGGCACCTAAGGTTGCAAAACTTGCCGCTCAGGGACCATCTCCAGAACTAGCACAACTGCAGAAGGTCCAGATGAATTCAGCGAAGATTGGGTTCATCATTGCGTTGCTCATCTTGCTGTTGACTGGTGTGCAAACAGCTCTATGATATGGCTGTTATTTATCAATCAAAAGCAGTATGAATGGTGCCGCGGGTGTGATTTGAA
>JBHLRS010000087.1:0-3546 GCA_048882325.1 Candidatus Thorarchaeota archaeon | reverse complement strand
TTTTCAACAATCTTTCTGAGTTCCACCTCAGTCAGTCTATCAAAAGCGTAACTTGCTGACGCAACCAGTGTTGTTGTTGATTTGATAAATGCGGCATTTCTAATCTGATTCGAAATTGAATACACATCCTCTATACTATCGACTAACAAGTCCGCAAATATAACAGCGTCAGATGATGATATGAAGAGAGCAAGTAATTCATCAGGAAACTGACTTTGAAGCCACTGAGAGAGGTCTCTCAAAGATGTCTTCTTGTTATCCCATCTCATTCGTACCCAAGCATCAACAAAACCACCAACAGTGAAATTTAATCTAGGATAGTACAAGATCCCCTTACCTGGCTCCAATTGATTCAGAATTCTACGAACTGTCTTTGGTGTCATCCCAGTCCTACTCGAAATATCTTTGATAGGCATTCGAGCGTCTTCAACTAGACAACTTAGAACCTGAATCTGGGATTTTGTGAACTCTATCTTCTTCACTCTATCGGGAGATAGTTTCATCATTGCTGGATATGATATTTGACTTAAGGACAATGACTCATCCCAGTATTCACGATGCATCTCGACAGATTGAACTTCTTTTTGAGTTCTTAGAGTAGAACCCAACTCAGCAACCATTGCTGGACTTGTACAGAGTCCATTTATGAGATATGAGCCACCTTGTGGATTGACTAGTGGAGCGACATTAAAAACACAAGGGATTCTTCCTATTCGAGAAATCAAAATATCGGAGTTCTCCGTCCCATCAGTAAAAACTATTGCAATAATATCCTCTGCATCCATCATTATTGGCGTAAGACCTACAGTAAATCTGAGGATGACACCTCTCTCCACCAAATTTGCAATACGATTCTTGATTGCATTTGGGCTTAGATTTAGTGATTTTGCGAGTGCTCGATACGTAGCTCTACAATTCGCTGACAACTCGAAAACAAGCCTTCTGTCAATTAGATCCAGAAAGAACCACATCCTTCAACGTTCATTTGATAGTGAATTGGAAGTATAGATATAGGTTTGATTTATTCGTTGTCATAGTTCTTCATCTTACAATCTTAGCTGTATGTTGTAGTACCCCGTTATTGACAGAGTAGGTATCAAAATTTGTAGGGCTACTACAACACACGAAACTAGATTGCTGAGAAAGTATAAGTAACATCGTTTTACTAAGTCTGCGGTAAAGGGTTCTGTTTAATACTCATTGTACCTAAAAATGCAGTACCACTGAGAAAATCGGTAATTGGCCTGAAAAGAAGAATGGAGTGAATTTTTACCTCTCTCAATTCGAGATTTGAAACTACATCTGTTTCTCTTGCCTGTATGGCAGATAATCTGCTCCGAAGATTTCACGTACTATGACGATGCAAAGACTCTTTTCCTGCTCAGGAAATAGCTGAAGCTTGGAAAGAATGTGCATGAAAGATGAACTGAATTCTACAGTACAGAAGATAATAGATGGACTAGTTGAATCAGGTGAAGAAATAGGCTTACAGATAGCAGTTTATGTTGATGGCGAACTCGTGGTCGATACATGGGCTGGGGTTGCGGATGAGGTCAGTGGAAAACCGGTTAATGGTGATACGCTATTCACCTCCTGGTCGACGACCAAAGGGTTTGTTTCAACCTGTATTCACATTCTTTCCGACCGTGGTCTTGTAGATTACGACACACCAGTTGAAACATACTGGCCTGAGTTTTCAGCGCATGGCAAGGACAAGATCACAGTTCGTCATGTCCTCACTCACTCCTCTGGTATACCACAGATGCCTGAGGATGTGACCCCAGAGATGATGACAGAGTGGGATTCAATGTGCTCATCAATAGCTGACCTTAAGCCGCTATGGTCCCCTGGGTCAACGACACGCTACCATTTTTGGACCTTTGGGTGGATTATTGGTGAGATCCTACGTCGAGTCGATGGTCGCCCCATCTCGCAGTTTGTTCAGGAAGAACTCTGTCAACCTTTAGGTATCAATGACTTCTATCTGGGCATTCCTGACATTGTGGAACATCGTGTTGCGCCACTTAGAGAAGAACCAATTCCTGATACTGAGGCATCCGACTCAGATGATTTGGTTTCACGAGTGACACCCCCACAGATTACCTGCGCTAAAGCTGTCAATCGACCAGATGTCCGACGAGCTTGCATCCCTGCCTGTGGTGGAATCATGAACGCTCGTGCCATTGCTCGACACTATGCAATGCTTGCTGGCTTTGGAGAGTTAGATGGAATCAGAATTCTATCAAAAGAACGAGTCGAGATGATTCGCGCGCTCCAGAATGATGCTCGGGACGACATATCCAAAGGGCAAATCCGAATCGGTCTTGGGTATCTCCTTGGAGGAAATATTTGTCATGACTGGAGTATCGCAATGGGCGAGACCGGTGGAGAATTCGGCCATCCCGGCTATGGAGGCTCACTAGGATTTGCTGACCCTAATCGAAATCTTGGATTTGGTCTTACCAAGAATCTCATGAAGATTGGAGATGAAACAGTGCTAATGGTGGCCAACGCAATCAGGAATTATCTTGATAGTACTATCTAATTAGCATTCTTCAACAGAAGAAAGAAGAACAAGAAAAATGTCAATTAGACCTCTTTCAATAGATGAAATTACATCTGCTTCTCTTGCCTGTATGGCAGATAGTCCGGTCCGAAAATCTCACGAGCCATGACGATCTTCCTCTTCATTTTTCTTGTAAGTTTATATGGGCTGATTAACATGATGCTTCTAGTGTTAGTCAGAGGCTATGATTTTGTCTAAATCATATAATGCATGTTGCGGGAGTTAGAATGGAATGAATAAATCAAAGACAGGAATCGCCCTTCTTGTGATAGTTGCTGGTATCATTATGATTCCCTTAGCAATGTATGGGCCAGAAGTTCCGAACACAGATCCAGGTCCGGGTTCAGCTCCAGAATTCTACTGGGGCGTTGATGTTGGTGATACCTTCTTGTATAATGTTTCATACTATCCAAATTCTTACGATTACCCGACCGTAATATTCTTCCAGATTCAAGTAGAGATAACTTCACTTCCCTCACTTGCAGAGGTATCCAATGTAACATCATTCGAATCCCAAATCCTTGATTCTAGAAAAGTTAACTGTACGATTTTAGATGAAAATGCATCCTCTTTCTCCACAAGTACTATCTCCGCTTGGCTATCCTTTGGATTCTTGCCTCTAGGAGGTTGGAACTGGATTGAAGGTGCTTTTCCTCAATATAATTCCATAACTAGTTGGAATATGGGATATGATGAATATCTGATAGCAACTAGAATGTATTCCGATAGACTGGTGATTCAAAAAGATAGAGGCTTTATGACTGATCAAAAAGTAGGAATCGCTGCAAACGTTTCTCTCTCCAATGGTGTACCAACTTACGTCGTTCATTATGACATCATATACTCAGGTGGTCCTGAAATCATCTACCACTTTATGCTAGATAGTTCAGATTTGAATACCACTGCATGAGTTCATGACAACATGTCCTGAAACAATGGGCAAGTGAAACTACATCTGTTTCTCTTGCCTGTACGGCAGA
>JBHLRS010000086.1:0-4161 GCA_048882325.1 Candidatus Thorarchaeota archaeon | reverse complement strand
GCGTAATCTCTGATGTGACCAGTGGTTCATTGTCCTTCGTCATAGAGGCTCATGACAATTCTGGAAACATTGCCTACAGAGTGTCCTTCACCATCGATTGGACACCACCAGTCATCACGACAACTACAACCACTACTACAACAACATCGACCTCTACGACCACACCTACTGAAACAACATCGACATCGCCGACCGAACCATCAACCACACCTCCGCCACCGTTACCTCAGAACCTCATGTTGATTTTAGGTATAGGTGGAGCTGTTGTTATCCTGTTGATTGTCGTCATTTTCGTGAAGAAGCGTTAGAGAATCTAGTGATCGTGATCAGACCATTGTCTGGTCACCCCCTTCTTCTTTTTTATGATTCCGTCAAGTTGACTGGGAAAAAACATCAGACTTGTCGATTTGGGCACAGACCTGTATAAAAATCGGATTCGCGAATGTTCATATGTTTAGAGGAGAGTTAATTTAACGATATTATAGAGAGAGGGTAAGTAAGATGTCTTACGGGTTGGACGCCAACGACCTGGAGAGAGAGATTGAGATAGGTATAGTGAGTGCTTTTGGCTGGGCGGTCATTGAGTTTGAAGCTGTGCTGTTCCAAAAGTTCTTGGTCATGTCAGCACCTACCTCCTTAATCACTGAGGATATGTTTCGTAAGTATCTGATGAATATGGAAGCAAAAGGATACGTTTCTCCTGTTGAGTTCCAGGGCAAGAGAGCTTGGAAACGGCTTGTTATTGAATCGGAGATTGAAGAGCCAGCTATGACACCTGAAGAGGTCAAGGAATTCATCGCAAAAGCTCATGCTGCTTCGAAGAAGAAAAAGAAGAAACGCGATATGTCAAGTGATCATCGCGTTCGAGAGTCAAAGAAATTGGCAAACAAAATCGTCAGAACTCTCAAGCAGGTAATGCCTAAATCAAGAAAGAGTAGGAAGCCTTGGGAACCTACACTCATCACCCACGTTGAAGGAATGCACAAAGCTCTCACAGAGTCAAAAGAAGAGTTTCTCAAGTACATGAAGGACAATATTCCAAGTGCCTATGAACAAATGGAGAAGATGCTCGATTCAAGCGGAGAGGAAATACTCCTCCTGAGTCTGCGAGTCATTGAATCAGGACAACGGGCATATCCACCACATTAGTAACAGATCATTAGAATTGCAGTTTGCCTTTAATCACAGTTACTGCAGTCCCACTAACTTTGACTTGATCGATCCCTTCATGGTCACCACGGACCTCAACGAATATCTTTCCTGGGCGCTCTACATAATGACCCTGTTCGACTACAATACTTGTCACAGGGTATGTTGCCTCCATCAGGCCATATCTAATTAAGTAGCTCCCAAGACTTCCAGCTCCTGAGCCCGACACAGGATCTTCATACACGCCTAGTGCTGGAGCAAAATGTCGTACCTGTGCGTCGGATGTGGGCTCGCGTGTGTCCCTAGTGAAAACACTGAGTGAAACATAGTCCGAATCAGCCTGCAACTCCTTCAATCGGTCCCAGTTTGGTTTGATTCTATCTAAAGACCTGCTTGTAGAAACAGGCATCATAAGATGTGGAGTACCAGTACTCACAGTCTGGAGGGGATTTGGTGAGTGAAAGTCTGCCAAAGAGAGTCCTAATGCCTCCACATAGTCCTTCGGATCATAGGTGTCCATAAATTGAGGTTTGTTGTGAGTGATTTGAATCTCATGGCGTCCAGTTGATTCATTCCGTACAATCTCTATGTCAAGAACTCCAGTATTAGTTTCAAGCCGCACCATTGTCACATCGCTAATCAGCTCGATATGACCCTCTTGCACTAACGCATGGAAGGCGGCTATCGTTGGATGTCCTGAAAACCCAATCTCACTCTTCGGAGTCATGTATCTAAATCGAAAGTCCGCCACCTGAGATTTAGAAATAAACACGGTTTCTCTCACGTTCATCTCACGAGCAATCTTATACATTGTTTTTTCACTGACATGATCAGCTCCCAAGACTACTGCTGCGGGATTTCCTCCAAATGGAGTATCCGTGAATGCATCGACTTGAATTACATCAAGTGTGTGTTTACTCTGCATGGACATCAACTTCTTGGTTAATCCGTGGGGTGGTTAATTAAGAATTCCATAGGGATTGAGAAGTTGCTATGTCTCATTTACTCTCCATGTGGCGAGAGAAGTTCTCCTTGTGAGCAGCATGATTAAGGACTCGGTCTGCAGGGATAATCTTTGCTGGTCCAAATCGAACCTTGGCTGGTTCAAAGTCGCAATCGAGAAGAGTTGCCACCCACATGTCGCGACCAGTTTTCCCAGCGGTCCCACTTGTTCTGCCTGACCGATGCTTCGCTAGATTTTCACTGTAAACGTAGAACGCCACTGAGAGGAGAATTCCAAAACTGGTCAGATACAGAATCAACATGATTGTTAACGATTGTGAATTATTATGATTTAAGGATTGTGATGTTCGTGTAGTTCACCAACCATCTGCCCTCTTTTTGAATCCTGAGGCGTGGTACGTCTGTGCGTCCTGCTATCTTTTGCGCACCACATCATTGGCCATCCTAGCACTTGGCCAAAGAGAAGAAAGCCAAAAAGAATCGGAAATTGAAATGCGTCCTCTACTAGGACTGGAAAAACCAGCCAACCAACAAGCAACAGGAAGCTACCGAAAACAAAGACAACCCCATAGAGAAGTGTTCGATAATACCCCGATGCTAAACTGCATTCATAAGAACAGAAATACGAAGGAGGAATTCTTTTCTTTCTGACACCGTCAAAGCCTTTCTCAAATCGACCACCGCACCAGTCACAGACTTTGAGATCTTCCCATTCAGTTATTGTACTACCCTCAACATGCATTAAGGTTGAACGGTTATCATGTTTTCGACAAGATTGGAGAAGGTGACGAGCATATGGAAATCGTTAGTTCATTTAGTCGGTACCAATCGTGTTTCTATCGTCGCAGTTACTTCTCTAATCATCTTAAATAGAGAACATTCACTAGTAAATCTGTGATGAGGAAAAGGTGATTCTGATATGTCGCACCAAGAGATCCGTGACAGGTTGCGAGTTAATCTGCTGGAATTCACGAGAGCAGCGTTCAAGATTCTTCCATCAATGGACAAACCTTCAATCTTGGATATTGGATGTGGATCGGGATTACACACAATCGAGATTGCGAAGATGTGCAATGGACATCTCACAGCTGTTGACATCGATGTCCCGGCACTTGTTACACTCAAAAAAAGAATAAAGGACTTGGGACTCTCAGACAGAATTTCTGTTAGACAGGCATCAATGCGTGACCTCAACCGCGTCAGTGACACCTACGACATCATCTGGGCAGAAGGCTCGATCTTCGTTGTGGGCTTTGAGAAGGGAATTCGAGATTGGAAAAGACTTCTCTCAAAAGATGGGTACCTTGTAGTGCATGATGAGGATGCAGCTCTTGAGCAAAAGATACAGATAATTAAGAAACATGAGTATCGACTACGAGGACAAATCAGAGTACCTCATGAGGACTGGGAAGAGAGATACTACAAACCCCTTCTAAGTTTCCTAAGCAAGAAGAAACTTGCTCCAGCAGAAGAGAACAGGCTAAGAAAGGAAATTGACACATTCAAGAGGACCAGAATGGGATCGGTATTCTTCATATTGCAGAACAAGTCGAAATCATTTTGGAAGAGATAGAAGAAGGTGGCGAGTTTCATAACATGATTCAGTAATCTCGATATTCTGAGTCTGGTTCGTCAATTCGTTGACCTCGCCGTGAGTCCTGAGGAATTTCTCTTCTAATCATTCTGGTTGTATTGGTCATCCAGAGTGATGGTAAACCACAACCAAATCCCACAGTAGCAAGGATAATCGTATCAAGAGGAAATCTTGATTGAAAAATAGAAGGAAATGCAAAATAGAGAACTGAAAAGATAACGCCGATAGAAACTAGCACTATTGACAAACCTAAACTGGTCTTATAGTCAAATGCCCACGAACATTCTCTTGAACAGAAATAAGATGGAGAAGATCGTCTAGTTTTAGCTGATTTAGGCACTTCATAGCCCGTAATGTATTTTCCACCACACCATGGGCACTCTTTCAGATCATTCCATTCAGTAATGATTTGACCCTCTCAATTGCTTTGACTTGAGTGGATATCATATTTTTGT
>JBHLRS010000085.1:0-4204 GCA_048882325.1 Candidatus Thorarchaeota archaeon | reverse complement strand
ATAACGGACTTTGATGCAAAACCAGCTGATTATACTCACTTCAATTCTGCATTGGGCTGGGTTTGGGATTGGCGTGAATGGAGGGATCATATCCCCACTATTCTCAAATCGAAGAAGAAGTTCAATCTATCACTAGACGAAGTGCAGCCAATCATGGACCATGACGAATATGATATTCAAATTCTTCGCTACATGTTCGATGATGGAGAAATCACGCAAAAGAAACTGGCTGAGGCTCTCTCCTTATCGGAAGCTCAGGTAAACAAGAGAATCAGACGGCTGGAGGATGAAGGAATCATCAAGGGTTATAGATCCACTATGAGCACAACGAAGAATGAGCTAAACACGATTAGCTTTATAGAATTGGAACACCCTCAGAATCAAATTCTGAATGTGTTTTATCAGCTCCCGTTCTCAGCAACAATCACTATGGAATCGCGTACACGATTCGCTATTCAACTCGCTCTTAACTCTGAACACCTCACAGGATATCTTAGGGGTCTTGATGTCCTCCGTCCACACTTAGTGTCCTGCTTTGTACAGACTATTCATGATGCTAAGATGAGTATGGATTCCCATCCCTACGATCTCTACAACGAAACTACCAACCAATGGGAGACCCCTGGTAGCGAGTATTTGCGAGACATCCATGATGTACTTGGTAGTAAATAGGTTGGATTACATAATATCGTGAAGAAGTGCATTTCCCCTTTTACCCACTATTTTCAGAGCGTTCATCTTTCTCAAGCTATATGTCAGCTTCTGACCTAGACGTCTAGAGATGTCGAGAGCGTTCACAAGGTCCGAATTCGTAAATGGTTTCTCAAGAGAGTCAGGAATGAAGTGTAGGAAGTCAGATGGTGTTTCATACACCCGCCTGTCTATAACCTCAATCAGTCTTCGATCAACGATACTCCATCCTCTTCTTCGCCAACTCCCCATTCCGTCCTTACGTCGAATCTCTTCCTCATCAATCAACAGAACTTCTATTGAGAAATTTGAATGAATGATGAAACTTGGTATCCGTACGAGTTCATCGAAAATGTCTTCAAAACCACAACTCTTGGGGGATAGTCTTCTGCTCAACTGTGTAGACCCATCTGATGTTTCCTTCACAATCCACTTTCTTCTTGGTAATGCGTGGACCAATCTCACAGGATAGACCTTGAAGAGAGTCCGTAACTTATTCTTGATCGCAGCAAAATTGCGTGTCTGTATTTCGATCAACAATCCGCCTTTCACGACATCTACGACAAATCCATCAATTTGAACTTCCGTCTTTGCATCACCAGTACAATACAATTCCTTCAGGCTTGCATGCAGAGACCGCTCTTGCAGTGTGCCAATGGCCGGTCTCTTTGACATTTTTCTCTCACCCACGTAGTATCAAAGATGACGTGTCCAAATAGCTGCATCATCATCAGGATATAGAGAAGGTATGACCGCAACCTCTTTGAATTTGTTCGCTGAGTAGAACCTTCGCGCTATTTCGTTCATTTTCTCCATGAAAAGAATAACTACTCTCAAATCATATCCTTCCATTGCAAAAAAGTGAGCCGCATCTACTAACATTGCATTGACAAGTTTCGAAGCTATTCCCCGACGCTTATGACTCTCAATAACACCCAGACCAGTCATCTCAACAACTCCATCATCGAGACCTCCCCTAGGCTCCCAAGCCACTGTTCCGCACACCTCATCTTCCGAGATGGCAATAATAGTATTAAATCGATGAACTAGGTCTTTAGCAAATCTCTTTGCGCGTTCTGAATGGTCTTCAATCTCCTTCCTGTACATATTCTCCAATAAGGACTGATCATCCGTGGTTACAGGTCTGTATTCTATCATGACATCTGGCTGTAACTGAAGATGTCATTTGTACCTGTCGCTATTCAATTATCACTACAGCGTCGACGAAGAGTTCGTACTCCTCATCCTCATCGATGTTGAATATCAGTACCTTCTCTACTTCAAACTCACCACGGATCTCGAGTAGTCTTGACTCAGTTAGTAATTTTACATTTGATTCCTCTAGTTGTTTCTCTAGTTCTGGTGTTGTGACAACAGTCTTTTCAGGAGTGAGAAGGATAACACGGTCGGTCTGACTGGTCAACTCAATTGCGGCTTCAACGGACTCGTCCCCAGAGTGTAAAATCAGAGTTCGCTGATCCTTGAATGCATCAGGATCATCAACACCTAGCCAGACTCCCTTGTTCAAAAACTCATCCTGCCCAATAACGCATCCAGGTTCTGGTACAGATGTCATGTCCACTTCATCGACATGTTCTCCCCTTCCTCGCCTATAGTTGACTATAGCTTCATGAAGAGCATCTGCAGCCAAGTTTGAACAATGCATCTTGATAGGTGGCAATCCATCAAGTTCTTCAGCCACATCTTGTCGGGTGAGTTTCATTGCTTCGTCTAGTGTCATGCCTTTGACCATTTCAGTCGTCATACTTGTGGTGGCAATGGCTGATCCACAACCAAAGGTCCTGAATTTTGCATCAGTGATCACATCACCATCGATGCGAATAAAGACCTCCATAATATCTCCACAGGTTGGATTTCCAACCTTCCCTACAGCAACATCATCTCCCTCAAGTGTCCCTACATTTCGAGGATTGCGGAAGTGATCAAGAACTTTTTCGCTATACTTTGTCGATTTCATCTTCTTTTACCTTTACTTGGATTTGTAAATTGGAGATAGTTCTCTTAGTCGTGAAACCACCTTTGGCACGGCTTCAAGTACTATATCAATGTCTTCATCTGTGTTAAATCGTCCAGTCGTGAGCTGAAGTGAACCATGCGCCTCCTCGTGGAGGAGTCCAGTGGCAATGAGCGTGTGGGATGGCTCAAGTGTCTTCGATGTACAGGCTGAACCTGTTGACACAGCGATTCCCAGATCTTTGAATGAGAGCAAAATGGACTCGCCCTCAATTCCATCAAATCTGAAGTGTGCATTGGATGCAAGACGGTCTGTTGGATGACCATTCATATGGCTGTCAGGTACTTCCTCTAAGACCTGCTTGATCATCCTATCACGATACTTCTGAAATCGCTTGACCTCTGATTTCATTTCCTTTTGCATTACCTCAGCTGCAATCCGAATTCCAACTATTCCAGTGATATCTTCACTACCAGATCTAAGACCTCGCTCTTGACCTCCTCCGATAAGAAGAGGATTGACCCTGTACTTCTTCTGCATGTACATGACACCGACGCCTCGGGGCCCATAGAGGTCATTGGAAGAGAGTGCCATGAGATTGATGTTGCTTTTCCTAACATCAATAGGTAGAAGACCTTCAGCGGCGACTGCGTCTGTATGAAATGCGATTCCTTTCTCTGCCGCTAGTTTTCCAATCTCATTTATTGGCTGGACAGTTCCAATCTCATTACTTGCCATCCCTATTGAAATGAGAATTGTCTGGTCTGTGATCCGGCGCTCAAGCTTATGCACACTCACTTTTCCATATTGGTCAACAGGTACCTTAGATATCTGAAATCCCTGTCTCTCTAGATGTTTCGCAATGTTATGTATCGAGATGTGTTCTATCTCAGATATTATGATGTGATTGCCCTTCTTCTGGTTTCTAAGGGCATATCCGATAATACCCATGTTGATTGCCTCAGTGGCACCTGATGTGAAGATAATCTCATCCTCATCCGCATTGATGAACTTTGCAATCTTTTTTCTACTCTCTTCTAGGGCATCTGTTGCAACATCCCCGACATGATGTAGCGCCGAGGGATTTCCAAAAGCCTCTGAGAAATACTTACTCATCCCTTCGATGACTCTGGGGTCAACTGGTTTCGCACTCTGGTAGTCTAAGTAGATTCCTTTCGCCATATCTCCATCAAACCTGAACTAGAACCATTGAGTTGCGTCTGCTTCTAGGACTAGGTCATTAAGTGTTGCAGCCCCGACAATCTTGCATTCTGGGCTTAATTCAACCTTGTCCCACCCGAGCATTTGCTTGGATGCCTCACACACATAGATAGGAATTCCCATCTCTGCAGTCTTCTCAATCATCTCTTGCAGACTTGGGAATGAGCCTAGTTTGATTTTTTCTGCTTTTCCAGGTTGCAAGACTCTCAAGCCTTGACCCAAGAAATAAATCATTGGCTCAATATCCATCGCTTTAGCAGCTTGTGCGAGAACAAAGGGTGAATATTGCCGCTCAGGATCATCACTTGTCTGAACGTA
>JBHLRS010000084.1:0-4331 GCA_048882325.1 Candidatus Thorarchaeota archaeon | reverse complement strand
ACTCGCATCGCAGGCAGTCCGACTGGGGCTGGAAGTCCACAACCATCGTCATCACCTTTCGCAACATCCACCTCTCGGATGACAGAAGATGACAAGCCAAAGTCGGAAATGACGCTATACATGATTTCAAGGGCGGCATCACAGAGGACACACTGTTCACTGGTGTAGAGGATGATGCAGGCACAACGACCACACTCAGTCCTCTCCTTCTTGAAAGAGATGTAGGCTGATTCTTGTTCTACTGTCATTCCCAATCAGGAGAAACATAGTAAATTCTGAATATAACCGGTCTGTAGAATTCTTCCATGAATAAAATGGTCCTAGAAGGCGTGTAGTCATATTCTGGATGGTCAATCGTGAAGCTGATGAAGAAAATTGATGGAACCCTCTCATCAAACATTCGGACCAGTTAAGACACAAATTGTTCATCTTAACAAATGGCCATATTGTGGAGATAATACTAACATACTACGTCCAGTCCAGCCATCAGGTCGTTCAGCAGGTCATTCGGATCTTCGATTCCAACCGAAAGCCGGACAGTTGATTGAGATATACCCATCTCGTTTAGTGCGCTCTCCTCAAGTCCATAGTGTGTTGAGAGTGCAGGAATGCTTGCTAAGCTCTCGACCCCTCCTAGAGAAACTGCGTTCAAGAACACCTCTAGTGAATCCACGAACTTGCTGGTTCCAGCTAAATCAGAGTCGATGTCGATTGACATCATCCCACCAAATCCGTCCATCTGGTTCTTAGCAATATCATACTGTGAATGACTTGAGAGACCTGGATAGTGAATCTTTCTGACACGTGAATCGTGGGATAGTTTCTCTGCAAGGAAGCTTGCGTTTGAGTTGTGTTTTTGAACCCGCACGCCAAGCGTCTTAATCCCACGATCAAGTAGGAATGCAGCAAATGGATCCATAGTCCCGCCTAAGAGTTTCGCCGCACTGCGAACCTCAGCCATCAAATCTTTTGGTCCGGAGATTGTACCAGCAATTATATCACTGTGACCCCCGAGGTACTTGGTGGCACTATGCATCACCAAATCAATTCCAAGTGTGTGGGGCCTCTGATTGATTGGAGAGCCAAAAGTACTATCAATCATGCTGATTGTGCCTGTAGCCTTAGCAGCTTCAGCCACTTTCTTGATGTCGATAATCTTCAACGTTGGATTTGTAGGAGTTTCAAAAAACACCAATTTGTATGTTGATCCTGAGTCTGCCAATCTATCAGCCAACTCGTTGGTGTCAACATAATCAAACTCAATTCCGTTTGGAGTGAGTATCTTGTTGAAGAGATGAACAGTCCCTCCGTAGATTGAATCACTAGAGAGAATCCGGTCTCCCTTCTTTACAAGTCCCATGACAGCGGAGGAGATTGCAGCCATTCCTGAGGCTAGAACATGAGTGTCCTCAGTGCACTCTAGAGCATTCATCTTCTGCTCTACGTTCTTCGTTGTAGGATTACTCCATCTAGTGTACACATCTTTTCCTGTTTTACCCTGAACTGAGTCCAGCATCTGCTGCTGATTCTCGAAAACGAAGGTGGAGGTTTGAACGATTGGGACTACCGCAGGTCCAGCGGTCTGAACATGTTCACCTTGGACGCAGAGTGTGGATGGTTGCCTCTTTCTACCAGTCATAGTTTACACTCCAAAATGTAACTATAGAATATTAAGAAAGGGCTTTTCGAGACTTATAGATGAGTGCAAACTGGCAAAGACCTTAGGGATCTATCAAATCACAAGTCAGCTTCAGCAATAGTTTCCTCATCTAGAGCCCGCCAAGCTAGGTATGTACCGACCGACTCTAGAGGGTGCCAAGATTCTGCTATCTTGTCAACCTGTCTCTGTGAAGGTAACTTATCAAGCTTATAGAGCTTCATGACCCCTTTTCTAACACCGAGGTCTCCTGAGGCTAGAACATCTAATTTCCCGAGTGCGAAAAGTAGGTACATATGGACTGTCCACTCTCCAATCCCCCTAATTTGTACGAAGAGGTCAGTTATCTCCTTAGTCGAGAGAGACTTCAGCGAGTCGATCGTGCGATATTTCCAGAGGAACCCACCCCTACTGAATGCCTCTGCAACATTGTGGATGTACGATGCTTTTTGTCTCGAGAGACCAACAGAGCGTAATTCCTCCTGGGACTTTGCAAGAACTCTTGCTGGTGTCAGTTTTCCCACGAGTGCAAGGAACCTGTCGTGAATGGTTTTTGCTGCTTTGTAGGCCAGCTGTTGATAGATGATTGAACGTGTAAGCATGTTGAAAGGTGGTTGGAGTGTTGGTTCCAGTTTCATACTCGCTTTTCGCAGTGTAGGTTCTAGTTCAGGCACTAGTTTCGCAAATTTGTCAAGAACATTCTTTCTGAAGAGGTTAGGCATGGTTTGAATAGAGTGTCACCAACCGTTTTAATTGTGCTTGATAGACACAAGAAAGGTTTTGTAGAAACCATTCATATATACGGACGCAATATTACCCTAGAGGATTTGACAGGCACGGAGGGATTCAGAATTAGTCGTAATCAGGAGATTTGTTTTGCGATTATAATGTTAGCCAGTGTCATTATTGGGTTTTTGCTCCTTCCTCCAGCACTTAATCCAGAACAGGAACCAGATCCAGAACAAGTTGAGTTTCAGGGAGAATGGGTCGTATCTGTTAATGAAACGTACCAGTTTGACGTAGAGTCAGGGGGAGGATACAATGGTGGCAATTATAACGTTTCAGAATGGATTAAGATGCTTAGCTTAGATGGGACTGTTATAAATGTCACAATAACATTTCTCCCATCTCTTGATCTTGAGATTAACAAAACAACGTTTGAAACCGAGATTGTTGAAGTCCAAAAGGTGTCATGCATTTTTGGTAATGGAACTGAGTTGCCCTCTACCTGGTTACATGTGATATCTATGTCAATATCAGGTTGTATCCTTCCTGTTGGTGATTGGTCCATTCTCAATGCATATCACCCGACATTCGACCAACATTGGTACGAACCCTACTGGGGTAACACCTATTTCTCAGAGCTATTTGACAACAGCTTTCAATTTGGCTATGCTTGGTCACCGGATGAGGACGACGGAGAACAATGGAACGGGACAATATCACTCGACAGAGGATTTCCCACTATTGTATCTTGGTCATATGATCACATGTATGGCCCAATTGAACTTGAGCTCACATTGAGGTCTTAGACCTGTTGTGCATTCATGAAGAATATCTATGTCTGTCAAGGAACTCCTGTTTCTTTGCAGGGTTGAAAAACCTGTATGAAAGAGGAGGTTTTTTTGAAAGGTCTTTATTGCAATCAAGACCGCTTCCGTAGAAAAACAAATACCACAATAATTACAGCGGCACCTCCAATTCCTATACCAAGAACAAAGGTCATCACAGGATTTACATCGCCAGAGCCTCTACCATTGGTTGAAGAAGTTGTAGTAGGGGTTGTTGATACTGATGGGACTTCCAGAATTGTGATTGAAAAAGTGGCAGAGCGGCCGTTGTCATATGGGTCATACGCAGTTATGTTCAAACTATATGTTGCTGGTTCCAAAACTGAGCTATTTGTAATCCGTGCAGTACTACCCAAGTTGAAGTAATTTGTGTTCAGTGTGAAGTGAGTGGTGTCATTAAGTGTCCAGCGTTCTATTCCAGAGCTGTCAAGAGCATGAATCTGTAAATCCACGCCCTCGCCATACTCAATCGTCAGATCATCAGGTGTGACGACCCAGTCTGGAGCTGTGGTATCGAGCGTCAGAACTATATTCACTTCAAATCTGGCGAGAGTGCTAAAACCGTAAAGGTTGGTTACTGTCACTTGTAATTCGTAGTCTCCTAGAGAGAGAGTTCCTATTGATTCTAATACTCCTTGGCTGTCGATTGTGAACTGAGCGGTCCAAGAGTCCCATATCACAGACCAGAAGATTGGTGCCGGTGCTGTAGCATTGAGGTCATAGATAAAGTGTGTGCCAAACTCGATAGTCTGATCTTGAGGCCTTTCAATCCAGTCTGGTCGTGTTGATTCGAACATCAATGGATGATTATCAATGATGACCCCGGAGGTATATGCTGTATCACCAAAACCATCTTCGTCAGCATCAGTGCCATTATAGTCCGACCAGTAATTGTAATCAAAGTCATTAGAGCCAGACCCATCATAGGCAGTACCGATTAGATTATTGTCAAAAACATTCCAGTAGAAAGCATTTTGATTATTAATGGTAGGTCCGATATATAGACCATACTCTTTGTTACCACTACAAGTGTTGGCAGTCAAGTTGTTGTAAAAGGAACTTTGGTATATGTATATTCCAGACTGGTTATTATCATTGCAGTT
>JBHLRS010000083.1:0-4841 GCA_048882325.1 Candidatus Thorarchaeota archaeon | reverse complement strand
TTTGGGAAAGGTTCTGGTTGTTCCTCTATGAACCTGAAGATTGACTGTACGCGTTCTGTGAGAGTTCTTCTCCTTTTTTTCGCCATAATACATTATTGTATTTTTTAATATATAAACATATTTTTTATATATGTCGTTAATACCTGAGAAAATTGTGAATCAACAATGTCAGTTGATACAGTGGCTTCACTTCGAAAATATGTCAGTCATGTGACATCTGAATTCTTTGCGAAACATTTCCCGGACAAAGCGGAAAAGATGACTGACTCTTTTGAGAACGCTTACAATTCGTTCTTTGAACATTATGTTCTGAGAGAGGACTCTGAAGTTGAGAAGCTACGAAGAATCATAGTTTCATATAGACCTGCCTTGTCATCAGTTCTAGAACCCTGTGCAGAATTTGATGCGCTTATGACTATGATGTTGATGACTTTGAAGGCATCTTGGGATGGTGCACATCGAAGAAAGAAGATGAAGAAACAAGGTAAAGCTTCAGAGAGGAAAGGACCGATATTGCCTGGTAGCGATCAATCTGTGAATATAGACTTCATATGTTCCGTCTGTGACGAGGAGGTCAAAGTTCCCCATGATGTCAAAAAGCAGATTCTGAATTCAGAAGAGGAAGTGGAGCTACCGCAACATTGTGGACAACCTTTGAAGATCAAGATCTCCCGAGCTCCGTCAAACGCAGCTGTTGTGGAGGAGCTGGTTGAAGATGAACCATATGAGCCAATTGAACTGTTGATGGCTCATGTTGAAGCTGATAATGTTGAGTACATGAAGGTCCTGAGTGTTGGAATCGATATTGGTTCATCAACGTCACATCTCATCTTTTCTCGACTCACTCTGAAACGTGAAATCAGCTTCTTCAACATGTCAAACAGATTCATCATGGTCAATCGGGAGATAATCTATGAGAGTCCCATTATCTTCACGCCACTAATAGATAGATATACAATCGATATTGAGGCGGTGGTCAAGTTCTGCCAAGAGGAATACAAGAAAGCAGGAATCACTCCAGAGATGGTTGAGACCGGTGCAGTTATTGTAACTGGAGAAACTGCCAAGAAGACAAATGCTGATGAGATTGTCAGGCGTCTGTCTTCTGAGACCGGGAAATTTGTCAGTGCAGTCGCTGGTGTGAATTTAGAATCCCTTCTTTCAGCAATGGGTTCTGGTATTGTGGTTCAATCTGGACATCGTCAGAAAACAATACTCCATGTTGACGTAGGCGGTGGCACAAGCAACATGGCTATCGTATCTATGGGCCAGGTGCTGAGTACGAGTTGCATCAACATCGGCGGCCGCCTCCTCGGAATAGATGACCAATTCAGGATTTGGCGGATTGATGGACCAACACAATTTGTAATGAAAGAGCTTGGCATGAGCCACAAGATCGGTGACACTATTCCAGAAGAGAATGTACGAACTATTGCTCGCGAGTATGCTAAGGCATTGGTTGAAGTGATGCTGGGTCCAGCCAAGAGTGCAATAGCTAAGGAATTGATGATGGCTGATGACCTGGATTATTCGATTCCAATTGATGAGGTGTCGTTCTCAGGCGGTGTAGCAGAGATGATCTATGGTGGCGATGGGAAGTACGATGACATTGGGAACTATCTTGCTCAGGAGCTGAAGATACTCATTGAAGAACACGGTCTCTCAATGGGTGAACCTCAGAGTAAGATTAGAGCCACGGTGATTGGGGCAGGAGCATTTTCTCTCTCGATATCTGGTTCCACAACATTTCACTATGAAGATATAGAGTTGCCAATAGACAATTTGCCTATCATCCCTGTGCACCTGCGGAATGAGCTGTTCAATGAAGAGTGGTTTGTCGAAGAGGTCCGGAGAGCATTCACAACATTCGATATGACTGAGGGTGAGGACCTTGTTGCATTGTACTTCAAAGAGCATATCCACCATGAGGATCGTTTTAGAGTATTCGCGAAGGCAATCGAAAAGGCTCTCCCCAATTCTGTTGCAAACAAGAAGCCAATCATCCTGGTCTTTGCCTATGACTTTGCAAAAGTGCTGGGTATTAGTATCCGAAATGAAACTTCAATTCAGAACAATCTCCTCTGCTTGGATGAATTGGACATGGAAACTGGCGATTGGATTGATATCGGCTCTCCGCTAAAGGAAACTCAAGCATTCCCAGTCACAGTGAAGAGTTTGGTCTTCAATGAGAACAAGGAGTATTTTTAGACGATGACAACGTTTGATGCCAGTCGCCTGAAATGGCGCATCATTGAGATCGTTAATGAGTACTTTCGTAAGAATCTTGGTGCAGATGCTGCTACTCTAGAGGAGCAATTCACTCGTGCGTATGATTCAACAACATCTGAGACCTCCGATTTTTTCCTCCTCATCAAAGAATTCAAACCAGCGCTCAGTAGTGTTATTGAACCAGGAGCGCACTTCGGCAAACTAATAGGATTGGTGAGTCCTGTACTGAACGATGCTCTCTCAAGAGCAGAGCAACAGAAATTACAGTCCTCGATAGACTCGCAGGAAGCAAAGAGAAGGTCCTCGTTACCAAAGACGCAGGTCGTTCAAATATGTGACAAAGCTGAGAACATGAAACTCTTGAGTGTAGGGATTGACATTGGTGCACCACTTCATGATGGAGAAGTCGTTCCTGTCACGGTGAAGAGATTAGTATTCTATCAAAACAAGGTGTACTCGTAGTGCTTGCAGATAGAGCTAACGTATTGATTATTGAGATTGAATGACATTTTGCCAGCTGCCAACAACAGTCTGGTGTTGTCAGTCATTGAGATGATTTGAGTCGTAAACGCCTTCTCGCCTTTGTTTTAATCTCTTATCCCTAAGATTACTAAATCCTCAAGGGCTTGTATACCTCTCATCTGATTAGCTTCCATGGAAATGTATTGCTGCTCTCCAAGTTCAACATCTTTTTCACCCGATGTGATGATCGCTCTTCCCTTTAACACAAGGAAGAATGCAGAATGAGACGCCATATGTGGAGGAATCCTTGCTCCTTTACCAAGTGAAATTCTGAGAACAGAATATCCTTCTCTTTGGACAAGAGCTAGTTTGTTGGGTCCCTTTGGGAAGACCAAGTTTTCGAAAATGTCACCGCTTGTCATTTGAATCATATGTAGTCCACACAGATACTATATAAACAATAGTTAATGTTCGAAGTTTAATGTCATTCATGTGATGTAGCAATTGGTATTTAAGATGGATTCTTGGCCAATAATTCACGTTGAGTTTTCTCAGTTATTCAAAGCTCAAAAGAAGAGAGTTCAGTGGACTCTCTACTTTCCAGATTCTGACAAACTTCAGACGGTCCATCGTCTACACGTTTCTTTCTATCTACTTGAAATCTCTAGGTCTCTCAACCACCGAGGTGACCTTGATGGCAACTGTTGGGATGATAGCAAATGCGACGACTCAATCCCTCCTTTGGGGCAACTTACTGGACAAGCATAGAAAACCCGTCGAATTTGTGGCAGTAGGAGAATTTCTAGCTGGCGTTGGACATGTCTTCATGGTCATTGGGTACGTGTTCTTCCTTGGAGCAAACCAATTGATCATTGCTGGTTATGTCATAATCCTCTCATTGGGTTGTATCGAAGTCTTTTGGAGCATGTCAAATGTGGGATGGTCTGCATTAGTGTCAGAACTCACTGATGTTGATGAAAGAAAGAAGCTCATGGGACAGTTCTCCATTATTGGTGGGTTTGGTGGAATTGGTGGTGCTATTCTCGGTGGCGCCCTCTATGACACTGGGGGGTTTGACAATGGACTCATTTTCAATATCTCTGCTGTTGTCATGATTCTATCAAGCCTCATAGTCTATTTCTCAATCCATCTTAAAGATGAAACCAAGACTTCTGAAGATGTTGATTCTTCTGAGAATTACTCACTTAGTGAACTCCCTTCACAGCTACGGGTTGCCTACCTTGTCTTCATCATATCCTTAGTCTTCATCAATTTTGGTCGAAACTCTATTGCTATCATAACTCAACTTTTTCTTGAAGATCCAACAGGATTCAACGCCTCTGGAGTGGAAATTGGACTCTACAGCAATGTTCGTAGCATAGCCAATATGATCGCAGGATTGCTGATTGGTTCTGTAGTTGCGAAGTCTGACGATAACAAAGTGTTAATGACTGGAATCATCTTTTCCATTTCTGGGATTGCTTGGCTTACAATAGCTCCATCTTTCAATCTAGCACTCCTTGCATCTTTTCTTAGGGGAGCTTCGGAGGTAATCATTGGTGCATCGAGTTACTCCATTGTGGCTAGGATGGCACCAGCGGAGTACAGAGGGCGGTTATTTGCATACTATAACGCTACCTTTTTCCTAAGTTGGGGGATTGCAGCCACTCTGATAGCAGGACCGATTGCGGACATCTTGATTGGTCGAGGATTCACGAACGCTGATGCATACCGAGGTAGTTTCATCGCAGCTATCTTTCTAGTTGTCTTTGGTATTGCTATTCTTCTTGTTGCTTTTAGATATGCTAGGATGGTGGAGATTGCGAGCGAAGAAGATGAGGAAGTAATTGGATATTCAGTGTAATGATTTGAGATGGACCCATATAACATTCTATAGTCAATCTTACAATCTCTTTCAACATTGCCATTCCATTTGGTCCAATAGCAGTGTGGCTTAACACTATCTCATTAGAACACTGAGCTATTGAAACGTACTCTGGACATCGAAGAACTTATTAATAACCAGTTAAAGGTTTTAGGTTAATTCTGTTAAGGTATTCGCATTAACTCAGAAGGTTCGAGAGATGTTCAGATATCTTCGATACCCAACTAAACAGCAAGGTCACATCTGGCTCAGGCGTCGCCAGAGA
>JBHLRS010000082.1:0-4949 GCA_048882325.1 Candidatus Thorarchaeota archaeon | reverse complement strand
CGGGGCTACCACTACTTCTCTTTTGGACTGAGACCATCACCAGTCGTTGCCATCTCTACACGAAACAGACGTTTCACATGGGATAGGACCAAGCGGTCGCCATTGACGAGAACATCAATCCCAATTTGGTCCTGAAGACCTGATGTTGAGATTTTCTTCTCAAGGACAGCCTCTACTTGGAATACACCTGCGGGATTGTCCATTGCTATGGTTATTTGTAGTGGTTTCGTTTCACCTTTCTCTAAAATGACATTATTGATTGCCATCGCGCTTACACTATGGATATCTACCTTGCCTTTCTGGAAGGGTACGGTTGTTCTTCCTTTGGTCAGGTCTGCGCCATCTCCGAGCTTTGTGATACCAGCCTCTAGTGTCAGACATTGCGTATCATCATCATGGGCATAGATACCGTGTAGAATGAATGAGAGAATGTCAGTAGCCTTTGCCGGGTCACTGTAGATGTCCATTAGTTTTGCCTCTAGAATAGGGCGGGCTAGATTGATGGATGCCTGCGGATGTTCGTTCCTATGTATAACCATTCCAATGTCATGAAGATACGTTGATGAAAGAACAATCAGACGTGCATCGTCCAAATCTCCAATTCCCTCCGCAACAACATTCGGTTGAAACGTTTCCTCGAGGATGTCAAAGACCTTCAGAGCATTCCAGGTTGCAACTTCAGCATGAACTGGACCGTGATCTGTATATCCAAGTCTGGAAACAGCCATCCGGTTAGCTGAACGGAGATACGATTGGACCATCGGTGAACCGGTTAGATATTGATACATCTCAAGAGCGCGCGATTCATCGTTCAGGAGCTCTCGGGCGCGGATGTTCTCTCGTTGAATGACTTCGTTTGTATTCATTGCACATTACCTACACAGGGACAGTTTTGGTTTACATCTAGTGTGATAAGAGTTACTTTCCGTGATTCGGTCGTGGAAGTACCCACGCTGAAGATGGCTAAGTGGACTAGGTCCACCTAGACGTCTCCAGCCTCTTCCTGTAGTGACAGAAGTATGCGGTCACTTGCACTTGTGGCTTTCTGGATGGTCTTAAGATAGTCCTGTCGTGACTTTTCAAAGGCCACACGACTGATTCTTTGCTTCTTCTTTCGAAGTAGGAGTTGACGTAGGCCTGCTTTTGCACCCTCAATTCGTTCGTCTTGAAGCTCAAGCTGTCCCACTAAGTCACGGTATCTAGCCCCATAGCCAATCAAATCAGTTCTCAGGCTTGGTAGTTTGTCATCAATCTCCTCGATCTGTTGCTTTACATCACGCTCACGGATCATATATTCTCTCTTCTTCACCTTGCCTCTTCGTCTGGCGGCATCCAGCTTCTCCAGGTCCATGTTGAGTGCAGTCTTTCTTGAATAGAGATTGGCAAACTCTCTGAGCAATTCAGGAGGAGCACCGACCTGCTTTGGCTGAGAATCAATGATCTCATTATCATCATCTACTCTAGGTCCCAAGACCTCCTCTGGAAGCTCGACCTTCCTCAGAGCTATATAGGCAAGTCCAATTAAACCAATTATGAGAGAGAAGATTGCGGGTCGTGCTACTGCACCAATTGATGTCGTATAGACTATTTCAATTGAAGTTGGATTATGTCGGGTGGTATTGTAAGCTGTGTATCTTAGGGTGACATCAAAGACTCCATAGAGCATCCGATAATTCTCGGTCGCTCTATTGAGTGATACTGTCGGGGTCATCACAACATCAATTCTGTGCTCTAGTACAAGTGCATCTGAAAGCACAGCCATTGGTAATTCGAGATGATTTCCATCTGAAGAAGTACTCTGGTAGCTGCTTGTTTGAATGACATAATCTACAGTGAAGGTGTACCTGAAGCCACTCTCAAGCCCTCCACCAAATCTGTCGATGTCGAGCTTCAATGTTATAGTGCTGGTTTCATTGAATTCTCGCAGAAGCATGTCCTTCTGGGACTGTGCTAGAATACCAACTTCGTCAAAAATTGTGATTGATGTTGAATACGGAGGTATCTCGAAGTCAATTGCATGGAGCGGATTAGCTCCTGTGTTGATGAGTGTGACTGTTTCTCTATATGATATCCAACCCCAAGCATCAACGGTAATCCTTGTTGTTCTTTCAGAAACAACATGTGGATTAAATAGACGTAGATGTGAGGTGAAGTTATTCCATGTGAATGGAGCCAAATTGCCACTATTGAGGTCTGGTGGTTCTTCACCGGGCACCAACGAACCTTCCTGCTCGAAAATCAGTGCAAAACGAGCGTTTCGAATGATGTAGGGTAGATAGGGATATCTCATGAAGGAGAGTTCATACTCCCATTCAGTCTTGTCTGAAAGGAAGAACAGAGATGTCATTTGTATTGTTGTTGTGAAAGTGTATTCTTCTTGAAATCCAATAGGTTCGATGAAATGTACTCTCCAATGCAGCATCCCACTTGAGTCCTGAAGACGAACAATGTTGATCTCGTTCCCATCAGGATCCTCAGCAACGATGGACAAAAAGTTTGGCGAGTACTGATTTGGCAAATAGATGTCAATTGAGTTGACTGGAACCGACCCATTGTTGATTACAGTGTATTCGTCGACCACTTTCGACCCATAGTGTTCTGTTGGTACAAAAGATCGACTCACATCTAATTTCATCCCAAGTAATGGAGAATAGGGTCTGTCAATGGTAAAGTCTACACTGGCTACAGCAGTTGCACCAGAGTAATCTGTGGCATTGAAGGTGACCGAGTGTGGTCCTTCATTCAAATCTGTCAGGTCGACTTTTCTCATCCAAAATGATGACAGAAAATCATACCTCAAGGACACCCAAGTATCTTGGTCAAATCTATAGGATGCATTCATGACCCAATCATCTGTAGCATTGAGTTCTAATGTCACAACCCAGTTTAAGACCGCATTAGACTCGGGAGTAACAATGGTCAGTAGGGGAGGAGAATTTGGTACTATGTTCACCATAGCTGGTTCAGACCAGTATGTGTGTTGTACTGGTAGACCGTTTAGCTCCTCTGAGTTACCAAACATGAAGACAAATGGGAACTGAATATTCTCAGTGAAGTTTGCTAGAGAGATATCTTTAGTGTCAGTGCTGTTCAATAGGATTTGATACTCAAGTTGAGTAGTAGTGCCATTGTCGGATCCTTCAGCCTCTAAGATTCTTGATTGGTCTGAATCAGCAATGTGCTGGAAAGTACTCGTTCCGTACTCATCACTGTAGACGATCTCACTATCATCGGCAGGGTTGGCAACTCTCTCAACAGTATTCCGGTATATCCTTGTCAGAGTGATGTCGTAAATCAGGTCCTGTCCATAGAGATCATTAGTCTTCTGGGTGTAGGCCTGGTCTGCAGGAATGACAAAATGACGAGTTTCGCCAATTCTCATTCCAATGATGGCATCTTTGTAGCCTTGGAGCGCAGGCACTTCACCAATAGGTTGCACTGAGGAGATGTCCGGATAATCAGACTCCTGAATCGTTGTTCCGTTCCTCAGAGTCAGTATGTAATGTACAGTAACTGCATCGGTGGAGCGGACTCTCCAGTAGTTGCTGAGCTCTTCACCGGGTGAGTAGCCAACAATGATATCACTGTTGTTCAAACCACTACTTCTGAAAGTGCCAGTATAGTTCTGCCATGCAACGCCAATCCAGCCTGATGTCTGAGCCTCGAGACCTAGATACAGGACTGTTCCGTTATGTTCAGCGTAAGCTCTAACCCCGGTCACAGGATCTGTGTACATGAATGAATATTCACTAGGATCAATGATTCCATCAGTAATACCATAGTAGTCGTCCACATATGGTATTGATAGATTCACTACGGACTCGGCCAAGATTGACCCAAAGTCCTGGTTATGAGCCAAGTAATTTGATTCCATAGGCTCTGCGGCGGGAGCCACTGCCATGTAACTACTCGTCACAAACAAAGCGAGGAGCAGCAAAGTTACTATTCTTTTCTTCAACAGGCTCAATACAATTCACCGTGATTTGATCGGGGTTTCTGTCCAGTGGTTTCAGACTCCACTAGACGGGAGATTGGTCGCTCGAGCTTCTGGTTTGTTATTATAGATTTCGGATGTTGAAAGCCTGCACAAACAATGTGATATATCCCGAAAAGGTCAAAACTGAAACGAAGCGCAATCAGGCATTGGAAGTGGCCATTGTGATTTCAATCCTCATAGCAATGTTGGCGGCATTTCTGGTTGTGGTCCTTTTTATGCCTGCTGCAATCAAGATGCTTAGAGAGGCGGGGATGATTGGTATTGATGTACACAAACCCGAGAAGCCGGAGGTTCCCAAAGGTGGAGGTTTCATTGTACTCTTTGCAATTGTCTTTGGACTGCTGCTAGTCATGGGAATCACCACATTCCAAGAGCAGGCGCAGGTACGTGAGGGTCTACTTGCTGCCCTAGTTTCAATCCTCATGGCAGGACTCATCGGAGTCTTCGATGACACATTTGACTTCAAGAACCGGACAAAAATCATACTCCCGCTGGTAGCATCCATTCCGATGGTGGCTGTCAGTGTGGGTAATCCAACAATGATGATTCCCTTCATTGGAGAGATCAACTTTGGACCTTTCTATGCTCTGCTGATTGTTCCCCTGATGGTGACTTTCATTGTAGATTCCACGAACATGTATGGAGGAATGAACGGTCTCGAAGTGGGACTGAGCAGTATCAACTCCTCTGCAATCATCCTCTATGTCATCCTGTCACCATATGTCGATGGGCACATGGTCACAACTGCTCAAACGGATGCTGGAATGGTTGCTGCAGCGCTGTTTGGGGCGTCTGTTGCATTTCTCATCTTCAACAGGTATCCCGCAGAAGTGCTTCCCGGAGATGTGGGAAGGTTGCCACTTGGAGCTGCAATGGCATCAGCATTGATTCTTGGAAATATGGATAGATTGGCAATCATCATGTATATGCCGTTCTTAGTCAACTTTCTGCT
>JBHLRS010000081.1:0-5914 GCA_048882325.1 Candidatus Thorarchaeota archaeon | reverse complement strand
ACATCTACATACTCGAATTTGGAATTCAGATTGCCAGCCGTATCTTGAGCTCGATAGTAGACAGGTTGCATGCCTTCATCTCTGAGCATGAAAGGTCCAGTATAACGTGACCAATGGATTCCATCGGGTGAGTACCCAACATCGATAAGGCTGGTCACATCCTCAATCGCTGTTATTGTGACCAAAACCCCTTCACCACGTACAATTTCTGTTTCGATTGAAAGCCTGGGTGCGGTCTTGTCGATTTGAATTGTCTCTGATTTGGTCGCCTCGACTAGACCATCTGAATCAGTAGAGTTGAAGTAGATCGTAGTAATGCCTTCGGTTGAAATGACAAAAGCACCAGTATATGGGACCCAATTGATCTCATCAAAGCTATAGGCTGTAGTGACCGAGGAAGCGCTACTCAATACTGAGAAAGTAACTGTGACATCTGAGGTGTACCAATTGTTCCAACCAAGAGTTCCTGTGGGGACCAAAGTAGTTTCAAGTGGTTCGAGAATGTCTGATACGAAATAGTCAGAGTTTAGCGTTGCATCAAGCGCATCGTCTGCTCCAGAAACAGACTCGACCGTGGGTGCCATGTTCAATATGAATAGAATAAGCGTGAATGATGCAACTATCAGACATAGTTTCTTTTCTGAATTCATCAAAGAATCTCTCCCGGTAGCGACGACAACAATCAATTGATTTCCGCAGGAATCGACTGTCTCTCTCAGCCTCGCAACAATCCAATCAATACACCTGAGAGTCTTATTAATCCTTATTTTAAGCCGTTTTCAGACTGTTTTGCGCATTAGAATGCGCAATTGAGCTGTCATGACGCACCCCAAAGATCAATGAGAAGTCCTATGAAGCCTATGATGAGAAACCATGTCGTCCCTGAGCTCTCTGAACATCGCTCGTGTGTTCCAGCATGTGCTCCAAGACCGCCGAGGTATGACTTCCAAAACAAAACGAGAACTGAACCTAACAGGTTCAGACCGATAGTTATCCAAGCAATCTGTGCTTCATACGACTGTAGCTGAATAAGAGCCTGTTCGAGGTTTGTTGTGTTCACAACCACAGGAGGGACAATAGCGATAATAACTAATATCCAGAAGAAACTCAGAATAACATTTGGAAGATAGGCATAACCAGTCACTGAGGCGGCTGTCTCGTAGTTCCAGTTTTTACTTTCACAAGCGTATCGGACCATGAAGGATTTGACAAGCCATCTAGCAAATGCTAAGATAGGGGTTAGGAAGAGTACTATTGTTATGCCCGCTTGTACGCCAGACGTCACTTCATAGCTATAAGTTCCGACGAATTCCATCTTGGATGACATAATCATGACGCCTAATGCACCGAAAAGAATCCAGAACACAAACAGCACTATCACGCCCCCATAATCAGGTGCTCGTCCGATATCGGTCATTGCTTCGCGAGGCGATGTCACCAGTTTCGTGAAACGTTGAAGCATAGAGAACTGTCGTTTGTACACGGGATACTTGACCGCAGGTGCTGCAGCACCTTCCAGCTCAGGTCCACGAGGTTGAGCTGGTTGTGCCCTTGTGAGTCGAGTGCCACACTTCCCACAATACAGGTTGCCTGGGGGATTGGTGTACCCACACTCGGAACATGCAGATCTTCTAGTTTCATGAAACCCCAATTATGAGACCCCTGTAATGTTTGGGTGAATCAAGACCTAAAAGGATTCGCAATTTTTTCGTATCTGGTCTAGGAAAACATTACCGAAGAAATAGCTGCTGGTCAACACGAACAGTGACAACTTCTCCAGTGGCACACTTCATATCATCAGAATAGAGCTCACAAGAAACCTTCATTCTTTTCTCATCAGATTCTATGACTCGCGCTCTGAGAGTAACTGGTTTGTCTACAGGTGTGGGTTTGAGGTACTTTACAGAGATACTGGCTGTTACATGCAGAAAGTGATGCTTTCCATTGCCTGCAGCTTTGTGAGCTGCAGCATTAGCAGTCCCGGTCCCATGACAATCAATCAATGTCGCAATGATTCCTCCATTGAGGACTCCAGGGAATGCCAGGTGATACTCCTTTGGTTTCCAAATTGCCACAGACTCATCATCTTCCCAGTAGCTCTTCAACTGGAGACCGTGGTCATTGTTTTTGCCACACCCCCAACAGAAGGTCCCTTCCTCTGGCCATTGATCTTGGATGTATTCTTCAGGCATGATGTCTTGAGATGTGAGATTACTGAAAAGGATTGCTCGGGATTGTGAATATGCACCAGATTAATGTAGACGATTGAAATGAAATTCAATCATGGTGATGATAGTCCTGGTAGTCTTTTTCCTCTTTGTTCTACCAGTGTCACTAATTTTAGCTTATACATTCAGACAATTCCGGAAACTACCCGACTTGACACCGAAGCAATATCTCCAGCAGAGTTCAAAGGAACTGAGGAGAGTTGTTGTTCTTTTAGGTGACAGCATCACACATGGGAGAATCGGTGTCAACTACGTTGACATGCTTAAAGACAGATTGGGAGATGAGGAGTTCATCTTCATAAATGCAGGAATCAATTCAGAGCTGGCTTGGAACAACCTCCAGAGAATCGATGATGTTGTTCGTTGTGAACCAGACATAGTTACAGTCCTCGTTGGCACGAATGACGCTAATGCCGCCATGGCTGAGAAGACGATGAAGAGCTACATTAGGAGGATGAAACTCCCAAGAAAACCGGATATCGAATGGTATCGAGAGTCTTTGATTGCTATCATCACTAAACTCCAGTCAGCAACCAATGCAAAAGTCGCACTCCTCTCTATCCCGCCAATCGGCGAGAATCCTAGCAATCTGGTATTCGAAAAAAGCACTGAGTACAGTAAGGTTGTCCGTGATGTCGCTACTGAGTATGATGTAACCTATCTACCACTGCACGAGAATATGGTCGACTATCTACGAGAGAACGAACTGACTGCAGCATATCCCTATGAGGGGTACTATGTTGGGATCATCAAGACAATCATGAGCCATTATCTTTTGAGGAGAAGTTGGGATGACATCGCAAAGAGGTCAGGTTTCTCACTGCACGTAGACTACTTACACCTGAATACTCATGGTGCACAAATGGTAGCTGATCTAATTTTCGAGTTCATCAGGTCGATTCAAACTTGAGAACTGATCCGACTCCCACATCCTTGAATGGACCCTCAAATGCATGCATGAGTGCGGCCCTACCTCTAAGACCAGTACAATGACACGCTCCAACAATTTTGAGAGGATATTGTATGAGGTGATCGACCGTGTTGGTCAATCGCTCCTTTGATGCATCATGAAGATGGAGTCCTCCCACGATGCCAATCAACAAGGAGGTCTCAGAGAGGTTGACCGCATGTTCGACTGTATTCACAATTCCAGAGTGGCAACAACCAGTAAGAAGCACTATCGAGTTGTCCTTCATGTGGAAGATGACAGATAGGTCGTCCTCAATCGAATCAGGAGATTCCCGTTTATCTCGCACAGTCTTAATCTTCTGCAAAACCCCGGTTAGCTTCTCGAAGCTGTTTGTGCGAGATACAGGCCCTGTGGTCATTATCCCATCAGCAATCGTGTATGATTTCTCAGTGGCGATGACCTCCGTTAGCTTGCCTAGTTCAGATTCACTGTAGTACTCATGAATTCCAATCTCGTGTTCCTCACCACTCTTTTCCGTGAAGACCTTGTGTAACAGCGCATCTGGATGACACAAGACAGGCACAGGTTTTCCTATCATATCAAAACCCTTCATCACTCCAGCCACGTGGTCCCAATGACCATGACTGAGAACAATCATCGCGACTCCTGACACATCTATGCCTTGTCGTTCCTTCAACACTTTCACATTGTGTTCCAGAGCAGGAGTGCCTCCTCCTGTGTCAAAGAGGAACTGAAACTCACTTGAGTCATCATATCTCGCAGTGGCAAGTGCTGCAAATCCGGCCTCTCCAAGAAATTTCCCCAGCTGTACGTTGCCATCAGTAAGAATGCGAATCTCAACCTCGACTATTGCTCGTGCCAATTGATGCACCACGCTGAGCAAAACACCGATTTCGATAAAACTGTTGGGAACTCAGTGACATTAATTATCTATCCTATACGCAAATATCTGACCTATCCATTTGATTTTAATCGACCCGGTCTACGCCGCTTCCGAAGCGGTTTTTATTGTTCATGTTCAATGGTTAATCATGAATAAATCAGAAGAAGAATGGAAAATGGAACTCACACCGGAGCAGTTCAAGGTCCTCAGACAATGCGGGACTGAAAGACCTTTCACTGGCAAGTATGTGCATCACAAAGGGAAAGGAGTGTATGTCTGCGCTGGATGTGGAAACGAACTCTTCAGCTCAGGCACCAAGTATGAGTCAGGCAGCGGGTGGCCGAGCTTCTGGGACCAACTCTCAGAGGACAGTGTGGAGAGGAAGATAGACAACAGCTTGGGTATGCAGAGGATTGAGGTTGTCTGCAAGAAATGTGGCGGTCACTTGGGTCACGTGTTTGATGATGGTCCGAACCCCACAGGGCTACGCTATTGCATCAACTCACTTGCATTGGATTTCAAACCAGACTCTGAGTGAGGGACTATCTAGAACTTACCAAGAGCACCGTCGAGAGATTTCATAAAGCCAGATTCATCTTTGGCCATTCGCTCTTTGATCTCTTTCCAAGCTGCAGGGCAGTTCTTGTACTCAACTCCCAAGAGCTTGTGCAGAGCTTTGTCGATGTCTTTCTTGTTCTCCTTAGTCACCTCTACACCAATCTCAGCAAAGATCCCTTTCATATGTCTGAAGTAACACGTCATTTGGAGTACACCTTGTTGTCAAGAAAGATGTTGAATCTATCAACATATCTACTGCTCATTTTCTCCGAGTGAATGTTACTTAAAATGGGATATCTGCGCAGTACCTATGATGCAGCAAGTAAATTCAATGAAACTAGGTCGTGTTTCGTTCCAAGATGGAGTTCATAGAGAGTCATTCGTTGAAATAATAAAGCAGCTTGACCTGAAACCACCAGTTGTCATCAAACCTAACTGGGGTTTCTCAGTGGTCTTCACTGAGGCAGACATACTTGACTGGACACTTGCTGCAATCGATGGAGAAGCTCTGGTTGTCGAGAGCTATGGGTGGGCCAGGTGTAGGGAGGCTGTGGAGGAGAGAAAGTACGGTCCATTCAACCGTGAGGCACTACAAGAAGCTGACAAATGGTTCTTACAATATTCAGGAATTGACAAGGTCCTGAAGAAGCATGATGTGGAATACCTCAACATCACTGAAGAGGTCTGGGCCGAGAGGACTGCTGACGAAGAAACTATCCACTCTATTGTTGAGGACTCGTACTCGCCACTTGTGATGAAGGAGATGGCGTCCTTTGTACCCCAACGATTGTACGATCTCAGTGATGGAACATTCCTCAATCTGTCAAAGCTCAAATTCATGGAGGAGGACATAGTCATCTCGTTAGCTCTCAAGAATCTCTTCGGTATGATTCCAGGGCCTGACAGAGGAAAGTACCATGGTGAAAAGAACGAGGCAATGAACCCAAGCATCGTGGACATGAACAAAATATACCGTTCGTTGTTCAAGACAAAGGGTGTAGTAGAGGGAGTATTAACAGCATCAAGAGGAATGTCACTCGAACCACACATTTACAAAAATCTCGGAGTCTTGTGGGCCTGTGAAGACACTTTAGAGCTGGATGCAGTTGTCAGTGCTCACGTCGGTATAAATCCCTACGAGGTCGGATATCTGAAACTTGCAGCTCAGAGTTTTGGCTATTGGGATGAAGATTCTGTTTCTCAAGCGTCGAAGAATTCACTTACTCAGTTCTTTTAGCAAAGCCAACAACCAAGAATCCCGGAATCTCCTCTCTATAGGCTAGAAGTTTCTCATCCTTGATGGGTTGACCCCTA
>JBHLRS010000080.1:0-5916 GCA_048882325.1 Candidatus Thorarchaeota archaeon | reverse complement strand
TAGGGGTCAACCCATCAAGGATGAGAAACTTCTAGCCTATAGAGAGGAGATTCCGGGATTCTTGGTTGTTGGCTTTGTTAAAAGAACTGAGTAAGTGAATTCTTCGACGCTTGAGAAACAGAATCTTCATCCCAATGGCCAAAACTCTGAGCTGCAAGTTTCAGGTATCCGACCTCGTAGGGATTTATCCCAACGTTGGCACTGACAACTGCATCCAGTTCTAAAGTGTCCTCACAGGTCCACAAGACTCCGGGATTTTTGTAAATGTGTGGTTCGAGTGACATTCCCCTTGATGCTGTTAATACTCCCTCTACTACACCCTTTGTCTTGAACAACGAACGGTATATTTTGTTCATGTCTACGATGCTTGGGTTCATTGCCTCGTTCTTTTCACCATGGTACTTTCCTCGATCAGGTCCTGGAATCATGCCAAAGAGATTCTTGAGAGCTAGCGAGATGACGATGTCCTCCTCCATGAATTTGAGCTTTGACAGATTGAGGAATGTCCCATCACTGAGGTCATACAATCGTTTGGGTACAAAGGACGCCATCTCCTTCATCACAAGTGGCGAGTACGAGTCCTCAACAATGGAGTGGATGGTTTCTTCGTCAGCAGTCCTCTCGGCCCAGACCTCTTCAGTGATGTTGAGGTATTCCACATCATGCTTCCTCAGGACCTTGTCAATTCCTGAATATTGTAAGAACCATTTGTCAGCTTCTTGTAGTGCCTCACGGTTGAATGGGCCGTACTTTCTCTCCTCCACAGCCTCCCTACACCTGGCCCACCCATAGCTCTCGACAACAAGAGCTTCTCCATCGATTGCAGCAAGTGTCCAGTCAAGTATGTCTGCCTCGGTGAAGACCACTGAGAAACCCCAGTTAGGTTTGATGACAACTGGTGGTTTCAGGTCAAGCTGCTTGATTATTTCAATGAATGACTCTCTATGAACTCCATCTTGGAACGAAACACGACCTAGTTTCATTGAGTTTACTTGCTGCATCATAGGTACTGCGCGGATATTCCATTTTAAGTAACATTCACTCGGAGAAAATGAGCAGTAGATATGTTGATAGATTCAACATCTTTCTTGACAGCAAGGTGTACTACAAATGACGTGTTACTTCAGACATATGAAAGGGATTTTTGCTGAGATTGGTGTAGAGGTGACTAAGGAGAACAAGAAAGACATCGACAGAGCTCTGCACAAGCTCTTGGGAGTCGAATACAAGAACTGCTCTGCGGCCTGGAAAGAGATCAAAGAGCGAATGGTCAAAGATGAATCTGGCTTCATGAAAGCTCTCGATGGTGCTCTTGGTAAGTTCTAGTTAGTCCCTCAATCAGAGTCTGGTGTGAAATCCAATGCAAGTGAGTTGATGCAGTAGCGTAGCCCCGTGGGGTTCGGACCATCATCAAATACGTGACCCAGGTGGCCACCACATTTCTTGCAGACAACTTCAATCCTCTTCATGCTTAAGCTGTTGTCTATCCTCCTCTCCACACTGTCCTCTGAGAGCTGGTCCCAGAAGCTCGGCCACCCGCTGCCTGACTCATACTTGGTGCCTGAGCTGAAGAGTTCGTTTCCACATCCAGCGCAGACATAGACTCCTTTTCCTTTGTGATTCACATACTTGCCAGTGAATGGTCGTTCAGTTCCACATTGTCTCAGGACTTTGAATTGTTCTGGAGTAAGTTCAACTCTCCATTCTTCTTCTGACTTATTCATGATTAACCAATGCGCATGAACAATAAAAACAGCTTCGGAAGCGGCGAAGACTGAGTCGATCAAAATCAAATGGATAGACCAGATATTTCTGCATAAGCCAGATAATTAGTACCACTCGGTTCCTAACAGTTTTATCGAAGTCGAGTGTTTTGCTTAGCGTGGTTCATCAATTGACACGAACATTAGACGAGGTTGAGATTCGCATTCTTGCTGACGGTAATGTGCAGATGGGAAGATTTCTTGGAGAGGCTGGGTTTGCAGCACATGTCACTGCGAAATATGATGATTCAAGTGAGTTTCAATTCCTCTTTGACACAGGAGGAGGTACTCCTGCCCTAGAACACAATGTGAAAGTGTTGAAAGAACGACAAGGCTCGGATATGTCAGGAGTCGCGATGGTTGTTCTTAGTCATGGTCATTGGGACCACGTGGCTGGAGTGCTGAAGGTCTTTGATATGATAGGAAAACCTGTGCCTGTCTTGTGTCATCCAGATGCACTACTGCACAAAGTCTTCACGGAAGAGAGTGGTGAGGAACACGAGATTGGAATTCATGAGTACTACAGTGAATCTGAACTAGACAAACTAACGGAGGTCATCGCCACTGAGAAATCATACACTATCACTGATGGGATAAAGACCACCGGAGCTGTACCTCGCGCAAACAGCTTTGAGAAACTGACTGGGAATTTGCAGAAGATCAAGACCGTACGCGACAAACGGGAATCTCCTGATTCGATTGAGGATGATCTATCTGTCATTTTCCACATGAGGGACAACTCGATTGCGCTGCTTACTGGTTGCTGCCACTCTGGAATTGTGAATACAGTCGAACATGCGGTCAAGCTCTCCGAGACCTCCTCGTTGATTGGCATCGTGGGAGGACTCCACCTTCACGACGCGTCAAAGGAGCGATTGACCAGCACAGTCGAACACCTCAAACAATATCCTCTCAGGACTATTGGAGCAAGTCATTGCACAGGCCTGAGAGGACGGGCCGCACTCATGCATGCATTTGAGGGTCCGTTCAAGGATGTGGGAGTCGGGTCAGTTCTCAAGTTTGAATCGACCTGATGAACTCGTAAATTAGATCAGCTACCATTTCTGCACCACGAGTATTCAGGTGTAAATAGTCTACATGCAGTGAGAACCCTGATCTCTTTGCGATGTCATCCCAGCTTCTCCTCAGAAGATAATGGCTCACGATTGATCTGATAATTCCAATATAGTATCCTTCATAGGGATATGCTGCAGTCAGTTTGTTCTCTTGTAGATAGTCAACCATATTCTCATGAACCGGCAGATAGGCTACATCATACTCAGTAGCGACATCACGGACAACCTTACTGTACTCAGTGCTTTTTTCGAATACCAGATTGTTAGGATTCTCGCCGATTGGCGGGATAGAGAGGAGTGCGACTTTTGCATTGGTTGCTGACTGGAGTTTCGTGATGATGCAAACTAGGGACTCTCGATACCATTCGATATCCGGTTTTCTTGGAAGTTCCATCCTCCTAATGTAGCTCTTCATCGTTTTCTCAGCCATGACGGCATTAGTGTCGTTCGTGCCAACTAGGACTGTAACTACGTCAGGTTCACATCGAACAACATCATCGATTCTCTGGAGGTTGTTCCAAGCAAGCTCTGAGTTGATACCCGCATTTATGAAAACGAACTCCTCATTACCCAGTCTGTCTTTAAGCATGTCAACGTAGTTGACACCGATTCTCCCATGTGTGATGCTGTCTCCTAAAAGAACAACAACTCTCCTCCGTTCCTTTGAACTCTGCTCAAGATATCGTTTCGGTGTCAAGTCGGGTAGTTTCCGGAACTGTCTGAATGTATAACCTACAATTAGTGACACTGGTAGAACAAAGAGGAAAAAGACCACCAGGACTATCATCACCATGATTAAATTTCATTTCAATCGTCTACATTAATCTGGTGCATATTCACAATCCCGAGCAATCCTTTTCAACAATCTCACATCTCAAGACATCATGCCTGAAGAATACATCCAAGATCAATGGCCAGAGGAAGGGACGTTCTGTTGGGGGTGTGGCAAAAACAATGAGCACGGTCTCCAGTTGAAGAGCTACTGGGAAGATGATGAGTCTGTGGCAATCTGGGAACCAAAGGAGTATCACTTGGCATTCCCTGGTGTCCTTAATGGAGGGATCATCGCGACATTGATTGATTGTCATGGGACCGGGACTGCTAATGCCGCAGCTCACAAAGCTGCAGGCAATGAAAAGCATCACTTTCTGCATGTAACCGCCAGTATCTCTGTAAAGTACCTCAAACCCACACCTGTAGACAAACCAGTCACTCTCAGAGCGCGAGTCATAGAATCTGATGAAAAAAGAATGAAGGTTTCTTGTGAGCTCTATTCCGATGGTATGAAGTGTGCCACTGGAGAAGTTGTCACTGTTCGTGTTGATCAGCAGCTATTTCTTCGGTAGTGCCTTTTCTAGGCCAGATGCGAAAGAATTGCGAATCCTTTTAGGTCTTGAATTTCCCAAACATTATAGGGGTTTCATAATTGGGGTTTCATGATACTAGAAGATCTGCATGTCCCGAGTGTGGGTACACCAATCCCCCAGGTAACCTGTATTGTGGGAAGTGTGGCTTTCGACTCACAAGAGCACAATCAGCTAGCACTCATGGTCCTGAGATAGAAAGTACCCAATCATCAGTGGTTCGATATCCCGTCTACCAACGACAGTTCTCAATGCTGCAACGTTTTGCCAAACTGGTGACATCACCTCGAGAAGCAATGGCCGATATCGGACGGGCGCCCGATTATGGGGGCGTGATAGTGTTGTTTGTGCTTTGGATAATCTTAAGCACAATAGGCGTCATAATCATGACATCCAAGATGGAATTCACAGGAACTTACAGCTATGAAGTGACATCTGGCGTGATGGCAGGTGTAACAATCGTACTCTTCCTCGCCCCTATCATAACTTTCGCCAGATGGCTTGTGAAATCCTTCATGGTCCGATACGCTTGTGAGAGTAAAAACTGGAATTACGAAACAGCCGCCTCAGTGACTGGTTATGCATATCTTCCAAATGTAATTCTGAGTTTCTTCTGGATATTCGTTATAATCGCCATTGTTCCTCCAGTAGTTGTGGACACTACAAACCTCGAACAGGCTCTTGTTCAGCTACAGATGTATGATGCGCAGACTGCTTGGATAACTATCGGTCTAAATCTGATAGGTTCGGTTCTTGTTCTGCTGTGGAAGTCATACCTCGGCGGCATCGGAGCACATGCTGGAACGCGCGAGAGTTGTTCAGAGAGTACCGGGACGATGTGGTTCCTTGTCATTGGATTCATAGGACTTCTCATTGATATTTGGGGTGTAACATGAACACACAATTGCGCATTCTAATGCGCAAAACAGTCTGAAAACGACTTAAAATAAGGATTAATAAGACCCTCAGGCGTATTGATTGGATTGATGCGAGACTGAGAGAGACAGTCGATTCCTGCGGAGATCAATTGATTGTTGTCGTCGCTACCGGGAGAGGCTCTTTGGTGAATTCAGAAAAGAAACTATGTCTGATAGTTGCGTCATTCACGCTTATTCTATTCATATTGAACATGGCACCCACGGTCGCGTCTGTTTCTGGAGCAGACGATGCGTTTGATGCAACGCTAAACTCTGACTATTTCGTATCAGACATTCTCGAACCACTTGAAACTACTTTGGTCCCTACAGGAACTCTTGGTTGGAACAATTGGTACACTTCAGATGTCACAGTTACTTTCTCAGTATTGAGTAGTGCTCCTCCGATCACTACCGCCTATAGCTTTGATGAAACCAATTGGGTCCCATTTACGGGTGCCTTTGTCATTTCAACCGAAGGCATTACTACGATCTACTTCAACTCTACTGATTCAGACGGTTTAGTCGAGGCGACCAAATCAGAGACAATTCAAATCGACAAGACTGCACCCAGACTCTCACTTGAAACAGAAACTGTACCTGGTGAAGGGGTTTTGGTCACAATAACAGCGATTGAGGATGTGACCAGCCTTATCGATGTTGGGTACTCATCCGATGGAATACATTGGTCACGTTATACCGGACCTTTCAAGCTTACAGAGGAAGGCATGCAACCTGTCTACTATCGAGCTCAAGATACGGCTGGCAATCTGAATTCCAAATTCGAGTATGTAGATGT
>JBHLRS010000079.1:0-6056 GCA_048882325.1 Candidatus Thorarchaeota archaeon | reverse complement strand
TGATCGAGATCGGAGTCTAGAAACCAAGATTGAGCTTCAGAGAGAGGGGATTAGAATAGATCCCACTGCGCAGGTTCGGCTAGAGGTTGAACAAAGGTCGGTGCCTGACCACATCTCACTCACTCGAGACTTGATCAGAGAACTTGATGACAAGAAGCGTAAAGTGACCAAGAAGGAGATTGATGAGTTCTTCCGAAAGCGGAGATAGGTGACGGAATCCCAAGAAATGGAAAACCTAAATCAGAGATGTGAACAGAAAAATAAATAACTTAGAATTTGACATATCATCGTGTGCGTTGGGGACTAAGCAGAGATAGAGGGTACTGCTAAGTATGCATGCGTGGTTTGGGATATGACGGGACTGAAGAAAAAAATAGTACTAGTGATAGTTGTAACTCTAGTTTTCACATTTGCAGCATCTATGGTTGATGTGTGGTATTCTGATGTGAGAGATACATTACATGTGGATTCTGACATTTGTCCGGTAAAGCGCAGTCTCTTTGCGGCGCCTCCTAATAACACAATAGCACCAACATTTGAAAATCCCTATGATACGGATAACTTCTATGCGAAATCTCGGGATTATCTGATATCGGTTAATGTTACAGATCCAGATGGTTTTACAGAAATAGACCATGTTAGTCTATCTCTATATGATAACAATCGAGTCACTCAATATTGGAACATAACGTACAACGAAGACGCTAATTCGTTTGTTGAATATGATCCTAATGGATACATCACACTTGTTACTAGCTCATGTGACTATTGGAAGTCATCAACAGTAGTTCTGGATATTCTTTTCGTAATTTCTGTTGACTGGAATCATCCAGATGTGACCGACACAGATACACAGGTCTATTCTGTCGATGATGCAGCTGAGTTTGATGTGGACTGGTATGAAACAAACTGGGATGTTGAAACTCGTCTTGATTACTTAGTTGCTCCTAGTGTCACAGGTGATGACAGTGGTGTAATCAATCGCGGTGATCTTGGCGAGTCATTTCAAATGGGTGGAACAGTGATCTACTATGGTTCAGGAAATGACTACCCGCCTAGCTCTGAGGTTGATGTCTGGATTAGTTCACCTGAAGTTGCTACTTCTCCTTGGAGTGACTCTACGGTAGTTTCCGGAGCTTTTAGTGTCACTTGCAGTGCAGATGATGTAGTCGGAGAGGATACATACACCGTTAAGGTTGTGGAGGAGGGCTCTGGTCCTGGTGGTTCTGATCTGTATTATACAGGGACATCTGCTACAGATACTTACATTGCAGACAGTCTGACTGTTTCGATTTCAGATCCAACAGATCAGAGAATCAACATCAATTCCAATGCTTCAGGGATTGTCGTCACAGCAATCTACGATTTTGATAGTAATCCTTACGACGGTTCGTTGACACTGAATGATACGACCTTCCAGTTTGCTGTTGTAGGTAAACATGGATATGAGGTCACAAGTGCAAGTGGAGACTCATTTGGTGTTACAGTAATCAGTGTGAATGACGCTACTTACTGTATTTGGGACCGTCTTACGATAGACATCCAAGTTGACAACTCCACACCATCGAATGAAGAACAAGTTTCTTTCGCAATGGTAGTAACATTCGATTATGATAGTTCACCCTGCACGACATATACGCTAGTGGTAAACAGAAACACGTCAACATGGAATACATACACATACGCGAATAGGTCGTCCTTTGTTGATACCGGCGTAAGCATAACCTATACCTATACTATTTCCCTTATTGCCGCAGAATCGCTTCATGGAATAACTGCATTCATCTCTGACACCGAAGTCGTGGTCTGGTCACAGGCAGTTCTTCCTACATCTCCATCGACAACAACAACTACCACCCCCACCACACCTACAATCCCCCCGCCTGAAGGAGTGGTGTGGCTAATCATCATTGCTGGAGGAATTGCGGCAGCAACAGGAGTCATATTCTATGGGGCAAAGAGGTTGCGTACGACTCCCATAGCGATTGATGGTTATGTTAAGATAATCAAAAACAGCCTTGATAGTGTGCAACCATCTCTTCTTGACGGGCTTGGTTTTACTGAACAGACAATTGCTTGGTCTTTGATATTATGCATCGCTGATTGTCTTGATGGGAAGCAGAAAGAGTTGGCGGAAAGATACCGTGAGAAGAATATCTCCAAGAAAAATATCGACACAGAAGTCAAGAAGGACATTCGTTCATTGGCCAAATATATCCAAGAGGAAATGTGGGTTAAGGCTCAAGCTATACTGAGGGAAATCAAAGACGACATGAAGCGGGACAAGAGGTTAAAGCATTTCAAGCAATTGGGTGACAATATCTGCGATGAAATGTGGTCCAAGCTCAAAAAAGAGCAAGAGGAGAATAGTTCTACCAACTCTACAGAGGCGTGAGGAAATAGGAGGAATGAAAGTGTCTAGTATCGTTGAACCTGATGTTAGTAAGTCGAAGAAGAAGATTCAGGATCTTTGGGAAGTGGTCAAGAACTTTGCTTCTCCAGAGTGCAAGATCAATCTGCAATTGAAGGGAGAGGTTGTCAAACCTTTCGATGAAACGAAGCGAATGTTGCGGGAATTTGCTCCTGCAATCGACACGTGGGGTCTTGATCTCAATATTGAGCGGAGACGACCCAAATACTGGGGTGGACTGTTGGCTAGAGTAGTGAGAAGGAAGAAGGATGAAGAAAACGAAGATGATATAGAGAACAAAGATGATGTAGAGAACAAAAGGTGCCTACAATATCTCTATGTCTGGTTTCGACAGTCATCCTCAGTTAGTCTTCACTGGCTTGTCATGGTTCCATTACTAATGACCATCATTGGCCTCCTGATTCTTTATACCTGGACTCCAGACCTCTCCCTTTTCCTACAACGTCGCGAACCTGGACCTTTCACAGAAGAAATCGTAAACTTCTTTCTTCTCTCCCCTACACTAGCATATCAAATCCTGTTGTTTGAAACTTTTATTGCTGGCTTTGGTCCTTATCTTCCATTTTGGAAGAAGGAGGATCCCTACAAGCCTAATGTAGAGGTGCGTCCGGCCTTCATCACAACCGCCATCTATTGGCCTTTGAGCTGGCTTCTTGGGATTAATCCGATACGCTGGTTGCAATACTCAATAGGTGCAATGGTGTTCTTTGCGGCTCTCTGGGCAATTGCTACTCACAGGAGATGGCTGACAGCTCATGATATGGACTATCTTCCAGTTTTTGTTTGGATTGAAAAAGAAGGTTCAATCTGGAAACCCAAGGCGATCTGCTGGGACTATTGGCATTATTTCTCTTACAAGAAAAGACTCGAAGATAGTGACTACAACTTTGACGAGAAGAGGTTCGAATTCAAACTCCGAATGGACAATCCATGGCATTCTCTGCATGATATCGATAAGGATGAACAGTCGATGAGGAGAATACGTATACTGTTCCTCGTCTTTGCCTGTATCTTCACTTCCATAGCGCTATCAATACTTGGTCGTGTCTTGAATCAACCAGTACCGATCACGTACGCAACTAGGTTGACAGTGATTTGGGTCATCGGTATTTCTTTCTACTATGGAGAGTCACACTTTGCATTTACGGCACCTCTGATTAGAATGAAAAATCGACAAAACGAAGACACTAAGGATTTTGAGGAAAACCTAGGTTTTCTAAGTCATGAGTGGCTAGTCGTGTTATGGAACTTGATAGATTCAACGGTCGAAAAGAGAGCTGCTCTTTGGAGCCAAGAGGAGATAGAAAAACGACGTGAACCTCGTCTGGTTGCTATCACCAAAATGCAGGAACCATTCAATGAAACGGACGAATTCTGGACAACATTTCGAGATGATGAAGAACATCTCTATACTCTAATAAAATGAACATAGATGAAGCAATTTGACCTTGATGATTAAAGGTCGAATTACTTATTATCTAGCTAATCAATTAGCTATCCGATCGTTTCGAAGGGACCTGAAACGGTTAGTAGACAAGGGGTGATTTTCAATGTCGTTTGTTAGAGCGATTGATAAAAGTGATGGACCAGTCAAGAAGATAGTCTTCAGTACACCTGTTGAGGTGGTTGCATTCTATACGGCTGGTGTGAATGCGATTATGGGTGCTCAACCTGTGCTTGGGGACACTTGGGTGCTTGGACTTGTGACCTTGGCATTTGTTGGTGGCATCATTGGCACCATACTTACTGCGAGGAACGATTCGAGTATAACTCCACTGCAAACGCTTGCATTATTGATTTCGTTCTTCTTATGGTCTTGGACTGTTGGAAGTCCGATGAATCTTCTATTTGGACCTGAGATAATTCCAGAAGCAGTTCCCGGGATACTCCTCTTCTTGTGGTCATCATTTATGGCAAAGTTTGGTCATTCACTCACCTGATGACAGATAGCATGACATCTGTGTGACGGTGCATTTAGCAACAATTATCTCAAATCGATACACACCCTCCCGTGTTCGGGAGGCACCACAACCTGCCAGAAGACAGGAGAGAGACCCGAAAGACCGGTCTCGAACGCAAAAAGGAAGAAGCTCGAAAACGAGCGAAGATTGTACGTGAGAGTGCAATCTTTACCCAGAAGAAACACCAACGCTCGCTGACACCTGGCGTCAGGGTTATTGGTAGCCACCTTTTGGAAAGAGATAGGGGGTCTGAAGTAGCTGATTCAAAGGAGGACCTCAAGCTAGCTGTTACCGACTATCTCCTGAGGAAGGGTGGATTCCAGATATCTGAACCTCAACTAACCGATACTCTCTCCAAGAAAAGAGACAGTGAAGACATCATGGAAATACAAATCGCTAGGATTAAGGGAATGCATGAAAAGTGGGGTCTCGACCGTCAGTTCATCTCGAGGTCAATTACTATCTTTGCTCATCGCTCTGAAAATGGAGCTATTTTCGAGCACAGCCTGATCAGTTATGGTGGATATGTGAGTCGAACTTACTACATCGTTGATGGTAACGCGTTTCGAGCATTTGCACAGCGGAACTTCAGGAAATAACTGGGATTCCAATCTACTATCTCTTCTTGTAAACTATCACAAGACAAACAAGAATGATTATTCCCAAACCAGCAAGTGTAACATACATAATCCCTCGATCAATTGGGCTCAATTGAGTTATCTCATACTCGGAATGAACAACTCCCAAATTGTTGACTGAGACCATATGTAGATGGAGAAGAACACCGTCAGATTTTCGGAATGTGGCAGTTCCCTCTCTCCCAGTCATGTCATTACTACTGAATCTTACATAATATGACCAAGACCACGTCCTCTCATTCTCTGTGATGTTGAGTGACTCAGAGAAGTAGATTGTTGTTCTGTTCTCATAATCACTCAATAAAACAGACCATAATGTCCAATTACCTATCGGTATTATGACATTTGGTAGAAGCGCCCACCATGGACCAATTTCTGTGCCATTTGTGTAGTACAGAGTCAGCTCAGGCGAGATAGTGAAAACGAAGATGTCAATGACCTGATCGATATCATCAGGAATTGCTGGTAGTGATTCAACGTCAATATAACAGTCGAATTCTGAACTATCATCCGGGAAGTAGAGGTCCTCATGTCTGTAATGTAGGTAGAATCGATCACCTATTTCGACACCCCAATCGAGATTCTGATTTGAGGTTGCCATAGACGCAGGCGTCAAAAAGAAAAATACGCACAAACAGGTCAGAATACACATGACTTTTGGTCGCAAGACAAATCCCCTCTGAATAGTCCACTTCATCATTCTGATGATTTGCCTTACACACTTCTCCATATACTAGTTACTACAGATATGGAATGGTTTTTGGATTCTTTCTAATTACTTGTCAAAATGCTTGAGAAAACCATCATACCACGGAATTGATTCGCACAGATAATGGGAACATGATGCTTATTCCCCAGAAAATGTGGAGCAAAATTAAAAGTGTCCATTCGCCCTATGATGAGCTAGGGTTGAGATGGTAGTCAAATAGGGTTTTGTTTGATTAAGCTGCTAACACATTATTCGCTGTACTCTGCGACACCATGAATCAAGACCGGTGTGCCTTGTTCATCCCTTGTTTCAAAGTG
>JBHLRS010000078.1:0-6328 GCA_048882325.1 Candidatus Thorarchaeota archaeon | reverse complement strand
CCTTTCACCTCTTTGACCTCAAGTCTCACAATTCCATCATTCAGCGCTATGGTGTCACCTTTCTTGACATCCTTTGGAAGATTGTCATATGAGACAGAAACTCTGCTCTTGTCTCCCACCATCTCTTCGGTTGTGAGAACGAACTCATCACCTGACACGAGCTCGACTACTCCTGGTAACTCTCCGATACGGATTTTTGGTCCTTGAAGGTCAAACAGTATTGGAATTGAATCATCGATTGACCTGATTCTATCAAAAGTTGTCTTCGCAGTCTCATGATCTTCATGCGAGAGGTTTAGCCTAACGACATCCATTCCCATGTCTATCATACTGGTCAGTACCTTCTTTGAGCGAGAGGCTGGTCCTATGGTGCAGACAATCTTTGAGTTGCATCCAGTAAAGGGCATCAGAATTCCACCTGTTCTTACAGCTGCATGTTCGAGGTCTAATAGAACTTGTACTTATGAAGCATATGTGTGAACATTGGCAAAAGGCAAATGCTGCGACATAAATCTTCGTTGCTCAATTAGTGTCGGTGGTACCATGTCAATAAACCTCTTATCTGTGAATATTGTTGCTATAGATGTTCATTATGTTGATTCAAGCACGCAAAATCACTCGCCCATTAAACCAGCTCAAATCAGTACTCGTTGTCTTAATTCTCCTCTTTGCCGCCACAAATCTCCAAATTCCAACTACAAACAGGGTAGATGTGATTGATTCGGACATTCTGCAAATTAATGATGATTCTGTATCACCCAATGACATCTATACCACTGCAATCAATATGTCGGCAGTCGACTACATAACAACGAACTCGAAAGACTCATTCCATGGCTACACGTTGTTCAATTTCTACAAATATGAAACAACCACAAGAAACATCACAAACAATGTGATGATCATGGACCAGTATGGCAATATCGTCGCTCAGCGGAATCTTGGTTCACGAGGGGGATACGATTGCGCTGCTGAGTTTATAGACCCAAACACTGTTCTGGTGGGAACGGAATGGGGTGCGGCTCTTTGGCATTTAGAAAATGACACACTTCAGTTCCTCAACTTCAACGGGCATCATGAGTTTGAGTATAATCCCAATAGCAATACCTTCTTCTCACTATCTTTCAACAAGCTCAACATAAGTGGAATTGATTACAGATTTGATTACATTCGAGAGTACACCATGAATGGAACGATGGTGTGGGAGCTCGATGTGCATAATTTCATCTCAGAAAACTGGTGGTGCCCCTCACACGATATGGCTTCGATATATAGAGACATCAGTCACTCCAATACTGTTTTCTATGATGCCGAAGAGGACATTATCTATTACAACTCTAGGAACACTAACACGTTCTTCAAAATCAATCACACTAATAGTGAGGTGATTTGGGGGCTTGGGGAGTATGGCGATTTCACAATGTATGATATTCACGGGAGACGGACAGACCATCTATTCTTCCACGCGCACTCGGTTGAGAAGATAGATGATTCCACATTCATTCTGTTTGACAATGACTACCACAATCAAACCTCTGCTGGCAGCAGGAAGTCACGGATCTTAGAAATCACAGTTAATGAGGACACAATGGTTGCGCGAGAGTCGTGGTACTATATAGCACCTTCAGATTACTTTAGTGCAGGTTGGGGTGATGCAGATCGTCTTCCAAATGGGAACCGGATTGGCTGTTGGGGTTATCCCTCATCTCCATCGTCTGGTCTCAGTGCAGCACTAGTAGAGGTAAACCCAGAGGGCAAGATTGTATGGCAAACAAGATTCATGGTGCAGACTCCTTACATGTATGGATCATACCGGCTTGAACGGTTCAGATATGAACCAATTTTGAATTCACCTCCTGATGTAACAAGATTGAGGTTGCCAGGAAACATCACCTGGGATGTTCGTTTCAACTATCGTAACAAGGAACCGCTCCCCGGTAACTATACGCTCTATATTGATGATGTCCAAGCTGAAACTGGGGACTTCACCTACGCAAAGTTCTGGAACCCAACGAGTCTTGATATTTCATACGGAGATCTTAGCCTCGGGGCTCACAATATCACATTGGCTGTGTCTGATGGATATGGAAATACAGCTACAGACACTGTAATTCTAACAATTCAAGATTTCATTATCAGCCGCAGTGGATACACAATTCTCGAGAAGGGGCAACAGGAACATCTTACCACATGGATTGGCTCAACAGTTTCGGAACTTTCAGGAAACATCACCCTGAATGGCGTCTTATTTATGGATGTCAACTGGAATGGGGAAGACATAGTCATCGACCCTGATTTAATCGCAGTGGGTGACTACTTACTTGAGTTCAACCTATACAATGGTACTCTGCATGTTTACAATGATTCATGCTGGCTCCAGATTACACCTGCAGCTCCTCCAGTTATCGTACCTTTACAACCAGTAGATGTCATCTACAATTGGAGCGACCCACAATTTCTGTCTTGGGACCTATATGATGTCACTGCACACTCATGGGCACTTCTTGTGAATGGGTCCACCATGACTGAAAACACCTGGTCCCCAACTAGCTATATTGTAAACTGGAAGGTACCACTTCTTGAGCCCGCTCTCTACAATATTACATTGCTTGTCGATGATGACATTGGACAGGTTTCTAGTGATGAATGTCTGCTCACCATACCACCACCAGATGAACCATTCATTGTGTCCTCCCCTGGAAACTCTACAGAAACATGGGGTTCTGAGGGAGTTTCATTCATCTGGGAGATTGTTGGTGGAACTCAGTGGTCGTTATATCGGAACAGTGAGCTCTTGGCTACTGATACTGTCTCTGGATTTGTTGTTGAGATAGACATTGATGATTGGAGATCTGAATCTTGGAGACCAGGACTCTACAACTTGACGCTTGCTAATACATTAGAGACCGTGACTGTGGTCGATACTATCTGGGTCAATATTGTCGTAAATCCCGGCGATCCCTATGTTGATGAGTTTCTTCCAGATTACTCTCAGTCGTATCTCATAGGTGAGAATGCTGTTGGTGCACCGGATGGTCTCTACACAACCCTATATCCTGCATACGAGGATGGCTATGTCACCCTAGATATGGGACGATACGAGGAAATTGTAAATGGTACAGGTTCTGACTTCACAGTTGAGGCACAGGGAGGAAGCTACCGAGTCTATGTGAGTAACTCATTGGAAACGGTGTTCAAGTTTCTGGGTACTGGTACTGGGCAAGCAAGTTTCGACCTAGAAGGTTCAGGCCTGAACATGGCGAGATATGTGAGGATACAGTATAATTCTGGTGATGATGTGGAGCTTGATGCTATTGTTGCGATAAACTACAGTTCTCCACCTGCTGACACAAGTCCGCCTATTATTGGACCAATCGACAATGTAACTTCCATGGAGCTTGGAACAAGCACTATTCTTAGATGGTTCGGTGTTGATGACACACCATGGTCTTACGAGATATATGAGAATGGAGTCCTTGCAGAGAGTGAATTCTGGTACGGGTCGGACATTGAATATCTGTTTGAACCATTAACCATCGGTCAGTGGAACATCACCCTCGTTGTGTATGACGCCTTCAACAATACTGCGAGTGATACAATTCTGATTCAGGTTCTCAGACCAGCAAATCTACTTGTTACAATTGGTCTCATCGTTGGCGGTGTGGCTATTGGTGCAGTGGTTATAGTATTCGTCACCATTCAGATGAAGAAGAAGAATGTTTCATGACACCAACGCACGTTCCGATGGATTGACATAAATCCTAGTTCCGTTTCACTACCCGGGAATGCAGAATTTACTTGTAAGGTGAGAGAAATTGGTTAATATTTCTAAGATACGAGCACTTGAGATTCTGGACTCTCGAGGAAATCCAACACTGATGACAAAAGTCACGCTCTCAGATGGAACCATTGGTCTTGCAAAGGTTCCAAGTGGCGCTTCAACCGGTATCCTTGAAGCTGTAGAGCTGAGAGATGGAGGCGACAGATATGGTGGGAAGGGAGTCACTCAAGCTGTCAAGAATGTAAACACAGTTCTTGCTGATGCTCTGGCCACTGTGGATCCGCTTTCGCAGAAAGCAGTTGATGAAGCACTATTGAAGACTGATCCAAGTAAAGGCAAAGGTAAGCTTGGAGCCAATGCAATCCTCTCAATATCGATGGCAACTGCTGTTGCTGCAGCATCGCATCTTAATCTGCAACTCTTCGAATACCTGCGAAAGAATGTGGTCGGAAAGACTGCCGATTATCAACTACCTGTTCCTATGTCAAATGTGATTAACGGGGGCGCACACGCAGGTAATGAACTGGCAATTCAGGAATTCATGATTCTCCCTATCGGTGCGAAAACCTATCCAGAGGGACTTAGATGCATAAGTGAGGTGTACCATAACCTTGGAAAGCGAATGATAAAGCGTCATGGTAGAATGGCAAAGCATGTTGGGGATGAGGGTGGATTTTGCGGTTATGGTTTGAAAGGCACATCTGATGCTTTTGAAGAGATAATGGGAGCGATTGAGGAGGCTGGATATACTCCCAAGAAAGAGGTCGTAGTTGGTATCGATGCTGCAGCGAGTGGTTTCTTCAAAGATGGTAAATACAACATTGATGGAACAACGATGGATGCACCCGAGCTTCTCGAGTTCTATCTTGATTTAGAGAAGACTTTTCCACTACAAACTGTGGAGGATCCATTCGAGGAAGAGGCCTTTGAGGACTTTGCTGAGTATATGAAGAAGACAAAGATTCAGGTCGTAACAGATGATCTGACTGTGTCAAATCCAGAGATTGTGAGGAAAGCCATTAAGGATAAAGCTGGTAATGCCCTACTCCTAAAGGTGAATCAGATTGGTTCAGTGACAGAAGCCATAGAAGCGGCTGCCATCGCAAATGATGCTGATTGGGGTGTTGTTGTTAGCCACAGAAGTGGTGAAACTGGTGACACTTTCATCTCAGACCTCTGTGTAGCCCTGGGTACTGGGCAGCTTAAGACGGGAGGTCCTGCTCGAAGTGATCGAGTAGAGAAGTACAACAGACTTCTTGAGATATATGATGTTCTCGATGGCAAGTGTGGATATCCAGGTTCTGAGTTTAGAACCGCTTGGAGGAACTATTGAACAATGAGTGACAAGAAAACCGCGGTATTTGTTGTGATGGATGGAGTGGGAGATAGACCACTAAAGGAGCTCCGTGATAAGACACCTCTTCAAGCAGCAATTACACCTACCTTTGATAGGTTGGCAACTGAGGGACAGAACGGGTTAATGAATGTGATAGGGCCAGGAATCACTCCAGGGTCAGACACCGCACATCTTGCACTCTTCGGTTATGATCCTGTAGGTGAATATCCTGGTAGAGGTCCCCTTGAGGCTTTTGGAGCTGGTCTTGAAACAAAACCTGGTGATGTTGCGTTCAGATCCAACTTCGCAACCGTGGACTCTGATATGGTTGTCTTAGATAGACGGGCAGGTAGAGACTTCACACCAGAGGAACAGGCAGAGTTACAGGCGGCTCTTGACGGAATAGAAATTGACGGAGTTAAGGTGAGGTTCATTGCGACCGTCGAGCATAGAGGTGCATTAGTTCTGAAGGGCGAAGGTCTCTATGCTGACATCAGCGATGTTGATCCACATGAAACTGGAAAGAAGATACTATTAGTTCGTGGGCTCACGCCCGAGGCAGAGAAGACTGCAAGAATAGTCAACAAACTGATGAAAGTTGCTCATGAGCGCATGAAGGTTCTTGAAACCAACAAAGAACGAGCGAAGAAGGGCATTCCCCTAGCGAATGCGCTTCTCCTGAGAGGTCCCGGTCGTCATACTGATGTCCCTCCCTTGCCTGACCGTTACGGAATCAAGGCAGCTGTGATTGCTGGTGGTGCACTCTACATTGGAACAGCTAAGTATGTTGGTATGGCCCACATTCCTGTTGAAGGTCAGACAGGGACGATTGACACCAACTTTGACAACATTGCAGCGAAGACGATTGAAACCATTAAATCCGACTACAACTATGTCTTCGTCCATATCAAAGCGACAGACAATGCCAGTCATGATGGAGATGCAAAGGAGAAGGTCTTGGCAATCGAAAAGACAGATGAGATGGTCGGGAAGATTCTAGATGCAGTTGAAAACGAGTTAGTCATTGCTATAACAGGTGACCACACCACGGCAGTGGATGTTGGAGAGCATCAATGCGATCCTGTACCAATTGTGTTCTGGTCCAACTTCATACGGCCTGATTCTGTGAAGAGATTCTCTGAGATAGATGCTGCTCAGGGGGCACTTCACACCATCAGAGGAATAGATGTCATGCCAATGCTTCTTGGATA
>JBHLRS010000077.1:0-7717 GCA_048882325.1 Candidatus Thorarchaeota archaeon | reverse complement strand
AGTCTGATTGTTCTGATAAGAATTGTCCTGCTAGGCAAGGAGCGTCAATAGTTGTACAGTATAGTGACAGTAAAAGACGTGGTGCGCATCCCACCATCACAATTTGGTTCCCCTATGGAAGACGCAGCCATGCTTCATCTACGGAAGCAGCACGAGAACGTCCTCGATCGAGACGTGGGACTGATGATTGCAGTCATCGGTATTGACGAGATTGGTCAAGGTCGACTCATGCCCGGTGACGGAGCAACATATCACTCCGTGACCTACCGTGTGCTTGTGTTCAAGCCTCTTCGACATGAACTGGTTGAGGGAAATGTAGTGGAGCTCATGGACTTTGGAGCTTTCATTCGAATGGGACCACTTGATGGACTCTGCCATGTCAGTCAGATCTGTGATGATTTCATCACACAGGACTCAAAGGGTAATGCCCTTCTGGGTAAGGAAACAGGCAGGACTCTTGCAGAAGGAGACATGGTTAGAGCTAGAGTCACTTCGATAAGTTTCGAGTCTGGTAACAAGTCCGGTAAACTTGGTCTCACAATGAGGCAGCCATTCCTTGGAAAGATTGGTCCTGACCGATCTTGGATTGAGGAGGATGTGAAGGCTGCTCGTGGTGAATCAAAGAAAGAGAAGAAGAAGTAAACAGGGAGGGGACAACGATAGCCAAGATGAAAGCATGCAAAGCTTGTCACTATCTTACAGCTGAGAGTATGTGCCCTAACTGCAAGAGCACCAATCTCTCAACCTCATACACAGGGATAGTCGTCATTCTCCCAGGGAGAAACAAACGCGAGGACCCCAGACTGAGTTCCTATGTAGCATCCCGACTCAACATTGACAAGCCAGGGAAGTACGCACTGAAGGTGCGGTAGTATTCTTGTCAGTGGTGAAAGCTTTATTAGACAACCCCAAGTCGAATGGCTGACCCACCCCTGAGGCGGTCTGACTTTCGGTAAGTGATATCAATGAAAATCGAAATCCTAAATGAACGAGAGAACAAACCTCTTGCAAGGAAGGAAGTCGACTTCAGGGTCGATCATACTGGCGCAAGCACTCCTAGTCGTGCTGATATCCGTGCCAAGATTGTAGCACAGTTTGATGCTGACTCGTCTGCAGTCGTCATCAGACGCCTTGAAACTAAGTTTGGAGCCGGAATAACAGAGGGGACCGCTCGAATCTATTCTGACGAAGACCAAATGAAACAAATTGAACTTGACCACATTGTCAAGAGACATGAATCAGAGAAGAAAGAAGGGGGAGAAGAGTAAATGCCAAAGGCGCATGAAATGTACAAGGTTGACAAGTCGGGAAATATCACTAGGTCCAAGAAGTCCTGTCCGCGATGCGAGAAGGGCACCTTCATGGCTGAACACTTCGATCGGTTTGCCTGTGGTCGATGTGGATATACTGAGTTTAAACGAAAGGGCAATTAAAGTTCATTCCCCGACAATTGCCATTACCCATCTCACGAAGATGAGAACACCAACAATCAGTGTGAGAACAACATCCACAAGGAACACTCCTGGGATTTGAACCTCTAACCATGCTGCCAGAAGCAATGCTATTGGAAAGGTAACAATGAAGGGGAGAGTAGCCACTGTCAAGGATATCTCCTCACTAGAAACCATTGCATTGACTAAGAGAAGAAGCCAAATTGCGTAAATTCCCACTAGGAGGGCTGCTTCAGCAATCATATGTCCATTCTCCACGTTCAGGTTCCTTAAAATGAAAGAACAATGTGTGTATCACACAAATGTGATGATGTTCAGGATTTGAACCCATAGAAGAGTCATCTTCGATTTTTCATCAGATATTCAATGTTTGAGTCAATGATGTCTGGTTTTGACAATGCCCCGTGGCCTGGAAGGACCCATTCAATGTCGAGTCCTTTCAATCGTTCAAGGTTCCCAATCCAAGTTTCAATGTTGATAGAGTCTGGGCGAATATAGGGATCCATCCCCTCCAGAATAGTGTCACCTGCAAAAAGAATCTTGGACCTTGGATGGTAGACTGCAATGTCACCCGGAGTGTGCCCAGGAACAGACAAGATTTGAATCTCATCGCCCAGGTTGAGGGTTGTGTCATGAGTGATGGTCTGGTCCGGTCTGTTCAGAATCACCTCTCCCAGGACATCCTTTTTGTGGTATTCTTTTCGTATCCTCTCGGCGATTGGGTTGTCTGAGAGGTCGCTATTTTCGCTGATGTAATCTGCCGAATACTCATGGGAGATCACAGTGGCCCCATGTTTCCTGATCTCATTCATTCCAAAGTGATGGTCAGTGTCCTTGTGGGTGAGTATGAGATACAGGTCTTTGGTGGTGTCCATCCTTTCCTCTGCAAGACTCCATAGGTAGGCTCCAGAGTACGCTGACATTCCTGAGTCGATGAAGATGACTGACTCTGGAGTGTGGATTATCCCTGCATTCACTCCAATCTCGGCAAAGAAATGTACAAGCCTTGTGATAACCAAGACACCTGGTGTCACTTCTTCCACTTTGGGAGTTCCCACACCTTGATGAATCATGAGCGGTAGGTCCTTCTGGTGTATCTTAAGTTAAACGTTGTACGCGGAATGACCCGAACTATATAATTTGACTCGTACGCAACTTCAGAACCCAAAGTTTAAATGTAAAGTGTACTTTACGTAAAATAGACTTTACATCACTATGGTGGTCAGCATGATTGTAAACAAACTGCGAGAACTCCGTGAAGCCAAAAGAACCGATTCAGACACACCCGAACTATGGACTCAGGAAGGTCTCGCAAAGAGTCTGGGAGTCACCAGACAGACGATCATATCAATGGAGAAAGGCACCTACAACCCATCTCTCAGTCTCGCATTCAAGCTGGCAAACCTGTTCGATGTGAAGATAGAGGACATATTCGAATATAGGGATGAGAAGAATGAATCGTAGAATGATGGCAGCCCTAAGCGCTGTAGCAATTGTATCAATTGTATTTGTTATAATGTGGATTCTAGACCTACCATCTATGAGTAGTGCCTTTGGGGCAGTAGGAGGTATGGTTGGTGGAGTTCTCGGGGTCACATACATGCGGCGATTCTATGACGAACGATTTACACAAATCATGAATCTTGCGGCAAAGAATGCCTTCGTCTTTCTCTTGATCAGTCTTCCTTGGAGTTATATCTTCTTCACTCACGGTGAGGAGGTTACACTTCAAATTGCCGCGGGCATGGTCTTTGTGCCTTGGATGCTGTCACTTATCATACTCTACGTGTCTTTGTTTTACTACTATCGGAAGTAAAACATAGAATATTAGAAAAATAGATGATAGCGGGTGCTGTTACTTAGATAATAAGACTAAACTCAAACGCTAGTATTCATGATTGCTTGATGTTTCATGAAGCTATCAAAGTTGAAGATTACAGTAGAGAGGATATTCAGCCCCGAAGAGGTGTTTGGACACGAGATGAAACAGGCATCAGACGGTGGACATATTCCTCCGTGTCAGTTCTTTGAAGTAGGTCAGGAGTTCACTGCTGAGAATAGCTTCACACGTCCAGAGGGGTTCTGTGGGTGGGCATGGCGAGACCTCACTGTTCGACTCACAAAGTTCGATCTCATTGATGATATGGACTGGCCTGAAAAGGACATCACTTACGTGGCATGTGGAGATGGATTACGACCAGTAATCTTCAAACTGGAACGCATTGAAGACTAGCCATCTATGATGGTATGTAGTTAACAGTAATGAAAGAAAGTTGTAGCGGGTGGTCTTCGTATGATGACAAGATTAAACTCAAACCCCGGACCATACTTGCGTCTTGTTTGAGCCATACTTTTCACCCCTCGTCGGATTGCTCTACGGTGCAATTATAGGCACACTCACTGTTGGTGTTTTTCTCAGGTTCGTAATAGGAAACCCAAAGCTGCGTTACTTCTATCGAGAGACTGTAATAATTCTGGGAGTATTCGGGGTGGGAGCTCTCGGTTTCTTTCTTTCTTTTCTGTACATAGATCCCCACACAACTTTCTCGGAGGAATCCTACAATTCATTGGACTTCCTGCAATAGTTTCACTACTCTTCGGAATACTTGTAATGTCAGACATCAAAAAGATTGAGAATAATGATAGAGGACCATTAGTGAAGTAGTGAAGAAAAGTGATGGTGGCGGGGGGGTTGTGAATAAGCTAGGTTCAATATTGGTCATGTCAGATATCTACCATATTGATTCCTGAACAAACTAATTCCCTGATTTCTTGCTTCTTCGAAATCTCTGATGCGCTTGGTTCTCTTGTAAAGAAGTGCAAGAAACATGTATGGCAGTGGTTGATTATGATTCAGATTCACTGCTTGTTTTAAGGCATCCTCAGCCTCATGAATTTTTTCTTGAGCCATTAATAGGACCCCCAGCCATTGCCATCCACGAAGCGTGTTTTTATCCAATGTGACGGAAGTCCTGAGCGCCTTCTCAGCACTCTCGATATCCTTTTCGCCTATGCTGGGAATAGTGCCTTGAATTGCACTCTCGATTTTCTCCACCATGGAATCAGATCTTTCCTTATCAGATGGAATTATTCTATGGAGGAGAAAGGTAAGACCATGAATATAGTAGAGTCCCAATCCCAACCAAGCTCTCGCATCCCTTGGTTTCAGCTCTATAACTTTTCGAAAAGCATCTCTCGCTTGGTCATGCTCTCCAATGTATCCTAAAGAATCACCGAGCTTCAACCATGCCTCAGCATTCTTTGGTTTTAGTGCTAATACTCGCTTGAAAGCTTCAATTGCTTTTTCATCAGAGTTATTCTTTGCAAGCTCTATACCAAGATTCAACCAAGCTTTGTGGTCTTTGGGCTTTTTCCTGACCCGCTCCTTGAGTTCCTCTATCTCGTCAGATGTTGTAGTAGTAGCCGATCTTACTGCAACCATAGCCATTACATACATATCTGAATCCAGAGCCTTTAGCCACTGACCTTGACGTATTGTAGATTCCATTGTCTTAGGCAACACTTGACTCATCCACAAAATGACCTTGAGCTTCTCTTCTTGCTGTCCGATCTCTCCCAAACTTTGAGCGAGGAAATTCAGAACCACAACTTCAGTTGGATTCATTCTTGCTGCTTTTGAAAGACACTCTACAGCATCTTGAAATTTACGAAATTGAATGAATGCATACCCTTTCTGAGCATATTCTTCCCAAGTCTTGCATTCTTGTTGAATCAGCTGCTCAAGCATTTTGGATTTTTCGGCATCGTCGGACATACTCCTTCAGCCCTCAAACTTGACCATTTTCTAAGAGCAGAGAAGTATGTAATATATCTTCATCTTGTTTCCAAGGTAGCGAGAAGTGATAGTAGCGGGTGGTGCTATGAGGGAAGATATTTGATGCAGTTCAATGCACTACCTACCTGAACCCTGACTAGCTTTTGAATAGGAATCACTTCGAAGTTGGTACTATCAAGTGTATTTCGTACACCTGATTCAATGTATTCATCCATTTCCAGTTTGATATCAGTCAGCTCCTTTTCTTTTTCAGGATGAATGGCGATTGCCTCGTCGCAGAGTCTTGTTATCATTGCAGATCTTAGATATCCATAGTATCTTGAGGAGATCCTTGAGTCGAAGGCTTGAGCCACTGTGGCCTTTCCCTCGTACATGGGAGAGTTTCTAGTATGGATGAATTCGGGCAAAATGCGGTCTTCAAAGTTATCAGCCATGTCAGCTATTGAACTGAAGATTTTGGAGTTGGGATTACAGTACTCCCGGATGCTGTCAAACTTTTTCTTGCTGAATTGGTACAACTCTACTTGAAATTCAAGGGACTCGAAGACCAGTGCGCGCCGGTCTTCGTCTGTGAGCGAGCTGTCATCCAACGCTGTGTCATAGAAATAGGGCATCTCACAGAGAAGTGTGAATCCGCGATTATTGGTGACTGTCTTTAGGTAGTCTGCAGATGAAGTCCCCCATTTTATGAGCTCCTGGGGGTTCTCGACTCCATTTACTTCGTAGAAATCGTACATCTCCTGAACCCCAAACATCTCATAGATTCCCGGGCTCAACTCCTTTATGTAAGGAGCCTCAGGTTCACCTTGATGCAATGGCAGATTCTGGTTCCTCACAAGGTCTACAAGATGTGGGTAGCTCTTCTCGATCTTGTGGGTGAGATAGAAGTAGACTCCACAGAACCCTGCATTGTGAAGGCTGAACATGAAATCCGGTTTGATTTCGTCTATGAGTGACATCAGCGCTAGAGTTTCAGAGGGTGGTTCATTGAAAGAGAGATTCTTGTGTTTTACAGGAAAGGTCCACTCCATCTGTTCATGACCTGGAGGTCTGTAATAGTTCCTCGCATACTTCACAGGGTCAAATTCGCCTTTGAACCAACCCTCGTTTAGAGCTGCACCATCTGGGTCAATTGCTTTGATTAGGTACCATGTGAACCCTGTCTGTTTGGTCATATCTGGATTTTCAGCAAGGTACCTAGAGAAGAACTCAACAGTCATACTCCCAATCGGTTCGTTGGGGTGAGGAAAAGCAAATAGAAGGGCACTACGTTCCCCCTCGCCGATCTTCAAGCAAGATATTGGTCTCCCTTCTCTCGATTCTCCGATTCTTCTTAGGCTCACTCCAGAGAACTCATCTGCAAGTTCCCTACTTGAAGTATCGAGCTCCCTTACAGTCATGAACTCTTTATACTTAGGAACAGAATCAAGAACTTCTTCAATATTCAACTCGTGTTCCTCCATAGAGAAAGATTCGGTTCCTAACGGTAGCGACCTTCCTTATATCTTCGGTTCTCCAGATGAATAGGCCGGAGAAGAAATGATAATGTACAAATAGACAACGAGAGCCGGAACAGTAGAATGGAGGAGGGAGGGACCCTGACCTCGGAGGGACAGGTTTGATTCGACGACGAAAGAAGGACCAGGATGTAGAGCCTCCTCGACCCATTCAGGTGCTATACGAGTTCACAGCAGAGGATGAGGAGTACGTCAATATGATGCTCAAGAAGTCAGCCAGGCGCACGCTTCAAAAACACAGAAGGGAAATCCCTGTTATTGCTAAAGAACAGCCTCTTATTGACCCGGAGATGGACGAGCTCCTCACTGCAGTCGAGAAGAAGGTGGGAATCAGACCTGCTGAAATCACACCGATCAAGAACTGTCGCAAGTGCTATTTCTCCAAATCTATCAGAGTTGTGGGCAACGAGTGGTACTGCCAGTGTTCGAACGTGGCGAAATCGACAGGGAAGTTAGGTTGGACCTGGATTCGCTGTGAGAGTAATTTGTCTTGTTGGAGGGAGCCAGATAGATACTCTTGAGGAAAAATGGCAAATGAATGCAGTAGAGGATGAATATTTCAGAGTCATGATACAGGATGATGGTTCTCTCTGGTACAGTCAAATTGTTTACGACGAAGGATGATTGAAAAAATTAACTGTGTTTAAGTGGTAGCGGGTGGATGATTTGAACATCCGGTCTCAGGGTTTCCCCGAGTACAAGACTCATATGAGCCCTGCGGGATAGGCCTGGCTTCCCCAACCCGCTTTACTTAAACGTTTGTTTGACCAAAAGCAATTACCGACCCAACGGTCGAGGTTGCATTGGCTGGATGGACGACGGGTGTGCGGAGTTTTAAAGTTATTCGTAGGACTCGGTCACTTGACCTTCATAGCGAACTCCTTCCCGAAGTTGAAGGCCTGCTGCAGTTCAGATTCGTCTGGAACCCACTTGACCGTGAAAGGCTCCATGAC
>JBHLRS010000076.1:0-7795 GCA_048882325.1 Candidatus Thorarchaeota archaeon | reverse complement strand
ACACCTCTGTCTGTGATGATTGCGTCTACCAGTTCGGGAGGTGTCATGTCAAATGCAGGGTTGTACACTTTGGCGTCAGGAACAGTGACATACTCACCATTGATGATACGGATTTCATCTGGGTCACGTTCTTCAATTATGACATCCTCAGGATCAGTTTCCATGTCGATAGTTGAAACTGGAACAACAGAATAGAATGGTATTTTGTGATGCCTTGCTGCAATAGCCATGGTGTAGGTTCCAATCTTATTGATCACATGACCTGTTCGGAGAATCCTATCAGCTCCGACCACACAGCAATCAACTCTTCCTTCTCGAAAGACAGTACCAATCATTCCATCAGTTATCAACGTTGTATCAATACCATCCTCCATGAACTCGAAGACAGTGAGTTTTGCACCCTGTTGTCTAGGTCTGGTTTCAGCAGCATAGACTTTGATATCACCCTTGTACTTCTCATGTGCCACTCGGACAACAGCACCTACAGTCCCGAGATGCACTGTCGCAAGTGATCCTGCGTTGCATATGGTCTGGATGGTATAGCCTGGTTTTATGAGCTTGAGTGCTTGTTCACCCATAGCCCTGCTCATCCTGACATCCTCTTCTGCAATTTCCTTCGCCTCATCGATGAGCCTTTGAATTACTTCGTCGACGTTCCCAGTTGCTGCAATGGTTTTCTTTGCCACCTCAAGCATCCGATTTGTTGCCCATTTCAGATTAAACGCAGTTGGCCTTGTGTCTAGTGTGACTGCAGCGGTCTCAAGGTATGCCATTAAATCATCATTCGTTCGGGCTTTACTCTCGATTGCAGCCAATGCCATACCCATCCCTGCTGCAGCACCAATAGCAGGGGCTCCACGAATCTCCATGATTTTGATTGACTTTGCTATACGTTCATGGCTCTTTGTTACAACATGTTCTAGAGTCAATGGCAGTTTGGTCTGATCTACAAGACGTACTTCTGAAGTGTCATCCAACCATTCAATCGTTCGAAACATTCTCTATCCTCTCAAGTGTTCTTTCAGCACATGTTCTAGGGTGTTGATGATTCTATCAACCACCTCTTGAATCTCTTGTGTCAAGCCCTCACCGAACTGTATACTTTTCGGCTGAATCCCAATCAGTATTGACTTTCCTCCGGTTTCTTGTTCTAAATACATCATAAGAAATGAAGGCGGCATGCTGTGTGTGCTTATGGTGATTCCACCGATACGGTCCTTTGTTACAAGGTCAATATGTCCAGGAGGTTTCAACATGTCAGCTGCATCAACCATTATGACCCGTTCAGCACCAAACTCAGCAAGGTTTCGTGCAAACCCCTCGGGTACAGATCCTACATTCTCAACCAGCCCTCTGGGGTCATCGATGTTTAGGTTATCAATAATGTGGAGTCCTAGTCCGTCATCAGACCGAAGGTCATTTCCAATACCAAGGACTGCAATTTTGTCGGCACCTCGTAAGAAGCCCCTCAGCTCATCCTCGAAGTTGTCGTTTGACACAAAATGGATTCATGTTGAAAGGGCTATAGTTCTTGTGGCCTGTCGAAGGGTTTTTCACAAGAATAGCGAGGCTAGACCAAGTAGGCGAGATGGAATTGACAGGTGAAGATGAGAAATCTCCTGACCCGGATGCATCTGGGGATACTGATGAACTTGAGTTAGAGGAGGAGATTGTAGAAGACCCTGCAGAAGCAATCTTTGAACATGGCAAGGGATACGTGGGTAGTGAAGACGCGGACAGAATCTCGCAACAGGGATTCTATGGAAACCGGATAGATGATAATCGACTCGAACTAGAACCTGTGGAACTTCTTCACCTTATTGAACGAAAAAGACTCATTGTCAAGACGCCTGATGGAGAGTTAATTGGACCAGACTACATTGTGAATGAACTACTTGACGAGGATTCCGACTTGTGGACACGATATCTTGTGTTCAGGGATTTGAGAAGTAGAGGTTATGCGGTGCGTCAAGGGTTTGGCAGTGGGATTGGATTTCGTGTCTACGCTCGAGGTGACAAACCAGGTACAGCAAGTGCAAGTCAATTGGTGTATGTTCTGAAAGAGGGCGTACCCATATCTCTAAGTGACTTGGATACAGTGACGCAGACTGCTGCTGGATCAAGGAAGAAGCTTGTTTTTGCTCTTGTCGATCAAAACGGCGAGGTTAACTTCTATCGAGTCGCTCAAACAACCCTTCGAGATCTTGGAAGTGATGATGATGGAAAACAATGAAGACAGTGAAGAGATTATGACTCTCAAGGCATTCTTTGATGAGCATACAATGAGTGTGCATCTTGTGGAGAATAATCCACCTCGCGCTAAAAGAGGTGAGCCAGGTAACTGGGAGTTAGTTGAACTCTCTGACAGGCTTCTCACCTATGATGAGTTGGATGTCCTTGCAGAGGCAATCATCCAGACAGCTGAGAGTGATAGTAACTCCTTCATCGAGATTGAGGAGGAAGGAGCTGCTGTTGTTCAGCTGAGAAATCTGAGGATTGCAATAGCTCGAAGACCGTTTGCTGACAAGATGGAAATCTCTGCAATCAGACCAATTGTAAAACTGAACTTGGAGGATTATGAATTAAGTTCCAAACTCATGAAGAGGTTGGAATCACGAGCTGAAGGAATTCTTGTGTCAGGATCCCCAGGTTCAGGAAAGAGCACCTTCGCAGCAGCCTTGGCTGAATTCTATGGTAGCAAGGGTAACGTTGTGAAGACACTCGAACAGCCACGAGACCTTCAAGTTGAGGAGGCAATTGTTCAATACTCGCCACTTGATGGGAGTATGGAAAAAGCTGCAGATATTCTACTATTAGTGCGACCTGATTTTGTGATATATGATGAGCTTCGAAAGAACTCCGATTTTCAGGCGTACTCTGATCTTCGTTCTGCAGGAGTGGGAATGGTTGGAGTTGTACATGCTGGGTCTAATATAGACGCACTTCAGAGATTACTTCTTGGAGGTCGTGTTGAGTTAGGACAAGTCCCAAGCACTGTTGACACCATAATCCACATAGAGGATGGTCGGGTTGGTAAAGTATCAGCACTTTCATTGAAGGTAAAATTACCAACAGGCATGGGTGGCACTCAGAGAGATTTGGCTAGACCTGTCGTAGAGGTTCGTGACTTTGAACGAGGTGTTTTGGAATATGAGATGTTCACCTTTGGTGGTGAAAAGGTGGTATTACCAGTGAGAGGGGCAGGCACACCTACACTAAGGGGTAAAGAACGGCCAACAGGAAAAGGCGCTCCTGGAGAATCTGTACCTGTGTCAGTGAGTTATAGTAAGAAAAAAGTCACAATCTACACAGGCAGGAAATATTCCAAGCAGAGAATTGAAGTCTTTGCAGACGATTTGTACCTGTTCACAACTGTCGTCGGACGTAATGGTGAGAGTTCGATTCGAATTAAGACAAGACAGGGTGCCGTGCTTGTTGATGCAATGGAAGAGGGAGCAAACATCACTGCGAAAATTGCTGAGTGAATTTTGAACTCTACAAAAGCTTTAACAACAGACATTTCACACGCACATTTCCAAGGGCCCGTGGCCTAGCCTGGACCTACGAGAAGTGACTCGTTGGAGGTTAATAGGGCACTAGCCTCCTAAGTTAGTAATCCCCGGTTCGAATCCGGGCGGGCCCGCCATATATTCCGTAGCCAAAATATCCAAATCCTGCTATGTTAATATCAAATATGGAGACAAATGGATGAGTGATGAAGATCACCCGCCCTACGATTTTTTGCCTGGGTTAGACCTGAGTGAAGCTTTCTACGAGGAGGCGGTGAAACCTATCCTAGACAAACACTTCCCAGATCTTTCTTATTCAGCTGCTCGAATAGGACAGGGTTCTGATGTGTTGGGGTATGATACAGCACAATCGATGGATCATGGTTGGGGACCTCAGCTACAGATTTTCCTCAAGGATTCAGATTATGGTTCTGTAAAGGAGGAACTCGATGAGGTGCTTCGTCAGAATCTTCCATACGAAATACGAGGATTTCCTACTAACTTTAGCTATCATGATGATGGTACTTTAAAGATGGAAATGATTACTAGTGGCCCTGTCAATCATGGAATAACAATCAATACTGTCAGTGGCTTCTTTATCGAGTATCTTGGGTTCAATCCAACTGAGGATCTGCGTATCATTGATTGGCTGGTGCTCCCACAACAGATGCTCCAGAGTATTGCAAACGGGAGGATTTTCCATGATGGCCTGGAGAAATTAGAACCAATTGCGAATAAGTTGGAATACTATCCTCATGACTTGTGGCTATACCTGTTAGCAAATCAGTGGAGAAGGATAGCTCAAGAAGAAGCGTTCATGGGTCGGTCTGCTCAAGTGGGAGATGAGCTTGGTTCTCGTATAATTGCAACACGGTTGATTCGTGATTTAATGATGCTTTGCTTTCTGATGGAACAAAAATACGCACCTTACATCAAATGGTTTGGCACAGCTTTTTCCAAGTTAAAAAATGCAAAGACTCTAACTCCATTGTTCATGCAGATTTTAGATGCTGGCTCTTGGCAGGAAAGACAGGACTATCTGACAAAGGCTTACGAACATATGGCCAATATGCATAATGAGTTGGAAATCACTGATTCTTTGGGTACAAAAGTTTCACAGTTTCACAATCGTCCATTCATGGTAATTCATGCAGACAAGTTTGCAGATGCTTTGTATACAGAAATCAAGAATGAAGAAGTGAAACAGTTGCCAAAGTTTCTGGGTGGAATAAATCAGTATGTTGACTCGACTGATGTGTTATCATACACCGACAAGTTCCGTAGATTCTGGTCTATGTATCAGTGAGGATTATTTTGTAATGATGTAGACGTTATCCTCCTGTCCAACATGTACTTCGTCTGCCATTCCAATGAATAGACCAGTTTCAACAACACCCGGTATCATCTTTAGATCAGTGGCAACTTTTGCTGGGTTATCAATGGGTTTTGGAAACTTGAGGTCTATGATGAAGTTACCATTATCTGTCACAACAGGACCCATCTTCTTCTCAGCCTGTCGTACAATAGGTTCGATACCCATGCGATCGATTTTCTTCCGAACTACACCAAGAGAGAATGGTAGGACCTCTATAGGGATAAGGAATCTCGAAGCGAGTTTGTCCACAAGTTTTGATTCATCAACGATTATTATCAGTCTCTTTGAAGCTGAAGCCACGACCTTTTCTTGGAAGAGAGCTCCTCCACCGCCTTTGGTCAGGTTGAGATCCTTATCCACCTCGTCTGCACCATCAACAGTGATGATAAGTTCAGGATTAATGTCAAGATTCGTCAACGGAATGTCATGCTCAACCGCTAGCTGATAGGCTTGATATGAACTGGGAACTACACAGATATCATTCTCACCTCTGGAGATTAGCTTTCCAAGTTCTTTTGCGAAAATGGCAACTGTCGATCCACTCCCGAGACCGATTGGTCCTGTCTTTGGTATCTTCTCTAGAGCACTCATTGCTGCATTCAGTTTCACACGTGACATATTACGGTCTCCACTGATGAGTGGTTGACCTGTATACTAAGCTTCCCAAAAGCCTTCCGAGAACGAGGATTACACGACACCATAAGGACAAAGAGTTCCCGTTTTGGGTCTCCAGTACACAGCCCATCTGCCGTCCTCAGTAGAAACAATAGCTATGGAACAGTTGTCCTCCAACGATTTTGCCAAGATCTCAGCATTTCTTTTGCTGTGAAGCACGTCTACAAGACGATATACCAGTCCATCTACCAACTGCCATCTAGAAGGCTTCATCATAATCTGTTGTCAGTCTTCTGCTTAATAATGATGGAATAGTAGAATTGGTCGATATTCCCACCTCTGACTGTAAAATACTGACATTTATTGTGAGTGATCGACCTCAGTCGCCACCCATAAGCGCCTTCAAGCGCTCCATTTCAGCCAACATTTCTGACTGTAGAGAGCTTTTTCCACCGGAGGGCTTGGGTGTATCAGCAGCTGGGGCACCACCCGGGGGACCACTTGGAGCTCCTCCACTTGGAGGACCACCCGGAGCTGCACCGCCTGGGGGACCACCTGGGGCCGCGTCACTGGGAGCTGCTGCTGTTGGGGCTGCTCCACCCGGAGAACCGCCTGCCGGGGGTCCGCCTTCTGGAGTGCCACCACTTGGAGGACCACCACCCGGGGGTCCACCTGAGGGAGGACCACCACTTGGAGCTCCACCTCCTGGAGGACCGCCACCTGGAGGACCACCACTTGGGGATGTATCACTGGGAGTTGCAGCTGCCGGAGGACCTGTCGCTTCTGGCATTCCGACACGGGAGGGGCCACCTTCGTCTGCGTCTGATTCAACTGCGGTTCCAGACATTGCAGCAAGTTTGGCTAGATAATCAGAACGAGCCCTGTCTACTGCAGAAGATGTGTCTACAATTTCCTTGAGTTGCTCATCCTTTGCGAGAGCATCTCGGACTGCGGATAGACGATTCTGGTACACAGCGACCAGTTTATCCTTAATGGATTCATCAATGTCGCCTTGTTGGTTGTAGTAATCAATTGCAGACAAGGCCTGTTGAATAGCGTTCTCTTCGACTTTCAAGAACACAAGAGCTTGGGCTGGTGTCTTTAGGAATTTGAGCTTCTTGGCACCTGCCATCCCACCTGAAACATCACCAACCGATGCGATGACCTTCCTGATTCCTTCATCAACACTCGCACTTCCAGATCCACGGCGTCCACGGACCACCAGTAGGACTACGATTAAGAACAAAGGACCTGAAGTTAGAATAAACATCCATGCTATGGGACCAAAGGGAATACCAATTGATTGGAAAAAGTCCGAGATTGGTCTGAAGAGGTTGACTATTGATTCTGCGAATTCTGAATAGGGGGTTTGCAATTATTTCACCTACTGGTATTTGTCCTGTGCCTTCTTAGGCGATTTTGTGTGCTATTTTACTTTTCTAGTAAGGATTAGGGTTTGTAAGACACCTGTGTGATAAGGATTCATGTCTGAAAGATACGGTCCTTACCAGTTATCAAGACACGGGGGCTCATAAACATGTCTTTGACAAACGAAAATTCGAACCGAGTTTGGCTTACAACTGGTTGAATTCACGTGTTTTGCGGTATGAAGTCCAACCTAGTTTCTCTTAATTGTTTTCAAATAGACTAGAACGAGATTAAGGTGAAGTATTATGGATCTTTTTGACCCATCAATTGAATATTATGTGATGCATGAGAAAGCGTGGAAATTTGGTGGTGGTGACATCTTCAATCCTCAGGGTGAGAAGATCGGATCCATGAAGAGGAAGCTAATTTCGATGCGTGCAGAAATTGAGTTGAGAAATCCTGATGATTCAGTTGTCTGTATTATCAACAAGAAGCTGATGGCTGCTCGCCCGATCTACGATGTCAAGGCACCAACTGGAGAGCTGATTGGTAGAGGTAAAAAACCAATGGTTGCATTCAGAGGCTCTGTGGATATGTATGATCATGAAGACAGGCATATCTACAAAGCTCAAGGCGGTGTTATGAAATGGAACTTCAGGATAACCCACCCAAAGGACAAGAACATGGTCTATGCAGAAATCAGGAAAAGTGACAAGTGGAGAGATATCTTTGCGCCGATGTTCAATTTCAAGGACAGATATGTGATTCACATTCTAGATCCAATGGCACCCAGAATGATGTTGCTCGCATATGCAATCATCATAGATAATGTGTACCACGACAAGTAGTAGTGCTACTACGAAAACTCTATAATATGTTCAGAGTGACCAGCAGATCGTGCCCCAGTGGCTTAGAGGCTATAGCGGCT
>JBHLRS010000075.1:0-7937 GCA_048882325.1 Candidatus Thorarchaeota archaeon | reverse complement strand
TGTGCAAACAGCTCTATGATATGGCTGTTATTTATCAATCAAAAGCAGTATGAATGGTGCCGCGGGTGTGATTTGAACACACGACAATTCCCTCGTCAACGGGACTAACCCGAAGACAACACGGTCTTCAGCCGTGCGATCTCCCTGGCTGATCTACCGCGGCATATGCATTAGGAGGGTCAAGGTCCAAGTTTTATAAACGTAGCGACGCATGACGGTGAAGATACACAGATTCGAAAAGATTGTCTAGAGGTTGAACAAGTGAGATGTCCTGAGTGTGGGAAGCAAATCTCCTCAAGCGCTAAGTTATGTCCAAACTGCAAAAGACCTGTTATTGTTGCTGCTAGTAAGACATCCGGAAACTCTCGATACTCAGGCATCCTAAAGCCACACGCAACTGTCAGTATCAAGGGGGCTGGGTCCAGGATGACGGGAAACACCAAGGTGGTATCAGTCCGCCATAATATCACCACATCTGACAAATCCAAGCCATCTATTGGAACCCGATGTATACGATGTGGGACTGTTAATGATAAAGATGCGAAGGTCTGTAGAAGATGTCGCGTAAAGATTTCTTCTTGATTGACATTCCTTCAATATCTGCTATGCTAGTTTTGTCACAGCTTCTCTGACCTCATCAAAGGGCGGTAGTTTTCCCAGGTCATCACTCACCCAAGCATAGACAATAGTGCCATCAGTGTCAATCACGAATACAGCTCTCTTAGCAACCTCCTTCATTCCAGCGAGATCATCGTGAACAACATCATAGTTCTTGATTACTGTCTTCTCCCAGTCAGAGAGTAACGGGAATTGAATATCATTTGCTTCCTTGAATGCCTTGTGACTGAATATCCCATCCACAGAAACACCCAACACATTTGCGCCTAAATCATTGTAATCAGCTAAATCATCTCTGAACTTGCAGAGTTCTGCTTGACAGACTGAAGTAAAATCTGCTGGGTAAAATACCAGTACAACAGGTCCCTTCTGTAATTCATCATTCAGAGTCACACTCTTTCCTGGCGATTCCCAGAGTGTGAAATCCGGAGCTTTATTACCAACCTCTAAGCCTGACAAAACTACACCTCAATAGGACTAATTCGATATATGATTATTAAGAATTGAGATGCCACCACGCAGCTCTTCACTTAATCTTGTAGTTCATATAACTAGCAACAACTGCAGTCGCAATCGCTGCTGCATTCACACCAAGAATGTAGACAAAGAGGGGATCAAGAAAGGCTAGGGTCGCAATCCATGATGGCAGACTCCCTGCGTCAGCGAATCCGAATGGAACAAAGTAGAACAGGAAGAAGACACAGGTCATGAGGCCCACACCTACGAATGCAGGCATGTCAGTGAATCGTCGTGCAAAGGAAGAGAGTCTTCCAATCCAGTTTGTTTGACCTCTCTGCCGTCGCCGTTGCCTTCTCTTTGATACAATGTGAGCCCAGCGATACATGGCCTCAGCCATGAGGGTGTATGCGCCTCCTAGAACCACCATGACACCTATTGATACAAGGAGCTGAAGTTCCGCACTCAGGACACTCACGTAGACCTGTGCATGCCAGATAATGGGTATCTGGACGAAACCAGCAATTCCTAGAAACATCAGAATCAGTCCTGGTTTACTACCGCGTCTCCACCATACTGCAAGGCTCATTGTTTTCACCTGGCTTGTGATTGACCGCTCAGATTTGAGTCTGTACTTTAAGGTTTTGGAACACGGCCTAACCTTTGAATGCTGTTAGTTTGAACCATTCTCCATGGTCTTCGTGTTGAGGTTGATTGAACCCCACCTCTGAAACTAACTCCATTATTCTCTTGAGAGTCTGGTTTTGTCCTCCTCTCATGCCATATCCTGTTTTAGAGGGGGTTCCATCAGGTAGCGTGAACATGCCCCAGAATATCAGACTCGTACTTGACTCAGGAATTCGACTCGCCATAATCGATATTCTGCCGGTTCTCTTGAGGGTTCGAAACGCTGCCTCGATGACCTTCTTCTTTGTACTCCAGTCACTCATATAGCCCAGTGAGAACCAGAGGGTCACGACATCGAAGGTTTCGTCTTTAAAACAGAGGTTCCTTCCATCTGCAACAAACCAGTTTGATGACTGACCATGGATCTGAGCCTCTCTGATTTCGCTCAACCTGATATCAAGCGCGCAGACTCTATCACCCTCTATCCTTGAAACCAATCCTTCGCCACCACCTCCAATATCTAAAATTAAGCCTTCACCCTCTAGTTGTTCAAGCATGATTCTCTGTTCATCGGTTTCAATGTGGTTCTCAGTTTCTGGCATAACCTACTCTTCCTTTACGCGCTCTACAAAGTCTGCTAACTCCTCAAGGAAGTGATCAAAGTCAGGAATGTGCTCAAGCGCTTGTTGATGGGTTTCTTCAGCCTCCTTACTTCTTCCCTGGTCACTATAATAGCTCATTAGATTCAACCAACCCACATAGTGTTCTGGTCGTATCTCAATCGCGTTCTTGAGAGCACGTTCTGCTCCGTCATCATCACCAAGTTGCGATAGGACTACCCCGAGATTACACCATGTGTCAGCATCTTCCGGATTTAACTCAGAGGCCCTTCTGAAGGCCATCTCTGCATCATCAAGGCGATCAGTTGCATTATACACGCATCCGAGGTTATACCAAACATCTGACTCCTCGCTATTGTGCTCTAATGCACCTTTCAGAGCTTCCTCTGCCTCCCCAAATCGATTCTGGACAAACAGAACTGCACCCAGGTCTCTCCATGCCTCGACAGAGCCAGGATTCAAATCTAGTGCAGTCTGGAATGCGACCTCCGCGCGTTTCAAATCACCTTCGTCGTAGAGCTTTCCTCCCAATTCGTACCAGGTTTCTGAGTCTTCTGTGTCCTGGCCCAATTCTTCAAGTTCTTGGCGCAAGGTTTCTCGAAGTGAACTATCCATATTTCTCCCTCTCGCTCCTCATACAATGGTATCAACATGACGTATCTCATTTGCACTAAAGTAGATAGATTCGCCCTTGACATCGATTCTCCCATATTCCTCTTCTATCATGAACTCCTCAAGTACTCCAGTAAGTGTCTTACCACTCTTGAAAAGGAGACTGATCTGACATCCAATGCTTGCTGCAAGTCTTCTATTAACTGAAACACCCACGAACAAAATGTCTCCTTCTTCTGGTCTTTCGCTTATTGCATCCAGTTCGAGGTCAACATCGACCTGGCTGATTGATTGATATTCCGAACCTGAAAAGAACACCATTACGGGAACTCTGTTGACATCATTTGCCTGTCGAATGCTATCCATGAACTCAAACAGGGTACCCCACTCATCATACTGACACAAACAATGACCATCATGAAGAACCAGAAAGACTCCTTCAACATCCTTGAATTTGTCTATGAACTTGGGTTGCATCTCTCCATCTAGAGTTGCTTTGAGACCTGGTGGATTTTCTGGCAGCATCAGACTGCCCCTATTCTTGCCCGCAACAAAGGCATTTGCATAGATACACAAGCTCTAAGACCTCCAGATGCTATAGCGTAATCACTGATTGTCATATATCTATCCAAAGGTGAGAGATTTCATGGAAGAAGATGATCCAGATCTCGAAACAGCACTCAAGGTAGTTGCAATAATGCAGACAATAGCGGAAGACCTTGATGAGTCGGGAAAGAGAGCATGGCGCAAGATGTTGGGCCAGGAGAAAGTGGAGTCAAAACGCACCAAGAATGAGAAACAGGAGGAGTGACTACACTGAAACTCAACCGATTGAAATCTATCGCTAATAACGCAGTTCGGGATGCTATCTGGACCTATCAACCGCATAGCATAGACCCGTTCCGTTACCACAACCCTTTGGAAACGATAGTTGTTGATCTTGTCAGTGGAACCCTGAAACCTGACCGTGAGGGTGATAGTTTTGAGGAGTTCTACACAAAGATGTCCAGATGGTTTCATGATGTGTTAAAGAAAGAGGGAATTCCCATAGAGGTAATTGAGAGTGCGACGATTACCATCATACCAGGAGCTGGAAAGAAATGTGTGATAGTTGCTGAGGGAAGGACTTTCGAATCTAGTCTCTAGCGATAGTAGGTCGCAGGAAAAAGAGATTGTAGCGGTCCAAGAGACGGACCGCTTGCGTTATTCACTCCTGTCTTCTTCTGTAAAGGAATATCACGAGTAGGAGAATCGCGAACCCTCCAGCACCTGCCGCTATCAAGAGCAGAACGGTGTAGTCCTCAGGTAGGCTGGCACCAACCTTGTTCGAGTTGTAGATAGTGTCATCATGAGTGGTCACCCGAACTGTGAAGAAATAGGTTGTTTCCGGTGTCAGACTTCCGACTGTTGTGGATGTAGTGTCTATGTCGTTGATAGTTCTATACAATGTTCCAAGCTCGTTTGGTCTTTTTGAGTAATAGACCTCATATGCGACAAACTCGCTGTCCTTATTGAACCGACTCCACTCCAGTGAGACCGCTGTAGCTGAACGAATTGTTGGGACTTTGAGATACACACCAATCTCTGCAACTTCTATTCCATTATTATCGAGAGTCACAGTGAAGAGGTCATTCTGGCCTGGTTCTGTGGTACCGACTATCTCCTCAGACACCAATGCATTATCGACCATCCGGTGAGTTTCCATCTTATATTCACCTACATCCGTTCCTGTGAGGTTAACTGTGTACGGTAGTCCGGGCACAAATGGAAACAGTACCTGTTTCTCTCCCTCATCCTCTACCATAATCGCAGGAAATTCTTGGTATGTCTGACCATTGTCACCAATCCCGATTTTTCTCCCGAGGGGATCAGTTATCTCAATGTCAACAGGACTGAAGATACCAAATCCAAGGAGTTTTGGCAATAGGTCCATCAACGCTGTGAAGATGCTATTGTATTCTGATGTGTCTGGATAGAATGCCAATCGTGAAAAGTTGGAATCAGGATCACCATGTGTTCCCTTGAAGTTGCCATTTGCATCAACAAGAATCCAGTCATCATACATATTGTAAGTAGAATTGAACGTGTACCAGTTATTGTAAATATACAGCGTTATTGACCCATTCGCATTGACCTCATAGTCATAGACATTAACGAAGTGGCTCTCAGTGGGTTCAGGAACCTCCCAGAAGGGTGCCATTAGGAGTACAACCGCTGGTGTGTAGTGAGGAGTCCCTACTAGCATGGCATCCATCATCTTTACAATCTCTTGCGAGTTTGTGATTCCACCTTGAGGTGTTGGAATCCCAAGATAGATCTTGACCCAGTTCAGAAGATGATTTGGATTGAAAAAGGCTCCCGAGCCTTTCCATAGTACATACTCCTTTATCATTGCCTCAACGACATCGCCGTGCGTTTCTTGAGCAAGTGTAGCATTTGGACTTGGAGAGGGCAATTCAATTGCCCAGTCTCGTCCGAGAGGAATCAAGTCCGGGTCTTCATAGAAGTCCCGTGCAGCTTGTGCAAATCCGTTACAGAACCCAGCAAACTCCATGTCAATCCAGTCAATAATCAGTGAATCAAACACTCTGAACAGTGCTATGTCCAATACACTGACCTCACAGGCTATCTCTATGTCATTATAGAGCAGCTGGAATATGTAGTTCCTTAGGTTTGAATTCACCTCATCAGAGGTCATAACAAAGTTTCCAAAGGTGTAATTGCTGTTCGTGAAATTGAAAGTGTTCCGGGGCTCAAATGGTACAGGATCTGAGGGTGATGCTAGCTCATAGCCTTTCTGATACCCCCTTTGCCATACCAAGTTCATAAACTGACTTTGGTCGGTCGAGTTCTCTAATTGCCAAGCGTCGATGTAATCCAAGAGGTTCGCTCTCAATGTTTCTGAGTCCATGGTTGAATACACTGGTCCAGAAACTTGTTGAGTCATCATCATCGATGAAATTCCAAACACTACAATAAAACAAACTAAGTATCGTGTCTTCGTATTCATATGTCATCCCTCCTCAGAATCCCTACAAGCTGTTCCAGAGTATGGTCTGTCCTTTTCCACTCTGATATGGCCATTAATGGAGATTCTGCGTTTCCAGTGATTGTGGGAGATTCATCTCCAACTGACGCAAAGAGGAACAACATCCCCTCTGTTTCAGATGCTGTAGGCAACCATTCGAAGTCATAGAGATAGCCTTTTGCTGCTGTGGCGATGATCTCTGTTCTATTGTTGAGATTGGTGTCGCCAAGTCGTATGTCAGTGATCTCCTCATGCAGTTCGCCACTGGTCCACACTGCATCATAGATGTGGCTAGACCTGAGGTATGTCTGATTCTGTTCAAACACAGTCAGGTTCTTGCCTGTACCAACAACAATCTCCATCCAGCTGTCACCATCAGTGTTACCAGCCTGCACCGCTTTCGTGGCCGCTGGGGTCGGCAAGAACTTGAGGAAGGCCAATGAGTTGTCAGCTGGTGACTCATAGATCTCCACACCACTACCAGTTCCAACAAACACCTCGGTCCAGTTGTTGAAGTCATTGTCAGCAATGTCAACAGCAAAGGCGGGGGATTGTGCAATCTGGTTGTAGTACTCGTAGTATGTGTCATTTGCGTGAGTCCCGTCTGCCTGCTTCAGGTTCTCAAAGACCCGCACCCATCCGTACGTCGGATAGTAATAGCCATTGATCAATTCCTCATCAGCGCCTACCACAACTATATCATCGAAACCATCTCTATCTAGGTCTCCGGTCTCAATTCCATAGATTCTAGGCACTCCAAGGTCCTGTGCAGTCAACTCATAGAGTGCAACTCTCGTGTAGTTGTTGTCACCAACCATCTCGTAGATTAGCAGGTAGTATTCTGCACCAACAAGTATCTCAGGCCTACCATCCTCATCCAGATCGTAATCTGCAGCCACCACATACGGAGCACGTAGTACTGGAGGAACGTATTTTGTTGGGTCAAAATATGGCACTATCTGTATTGTTGGCGAAACCCATACCAGGTCATAGTAATCGTTCTCAATGGCCTCGAAGACAAAGACATTGTACCCTGCAGTCACGATGATCTCTTCTTTGCCATCTCGGTCTTGATCACCCACAACCATGTCTCTGATGTTGGTATAAAGTGGAAGCTCAGTTCCATTTATCCAGGACAAGAGGAAGAAGTCTGCGGAGCGCCAGGACCTTCTATATGTGTTGTTTGCGACCTGTTCAAATGCAATCACATTGTTGTCGAATGAACCAACAAATACCTCTGGCTTGCCATCTTTGTCTATGTCTCCATATTCAAGTGCGCGAGACCAAGCCTCAAAGATGATCCAGTTGGTCCATGAGTCGTAAGCCTCATAGCCCAAGTATCCATCAGCTGTGACTCTCTTATCCACCTCTACCATGTGTATGTAGGGATAGGTTGCTGCGATGAATGTGTCATGGTCTAATCTGCCATAGAAGACATCAACCGAGTCTTTATGGAGTAGAATGAGATCTTGTATTCCATCACTGTTCATGTCTTGATACTCCGGACCTGTGTAACCATGGTCGGGATCAAGAAGAGTTCCTGTGAAGTCCGGTTCAAACATAGACCTGCGTTTCACCCACTCCACATCATTCCGGTTGCCAGTATTCTCCCAATAGGACAATCGAGAGGCATCTGTATCAATCCCCTCGAAGGTGATGTTCAGGGTTGAACGTGGCACTGTGACATCGATGTCTCCATCTAGGTCAAAGTCTGAGAATCCTATCTTCCCTGGCATCTCTCCCTGCTTCAGGTCGTCATTGACAGTCTGGAAATATGTGGAATCGTACTGGAAGTAGAACTTCACACCTGATGAGTAGCCTGTCTGTCTGAAGAAGTAGAGCTGGTCCAGGGTCAACGTGACATCCAGATCGCCATCATAGTCCATGTCATAGAGCGAAACACGTGGCATAAACCCATTCCCAATGACATAGGTGCCAATATCTGACAGATACCCTGGTTGCTCAGTCCAGAAGTC
>JBHLRS010000074.1:0-7977 GCA_048882325.1 Candidatus Thorarchaeota archaeon | reverse complement strand
TTCGGGTTGCCGCCATACGTGCTTATCTTACTCATCACCTGATTCGTGTAGGCGAAGATACATTCGGTAGCAGTGGCCGTTCGGCGCATCTGATTGAGGAGCTGATTCATATCCTGCTGACGAATTCTCATATTTTCTAACCCGGTATATTCAGCTCGGAATAGGCCCGTGAATGAGTCGATGATTACGAGCTTGTAGTCCTGTTCAGCACACAGCTGAGGTATTGACTCGAAAATCTCGGTTATCTGTCCTGAGAGGACAACCTCTGCACGACCGATGTTTCCGAGAGCTACATCTGGATCCAGCCCATATCTGATAGCATTGGCCCGGATAGTCCACGGCTTGAAGCTGGACTCTGTATCTAACCAAAGTACTCTGCCTTCTAGACCTCCCTTCTCCAGGGGAAGCTGGACTGTGACAGCGAGCTGACTGCACCACTGTGTTTTTCCACCTCTAGCAGGGCCAAAAAATTCTACAATGCTTCCCACCTCTATCCCGCCTCTCAAAGCTTGGTCTACCTTAGGGACTCCAGTGGTGAGTCGTGGTTTTGTGGCCATCTCCTGTTCGACCTCAAGACCTGACCTGAAGCCAAACTTGCCAACGAGGAGTCGTGCGTTCTTGATGATTTTTTCCGTGGTACCCTCACCGAGCTTTGTCTTCTTCATGAGTTCCACTGGATTCTGCACAGCAAGTAACTCTGCAGTGGTGACGTAGGCATCTCTGAGTTTTTTAGCGACAGCTGGACCAATCCCCTGAACCGCCTCGAGCTCGGTCATGGGATCTCCTCCTCTTCGAGCCACTCAGCCACAGGACCCTGCAGGGGGACAAGTCTGAGGAAAGCTGGAAGGTCATAATTGGGGACCACGATCTCTCCATGAGACCGAAGCAATGTGAGCCCCTTCAGGAGACCAAGCACGTTCTCCTGACGAACAAGTGGGACTCTGAAGTACAATCCCTCTGGGGTCACCTCACCAGTCACGGAGACATAGCCGCCAAGTGCGTCATATGCTGAACCCACATGGCCGTCACCATCTTGTGGTGCTGTACCGGGGTCCGCAGGCTTGACATCTCCCACTAAGCGAATCATCTGGAAGATGTCAGCATAGAACTCTTCCCACAGCCAACTGGGGCTTCTGTTCTCTGCGACCCGTAATCCTGCCGCTGCACCTGCGAGCCACGCCACCTGCGGCATGGTGAAAGGTGTACGCGGGACACTTTGAATAAAATCATCCACTATCATCTATATCTCTGCCTCCTCACCAATCTGTACTCCGCTGATGACTTCGGGCAGGGGTTGGAGTTCTCCCAACCACTCCTTCAGTCCGAGAATCATTGGGTCTCTTAGCTGACCGTTATTGAGCACTGAGGCCAGAAGAGCCCGTGAAGCTATCACAACTCTTTGCATCGCAAGCTCACGTTCTGCGAAAGTCATTGGTCGGAACCAGGGCATCGTGACAAAACCACTCTCACCAGCTAGATACTCGCGCCAGTCTATGTCCCAGTCTGAAACAAGAGGGTCCCGTCTGATTATTCCCATCAGAACATCCGTCCAATCTGCCCAGCGCTTGAAGAAGTTGCGAACTGCTGCGGACAGGGACTTCAGGCTACCACCCCGCTTCTCAGCTAGACCTTCAAAGACCAAGACCAACCTAGTCGCATCATCCTTGGCAATCGCACTCAATGCAAGTCCAGTGTTGATGGATGTCATCATCAGTGCAAGTCCTGGAACAATACCAGGAATGTCACATGGCAGGTATCTTCCCTTACGCTCAGGCTCGAACCGTTGGAATGGAGATAAGATATCACTCCGAAGTCCAACAATCATGATCAGATTTGCATCCCTGTCTTGCCCATGATATCGGAGCCTTGCTTTGAGGATGGTCCGGTCACTGTCACTGAACATCACCTGGAGGGGAAGGGTCACGTCAACCATCCCACTGCCCTTTGCTTCTCTGTGAGCTGCCATCAATTGATCTTCAAGTTGTGTTAGCATACTGTTGCACCGTACATGAAAAACGTTGGAACAAACAAAGTTGAAAATATGGGATGAGATAAAGGAGGAAGTATAGCGCTTTTTGGATGAAAAAAAGGAATAATATCTGATGCCGTCGGAATTTAGGAAGATTGGTGTTTTCTTTTCATGAAATATAGGTTCATTCCGAGATTTTGGATTGCTTAGGGTCCATTTCTGCAACAAGACAACTTTGGAAACCATCAAAAACTACCTGCTTGAGTGTAAAAGCATTAAACTGTGAACGCTCCACATGACATGATCGAAGATGTACGAAGGGGAAGTTGAGAGAAGTTCAACCGCAAAACGTGTGATGGTCATCAACATTTTCCGAGCAGCCATATACTACTCAGTGGTCGGTATCCAATGGGTCCATTGCTCAACAGAAAGTGTCACATGCGACATGATGATATTGTTGGTCCCGCTTATCCTTGGTGTACTGGACATGGTGTTAGTCTGGGCCAGTGGTCGTGATACCATAGTTGTCAAGATAGTGTCGATCGCTCTTTCAATTGCTTCGATCACTGTGGCAACCATTACATTTTCTCCAATACTCATAGAAACTACTCAGTTGAATATCTATCAACTATACATGCTCTTTCTCTCCCTGAGTGCCACAATCATTTCTGTCATTGAACTTCTTGTTGTATCAACTAGCTTCGCCACATCCAGTGGGAAAGATGACATTATTTTGGATGGTTCTGAGAGGACCTATGAAAGATGGGGTTGAGGCTGGCCAGATTGCACTTTTCGACCCTGTGAAAATGAAATTAGGGTGAATGTCGCCTTAAATAACAAAAAAAGGTTTTTGAGAACTCATTACTATCAGGGCAATCCTTAGAAGTCATTTTATCATCATAACTCGATTATCGGTCTATTGGAATGCTCTCCATAGCGCATTTAGTTTCCAATGTCTATGCCTAACGTATACGGTTTCGGGAGGTTTCTCCTGAGACTGGGAGGCAAGACAAGATGTCGAATCGAACGAACGCAACACTTCGCATCGATGAACCACAGGGAGGAGTGGTTCACTGATGGGAGTGATAAGCAAGCTCATTCCTGTGCTGGCAAAGAGGAAGGCAAAGACCATTGGTGAGATCCTGAACAATCCGTTAGAGTTGACTGAGAAGAAGCTGATGTCTATACTTGATGCACACAGTCATACTCAGTTTGGGAGGGACAACAACTTTGCTGACATCAGGACTCCTGAGCAATTTAGCGAAAGGGTCCCACTTCATGATTATTATTCCATGAAGCCCTATTGGGAAAAGATCCATGAACACCCTGAACAACCCATTATCACCGCAGACGCAGTGATATGGTATGTCCAGAGTAGTGGGTCAACTGGAAGACCAAAGGCACTACCCATTAGTAAGGCCGGGCTGATTGACTATACAGGAGGGAGTATGTTGTTCCTCATGTCCTTCATCAATGCAAAGGAGGGCAACAACAAGGTCTTTGATGGAACAATGCTGACCTTTGCAGCACCAGCCAGAATGGGTGAGATCAATGGAGTTCCACTTGGGTACATGACTGGAATCTCCCGAGAGATGATTGCAAACGCACTGCTCAAGAGGCTCATCAAACCAGGAGAGGAGATCTTCAACATGACAGAGATGGGCGAGAAGCTCTGGGCATACGCCAAGTATGCAGTCACCGAGAATGTCACCTCCCTGGGCGGAATCACAACTCTCGTCTTTGCATTCATCCGTCGAATGCAGAATGAGTATGGGCTCAGTCTACTTGATGAGTTCAAGGGGACAAAGTACGAGGCCAGAATAAGAGATGCACTTGATGACGATGGTACACTCGATCTGAATGTCCTGTGGCCAAACATGATAATGATTGGGGCAACAGGCGTCGATGCAGATCCATACAAGTCATGGTTGAAGCGCACCCTGCCCAAGGCGACCCTCTGGGACAACTATGCGGGATCGGAGGGACTTTATGGAACAACATTACTGAACAATACTGACAATGGTATTCAACTGCTACCTCACATCAACTACTTTGAGTTCATTCCTGAAACTGACATCGAGAAGGTGGTCCCGAGAGTTATCCCTCTGTCAGAAGTGAAGAAGGGTGGCAGGTACGAGTTGGTCCTAACCAACCTAATGGGTTACACTCGGTACAGGATTGGTGATGTAATGACGTTCAAGGACACCGATCCATACTCTGTCTACCGGATTGGACGTAAGGGTAAATCAGTCAATCTGACTGGAGAGAAGCTCTCTGACGCCCACGTCACCGAAGGCGTTGCCTACGCAACCAAGCAGACAGGTGCAGAGATTCTAGACTATCATGTCTATGGCAAGATTGGAGAGGGTCAAGCAAGCTATGTCATTGAAGCCATGTTCAACAATGACGTTGACCCAATAGAGTTCGCACGAGCGTTTGACGAGTGCGTTGGGATGAACAATGGCGAGTTCAAGTATGTCCAGGAGTTTGGATCACTTGGACCGACCATTGTGAGAAAGGTAGAACAGTCCCACACTGAGAGCATCATTGAGAGAACTCACATTCAGGCAAAGCCTGAGCCTTTGACTGCTGAAGTAGAGGGAAGTGCATGACTATGGTAAGCAAATATCAACTACGATTACTTGCTGGTGGATTACTCATTCTATCAGCATGCACCCACACACTACAGGTTTTCGTGTACGGTGGTGTGTGGCACAATGTTGGTGCAGCACTTTACGGAGCGATGTACCTCTTTCTGGGTATCGGACTCATTCGATATCTTGACAAGCGAGGTCTTGTTGCTTTGTGTGTCATTCTCCCCCTGATAGGGGGTGTAGGTGGAGTCATCAGATTTCTCTTCTTACACACACATGCGGTGAATTATTTCATCATTCTGCATGTGTTGATAGACATCGTTGTGGTTCCAACCGCAATCTATCTGTACCGCACAATGGGGACACCTATGACCCCTACTATATGAAACGGGGATTGCTTCGTCTTGGAGTTTGACGAAGCATCCACCAATCTTTTTCTGCTAGTAGTCAACCGCTAGCTCAATCTCTGTCTGTGTGGCAGAAGGTTCTCTCCTACCGTTCTCCCTTCTATACCATGGATTACCAAAAGCAATGGCAATGAACAACATGGACAGCATGAAGAACACATCTGGAACATAGAACATTGCGGATCCCAATAGGGGAACTCGGAGAGCTTGACTAGCCATACCGAAAATGATCGAGACAATCATGAGGTCACTTCGGACTTCTTTTAGTCGTCCCGTTTTCCAAGTAATCATGAATGTGATCAGCATCAAAACACCAAAGACTAGAATCCAGGGAATCACCATTATCATGATGAACTCCTCAGTGGGTCCAAGAAGTACTGTCGCTACCCAAATGGCTGACACAAGAAGTACCAGTCTGTTATGGTATTTTTGAATTCTCGGTGTCCAAATCTGAAGTAATGCTCCAAAGATCGGCACAATCGAGAAGCAGATTATGATTGCCCGTAGTCTGAAGAGTTCCATTGACGCTTGGATTAACCCATAATTGGGGGCTTGTCCAATGAAGATCTGGATCGCCTGAGCCATGGTCGTGATGGCAAAGACCAATGGGAGGTCGGTCATTAGTCGTGTCGGCTGAGACCACCAGAGTCGTAATAGGTAGACTCCAATGGTGCCTGAGAGCAATATAGTGGCTATACTTGAGAGAATCACCAATTCTGTACCTGTCTGCAATTTATCATTCCTCAACTAATTATCGTCTAGAGCATCTTCGGTTCTAGGACCACTCGGTATCAAGTTCCCTGCACCCTTCGTGATACGATGCCAGAGGGATGATGCCTGCTCGATTTTATATCGTCCAAATGCGAAGAAGAAGACAGAGAAGGTCATCATGAACATGAAAAGTGTGACGCCAAGAAGACCAGGGGTCAAGAATCCCATGTCCGGTCCTTGCATTGTTGGTTCAGGACCGATCTTGAAGTCTTCATTCACGAAGTTGAATATCGTGTGAGCCACAATAACACCAAGTAGTGACTGTCCTGAACTGAATCGCTCATAATAGATACCAAATAAGAGACCGAGAATGAAGGTGAAGAAGACCATCATTGAGACCTGCATGATGACTTCTCTTTCGGGACCACCATTCAAGAGTGGCCATCCTGCATGCCAAAATCCGAATGCAATAGCTGAGAGGACAATCGCCATATTTGCAGAAAAGCGAGTCTTGAGAGCATTCTGTAGTAGTCCTCTGAACAGGGTTTCTTCGAGGAACGCGTTAGTCAGAAAGAAGAGAAACATGTACCCAAGAAATTCTCCGTTCAGGATGTGCAGTTCAAGTGGATATGTCGGATCAAGTAATAATCCATAGATTACAGTGCCTCCGATATCAATCAAACCAGAGATCATCAAACCCATGACGATTCCGACTGCAAGCTGTACCCTGAACTGACTTCGTGATAGTCCTAGGACTGATTCGAATTCAGATCTACGATACAACCAGAAGAATCCAATGATGATCAAGAATGGAAAGAGCTTGGATGGCATGATGTTCAACCATGTGTCACCAAGACCAAGTACGAATTGGTCTACAACTCGCCAAGCAATCCCTATAGCAAGCATGATTCCACTGATAGTCAGAAGACTAAGCTTTGACCAAACGGATGGTTCTTGCTCCATGGATTGGGCACGCTCTTGAACTGTTGTTTGCACCATTTGCACGGTCTCCTATTTGAGATAGACGGCCTTAGGTGCTAGTTAGTGCAATTTAAGGCCAGAGAAACTATTGTGGAAGGCTTTGCCCACAATTGGGACATCTGACTTGACCGAAATCCACTAGCCTCTCCTGCCCACATGAAATGGTTTGAATTTCAGCATTCTAATGTCCAAGATAAATCCTTTCACAAATTTCGTCACACATATTAGGAAGCTCTAAACCAATTTCGTTGGAGTTACTTCCACAGGAGCATGGTGGGTCGTCATATGAGGGACAATGCCAGAGAAGAGATAGTTCAAGAAGTCCAGGAACACGAAATGCCAGGTTATGCGTACGTCGAGAAGATTCGAAACCTGCTTGATGAACCATTAACCATAGGTGAAGAGTCAAAATCTCAATCAATTCCAGCGGACGTACGAGATCATTACAATCGTGCGCAGGGACTTGAGGCCAACAACCAATTCGGGAAGGCGCTTGAGACACTACTTGAAGCTGTGAATATTGCACCAACTTGTGCAAGATGCTGGAGTGCATTTAGCCCATCACTGTTAAGGATGGGTTGGAAGAAGGAAGCAGAGCGAGTGATTGATAGAGCACTCGAGCTCGATGACAAGTCTTCGAACATATGGTTGGACTACAGCGCTCTCCTGCTACAGTTACGGAGATTGGATGAAGGAGCTAAGGCTCTCGAGAAATGTGTCGAGATTGAACCAGACAACGACTTTGCTTGGGTCAATCTAGGTAGTGTCTATATTGCATTACAGAAACCAGATGCTGCAATAGAGGCATGGCAAGAGGTGACCAGGATTAATCCCAAACACTCTGTGGCATGGTTCAACATTGGATCACTACTTGACGCACTGGGAAGAAAGACTGAAGCTGATGAAGCCTACAAGAAGTTCATAGAACTGCGACCACAGGATGGTCCACGCGCCGTTGCTCTTGCTCGACAGGCGGCTGCGCGAAGAAGACCGGGAGGAGTCCCGCCAGAGATATGACTGATTCGGAGGAGCTATGACTGAACGAGAAGAAGAAGCAGTTTGAAGCTAAGACCGGGTTTACTCTAGGGAAATCAAAACTAGAGAGAGGCGACCTCGAGCAAGCAGAATTTGCATTTAGGAAAGTACTTGAGATCATCCCTAACGACGAGGAAACTAAAACACAACTTGAGCGGGTTCATGAAGAAAGACTACTCGAAGAAACAAGAGCCATGGAGATTCTCCAGAAGCGAACTAAACGACTGGATTTCTTTGGTCCCTATATTCTCTATTGCTACAAATGCAAGAAGTATAGTTC
>JBHLRS010000073.1:0-8671 GCA_048882325.1 Candidatus Thorarchaeota archaeon | reverse complement strand
TCTTTCTGATTTAAGAGTCCTATGTCATGTGCACTAGCAAAACTTCTGAATGAACGATATTATAACCAATATGTACAATTAGAATAGAAAGAATCAGCTGCTTTGTTCGTTATTATTCATAAAATGAAGGCAGATGTCAAAAATCACCAATACTTAAATATCCCCTTTAGAGATAGGGAAGATTACATCTCATATATGAGAGGAGAGATGAAGGAGAGAAATCTATGGAAACAAAACAGATTGTCGCCGTAGTTCTCATCGTCGTAATAATTGGAGGCGTGGGTGCTGCTTTCTACTTACTTGCACCACCACCAGAAGAACTTCCATACGGCCAAGTACAAATTGGTCGTCTTGTTACTCCTGGTGCTCCCGCGGGCACTCCAAGAGCGAATATTATCGTAGTAGGTGTCCTTGATCCTATGACAGAAATCCAGGGTGAAGGAGCTTGGTATGGTTCTTATTTAGCGGTCGATGAGATAAACACCGCAGGCGGTGTTGATGTCGATGGCGAAACATATTACTTCGGACTAATCTCTGAAGATACAGATGAGGCCTCTACTAGTTTGGATATATCCAAAGCAACTGCTGCTGCAACCAAGATAATCACTGAGGACAACGCCCAGTTCATTATCGGCGGATTCAGAACTGAAGCAGTTCTTGCGTATGTTGAAACTGTAATGGATGAAGATATGATCTTTATTGGCACTGGAGCATCTACTGACGTATTCTGTCAAAATGTTATTGATAATTATAACAGATACAAGTACTGGTTCAGAGCAATGCCAATCAACTCCACTTCATTAGCATCATCCCTTCTGAGATACCTTCTCTGGCTGGATGGCTATCTGACTGCAACTCAAAGTCTCAATATATCAAAGGTAGCGATCATTCGCGAGAACCTTGACTGGACGTCAGGCATGAGTGCATTCCTAAATGGGTACCTGCCTCTATACGGTCTTGAAATAGTTGAAGAGGTTGCATATCCTATCACAGCTGATGCTGCAAATTTCGCAACATATTGGGCTCAGATTGACTCCGCTGGTGCGCAAATCACGGTCCCAATTATATCTGCGCAAGGCGGGATTCTGATGATGACTCAGTATGCCACAGCTCAGCCAAAGACTATGATTGCAGGAATCGATGTGATGTCGCAACTTGACAGCTACTGGAACGAAACAGATGGTGGATGCGCTTACGAGACTGTCCTTCAATCAACTTTGCGCACGAACAAGACAGAACGGACAATCGACTTCTGGGATGCCTTCCTTGGAGCATACGATTCTGAACCACTCTATACCGCAGTGGGAAGCTATGATGCAATATACATGCTGAAGGAGGGTATAGATACAGCTCAGACATTTAACTCGACAGAGATTGTTGCTGCACTGGAAGGATTCACACGTGCTGATCCATTTGTCGGCGCAGGTGGAAACGTAGCATGGACTCTAGGACATGACCTACTGGAGTCACCTCTATACAGCTACACTCTGTTCTGCCAGTGGCAGCCTGATGGCACCAAACAAGTTGTTTCAAGTGGTGGTCTAATTTACCCAGATTCCATTGTAACAGCACCGCTAGCCATTCCCTCGTGGGGAATCAATCCTTAATCACTAAATCCAGTTGATTAAAACGCCCCCCTTTTTATAGGGGGGTTGTTTCTTCTTTTGAAACTGAAAATTGGTCTGTTGGGTTAAACAAACGGTGGACGACATGATTGTGGAAATTCTAATCTTCGGTACAGTGCAAGGTGCACTACTAGCTCTTCTAGCACTTGGATTTTCTTTGGTGTATGGTGTAGGAGGAATCCTAAACTTGGCTCACGGTGCATTCTTCCTGATTACCGCATACTTCATCTTTTGGTTATTGCCTGTCTTTGGTTTTATTGACAACTACATTTTTCGATTCATACTATCTGCGACCATTAGTCTATTTGCAGTTATCTTGATAGCTGCGGCTACCTATTTTGGGTTAATGAAACCGCTGCAGGAATCACATATTGGGATTGTCCTAGTTACTTTCGCACTAGCTTTCTTCTTTGAGCAGTTTGTGAGGTTTGTTGGAGATCCAAAATACCATTATATCATACCCCCCGTACGAGGAACCATTAGGTATCAAGACGTGCCTTTTCCAGCGCAATTCATAGCCTTATTGATTGGATCGTTTATTCTAGTAGTGGTCATTACCCTCTTCATCAATTACACAACATTGGGCAAGTCAATTCGAGCTGTATCGCAGGATTTTGAGGCGGCACAACTGGTGGGTATCAATACTGATATGATTCTTATGACGAGTGTGATAATCTCTGCAATTCTTTCCGGATTTGGTGCGATTCTATATGCTCCAGGGAATTTCATTGCACCACATATTGGATGGGGATATCTACTCCTTGCATTCTCTGTCACTATCTTTGGCGGCATGGGTAGTATCCCTGGGAGTATCCTTGGTGCATTCATAATGGGATATGCGGTCACATTGACAGATTATCTCATAGATCCGCAATTCTCGGAGATAATACCTCTTGTGGTCATACTTGTTATGTTACTAATCAGACCTCAAGGTTTGCTTGGAAAGAAGGAGCTGACCTAATCAATGATGAGCTTTCAATTCGATTTTAAATCCTATTTTGAGCGCTTCATCATTTGGGCAAAGACATTTAGAGGGAGTATCACCCTAGCATCCTTAGTTTTGCTGCTATTAGTTCCACTAACCGGAAATGATTACCTAACCAAGATTATTGTTACAGGGATGATACTCGCTATTTTTGCGGCAAGCTGGGACCTTCTTGCTGGGTTTGCAGGACAGGTTAGTTTTGGGCATTCAGCTTTCTTTGGGATATCAGGATATTTCACTGCAGCATACGTGAAATTCTTTGGATTTCCATGGCCAATCGCTATCTTCATTGGTGGAGGTTATGCAATAATATTCAGTCTTTTGATTGGAATTCCTTGTTTACGATTGAAGGGTCCATATTTAGCCTTGGGAACTCTAGCCTTTGCCTTGATTCTCTGGAATCTATTCTTTACAGGGGAATGGCTTGGAGGAACAGAAGGTATCTCAGGATTGCCTTCGCTTGGAAATATCTTCGTGATCTTCTACATTGTTGCATCATTCATGATTGTTTCATTGGTCATTATGCGGGCCATTGTTGATTCGCGCCTTGGTACTATCTTGAAATCAATTCGTGACGATGAAACTTGTGCTGATGCATCAGGAATCGATACCACAGTCTACAAACTCATTGCATTCATGATAAGTGGATTCTTTGCAGGAATTGCCGGGGCCCTATTTGTATTAGACTCGACAGCTGTGAATCCTGGTGCTTTTCAGACCCTGTATTCCTTCTATGCAATCATTATGGCTGCAATAGGAGGAATGGTAACCATCTACGGTTCAGTCATTGGGGCATTTCTATTCATATTGCTTAGCGAATTTCTGAGACCTCTAGCCGCTGCATCATTGTTGATATTCGCAACTCTACTTATTCTCATTGTTCGGTTTGCAGAAGAAGGTGTAATGAATCCAGTCCTCGAGCGTATACAGGATATATGGGATTGGATAAGGAGGCGATAAGATGGGAGCAATATTGGAGGTCAAAAATCTCACCAAAAAGTTTGGAGGATTAACTGCGGTAAATGACGCAAGTTTTGAGATTCAGAGAGGTGAGATGGTTGGTTTGATTGGACCAAATGGTGCTGGAAAAACCACTCTCTTTCATTTGATATCCGGATTTGAGAAACCAAACTCAGGTACTGTCATATTTGACGGTGTTAATGTTACTGGAAAGAAACCCCATCAAATTGTCAACCTCGGAATGATTCGTACATTTCAGATTGTGCGATCATTTCGTTATCTGAGTCTTCTTGACAATATTACAGTTGCTTGTCTCTCACCCAGGGGTAAAAGAGCCCATGAAAGCACAGGGATTGATGAAGCGGCAAGCTCAATTCTCACTTCAGTGGGACTTGTAGATAAAGCACGATTGCCTCCTGTGATTTTACCTCACGGGGATTTGAGAAAACTTGAGATTGGTAAGGCATTAGGAACAAATCCAGAGTTACTTCTTCTGGATGAACCATTCAGCGGATTAGCCTTTGAGGAGAAGGAGGGCATTACCAAACTGATAAAGCGTCTCAGTGATGAGGGTGTCACCATTTTCATGACAGGACATGTCTTGCGTGAACTTATGACACTGGTTCCTAGAGTGATTGCGATGCATCAGGGAAGATTGATTGCTGAGGGACCTCCACAAGAGGTGGCAAATAACAAAATCGTGCTAGAGGCATATCTTGGAAGAGGTGAAGCATTTGCTTGAACTGAGGAAAGTCTATCATTATTATGGCAAAGCCAAAGCCCTGGAAGAAGTGAATTTAACAGTCGAGAGAGGTTCACTTGATGCGGTCATTGGACCAAACGGAGCTGGGAAATCAACACTACTCAGAGTTATATCTGCACTTGAAGAAATTGATAGAGGAAGGATCAATTTCGAAGGCCAGCGTATTGATGAATTAGATCCACACCAAATTGCTAGATTGGGGATAGCTCATTGTCCTGAACGGCGAAGATTATTCTATGACATGACTGTAATGGAGAATCTTGAACTTGGAGCATATACTCTCAAGGATAAGGCAAAGTTTGATGATCTTCTAGCATTTGTGTTTGATATCTTCCCTAGACTCGATGAACGAAGAAAACAGCGTTCAGGAACATTGAGTGGTGGCGAACAACAGATGTTAGCGATTGCTCGTTCATTGATGTCAAATCCGAAACTTCTCTTATTGGATGAACCATCTCTTGGTCTCGCACCTAAAGTGAAAGACAAAATCTTCGAAGCTATTGAGCAGATTAAGGAAGAAGGAACAACCACTCTTTTGGTTGAGCAAGATGCGGTTCTAGCGATGCAAGTTGCAGACAACATTGTTGTCCTTGAAGATGGCAAGATTGAGATGAGTGGAACAAGAGAGCAACTCGAGCGAGAACCTCGAATAAAGAGGGTGTACTTGGGAATATAGGGGTGTCATGATGTCAGCTACTCTTACAGAATTATTACGTGATGCAAAAGTTGAACTAGTTGTGGCAAGAGCTGAAAAAGACCCGAGTGTCATTGATGAGATAATTGCCCATCTAGGTGATGAGATTCGTTCAATTAGGTTTAATGCAGCCCTTGCATTGGGGGAGTTAGGCGAAGGTGCAGCTAACAGCGTTTCACCACTAGTTGAATGCCTAGAAGATAATGACTGGAGTATCTGCAGAGAAGCCACAAGATCACTTGGGAAGATTGGAGAAGCAGCGATTGACGCAATCCCGAATCTGTCAGCTCTTCTAAAGGATGATGAAGTTTCTATTAGAAAAGAGGCTGCTATATCACTCGGTAAGATTGGTGTAGCTTCTGATATAGCAATTTCAAGTCTCATTGAAGCTTTGAAAGACCATGAGGAAGAGATACGCACTCAAGCAGCTGTAACTTTGGGAATAATGGGGGCTGGAGCGCACTCTGCAATTCCATATCTAATCGAGGGTCTTAGAGATTCAAGTTGGACAGTAAGGACTGCAGCTGCCCAGGCCATCGAAGGAATAGGAAAAGGATCAGCTGAGGCAATCCCAAGTCTGGTCAGAACATTGGAAGATAATGATTGGCGGGTTCGGTACAGATCAATAAGCACGTTGGTCCAGATTGGTGAACCTGCTGTTCCAGCTATCATTCAGGTGATTAATCACGAAGATTCAGTTGTCAGAAAAGGAGTTGTTGAAGCTCTTGGTGAAATGAAGATTGAAGACCCAGATGTGATTAAGCAGATAGCAGAACTCCTGCAAGACAAGGTGGAAGGAGTTCGCGGAAAAGCAGCTGATGCTCTACGTTCTATTGGGAAAGAAGCGATTCCTGCAATGTTCGAAGCCTACAACATGGCAAACAAGAAAATGAGGATAGTAATTATCTCTGCAATCGGACGCATAGGAGAAACTGCTATTGTGGCCATTCCAGGCTTGATAGAGATACTCCAGACTGGTGTCCCTAAAGAAAGAGTAGAAGCTGCTCGTGCTTTAGGGAATATAGGAAAGTCTGAAGAGCCTGCAGTCCAAGCATTGATTTATGCCTTGAAAGATGACAAGAGTATCGTTCGACGAGAAGCGGCCCTGAGCCTTGGGAAATTAACTCCAGGTGCAACAACTGCTATACCAGCATTGATGGAATCACTCAGGGATGAGAAGCCAGATGTGAGATGGAGAGTAGCTGAAGCACTTGGTAAAATCGGAGAGTCTAGTCCAGCACTCATCTCAATACTAGAGGAAATGATTCATGATCAATTTGACTATGTGGCAGAAGCAGCCCAGGAGTCACTTGATTTAATAAGTGGTATGTAAAGTCGCAAGGAGAATAACGATGACCGAGGATCCATATGCAGCCAAACCATGGCTTGCACATTATGAAAAAAGTGTACCTGAAAGTATTGATTATCCTGAGATGAATCTATACAAGTTTCTGGATAACACAGCAGCGGAATTTGGCAAAAACACAGCAATCTGGTTCATGAAAAAGAAAATCTCATACAATGAGTTCAAAGATATTGCAGATAGACTAGCAACTGCCCTAAGGAATCTGGGAGTAAAACAAGGCGACACAGTAGCAATTATGATTCCCAACTTTCCTCAATTCCTATTTAGCTTCTATGGTATTTTGAAGGCTGGTGGGATAGTCACAGCCTGTAGTGTCTTATTAACTGAACCCGAAATTGCGTACCAGCTCAACGACTCTGGAGCTGAAACAATAATCGTTCATGACTCTCAACTTGAGAAAATCAACAACATCAAAGACAGAACAAGACTTCGAAACATCATCATCACAAGTGTGATGGACTACATGCCAAATGCCCCAAGAGACCCTCCTGAGATAGCTGGTACAATACAGTTCCTTAACTTAATCGCAAAGACGAAACCAGATCCCCCACAGTTTGAAATCAATCCTCGGGAACAGATTGCAGTTCTTCAATATACAGGCGGTACATCCGGATTACCTAAAGGAGCAATGCTCACGCACTACAACTTAGTGTCTAATGCGATTGCCACATACACTTTAGTATCCTCCCAAATGCAACGAGGAAAGGATACAGGACTAACAAATCTCCCGCTGTTTCACATATATGGTATGACAGTTTGCATGAATGTTTGGATCTATAACGGTTCTCGAATTGCATTGAATCCAGATGCACGCGATCACAAATCGTTATTCGAAATTATCCGAGACACTAAACCAGCAATGTTTCCTGGTGTTCCCACGATGTACATGCGTCTTCTCGAACGTGATGATCTTGAGGATTATGCCAAAGATTTACGGTCCATCAGATTCTGTAACACAGGAGCAGCAGCAATGCCTCCTGAGGTGTTACATGAGTTTGAGGAAAGAACAGGTTGTGTTGTCATCGAGGGATATGGACTAACAGAGTGTTCCCCTGTCACTCACAGTAACCCGATTGGTGGGACTCGAAAGATTGGATCCATAGGAATACCTCTTCCAGACACGAATGTCCGGATTGTAGATGTTGAAGACCATACCAAAATTCTACCTATTGGCGAAACAGGTGAGATAATGATCAACGGTCCCCAGCGGATGATGGGTTACTGGAACAAACCAGAAGCTACCGCTAGTCAAATCAAGGATGGATGGCTCCTGACAGGAGACATTGGACGTATGGATGAAGATGGTTACTTCTACATACTTGACAGGAAGAAAGACATGATTAATGTCAGTGGATTCAAAGTCTATCCACGAGAGGTTGAAGATGTCCTATTCGAGCACGAGGCCATTGAGAATGCAGCTGTGATTGGAATACCTGATCCGAAAACACCAGGCAGTGACATTGTCAAGGCATACATTGTATTGAAAGAGGGTTACAAGGAAAGTGAAGAACTCTTAGCTGAGATACGGGATTTCACAAGAACCAGTGTCTCACCATACAAGGTACCTAGGCTTATTGAATTCAGGAAAGAACTGCCTGAAACCCTAGTGGGTAAGGTACTCCGAAGAGACCTGAAGGAACAGGAGATGGGACCTGAGGCATAAGTCTTACTCTCGTATATGTTACAGCGGTTGCGCAGTAGGAAAGCTGAAGAAGAGCCACAGAAAGAATAAGCCTATTGCCAGTAGAATTATTGCAAGAACTACTTTCCATACCTTCATCGGTGTCTACGCTCCGGTCATACAATTTCTTTGAGCCATGATACAACCTCACTGTACGCTGTAACCCGATTCTTCAGCTTGGCGAGACCATGGCCTTCGTCTGCAAATCTCAACATCTTCACTGAGAGACCCTTTTCCTTCAGTTTATTATACATCTGAATTGACTCTGACAAAGGCACTCGTTCATCATTATCGCCCTGAATGATAAATAACGGAGCGGAAATCCTATCGATCTTATGTATCGGACTTATTTTGGTCAGGGTTTCCATGTCGCGTTCGAGGCTCCCATATTCCGCCTCACGGAGTGATCTCCTCCATGCCGCAGTGTTCTGGAGAAATGTGACAAAGTTAGAGATACCAACTATGTCGACTCCGGCTTTCCAGAGCTCCGGGTGTTCAGTCATTGCGGAGAGAACAGCAAATCCACCGTAACTTCCTCCATAAATGACAAGTCGGTCACCATCAATCTCCTCGTCTTCAGATTTTATATGAAGTGCT
>JBHLRS010000072.1:0-9033 GCA_048882325.1 Candidatus Thorarchaeota archaeon | reverse complement strand
TTCCCTCCCATCATACTGTCAACATCATTAAAATAAAACCTAGCCAGTAGCTTGTAGTAATAAATCCTAAAAACCACCGTCTGGATTTCATGTCAGGATAATGTAGTTGCCAAAGTTTCCAACCCATTGCTGAATACAATAGATACAATCCCGCAACAAACACCAATCCCCACGCAACCATTTCGTTGAGGTCTGGTATCATAGAGCCCGAAACTATCAATTCTCCTATCTGAATCTGTGCATTTCCAAAGAATAGGGTAAGTGCATGTGCTAGAAAGCCTAGGATGATCTTTGTGAATACCGACATTCCAGTCACAAGGAAGAACAAAGATGACAGGAAAGAGGTCCGAATTCTTTTACTTATCAATGGAGCAAGAAAGACACTACCTACTAGGAAGGACATCAGAAGCATCACGGTAGAAACGGATCCCATGAAATTTGGATTGTCTGTGATTGCAGCTGTGAAGAAAATCCAATCCCATGTTTCATGATATGTTCCCCATCCTAGCGGCAGTGGAAATGATCCATACCATGGCATGGAACCTATCCACCCCGCAATGAAAGGGCTTTGGAAGACCAAACTTGACACAACCCTTGCATCACCGGTGTTTCCTTGAGTCACAGGGAGTTGAATGTCTAGTAGGACCTCATAGAATTCTGCAATTAGGAAACTGAAGAGAAATAAACCGATTCCAAGATATACAAGCCCGAGCCTAACCTTGATCTCTCTTTTAAACGACTGGATATCTTTCCTATCATTGAATTTTATCAAGCCAATACGAGGCGCATTCACTAGGTATGACAGATACCTTCTGATTGAACCATTTGTCCCGTCTTTTAAGAAACGATTGAAGATTAGGAATCCGAAGATGAAGGCGAACGGTAATACTATTCCTATAATCGTTGCATACTCAGGATTGATTTCTAATATCGATAACAATTATGATTCAACTCCTTGTGCGAATCTTGTAATATAACCAGGCACTGATGATGGGCAGGGGAATTGCTATCAGTAATGACGCTGTTAACAGAGCTGCTATCCTATCTTGAGTCGTTAGTTCTTTCAACGCCGCTGGAATGATATAATCAAAGAGAATGGCTGTCTGTGGATACGGTTCATACGGCGGAACACTTGATGTGAAGACGACCACCATGTCCAATTCCGGAACGACAAAGATGTTTTGTCCTTGAAAACCTACAGCTGAATAGACATCTACGTCTTCAGATTGATAAGTCCACCATTGGTAAGAATACCCTTCATATTCACTGAAGTGTATGATTGTTTCCGCTGAAGCCTGAACCCACTCAGAAGGTACGACTTGTTCTCCATCCCATGTACCATTGTTGAGATAGAGATAGCCAAATTTAGCCATATCCCTGGGAAGCATATACACACCTCCTGATCCATAATAATATCCTTGGTTATCAATAGGCCAAATGACATCTGCAGTAGAGATTCCCAAGGGTGTGAACAGCTTCTGTTCTGCATACTCTAAAAGTGACACGCCTGTTGTTTCTGCTACTATGGCACCCAGCAAGTGAGATGCTCCCGAACTATATACCCATAACTCTCCTGGCTCTGCAGCCATTGGGAGGTCGAGATAAAACTGGACAGGATTGCCAGAAGTATACATCTGATAATGACTGTTCTCAGAGGAACTATATGGCTCTGTCCATTCATCCCATTCAAAACCTGATGTCATGGTAAGAAGGTGTTCGAGCGTTACAGACTCTTTCCAGGTATCAAGATTGTCCATAGTCCTGTTTGGCAATAGATCCACTAGCTTACTATCGACACCAGGGATATACCCCTCAGCTATAGCGATACCTACGAGAGCTGAGGTGAAACTCTTTGTGCAGGAGTGAATGATATGCTCCCTGTCTGCATCATATAAAGTTCTAGGATATTTATCAAAGACCATGTATCCATTTCGTACGATGGAAATAGAGTCAATACGGATGGCGTGTGTTTGAATTTCATCCATCATTTCATCTAACAATTTCTCATTCAAACCCTGTTCTTTGAGAGTCGAATTCATCCATCCATCTGTTGGCCAATAATCCCTCACTATACTTGATTGCGTCAATGAGGTGTCTTGGGCAGGAACAACAGGGACAGCTCCCAATATTACCAGTATGCTGAAAAGAAGAATCAATTGCCTCATTCTCATCTTCAAACACCTTCTACCTCTATTTTCCTGAGATACTTTGCAATCAGATCGTGCCATTCCGAGAGTGACCTCCTATATGCCGCATCCTGAGATAGAAGGAACTGTGACATTCTGTATGATACATCATTCCGTGTGGCTGGAGGAAGACTCTGGAACGCATGATTGCTTTGCGAATCATAGACTTTGGATACCTCAGATTCCCGGTCGATTAATCTCTGCAGTAGTGATCTAGCATGTTCAAACTCTGAGTCGGTTATGTGAATACCAAGAGTGGAGAGACCTAGAAGTGCAGCTCTGACTCGATCTTTTGCTGCAACTGGTTCTTCGTCATAAGCACTCATCCTCTCACTGATACCCAGTCGGAACTCTCTAGCTATAGCTCGATAATATCTTTCGACAATACCTCTCGGGGTTTCACGTGTTTCTACGAGTTGAATGATTCCTGCATTATTCAACTTCTGCACATGGTGAAGTACCGTGCCTGGTTTTTTATTCATTGCAACTGACAGTTGCTTCACAGTCATTGGTTGGTTCACGAGATACTTGAACACGATGTCTTTTCTCGTTTTATCCAGGAGGAGTTTGATTATCTTTGGATTGGTAACAACCTCAAACTCTTTGATGCGCGTGTGTGATACCTTGGGATTCATTCATTCAGCACCTCCATCGAGGGTGTAAGTCGCATCCATTTTTGCTGTCAGAATCATGTAGACTCTGGTGAGTACAATGGAGACCGCTGGAATCACAAGGAACAAGAGAAAGATGATTGCCAATGGTCGGTATGGCTCTAGAACTGACTGAGGTAATAGTGGACGCCAGAGGAAGGCCAGCTCATTGAATACTGGGAGTAAAGGAACTCCTACAATTATGACAATGATGAACCATACTCCAAGTACTCTCCCTGGAAATTGAGCTGTGAGTCTGACTGATCTTGCGGCTGCTCGGAATGCAGAGAGGCCATCAATGATTCCAGGGAAAGTTAGGGAGAGCATTCCATTGATCAAGATTATCCAAACAATGATCAATGGGATAATTATCTTCAGTTCCTCGTTTGTTGGAGGATTCCATGTCGGATATGATATTGAAAGAAATGCGAGTATAAGTGGTGCGAGAGTGATCAGAAAATGTATCATCCCTCCGCCCAACAGTGAAAGGCCTCTTTTTCCATACCATGAGAAAGCACTCTCTGCTTGCGTACCATCACTCTCAACAAGTTCTCGAGCCATTCCAAATAATGCTCCAAGCGCGACAAAGAATGGACCAAGTAGTGGAAGGATTAAGAACATGATCAATAGTATAAGCGTCAGTCCGCTTGTTGTAGTGAATCCATCAACTATAGTTTCTACCAGGGAGATCAAGAATGGAAGTCCCAGTGTAAGGAGAATTGGAATTAAGATGAATAGCAGAATCACCACAAGAAGAATCACTGTAATCAGGATGATTCCCAGCATTGCTAGTCCAAATGATAGAACATTCTTTACAGCAAGTGTAAAGCCCACTTTGAAGTCCTTTATTATCCCACTTTGTGGTGGCGCAGCTGAACTTGATTCTGCGAATTTTCTATCATCATCTGGTTCATCTGGATAATTGCTTGGCCAGCCCATTGAAACACCTCTTTGCTTTCGGAAATAGGAGTGTGACCCCACCGGAGAATGATGGGGTCACGGAGGAGATAGACAGTACATGATTCGAGTTGGAGAGAAAATCCATTAGCGTCAACTCATTTCGAGAAACTTTTTGTGAGGTCTTGAAGGTGCGCCGCCTTAACTCGAGCCATCTCAGTAGCGAGTTCCACTTGTTCCCAATTCCCAGGGTTGATTGGATCTCCGTACTTCAAATACCGTATTAGACGAGCTTCATCGTAGACCTTGCTGGCTGCAGCTACCCCTCCGGGTAGAGCAAGTACAATCGCACCTGGAACAAGTGCGACCAGATATACAAGGGTAGCTGCACCAGCGATAGCTGCCAGCATGCGGAGTGCTCGACCAGCTATGACTCTATTCAGAGAGAAATTCAGTTTCTCAACATAAGTCGCTTTGTGAATTTCTTTTGCCTTGATTCGTGCATTGTACATTGTTTTACACCACGTGAACATCTTATCGTTCCGTAAACACGGAACGTTGTGTTTTTCCCTAACGTTCTGGAGCTTCAAATCAATATAAAGTGTATGTTCTGCGCCAGAATTCAGAAATAAAGAGGAGGCGAGTGCTAAGACTCTCTAATTACACTCCACGAGTATAGTTACTGCATACTGCCTTGAAATGTCCTTGGTCTGTCGTGAGATTTCAATCGAGCCATCTCTGTTTCAGACTCAATATCATCCCACTTGCAATCCTGAGTGGTCATATTACATCGCACCCATTGAATCAGCTCCGCTTCGTCATGGATCTTGGAAATGAGTGCGACCTCACCTGGCAGTACAAATAGCACAAGACCTGGCAGCACAGTTAGAGGTACAAGAAACAAGACTGAAAAAGCAGCATAGATAATGCATCTGATTGACCTTCCAAAGATGAAGCGTTTCAGGAGCGGCTTTGGCACCACAGCATACCGCAATTGCTCCGGAATAGCTTCCGTTCGCTGAAACTTTTTCATCGTCAAACTCACCACACACTATATGATAGGTCAATTGATTATATAGCTCTTTGTTCAGCGCAACAATTACTCATATGTACCACAATATTACGCAAGAAAGGCTTTTCACACTAAAACTGCTGTTGATGTCTGAAAGGAGACACCGAGGTGAGAGGATACAGAAGAGCCATTGCAAAAGTGCTAATACTAGTACCAGCTGCAGTGCTTGCCGCAGCATTTGCTATTGGTCCTGGACAGCTTGTTTCCTATACACCAGCAACACGACTTGGTGTACATTGCATGATGGCATTCTGGATTTCAATTCCTGTTGCCTTGAGTGTTCTGTCGTATCAACGGAATCAAATTCGCACGAATACTCTGATAATGTCCGCACTAGTCTTCCCCATGGTTGTGCACATCGGAAGTGCAGTCCGTAATCTCCTCAGAATTGACCAAGGACCTGTTGAAAGAGTGTTGGTCGACACGGTTGCAGACTTTTTTGAACTTGCGATGTTTGCATTTCTTCTTGCCTGTGCAGTCGTAAGCATTGTGGTCAGTTCAGATGAGCGTCCAATGCAGGGAAAACTGTATCAACTAGTTCTACTTCTCACACTTCCACTTGCGCTGTTTGGCATTACATGGTTTATTTTGACACCAATCTTGACACAAGCAATGCTTGTTCCGATTTGTTGGATTCTCGGTACTATCACTTTTCTGAGTTTCTTGCTAATCTTCGTTCTCCTTCCAAAATTGAAAGCCTTTGATACCCCAATTGATCTCGGTTATTTCACAAGTGCATTGTTACTAATCGTATTTGCTGTTGTGTCACTTCTCATGTCACTCGAAAATCCAACTATGAACTGGGAATATGCTGAAACACTACAGATGGCTTCTTTCGTCCTTCTTGCCATTTCATTGGGTGTGCCCTTTCTAAAGAGGGCTGGTTTCAACAGGAGGTCCGCTTATAGTATAATTCTTGGACTCATTCTAATGGCTTACTTTCCATTTCTAATTACGATAGTAATTGAGAGCATGGGGGCTGTGTTGCCTTCTAGCGTACCCAATCCTTTCGCCTATACCATTATCCACGTCGGTGCAGCTTCTTTATCCGCGATGATGGCAATCCTTCTTTATGTTTATCCAAAGAGAAAGACTTCTTGGAATCATTATCCGCTGATAGGACTCTTTGGAATGTGGTGTGGGATAGCTATCTTCCAAGTGGTCTTACTACTATTCCCCTTAGTTGCACCTCTCGGCGAACCAGTCACTCCCTACAATGTTGGCGGCATACTCACCCTTGTCCTATTATATATCACAGCCATTTGGACGAGAAAACACCCGACAGATCGCAGTGTCCCATCACTTTGGGAACTTCTGGTTACCCTGAGTGGTTTGATGGTCTGCGTCGTTGCTGGTGAGGGAATAAATCAGTTGGTACTCTCCTTGAATCCAGACTTATCTGGGCACCTTTCGAGCAATGTAATGATACTTGTAACAAACCTGTTCATCATGTTTGCCTTTGCCTACATCATCTTTCTTCTCGCTGAAGATTCTGAAGGCGAGGCTCCAGTCGAGCTTTATGTCGTGTTGTTCCTTGCAATGTGGATTCTTCCTAACATCTTGAGAAGCTACTATACCCTTTGGACCGCAGGATGGTGGATCTCTGAAATTCTTCTCTTCATTGGTCTCCTTGCAGGAACTCCAATTTTCACGTGGCTCTATGTTCAAACCATGCATCAGGTCGAGGACTCTCATAAGCGAGCGAATATGTATGCTGATCTATTGATGCATGACATTTCAAACTATAATCAGATGATGATGATGTCCTTGGAACTTCTCGGTTCAAGTGAAATATCCGAGGAACAACGAAGCAGACTATCGGAAGATGGTAGACAGGTGATATCGTTCTCCGAGCAATTAATCAGCAATGTAAGACTTCTCAGCGAGGCTGATAGACTTGAGACGGACAACCTTCATCCAACAAATCTAGTTACAACTATTGTGAGCGCACTCGATGTCTTCACGCGACGAATCGGCTCCGGTGAACTGGTTGTGGAATTCCATCCTGAGGAATCTGAAGCGTTTGTTATGGCAAATGAACTTCTTGCTCACATATTCCTGAACATACTCTATAGTGCGCTCGAATGCAGGAAGAGAGGTGAAACTGTTACGATTGGTATCCATGAGATTGAGTCCTCAGGTGAGAAGTATTGGGAGATTGATATCAAGGCTCCAGGGAGGAGCGCTGATCAGGAGGAAGGATATAGTAGTGGTACCCTAGGATTGCTTGCAGCACAATTGATGACGGAATCCTTGAACGGCTCATTTGAAATGGAATCATTTGCCCGTACAGACATATGTGAGGGTCGCTTCTTCACAATTCGATTGCATTCCTCGGATGGTTAATGAGAGTTAGACAAATCTTATTGAGGGGTGTTATCTGCCATTAGACTGAGAGTGCACTATAGTTGGGTCTTACATATCTCACACCAGACCATCACAAGAAGAGAATCGAGAATCTCTGTTCACAATTGGAAGAAAATGACATCGAGTCCTTCTTGATTCTCAACTCGAAGAATATTTTCTACCTGACCGGACTTTCTTTTATTCCAACAGAGAGACCCATCATTCTGATCATTCACAAAGGAGAAGTAAGTTTCTTTGCACCATCTCTGGAAATTGATCATATTCAGCATCAAGTTCCATTTGCTTCACAGGTATTCTCATACTTTGAATATCCAGATGAGCGGCATCCGATTTACCATCTAGCGGAAATTCTGAAAAAGGAGGTGAAGATATCTCCCAAAAGAGTGGCATCAGAAGCTCCTGGTGCACCAGGGTATTGGGGATACAAAGGGCCAACTCTTGAAGATGTCACAGGTCTCAAGTTCAAGCTGCTTCCTGATATTGTCATGGACATGAGAGTAGTCAAGGAACCTGAGGAGATCGAGCTAATGCGTGAATCTTCCAAGTGGGCAGATCGAGCGCACAAGTACCTCCAGGAATATACAGAGATCGGAGCAAACGAGATTGATGTGACCATCAGGGCGAGCACTCAGGGGTCTCATGATATGGTTACAGAGCTGGGTGATGATTATCGCCCCACTGGTTTCTCGATGTTTCCTGCGATTGCCCTCTATCGAGGTCAGATCGGACCCAATTCATATTTCCCACATGCATTGTCAAGAGGTCTTATCTTTAGCAAAGGTGATACTCTGGTCACTGGGGCGTCATCAGATGTCTATGGAGTTCATTCTGAACTAGAACGGACCATGTTTATGGGTGAACCTAACAAGCGTCAAAGAGAGCTCTTTGATGCTATGATGGCTGCTCAAGACGCGGCTTTAGATGCAGCTGGCCCTGGTGTGTATTGTTCAGATGTAGACAATGCCGCAAGACAGGCATTCAAGGAACATGGAGTTATCCAACTTGTCAGACACCATACGGGACACGGTCTTGGTATGGAAGGTCATGAGCGTCCATTCTTAGATAGAGGATCGGACGACATACTTGAGCCGGGCATGATTTTCTCCTGTGAGCCCGGAATATATGAGAAGGGTCTGGGTGGATTCAGACATAGCGACACTTTCGTCGTAACTGAAGATGGTATTGACGTCCTGACCAAGTATCCACGAGACCTTGAGAGTCTGATAATAGATTAAACCTCTACTGATTCATCTTCATCAGATTCTCCACTGCTGTCCTTATTCCATTCAATGTGAACTCCATGTCTTCCTGATTATGGGCAAATGACAGAGCTCCTAAACCATGATAACCAAAGATATTCTCCTGCATCAGAAGGCTTTGAAAGAGGTCTTGTTGATGATGGTCAAACAGAGCTCCAAGCTGACTTGGTGTTACAATGGGTTTTTTGGGTATTTGAGTCAAGCAACTTACCGAAATGAAAGAACCATATCCGATTCCCAGAATAGGTGTGTCCATTTCTTCAAGCATCCCATTTAGTTTATACCTAAAGTCCTCACCCATTTTGGATAATCTAAGATACTCGGTTGCTCTTTGTTCAAGTTGGTTCAAAACTGCAAGACCTGCGACCATTGTCAGGGGATGACTAGAGAACGTACCTCCACCAACCCATCGACCACCTTTGGCTCCGGGAGTTGCAAGTGTCATTATATCTTCACGACCACCATAAACACCCAAAGGCATTCCTCCAGCGGCTGCTTTACCTAATGTCAATAGATCTGGTTCCACACCAAAGACTCCCTCTCCTGCAGATCCATAGCGAAAACGGAATCCAGTTATGATCTCGTCAAATACTAACAAGATG
>JBHLRS010000071.1:0-9143 GCA_048882325.1 Candidatus Thorarchaeota archaeon | reverse complement strand
TTTTTTCTAACTCTGAGTTTCTTTTTCTTGAGTGTCTTATCTGATGTCATTTCACTAAGTCATGAGTCTTCAGAGCTTATATGTTTTTACATCAATAACAATATTATACTTTTATTACATTTTTGTACTTATTGTAAAAATTTATATGCATTGTTGTATAATATTGTACTCGTTCCTATCTGTGAAAGTAGATGGAGCGTGAAAAGGAGAAACGAAAAATGAACTCGAATACTTTCGAAGATTTGAAAATTAATGTAAAGATGAAACTTTCAGCATTATGGATAACTCTGATGTTTTGTTATTCATATGCAGATGTTTTAGGATTCTATTCACCTGGAAACTTGGCTGAGATTCTAACAGGCGAAATTGCGGATGCACCATATGAGGTGATCAAATGAGTAAAAACGAATCATACAAACTTAATGCACAAGTTGCAGGATTAATGTGGCTACTAGCGATAGTAGTGGGAATATTGGGCGCTATCCTTCTAGGCGATTATCAACAAGTGGAAACAAATGTAGCATTCTTCTCTCAGAATGAAACAGCTATTCTAATTGGTTCACTACTATTCTTCTCTATGGCTCTCTTTACTGCCAACATTGCGATATTTCTGTATCCAGTTCTCAAGAAGTATAATGAGTCAATGGCTCTGTCTGCTGTAGGTTTTCGTCTGATAGAGACCGCTCTATTTAGTGTCGCTTCCCTATTGTTTATTGCAGTGCTTATTGTAAGCAACACATATGTTGCAGCTGGATCTCCTGTTGATCTGACCTATCAGATTTTAGCCCACACTTATCTCAGTATGAATGAGATGACAGGAGTCCTTGCGACGTTTGCGTTTAATGCTGGAGCTTTCATGTATTGCTACATCTTCTTCAGAACTATCTTGGTTCCTAAGTGGCTTGGAGTGTTTGGAGTCATTGTCACTCTACTGGGATTTGCAGGTTCATTCCTTGGACTCTTTGGAATCAATGATATCTCCCTGTTCCTAGAGCTTCCTACAATGTTTTTCGAAATAGCAATAGGAGTCTGGCTGATAATCAAGGGTTTCAATCAAGAGGTCTTGGCATCCTTAAGCCAATAATATCAATAAGTAAGAAAAGCAGAGGCTTTGTTGCATTAAACAATAGAGTAATGCCTCTGCTTTCTTTAGTTTAACTCTGGTGTCTGATATGAAGAAGGATAGACGGAGATTATGAAGATTACAGTTATTGGAGCTCCTTTTAATGGAGATGGAACCAGACCAGAGATTGAAAATCCTGCCCAAACATTCAGAGATGAGGGATTGATGTCCTTACTAAAGGATGAAGGACACCAGGTATCAGATTTTGGAGATTTATCCATCCCTTCATATACAAATACGAGAGATTCCATAACCAAAGTACTCAATTTCAGTGCATGGCGAGATATGTCTGTACGACTATCTAAAACACTGGATGATCTCTTGGACAGAGATACTTTGCCCATCGTGCTTGGTGGAGACTGTAGCATTCTTGTGGGAATTTTGGATGCCTACAAGGGTAGAAACCGCTCTCTGAATCTTTTCTTTCTTGATGGACACGCTGATTTTCACGATACACATTCTTCATCAACAGGCGAACCTGCAGATATGGAACTAGCTGCTCTGATAGGATATTTGCCGAAGGAAATCGTTACTATGACTGGTAGAGGTCCATTATTGGATAAGGGGAATGTAGTTGTATATGGTATAAATGAATACGACTTGATTGACACATCGAGTATAGGTGTAATTAATCGAAAATTAATCCTTGAAAAAGGAATTGAATCCACTTTTTACACCAGTCTTGATTCATTACAAGATTCGAATTTACCCATATGGCTTCACTTTGACGTAGATGTTTTGGACAAAGCGATAATGCCAGCCATCCATTATCCGGTTGAAGAAGGTCTTTCATACAATGAAGCTCTTGAGTTGTTCACCCTTTTAAGGAACACAAAGAAACTAACTGGCATCAGTATCGCATGTTACCATCCAAATCTCGATTTCGATAAGAAGGGAATGAAAACCCTCCTTTCACTTCTTAATGAACTCTTCAAAGAATAGGAATTTGATACGTACAAAACTCGAATCATGAAAGATAATCCGTTTTTCGATTATCATATTTGACTAGCTTTAAGTAACTCCAATCATCTTATCTTGAGGATTAGTTATCTTGTGTCCAGAATTCTCACTTTTGAAGACAAGAATTGCAAGGCTAATCAAGAGGTAATTAGGAATTGTCAAGAGCAGGTGCTGCGTTAGCAATAATAGCTATCATAATAGGAGCAAGTGGAATTTGGTTTGGATATACTGCTTGGTCAAATCAAGCTGATATCCAAGCAAGGCTTACAAGTGTAGAAGACCAAGTGAACTCTCAAAGCCCTCAAGGATTTTGGTATTCATCAAATGAGACTATTTTCACTCCTACAGAGTTAGTCTTCGAAGTTGTGCCAAATATGAATATATCTCTGGAGATAGGTACTCCAGTTTCTCTCTATCTCAGTTTTACGTCATCTGCAAGAGTTCTCCCAGATCCTGCATCCTTTGCTGATATTCTGTTCTATTTCGCAATAGATGGTGTTCGACTCGTGAGTCCATTTACACGTGTTGGACCTTATCAGGGTCAAGATACGTATGATTATCATTCTGTGTCACTGACTTATGTAATTGATGAGGCTTCACCCGGTATTCACAACTTTGCAATAATTGTATTTTCTGAAACTGCGGGGAATTTCATACGAGAAAGCACATTTGTAATAATCAGTTTCTCGCTTCCAATGTGAGTTTCAATATTTTGGTTTGTAAATACATGAACGCGATTTATGAAATTGAAAGTAATTGTTAATCGAAGGATTGGTGATTTAAATCCAGTACGGTTTTATGGTACCAATCCTTCCCACACGGGTGAAGTATCATGTTTGCCGAAATATCCGGCTTTCTCTTTCTGTTTATTATAGTAGTACTAATCGCTGCAACTTCGAGATATGATTATGAGATATTCAGTGAGTTGGACTCTGCCGCTATGCTTCAAGAGATTAGTGAAGATCCAAAGAAGTTCAGAATAGGCACGATGTTAGTGCTCGTAGAGCATGTTATCATAATCACTCTTGCTGTATCGCTGTTCATCGCTTTCAATCAATACAACCTATTACTTGGAGTCATTTGGGTTTGTGCTCGTTCAATTGAAGGTCTGATTCAGATTTACAGAAAGAGGGACTATTGGGATCTTCTCAATATCGCAAATCTGTACTCAGGAGCTCACAGTGGTGAAAAAGACGCGTTAAATGATTCAGCTCTTGCCATTCTCAAGTCGAAGAACTCCGCATTCTCTATTTCACAAATTCTTTTCTCTATTGGAACATTGGCATACTCTATCATGTTTGTTATCTCTGGAGTTATCCCAGAAATCATTGGATGGTTTGGAATTGCAGCTGGCATTATCTATGGGGTGGGCAACTGTATCTTCCTCATAAGACCGAACAACAAAGCCCTGTGGAACTTGGGAGGTTTGCTAATTTGGATCTTCGAATTAGTCTTAGGAGGATGGCTATTGTTTTCTGCACTTCTTCCCTTCCAGCAGGAGTAAGAAATGATACAAGGTAGACCAGTTGGAGTGATCCTTATTGCACTTCTATTGATTGTAGCATTTTGTGCTGATTTCTATAATGGCATATCAATGATAATTGGACCAATCCCAATTCCTACCGTCTATGCTACTCTTGGTACATTCTATGGAGTACTTCTCGTGTTTGGTGGGTTTGTTGGATTATCTCTCTTCTATGGCATATTGAACCTAAGGAATTGGGCGAGACTCATATTTCTAGTCGGGTTTCCCGCTCAAGTGACCTTTAACCTAATACTTGACCCCGCTGTAAGTGAGAACTACTTCCTTCTTGCACTCAGTTTTATTATGTCTGGATACTTACTCCTGCCCAGAACAAGAATTCACTTCAGTCCAGAGGTATTTTCATGAAAGCGATTGTGATTACGAAATATGGAGGTCCAGAAGTCCTTCAATTCAAGGATGTGGAAAAGCCATCTCCTACCACTAATCAAGTTCTAGTGAAAGTCAAAGCAGCTTCTCTAAATGCATCCGACTTCGAAGCTATGAGAGGTTCGTGGTTATCCCGCCTCGGAGGCCCTCTCAGGACAAAACACAAGATTCTCGGAACTGACATCGCAGGGATTGTTGAAAATGTTGGAAGTAGTGTCGCGAAGTTTCAACCAGGTGACGAAGTCCACGGTGACCTGTTATACCCAGGGGGTTATGGTGCATTTGCTGAGTATGCATGTGCTTCTGAAAAAGTATTAGCCCCAAAACCAGCGAGTATGACCTTTGAACAAGCAGCCACCTATCCTGAATCAGGCATAATCGCTCTGCAGAGTCTAAGGGGAAGAAGAGTGATTCAACCTGGACAAAATGTGTTGATTAACGGTGCAGGCGGTGGAATGGGATCCTTTGGTATCCAGATTGCGAAATACTATGGAGCAGAAGTTACTGGTGTCGACAGCGCTGTTAAAATTGAAATGATGAAATCAATAGGTGCAGATCACGTTCTTGATTACATGGAAACGGACTTCACAAAGACTGGAGAGCGTTACGACATTATTCTTGACACTGTGGCACGTCGATCTTTACGCTCTTACCGACGAGTGTTGAATCCTAATGGGATGCTAGTAATAGTCGGAGGAAATAGGAGCGCCCTTTTTCGAGCATTAATCATCGGTCCATTGGTTTCAAGGATGGGAAGTAGGAGCTATGGCACTAATCCCATAGATAAGAATCCGATGGAAGATTATGAATTCCTTGCAGAACTATTCGAAACGGGCAAAGTTGTACCAGTAATAGACAAAGTTTACCCCTTGAGTGAGGTTCCCGCAGCTCTCGAGTATCTAGAGAAGGGACTCGCTTTAGGGAAAGTCGTAATAACCACGGAGTAGGTTTGTGATTACGGCCTAGTAAATAGGTCATTATTCATGTGTATTTCATGATGTCAAGTAGGATTGGACGCATCACTCAAAGGAGGAATATGGATGATTAGTCGTATATGGCACGGATGGACGAATCGCGAGAACGCAGATGCATATGAAGAATTGCTGCGTACAGAAATTTTCACTAACATTGCGAGGCAATCAATTCAGGGTTACCAAGGAATTCACTTGCTCCGTCGAGATGATAATGATAGCGTGGAGTTTGTGACAATAATGTGGTTTGATACTTTAGATGCAGTACGAGCTTTCGCGGGAGAAGATTATGAGGTTGCAGTTGTGCCACCAAAAGCTAGGCAATTGCTGTCAAGATTTGATCGAGTATCGACACATTACGAAGTTATTGAAGCTCCTACTTCAGGTGTTTCGAGGATTTAACGAGCTAAACTAATGGTTTATGAACACTTATTATGGAGATGGGATAACTATAATGAACTGGTTACCCGGCGTAACCAAAAAAGGAGAGAAAAAAATGAGAACTGATACAGCACAGAGAATATTGTGGTTTGCAGTGATTTTCATCCTACTCACAACTTTGGCGTTCATAATAGGTGGAGCCTTGTTTTACCTAGCTATCACATATATTGACCCAGCAACCTTCATCACAGACCCTACAATCTTAGCGTTCATCACTGATTACGAAGGAGCGATCGCGTTAGCGCTAATTGGTTTGGGGGTTATCCAACTCATATTCCTCTTTGTCATATGGACATGGCGAAAAGATCCTATGGCTCACAGAACTGGGTTTACTATTATTGGCATCCTCATGCTACTTGTTGGCTGGAGTCTCCCAGGATTCTTAATCCTGCTACCCGGACTTCTACTAGAAGAACAATAAATCACTCAGGAGGAGACCTCTAGAATGGTCTCCATTTTCTTTCTTGAATAACTCGAAGTGATGATATCATGAGGGCGGTCGTCTGTCCGAAGTACGGACCTCCTGAAGTCTTGAAATTGGTTGAAGTACCAAAACCGATACCGAAGGACAACGAGATTCTGATCAGAAATCATGCAACAACGGTGGTATTGGGAGACTGTGAACTTCGTGGTTTCAATTTCCCCTACTATAGTATCGCATTAAAGCTCCTCATGCGTCTTGGATTTGGAATAAGGGGTCCAAGAAAGAAGATCCTGGGACAACAATTGGCAGGAGTTGTGGAAGAAGTTGGGAAGAAAGTGACACTGTTCAAACCTGGCGACGAAGTGTTTGCCTGTACTGAGCTTGGACTGGGAGCTTATGCTGAGTACAAATCTATGTCAGAAAATGGTCTGATTACGACAAAACCCAGCAACATGAGTTTTGAAGAGGCATCTACTATTCCAGTCGGTGGAAGTGAGGCACTCCATTTCATGAAGCTGGCAGACATCCAGAAAGGACAAACAGTGTTAGTCAACGGAGCTGGTGGAAGTATAGGAACTATTGCAGTACAGCTCGCCAAATCCAATGGAGCTGAAGTGACTGCGGTGGATAGTGCTGGAAAGAAGGACATGCTACTATCCATTGGAGCAGATCATTTCATAGACTACAAGCAGGAGCTCTTTACAGAAAGAGACGAAACCTATGACGTTATCTTCGACGTTGTGGGTGTAACTAGGTTTACAACTAACATGAACTCACTAAATGAGAATGGAATCTTTCTTCAAGGAAATGGGAGAATATCCCGCGGAGACAAATCAACTGCAAAGAACAATAACATGTCAGCAATTGACAAATACACTGACTACACAACTGACCTTCTTGTCGAGCTCAGAGAGCTTATCGAAGCAGGTACAATTAGAACTGTGATAGATAGAAACTATCCTCTGGAACAAATGGTTGAAGTCCATAGATTCGTCGAAAAAGGTGGCAAACTGGGCAATGTTGTTGTCACATTGGACTAAAATCACAATGTCTAACACATCTACTCATTTTCTTATGAAGATAATCATCCTCCGTTCTCAATCTTTCAAACTATGATTACCCTTCAATTCACCAATTGGTATGAAATCTTCGAGCAAGGCTAAGACACGGCCCCGGTCAGGTTCCTCAAGCTCTGAATTTAGGAGTTGTGCAATACTCTGAGTCGTGACTGTATCCCTCAAATAGGATAGTCGTAAATCGTCATACCCAGCATCAAGAACAAGAACCTTATCCCTACCTTCGGTGTTGTCCCAGTTAGGCCATTGTGGAAGTTCATCTCCGTTGGGATTTCCAGTCCTAGCAAAATTAGCTAGATAGCTCATGCAGAGACCTATAAGCTTCTCACGACCGGGTCGATTCTCATTTGTATGAGTCCTACCAGTTAACATAGCTAAATCAGATTCTCCCATCCCCAAGAAGAAAGGAATCTCTGAAGCATGGTGCGCACCAAGTTCTCGACCTTTGTTTCCGGGAAGAACACTCATGCCATTCTCATCTGTACTCCCCCAGTCGAATCTATACACATAAACCGGGATGCTGCTATTAGAACTCATTCTGCTAGCTACCTCATCAACACCACTAGCTCGCCAAAGTAAAGAATGATACTTCCAAACCAAATCATATTCCCGCGTGTTTAATGGTGGATCATCTCTAAACCGACCGAACAGTTTCATCTCGTCCTTTGTGCTACCAATAATCAATGGCACCATACTTGCCCAGTCACCTGATGAGAACACAGAATACCCTTCTTCTGGTATCACTACTCCGTCTGAGAAGAGAGTTCGCCAGTTAGCCATTCCAAAATCTCTTGAGGGAATGTTTTTCCTGATGGAGAAAGCAGATTTCGAACGAAAGTAAGTGTTGATTTCCTCATCATCCATTTTGTCTATGAGTTTTTCAGCTTCTTCTTCATTCGTGGCTTTTCTTTCGTTAATGAGGAGAGCTACAAGAAGTCTGTGACTTTGAGTAATTGCTTCGTTTGTGCTCCAAACAAGAGAAAGACCGCTCTCAACCACTGAACGGTGAAAAAGTCCTTTCGCCACTGGAGAAACAAGAAGTGAAAGAACATTGAAGGCACCTCCAGATTCGCCTGCAATTGTTACATTGTTTGGATTACCGCCAAAAGCTGAAATGTTGTTTCTGACCCATTCTAATGACTTCACTAGGTCAAGAGTGCCATAGTTGCCACTCTGGTCCTCGGGAGTGCCGCTTCCGGTCACTGCAGGGTGAAGAAACCAACCCATTGCACCAAGTCGATAGTTAACAGAGACATACAGCATGTTCGATTTTTTGGCAACTGCATTTCCATAGTAAGATGGAGTGGCAGACGATCCTATGGAATTCCCACCTCCATGTATATACAAGTAAATAGGCAACTCTGTTTCCGAACTCATGGGACGCCAAATGTTGAGATAGAGACAGTCCTCAGAACCCATTGCTCCCATGATGGGCATCACCTGTGAGGCTGAATTTCCGAATCTTGTTGTCTTTCGGATTCCGATCCATGGGACCGGGTCACGTGGTGCCTTCCACCTAAGATGCTCAATAGGAGGTTTTGCATACGGTATTCCTTTCCAACTCCACGTGCCCTTATCTGATGATCCTCTGACAATACCATACTTCGTCTGAACAGTTGCATTGTTGTTCCAGCTACCCAGCTCGTATAACGTGTCAGACGGCTTTGGTGCAAAACTACGTCGAATTGGCTGAACCACAGTTCGTCCCATGTAGTTCTTCAATCTAAAAACGGGAGAAAGGATAGAAGCAAATTTCATGATATCTGGCACAATTGCTCACCATGTGAATAAACTCATTCAACTGGGTAGGCTATACTCTGATATGTATTTTCACAGAAGTCATCAATTCAGCCAAGCTTGACAAGGTTCTTCAAATGGTTTGTTACAATAGTGAATAGACGCTGAGAGATACTTACTCCAGATACTTGATCAATGGGGAAAAGAAAGTGAAAGCAGTTGTAGTTTCAAAATATGGCCCTCCTGAAGGAGTCGAAATCAAAGATGTTGAAAAACCAATCCCCACTGCTGATGAGATTTTAGTGAAGATCCATGCAACCACTGTGACATTCGGGGACGCGATGCTTCGAAAAATGAGGCTTCCTGTGAGATTGGTGTTTGGTCTGTTCATGGGAGGATTGGGAAAAAACAAGATTTTGGGTCATGAGTTTGCAGGAGTCGTTGAAACTATTGGCGATACGGTGACTCGATTCAAGATAGGCGACCAAGTCTTTGGATC
>JBHLRS010000070.1:0-9531 GCA_048882325.1 Candidatus Thorarchaeota archaeon | reverse complement strand
TTTTCCAACACGAGAATGGATGCACTGAATACGAGAAAGCTGTGGATTGTGAGCTTCAATGCGCGATTCCTATGCCTTTTCCGGGTCTATGGTTAGAACACCTAACCACGTGCGAATGAAAGCAATCAGATTGAATATAAGGTGTGGTTTCGTAGCAACTATATCCATTACACTTATTTACTCAAATTTGGCGCATTCTCGATTTTTCTAAAAAAAGAAAAGAGCTACCAGCCTATGCTGGTAGACTAGTTTAGCATAGCGGAATCAACGTTTCTTAAGCAACATAGCTCCTGATATGATAACAATAGCAATCACTGCTGCTCCAACAAGGATTAGGTTCATTGGAATTTGAACCGGTTCCTCAGGATTCGTTGGAGTGGTTGTTGAAGTGGTTGGTTCCTCAATCGATGGAACCACACCTTCCACGACCAATGGATATGGATCTTCGTTGTTCGCATCACCATCCGCAACATATGGATTGTCCACAATTCCATTGGAATCATCGTCTGGATTTGTCCAATCACTATAATAGTTGAAGCTGATTTCGTTCGACATTCCATGATCGCAGATCTGGCATGTGACACCATTGTTCTCAAAAGTGTTGTATTTGACTTCAAAGTACTCAGTGTCTACTCGAAGCTCGATTCCATATCCCAGACTGTTTTCAATCGTGTTCCACAAAATTGACGAATACGCACCGGATGTAGCAAGGATTCCGACATTCTCACTGCCGATTATTGTGTTATACTGAACTAATGATTCATCGCAAAATGAAAGTACTAGACCATCATCTTGTGAATTAGTGATCGTGTTGTTGACGACTTGACTTATGGTGCTTCCGTAGATAGCAATCGATTCGTCAGAGGCATTTGCTACTGAATTAAAAGATACAATCGTATTGGTTATCATCGCAAGACCGATGCCTTGACCTGCAACGTTTTCAATTGAATTTTTACTGATACTTGAGTTGTGGACTGCACCCAACAGATTGATACCCATCGCTGAATCTGAAACTGTGTTTCCAATGATAGTTGAGTTGAATGTTCCAGCAGGTATCCTGATTCCACCAGTGGGACAGTTATAAAGCGTATTGCCACTCACATTGCATGACTTGATCCAACCTCCAAACTCCATTCCATATCCAAGATTGTCATGTATCTCGTTGTCAGTAATATTGAAGTTCTCAACATTCAGTACATACATTCCTGCATGTCTATGTCTGATCACGTTGCCACTAATGACCCCATTTTTCACATTATCAATCCAGGTTCCACATTGCTGACCAGTTAGATCACTATCAATCAAATTACCCGTAAAAATCCAATATAGGTCTGTATTCCATATTCGAACTGGTTGTGTGTCTTGGTCAAACGAGAATCCGGATATAACATAGGGCGACTCAGCAGTTCCTTCGCCTGGCCAAGATTCAGCATCTGCCTGATCAATCAGCTCTTGGTTATTCTGAATCCATATAACATCATGAGGTGTATATGCTAGACCGAATTGTCTTACAGGTTCATCAATGCATTTCGTGTCTGGATTGGAAAGTAACAAAGTACTGATGCTAAATACTCCCAGACTGCAGATCAGCATTAGTATGAAAACCATTGCTTTGTGTGATCTCATTTCCTACTCTCCATTAATGGATAACAATGTTAAGTGACCTGTAGAAGATATAATAAAAGGAGCAACTTTAGCGCAGCGCTGATAGAAACCCCTTATTAAGGAAAATCTATTGTCCTTTTTCGCAAACGCACGACTCAAGTTTCTCTATTTTTTCTTTAATCAGTGCAACTGGCATTGCTTTTGCATTTGTGGCATAACCATGATTTCCTTCCTTGTCTGCAACAATGATACCCGCCTCACTACCGGTCTTCTTCTCGAACATATCCATTCCTTTCTCTGCAGCAGACATAACGTCGAGACCTTCCTCCACATAAAGAACGGTCATTCGACTAAGGACCACCCGCATGATATGTTCTCCCCATCCTGTGGCAGAAGCGCCACAAACATCGTTTGCATATGCGCCAGCCCCCATGACAGGAGAGTCTCCAACTCGACCTGGGAGCTTTTTTGAAATACCTCCTGTTGATGATGTTGCTGCAATGGAACCATTCGAGTCTACAACAATACATCCAACGGTGTCAGCGCCAGGAGATATATTCGGAATCTCAACAACTCCCGAGTCTGATACTTTTCGATACCCCTCTTTGATCATTGTATCATAGACTCTTCTAGCATTTTCTCCAGCAAAAAAGTTGTAATCGGTCTTCTCCATGATGTACCTTGCAAGTGAAATGGGATTTTGAATTCCAGTGATTGCAGCAACTGACCCAAACTGAAGATCCTTTCCATTGATGATCATAGCGTCAAGTTCTAGGACTCCATCTTGATTTGGACGTGCTCCTTTGCCTGCATTAAGACCCCCACAATTCTCCATAAACAACGTGCATGCTTCTGCAGCATCAACAGCTGATCCGTCATTCTCAAGGATTCTGAAACCAATTTTCGCTGCTTTCTCCACTAATTCAATACCGAATGGTATCCTTTCATCCTTCCAACTTCCAGCTCCCCCATGGACAATAATCATTGGCAGTTGCAAATTAAAGACCTCTACACCTGCTGCAAGATTACATCAAGATAATAGTATCTTTCAGATGAAAAAAAGAAAGAGAGTCCGGATTCTGAGGAATCCGGATAAAGCTCTCATCGATTGCGGTTGCTCTACCTGAACCTGCTCTTGATGTCGCCCTGTTGTAGGTAGATTACGACAATCAAGTTGATGATTGCGGCTAACCATGCGGCTGTCAAAGCATTCAAGATTAGGTTGATTATGTTAATAATCAATGCAAGCATCCATGCCCAGGATTTTAGAGCCCATAGACCCCATCCTACTATTAAGTTAAGTAGGCCTAATAGAGCAAGGATTGCACCCACAACAAACGCAAATGGGCCGAGAAAGGGTCCTGCCATTGCTCCGAGAGCCATTAACCCAACAGCACCAAGTAGGCTGAACAAGCCACCTATAATGTTTAGAATGGCTAGTATAGTTACACCTAATGGTCTATCACCTGATGGGGCCGAATATCCAGTTGTTGGTGTTGGAATTTCCGCCATCTCGTTTTCCCTCCAGTTAAGAGAGTTAACGAGGACTCGGATTCGTTGTTTATATGTATTCGTGCTATCAGTCCAGACGCCCGCGAAACCAGTATTTTATGAAATTTCAGTATCGAATTTCATCGTTATAATGGAAATCGCTGTATTCTCCAAATTGCTCTTTAACACCCGGCCTAGTGAGCAGAAAAACTGCTACTACATTGATCCCTACAAACACAATTGAAAACTCAGGTGACTCCAGATAGCCAAAAACCATGATGGCTGTAATGTCCACTATAAGTTGAATGATAATGGAGCAAATATCTAGCTGGATTGCGAAGTTTATTGCTCCCTGTTGCTTCTTATAGAGCCGCCATCCTGAGAGGACCTGCAAGAATCCAACAGGAAGTAATAATATCTCCCCTATTATCCCAACATGGTTAATTGGCCAACCTGGAGGTAGCGTAATGAGTAATACCCCAATAAATGCAAGTGCAAGCCCATATGTTGTCATTGTTATTATCCCTCCCCCAAACTGGAGCATCATGCCAAATAACGCGTTATTATCATATTGCATTAAGGGGGAGTCTGAAGTTCGAGAATATTGCTTCGGTGGATCTTCTGGAAAAGCCATTATTCATTCCCACCTGATTCCCAGATGAATTCCTCTTGAACTTCCCGCTTGCCAAGAAAGAATACAACTATCACGTTCAGCAACACCTGTCCTAAAACAAGTTGTAAAGTGAAGAATATCATGAATCCTGATAATACAGCTGCAAGGATTGAAAGGACAATTATCAACCAACTGATGAGGATTACACGTTGAAAATCTGAAAAATTCTCAGTGTGTAATTTCCAAGCGTAAAATAGTTGCAATAAACCAAGCAGAATCGTCAACAATCCTACTACTCCGGATATCATTGGTAGTTCGAAGAATGGCCAAATTGGCAACAGTCCGAAGAAGAACATGTAGATTGAAGCTGCTCCCAATGTTGCCAAAAAGGATCCGACCAATCCTACCATAACAAGAATCGCGTTAAATGAATACTCAGTGAATGACTTAGGACCTGTTCTTGGTCTTGAGAAACCATACCCCTCATCAAGCGCCATGTAAGCTCCTCGAAAACTTCTCTTGCACGAGGCCTTTTCAGTTTGTCTATCTTCAAGCATGTATACTTAAGTTCCAATCAGGTTTTTATTTGAGAGATGACAAGTCTACGATTCCTATCTACTGAAAACATCAACGCTCTGCATGATACAACCTTAGAAGTCCTAGATAAAACTGGGGTATGTTTTGAGAGTGAAGTTGCGCAAGAATTCTTGCGTGAGGCGGGTTGCATAATTGAAGGTAGTATTGTCAAGATTCCGGAATCTCTTGTTAGTAGGTCGTTAGAAAAGGCACCAAACTCGTTTGATTTATACAATCTAGAAGGCAGTGAATCCTTCTCAATTGGTTCCGATACTGTGATTTATAATCCCGCTTCCTCAGCTGTCTACTTCAAGGATCGAAGGACGCGAAAAATCCGTCACGGAACATCTGAAGATGTCAAACAACTTGTGCAGGTTGTTGATGCTCTTGATCACATAAAGGCTCAGAGCACTGCCTTGATTGCATCAGATGTCCCAGAAGCAGTTTCTGATTTCCATCGTCTTTTTATCTCCCTAAAGAACTCAATCAAACCGATAGTTACTGGAGCCTTTCGAAAAGACGGTGTTCCAGATATGATAAGACTCTTGGAGGTCATTGTAGGGGATACAAAAACTCTGGCGAAAAAACCAGTGGCAATTTTCGATTGCTGCCCTGTGTCTCCATTGGTATGGAGTGACCTCTCATGTCAGAACCTGATTGACTGTGCGGAATCTGGAATTCCTTCAGAAATTGTTCCGGCCCCATTAATGGGGGCAACGAGTCCCACGACTCTCAACGGAACCATAGTTCAAACGAATGTTGAAGTTCTTAGCGGCATCGTGTTGGCTCAAGTTGTAAGTCCAGGAGCCCCTATTATCTATGGCGGAGCACCTGCTGATTTTGACATGAAGTACGCAACAGCAAGATTCGGAGCTATTGAGTCAATGATTGTAGCATGTGCGTCTTCGGAAATGGGCAAACACTATGGCGTTCCAACACATGCTTACATTGGTTCCAGTGACTCTAAAATTGAGGATGCTCAGAGTGGATCTGAGTCTGCCCTTGGAATTATCCTAGGTGCGTTGGCTCGTATCAATATCATTTCAGGTCCAGGTATGCTAGCCTATCTCAATTGCCAATCTCTTGAGAAACTTGCAATAGATAATGAACTATGCGGATCTGCATATCGATTGATTCGAGGGCTGGATCTAGAAGATTTGGAGGTTGTCGCCGACTTACTAAGCACAGTAGGTCCCAGCGGAAATTACCTGGGTCAAAAGCACACGTCGAAGAGATTCAGAGATGAGCATTTCATGCCTTCCGAGATAATCTGTAGATTGACTGCAGACTCTTGGTTAGAGTCAGGCTCAAAGAGTATGTTTGATAGAGCCAGCGAGCGAGTGGACCAAATTCTAAAAGACCATACCCCTGAAGCACCTGATAACCTCAAGGAGTTGGAGAAAGTATACATTCAACTCAGAAAAGAACGCACCTGATGAATAACTAAACCTGGAACGCCAGTCTAATAATCAGATTCTAAAGCACAATCATATCCTACTACTTGATTTTAATGAAACCTCTGAGAATAGGCAGTCGAGGATTACTCTTCGCCTTTCAGGATCCTTTCCTCACAAATGTCTATGTAATCATTGGTCAGGAAAGAGTGTATGTGATCGATACATTTCTCGGAATGGATTCGATGAAAGTTGTTGAACAAACACTAATGGACGAGGGGTATAGCAATTTACCAGTTATTGTGTTCAATTCTCATGGCGACTACGATCATTATTGGGGCAATGCTGCTTTTGACGATGCACTTGTTCTTGGACATAGAGAATGTCGGGATAGAATTCTTGCTGAGAGTGAAGAAGCTCTAAGAGTAAATAGTGAACAGAAAAAAGGTGAAGTGATTATCAAAGCTCCATCACAGGTCTTCTCAAGTCGAATTAGTTTTCCCAACGATGGGATCACATTCTTTCATACTCCTGGGCATACGACAGATTCATCATCATGCATCGATGAAACGGACAAAATGCTGTTCGTTGGAGACAATGTAGAGACTCCCCTACCATATGTGTACAACACTAATATAGCGCAGTTTTCCCAAACCCTGAAGGACTATTTAGAGATTGATTGGGACGTGATGATTGCCAGCCACGCACCGCCTCTCTATGACAAGAAACTTCTTTATCGGAATATCGAGTATCTCGAGGGTCTGAAGGAATGGAATCTAGAAATCTCTGCGTTGACTGAAGATGAACTCCATCTCCACATTCACAATATTAGTTATCTCCGACAGAATCTCAGCATGAATGATTTAAGTTCTGCCGCAAAACAGCACTTCAAAGAGATGGAGAAATTAAACCACCTGTGATAATGAGGTTTCAGGGCTCTAGAAACAGCTTCATATTATCATAATCAAATGTCACAGAGTAAGCCTTCAGAAATTGGTGGGTAGCAATTCCACCTACGCGAAATCCAAGAGCGTTCTAGTGGGAATTCCTTCGTATAAACTCCTCGAATATTCTCTCTTCTTACTGCTTTCAATAGGCTTATTTTTCCAAAACACAACTATGGCTTTTGAGTTGCATTTGGTCAAACTCGAGATGGAGAGTGCAGTTTATGACTTCCAGCCTCATCTTTCGTATTTCATTTCTATTGCTCTGGGCTATATTTGGTATTGTTAGAGGATACTATGGTCGAAAGACAAAAACGCATGACAGTCTTGATGGTGTCAAAGAGAAGCTGGCAACTGCAGAGAAGGACATGGAAACTTGGCTTAAGATATTGACAGGTGTAGTCGCCATAATAGGTGTAGTAGGTCTCATTCTTTATCTAATATCTCCACCATGGTGGACTTGGACTCGGTTTCCTCTCGGAGAGTGGCTACAGTGGCTTGGAATATTCATTTCAATTCCACCAATATTCTTCATAATGTGGGTACACAGGCATCTTGATACTCAATGGTCAATTGCATTAGAGCTGCAGGAAGATCACAAGCTCATTACAACAGGTCCTTACAAACGAATACGACATCCCATGTATCTGGGTATTTTCATTTACACGATTGGATTGATTCTCATATCATCTGATATCTTAGTAGCGATATTTTTGGGGTTTTCAATCTGGGTTAACTACAGAAGGATTCCTGAGGAGGAACAAATGATGATTGATGCTTTTGGTGATGAGTATCGTGAATACATGAGGCACTCTGGCAAACTACTTCCTCCTTTTCGTCATACATAGATGCTGTGAGCAAAAGAAATACTCAAAACATGGTAACATCATGTGAGATGCATGACTTCTGGGACTAAGTTTGAAGACTATCTTGCCATCGAAACCGCTGGAGGTGCCACTTGGCATCCGAGCGGAAAACGCATCGCTTTCACATCAAACGCTACAGGTCTATATCAGATCTATACCTGTGAGGTTGAGAAGAGTACAACTCGTCCTCGCAGACAACTAACTGACGAGGTGGACAGGTGTACAGATCCACAATATCTCTCTGACGGAACTTTAATTTTCACGCGAGACCGTGGAGGAGATGAGAACTTCCAGATTGGCCTCATTGAAGAAGATGGTACACTGAACTGGATGACTTCAGACTTCGAAGCAAAACACAGAATCGGTCATGTTTCAGATTCTTATCTGTACTATGTTGCAAATCTTACTGACCGAGCTAGATTAGATGTCTATCGATGGAAGATTCCTCTGCTTGAGAACGAACCTGAGCTCATTCTTGAGCCAGAAGAAGGTATGATGTCAATAGCAGCGGCATCTCCTGATGATAGTAAAATTCTGATTGAGCAATTCTTTGGAAATATGGACCAGCATCTTCTCCTTCTTGATATAAACAGTGGCAAGGTGATGGACCAAACAGCGGCAATCAGCGGCAAACAACCTGTCAGATGGAGTGTAGTAAAATGGTTGGACCCTGAACACATCCTTGTGAACACAGACTTTCAATCTGACTTCAAGCGACTTGCTACAATTTCCCTATCTGGTGAATTCAGACCTTTAGATAGTTTGTCAGAAACCGTTCGTTTTGAGATTGAGAACAAGTATACTTCAACTGAAGACTCGGTCTGGACATTCTTTGTGGAAAATGAAGATGGCTACAGTACTATCCATCGTGCTAAGTTTTCCAAAGACGGTGTGGCAGACCTTGAAACTCTGCAACTCCCACTCAGGGGAGTTATTCCTGCGGGAGATGCGAGGTCTTGGTCCACAACTAAAGCGCTCACGCTATCCAAAAACGAACAGTTGTTAGCTATAACTATAAGCTCTGGAGTTAAACCCACCAATGTCTGGATTGTTGATACCGACGACAAGACCAACTGGAAGGCAAATGACATCAATACTGCGGGCCTAGACACTTCTACATTTGTTGAACCTACTCTTCATCGATTCAAAAGCTTTGATGGACTTAGAGTTCCATACTTCAGATATGTTCCAAAGGGCGAAAGACCTGCTGGCGGCTGGCCTGCATTGCTTGTCATTCACGGAGGTCCTGAGTCACAAATCCGTCCAGACTTCAGTCCCATAATTCAGTTCTACCTATCATCTGGCTTTGCAGTCATTACTCCAAACATCCGAGGGAGCGCTGGATATGGACGGAAGTATCTCGACTTGGACAATGTTGAGAAACGACTGGATTCTATAATGGACATCAAACATCTAGCTCTTCACATAAAATCTGAAGACGAGGAGATTGATGGTGATCGACTTGCAATTTATGGAGGAAGTTACGGTGGATTTGCTGTTCTCTCTGCAATGACTGAGCACCCAGAGTTCTGGAAAGCTGGAGTCGACATTGTCGGTATCTCTAACTTTGTCACATTTCTCCAGAACACTGCAGCATGGAGGAGATCACTCCGCGAGGTTGAATATGGGAGCCTTGAACGCGATATGGAAACCTTGACGAAAATAAGTCCGATACATAAGATCGATAGGATATCCGCTCCGTTGTTTATCATTCAGGGTGATAATGATGAACGAGTGCCTTTGTCAGAGTCAATTCAGATGTATGAAAAATTGAAGGAAAAGGGTCTCTCAGTGAAGATGTTGAGATTTGCAGATGAAGGCCATGGTCTCGCAAAGCTAAAGAATCGGGTTACAGCGTATAGTGAGGTTGTATCTTGGCTCAAAGAAATTGTATGACCGGAGCATAGAAACCGATGAAGGCATGGAAACTAGTTCTTGCAATAATTCTACTAGTAATAGGCTTATTCTTTCTGTGGCTATTCTTCAGCTTTCCCACTGTGCAACCGATGTCACTTGCATGAGAGTGAGACTTATTCCTCAGG
>JBHLRS010000069.1:0-9903 GCA_048882325.1 Candidatus Thorarchaeota archaeon | reverse complement strand
TCCATCAAGGTCTTTGTGCGAGAGAACTTGATTGATGGATTGAAACCAGCTACGATGTGTTCATCCTCATTGCAGAAGAATTGAACACCTAGGTCCACTCTTCCAATCGCTCTGAATGCATCAGCCATTGGGCATTTCGTGACATAGACTTGAACTCCATCTGGAATATTTTCACTCGTATACTCTCCCTCATCCCAGGACTCCCAGAGTGTTCGAATAAGATCATCCAAAGAGTGCCCTTCACGAGCTGCCATCTCATTCCAGTAGTTGCTTGAAGCGGTTGCTATCAGCTCATCAACAAGATTTTGGTGTTCGGGACCAAAGTCCTCTTCCCACTTCTCTACAAGTGGTTTCAACTTCTCGAGATTATCATATGCACTACGGACTTCCTGGAGCCGATCCCAAATGACGGCCCTGGATATATTGACATCCTTCTTCATACATCTAGATGTGTCTGAGCCTGATAATATAGTTACTAATCGGGTAACGAGAAAAAGGAAAACATGAGAGGCCACAGGGGACCTCTCTTGAACTAGTATTACTTGATTCTCTCTCTGACCAGAGTTTCTACGACTGTTGGGTCCGCCAGGGTGGTGGTGTCACCAAGGTCGTCAATCTGACCAGCTGCGATCTTTTTGAGGATACGCCTCATGATCTTGCCTGAGCGTGTCTTTGGTAGAGCGTCAGCCCACTGGATCTTCTCAGGAGTGGCGATTGGACCTACGTCAGCACGCACGTGATTCCTGAGCTCGAGCTTGAGTGCATCTGTCTTCTCCACACCCATCTTGAGAGTGACGAAGACATAGATCGATTCGCCTTTGATTTCATGTGGGAACCCTACGACCGCACACTCTGCTACTGCAGGATGCTTGACCAGAGAGGATTCAATCTCGGCAGTACCGAGTCTGTGACCCGACACCTTGAGAACGTCGTCAAGACGACCCATTACGAAGATATAGCCATCATCATTGAACCGGGAACCATCCCCAGTGTAGTACATGGGTTCGCCGTTTTCAGGGTTCTTGAACTGAGCCCAATAGGTGTCTATGAAGCGTTGGTGGTTGCCGTAGACTGTCCTCATAAGACCAGGCCATGGCCTCTTCATGCACAGATATCCACCCTCATTTGCGTTAACGGGAACACCATCCTCAGCGACTATGACGGGGTCAACACCAAAGTACGGAAATGTTGTGCTTCCCGGGATGGTTGGGGTTGCACCTGGAAGTGGTGTCACAATCACACCACCAGTCTCGGTCTGCCAATAGGTGTCAACAATTGGACATCTCTTTTTGCCCACAATCTCGTGGTACCACATCCAAGCCTCTGGGTTGATGGGCTCACCAACAGTACCGAGTAGGTTCAGACTTGACATGTTGTATTTCTCTACAGGCTCATTTCCAAATCTCATGATTGCTCTGATGGCGGTTGGAGCTGTATAGAACTGGTTGACCTTCCACCTCTCAACTTCCATCCAGAAGCGCTCCATATTCTCAGCATTGGATTGAGGTGTACCCTCGAACATCAAGGTTGTCGCTCCTGCTGAAAGTGGACCATAGACAATGTAGGAGTGTCCTGTAATCCAACCGATGTCTGCTGTACACCAGTAGACATCACCAGGGTGATAATCAAATATGTGCTTGAAGGTGTGTGTTGTGTAGGTCATGTAACCTCCAGTTGTGTGGAGAACTCCCTTTGGTTTGCCAGTAGAACCTGATGTGTAGAGAATAAACAATGGGTCTTCAGCATTCATCCATTCAGGTTCGCATTTGTCATCGACCTTGTCATATTCCTCATGGTACCATACATCTCTGCCCTCAGTCCAAGGAACATCGATACCAACTCTCTTGACAACTAGAACCTTCTCGACTATATCAAGACCTTCGACAGCTGTATCTGCGCCTGCTTTCTGTGGGATGGTCTTACCAGAGCGGTAGTAACCGTCAGCAGTGACCAGCAGCTTGCCCTCACAGTCAATGATTCTGTCCTTGACCGAGTCGGCACTGAAACCACCGAAGACAATACTATGAACTGCGCCAATTCTTACACATGCAAGCATGATTATTGCAAGTTCAGGAATCATGGGGAGGTACATGGTAATCCTGTCGCCTTTCTTTATACCGAGATTCTTCAGAACATTAGCCGCCTTGTTGACCTCGCTAAGTAGCTCGCCAAAAGTGTAAGTCTTTGACTCTTCAAGAGGCTCTCCCTGCCAGATTAATGCGACTTGGTCGCCTCTACCAGCCTCGACATGCTTGTCGAGACAGTTGTAAGCCATATTGGTTACACCGTCTTTGAACCACGAAAAGCGAATATTCTCGATGTCTTCCCACTCGAATCCCTTGGTTGGCTCCTTCTTCCAGTAACAGAGTTCCTTAGTTGCTTTGAGCCAAAATTCGTCAGGATTCTCGACAGACTCCTCCCAGATCTTCATTCGCTCCTCTTGGCTCTTTACATAGGCCTTATCGACGAAGCTCTTGGGGGGGTCAAAACGTCTTTCTTCTTGACTATAAACTGAAATCTTCTTTTCTTCTGACAAGTATGTCACCTAATACCGTCAATTCGATGGCCGACACGCAAAACAGTAGCTATAAGAAGCTTGTCAAATAATCCGTGTTTTCTTGAAAAGATAATTGAATGTCTAAGATGTTTGCGATAACAAAGAATTGAAACAAAAAATAGAGGAAAGAGGTCAAGGAGATAGTCCTCAACCTCAGATTTCGAATGTTTATGCTCTGCGAATGGATCTTAGTCCAAGAGTAAGAAGGATAGCAATGATTGCTAGAACTCCTGTGATAAGGAATGCAAGTGAGTAGCCCGCAATTGCACCAAAGGTCCCAGCGACCAATGCACCGAGGATACCAGCGATACCATATGCTGTAAAGACAACGCCATAGTTCTTCCCGACATTCGCTGAACCAAAGTAATCAGCAGTTGCTGATGGGAACAGAGCAAAGTTACCTCCAAAACAGAATCCTACAACTGATGCAATCACTGTAACCAGAGTCCAAGATGTTCCTGTGGGTACGAAAGCAAAGGCAAACATTGCGATAGCCAAGATGAGGAACATCACCACAAATGTGGAGATTCTTCCAATCTTGTCAGATACTCTACCCCAAACGATTCTTCCTGCGGCGTTGAAGACGGACATTATACTCGCGATCAGAGCCCCGAGTTCAAGAGTCACCACTAGTGAGTCTATTTCACCTGCTGCGGAAACAACATTCCCGAGTGTCATGAGACCAGCAGTTGCAGCAAACACAAACATCAGCCAGAGCATCCAGAAACTGCCTGTACGAATCATCTCACCCGGCATCATTCCTGTACCTGCACCATCTGCTGTGGTGGGTGGAGGAGTGTAGCCTTCGGGGAGCCAACCAGTTGGTGGATTGACAAGCATCTGTGAGCCAATGATTACAAAGAGGAAGTAAACCACACCGAGAATAATGAGTGGAATACCGATTACACCTCCAAAGAATCCAATCAGGTATTGTTCTACGAAATTGAATATCAGTGCGCCGCCACCAAAGCCAGCGACAGCAACACCAGTCATTAGCCCTCTCTTATCTGGGAACCACTTTACCAGTGCTGCAATTGGACATACATAGGCAAAACCAATTCCTGCACCACCAATGATACCATAAGTGACAACCAGGTAAACTGTTCCTTCAACCATACCAGAGCTGATTCCTAGAATATCAACAAGTCCTGATAGTGCTACACCTAGACCAAGTAGAACACCACCAGCCGTAGATACTTTCCGTGGTCCTACACGATCTTGCCAACGTCCTGCAAAAATCATGAATAAAGCAAATGAAGCCAGACCTGCAGCAAATGGTAGGTTTGACCATAGCTTATCCCATTCGTAGAGTCCTCCATCAGCGACAGTTGTATACAGTGCTCTTTGGAAGATGCTCCATGCATAGATGGACCCGAGACATAGTTGAACAATGATTGCACCAAGTACAACCATATTTCGGTTCCCAATGTTCTCATCAGACATGAACTGATTCACCTATCAAACTATTAGGTATTGAGCGGCCTGCGGAACCCACCCTACTAAAAGGCTTCCGTCGTGTCATAATCAAAATTGAAATGCCATCGTGCAACATGATATGTGAGCGTTTTAGGAGAAGGTGAGGTCTGCTATGAACAAATCAGATTTGACTCAGAAATACAAGAAGAAGATTGTTGATGCTTCACAAGCAATCAAGATGATTAAACGTGGAGCTAGAATCTTCCTGGGAACTGGATGCGGTGTCCCATATCACTTAGTCCAAGAGCTGGCTAAACACGCAGGGAGAATGGCAGACAATGAGATAGTGCATCTTCTCACACTTGGGGATACACCATCTGCGGATTCCAAGTTCCAGAATCAGTTTCGACATAATACGTTCTTTGTGAGCTCGAACATTCGAGAAGCGGTTTCCGAGGGGAGAGCGGATTACACCCCCATTATGCTCTCCGATATTCCTCAGCTCTTCAGACACAAAATAATGCCCCTGGATGTGGCGATGATACAGATCAGTCCGCCAGACAGGAATGGATATAGCTCCTTAGGTATATCTGTGGACATAACAAAGGCGGCCTCGGAGAGTGCAGACCTTGTAATTGCACAAGTGAACGATAGGATGCCGATAACACATGGTGACTCATTTGTTGATATCCGTGATATTGACTACTTAGTTCCATTCAATGAACCTCTGAGGGAGTTTCAGGCGGCGGAAGTGACTGACACAATAGACAAGATTGGGGGCTATGTTGCTAGACTTGTCGAGAATGAGTCAACACTGGAACTCGGGATAGGTGCATTACCTCAATCTGTCTGCAATAACTTGTTAGACACGGGTGTACAGGACCTTGGGGTACATACAGAGATGTTCAGTGATAGTCTCATGCCACTGATTGAGCAGGGAGTTGTGACGAATAAGAAAAAGACACTTCACCGAGGCAAAGTGATTGCTAGTTTTGCAATGGGTACAGAGAAGTTGTACGACTATATAGATGACAACCCGATGTTCCACTTTCATGACACTGGATATGTGAATGATCCCTACGTTATTGGCCAGAACAACAAGATGGTCGCCATCAATTCAGCACTTGAGGTTGATCTCACTGGACAGGTATGTGCAGATTCAATTGGTCATAGGTTCTACAGTGGAATCGGTGGTCAAGTCGACTTCATTCGTGGTGCAAAACGGTCTCAAGGCGGTAAGGCGATTATCTGCATGCCATCTACAGCTATGGATGGCAAGGTTTCTCGAATTGTCCCACGACTTAGTGAAGGTGCTGGTGTAGTGACGACACGAGGAGACGTGGATGTGATCATCACAGAGTACGGTCTCGCAAACCTACATGGAAAGACAATTCGTGAGCGAGTTCTATCACTCATCGCAATCGCACATCCTGACTTCAGAAATGACCTGCTGGAGGCAGCAAAGAAAATGCACTATGTCTTCGAAGATCAGGTTCCATTTATTGTACAGGGAACATACTTCGCTTCAGAGTATGAGGTTCAGGAGTCCTTTAAGACGGAAAGTGGTCCAATAAATGTCCAATTCAGGCTGATTAGACCCGATGACTCTGATAGAATTAAAGAACTGTTCTATGACCTGAGTGAAGACAGTATCTTCTTCCGATTTCTCACACCCTTGAAGTCATTGACAAGACAGACGCTACAGGACTTCTACAATGTTGACCAGTCCAGAGACATTAGCGTAGTTGCAGTTGTTAAAGCAGATGAAGAGAGCGAAACCGAGAGGATAATCGGAGCAGGGAGATACCTGTTGAACAGAAGTACAAACGAGGCTGAGTTCGCATTGCTTATCCGGGACGAATATCAAGGGAGGGGCATAGGTACATTCCTCTTCAATCATCTCATGAGGATTGCAAAGAGCAAGGGAGTGGATGCGTTCATCGCCTTTGTACATCCTCAGAACCAACCAATGATTCGGTTCATCCACAAAACAGGAAAGGTCATTGAGAGCAAACTCTCGTTGGAGGATGAGGAATACCTCTTTCGCCTGAAACTGTGATGGTTGCACGACCCACTACACTCAAAGGTAGGAACCTGAAACTGTAACCTTGAGTGTGTTATAGAATGACTAACATCCTTCTGAAGACTGGAACACTGATTATTGGTGATGGGAGGACTCTGAATGATGTATCAGTCCTGATCAAAGATGATGTAATATCTGAGATAGGACCAGATGTGAGAGCTGAATCCGGTAGTGAAGTACTTGATTACTCAGACCGTGTTGTGATGCCAGGCATCATTGATACACATGTACACGTGGGCTACGATGGCATAGCTGCAGATCCTGATGAAGTCAGACTCCTCTCAGATGAATTTCTCTCAATTCGTGGAGGCGTTGTTGCTGAACGACTCATCAATAACGGAATCACTACTGCTGGAGATGCCGCTTCGAGAGGGAACATCTCATTTGCAGTGAGAGAGGCTATTGAGAAAGGTGTGGTCAATGGTCCACGACTGCTTGTTTGTGGTAGGATGATATCAATCACTGGAGGCAGAGACCCAATGTCTGGATATAGCGAGGCCAATGGTGTTGATGATGTTAGGCGTGCAGTCAGAGAGGAAATCGCACGTGGGATACACTTCATCAAGCTCGCATCCACAGGCGCTATTTCTGCAATGCATACCGAGAGTATGAGTCCACAGTTCAACTTGGATGAACTAAAGGCCGCTGCTGAGGAGTCTCATAAGGTTGGAAAGATGGCACACGCCCATGCTTACGGAGATGTTGGGATACAGAACACGATACTTGCAGGTGTGGATGTGCTAGTCCACGGCCATCCGTTGAATAAGGAGAATATTGACCTGATGAAGAAACATGGAACAATGTATATGCCAACCATTGTGACCTACTATGAGTCTCAACTTCATCATGATGATGGCGACCTACCTGAGTATATGGTTCGAAAGGAGAAGGAGATCTATCCGCTCATTGAAGCGGGTGTCAAGAACGCTGTAAAGGCAGGTCTTGAAATGGTCGTAGGGTCTGATTCAGGGATGCCTTACACTCCATTTGGACCATCAACCATGGAAGAGATGGAACTAATGGTGAGAATTGGAGGGATGCTAGAGATGGATGCCATTGTTGCAGGTACTCTGAATGCGGCAAGAGCACTCAAGATTGATTCACAGATTGGTACAGTCGAACCAGGAAAGTCTGCAGACATTCTGGTACTAGCAGCAGGAAAAAACCCTCTTGAGGACATCTCACTCCTAAAGAGTCCTGAATCCATTGAGCAGGTGATTCTCAAGGGTAAGACAGTGATTAAACACTAGACTCACATGTAGCTATGACGAATCTGTCCAGGTCTGCCGTCCACGTGAATTGTTTCAAGAAAAGCGGTTATGAAATCATTTGGAAAATCGTAACCATCTGCGACAATCATCTCTCTGAGATGCCTAATCACAGCTCCTACAGTTTCGACTGTTGGGTTGTCCAATGCTTCACAGAATAGTCCGTAGGTTTCATCAGTCATACCCATCTTTTTTGCATGGGGAGTCCACCACTTCAGTGGCGGTGTCCATGACTTCATGATTGTGAACCACAGGTTGACAGATGCTACGATTGAGCGATACAGGTTCAGCTTGGAGTCGTGCGCAAATCCCCTGTCATGATCAATCCGTCCAGCTCCAAAGGCGCCTACTGCAAGAGCAAATTTGTTCTTCATTCGGTCTACGTGTTCTTCTTCTGGGTATCTGGCGAGCTTCTGTCGCCATTCTTCCAGATTGCCAGATGGGTCATGAATCACGACTCCTTCTGCATACGGAGAATGATCGATATCCAGTGGTGAATCCATTTGCTGTCTGAACCAAGAATCAGCAACGGGAGAATAATCGATGACCAGCCTTCGTGGCTCGACAGACTCATCAAACTCAAGCCAGATTGTGTCATTGATTTCGAGACTTTCATAGTACTCCTCTGTCACGTAAATCAAAGCATCCCAGTCGGTTTTCGGTGCTCCGAATCCTGTGGCTCTACTCCCCCACAGCATCACACCCAGCACATGTGACTCCTTAACTAGACCCTCAAGACGTTCACGAGCCATTGGGTCATCTATTTCTTCAATGCTCTTCACAATAGGAATCTGATTCTCGCTCATCAGATGTTGCCTCATTCTGTGGCTGGAGGATTCTATCTTTAAAGCATGATTGTCTACGCCAAAAAAGAAGGGAAGAGGACATGCAAGCATGCCCTTCAATAGTGTGGTTTTACCATGGTTCGACTGGAGGACCAGTGCCATCGGCATTCTTGGTCCAATCGAAGGGGGATTCTGGGGGATCGAACTTCTCAACAAATCGGTTAGTAATATCGTACTGCATTTTAATTCGAATTCTAGTGCTGAATTTTCAGCGAGAAAATACGCGCATAGCTTTTAGCTAGTTGCATGCGATAAAGTGACAGTAATTCAGCAGTGAAAGTATGAATATTCCACGTCCATTCTGAGGTCTTTATTAGGCACAATCTAAACAGGAGATAATACATCATATGATTGTGAATGGTCTGGTTAAAATCAGCGATTTCATTCTATGGTTGGAAAAAAAGGGGGACATGTTACATGCCCCACCCCCACCATTAGACTAGGATTGCATTACTGCAATGAGCGTGATTGAAATAAGATTTCACCATGGTTCTGCAGGTGGAGAGTTTGGATCTCTTGTCATCCCCTCTGTTCACCCCCAGAGGATATTGCTTGTATTAACAATTTAAACCCAGAGAAAGAGTGAAGGCGCCACACCGCCGGGAAGCGGTTACGACAGACACTAGAAGTCGTGAATAGGGACCGTGGCGCTCAACAGGATAAAGTCCACTTCAGGTCTAATAAGCACCTAGAACTTTGACGAGGTTAAATTGAACTCGTCTGACAGGATAGCATGACAGACACTGCCTTGTTCTCTTTCGTCAGCAAGTTCACAAAAGAACAACTTCTTGCCATAGAGTCAGTCTTAGGTATTCTAGACCCTGATGAGTATCGTGACTACCACGACCAGTTTGGAGTGTGTAATGCACCTGACTGCATTGAGCTACTCAAAAGGGAGATACAAGCGGCACTTAAGAAATCTTGACTGAAATCAGTTAGAGCCACATCATCTGTACCAAACCAGCTATAGATGGTCATAATGGATTTTTGGAACGCACTCAGGTCAGAACGAACTCAGGTGGAAATAAGACGAAGTACTCAATGACTATAGACAAAACGATTCCACCAAAGATGAGTCCCTTGCCTCTCCCTGGATTGACATCAGTGAACCAGAGTATTGCACCGACGAGCACAATTGTGATACCCGAGATCTGACCGATGAATATTAGAAAGTCCCAAATCTCAGCAAAGTAAGTGGCTATCATCTGTGCAAAGTTCTGTAATGGAGACTGTAGCAGTACGGGATCCATTCTCTCAACCCGATTCAGTGTGTTTTCGCATCGATTTAAAGTCCTAGAAGATGGGGTAGTGCCAACACCCAAATGCCTTCAGGACTAGGAGAGAACAGAGAAAAACGGGAATAGGAATGTGGAGTGGTTTGAGTTTCGGACGACGTGATAAGGCAGCGGAAGAGATCAGCAGATTTGACCCAAGATTTCGATGCCAGATGTGTGGGAGATCTATTTTCGGTATAGTAGAAAGCGATAAGACATACGACACCCGGTTTTATTGCTCTAAGGATTGTGAGAATGCATATGCTGCAAATCTAGTGGGCTGTTCTGTTGTAGTTCTAACAGTCTTTTGGTCTGGAATTCTAGGGCTCGTATATAATGGAACATTGCCTACAGATGCAATAACAGCAGTGTTCGTCTTTCTCATTCTTGACATCCTACTCGCAGCTAGGTTTGTGCAACTCTGGAGTCTTAGAGAGCAAATAATCAGGAACAGACCTAA
>JBHLRS010000068.1:0-10201 GCA_048882325.1 Candidatus Thorarchaeota archaeon | reverse complement strand
TGGGACTACCAAGCTGTACCAGCTCATGAAGCGGACTACGAGCCAATCTTTGTCTATCTAGATGGTCCAAGAAAATATGCGTTCTATGATCTCGTGCATTACTGCTCTCGTCGTGTCAATCTTGACTCGAACAACATGTCCTTTCGAATGATACCGGGATGGCATTCTTTCCTACCAGCTAAATTGAAGGACTCGGAGATAGACAAACGTTTCGAGGTCCAACCCTTATCTGACAAACATCTGCAAGCATGGTGGACAATCCCCGACAAAGAGGCTCAATTGAAGGTAAGAGGATTCATTCGTGACCCATTCATGCTAGAGGCTCCAGGTCATTTTATGGATGAGCCTGATGAGAACGCAATCACTATGTGCTGTTCGTTTTTGCAGATAGAACGTGCTCTCAAGGAGTTCGACCATGAACCCAGAAAGGGTCTGGTGGAGGGTGTCAAACGAGCTTTCTCCAATTGTGTGGGTATTCTTGCACTTTATCGATTAGGTGCGTATTTACAATTACTAAGTGAGATGAATGATATTGGGATGGTGAAAATCCCGATCTCTCTTAGCTCCATTAACGTAGCAACAATTGGGAAGATGTTGCAGGATGGATTCGTTTCATTAACAAAAGCTGGACAGAAGATTCTGGAGGGCTCTCATACTTCTGATGATGAAGAATGAGATTCTGTCCTGTCAATCATGGAGGTCCAATCAATTCTGACAAGCAAGTAGATAGCTAGAATAACAAGAAACAGACTTGACACCTCTATGATTCGAGAGAAAAAACTCATTGTGTTCATACCACCAATTATTGAGCCAATAAAAACTAAGCCAATCCTTCCAGACCAGGCTATCAATATCAAAAACATCGATTTACCAATGAATTGCGCAAGAGCTACCTTCCACCATGAATATCGTGCTGCTCCCAAAGGCACAATCAACACATCATCTGGGATTGGTGTGGCCGCAAGGAACCATACAACAAATGGCGTAGCTCTAGGGTGTGAATCCACAAACTGTTTGAAAGCACTAGTCTGCTTCTCATCAATGAATCGACCTCCTTCATACCCAATCAGATATCCTGTCATCTCTCCAAGCATAGCTCCCAGTCCACCAACCAATCCAACAATCAACGGGTCAAATAGAAAGGTTGAGGTCACCTGGTCCTGAAGACCACCTAGTACAAATGCAAAACCGATGTATGGAATTGGAATCAACACAGTCGCATTTCCAAGAGCAGAAATTATGAACACACCCGGATAACCCAGGATGAACGCTATCTCTAAAATCCAGACGTACACAGCACCGAACGGGCTTATCAGATTCGGATCTATTATACTCAGAATCAAATAGACTGCCAGAACCACCACCGAAATCAGTAATAATCTATCTGAAATCCTCATCGTTTTCAACTCAAAATCCGCCTGACCAGATATGAAGATTACCTCCTGGGGGCTGGTAACTTTAAGAGGTGAGTACGCAAACGAAGAGAGTGAATTGTAATGAGAGTTGATCTACGATATGGAGAAGGGTCTCTTCCACTTGAGTTAGACCCAAGAATCTCGATCGAACAGATTCATCCTCAGACTGTGACGGAACATCCTGACCTCAAGTCAGAACTTCTTAGAGTGATTGAATCGCCTCTTGACTCATTACCATTCTCTCAAAGGGTGTCTGAAGTTGACTCAATTGCAATTGTCGTCAACAGAATTGAACATCACGAACTAATGGAGGAAATGCTCCATTCTCTTCTCAATAGTGTGGAAACCTTCTCCTTCAATCGTGACAATGTATCTATCTTCTATCCAATACCAATGGGACTTCGAATTTCAAAATCAGAGATAGACGATCTTCTAGGCAATCCTGAATCTAGAGGTCATCTGCTAATCCTTCACAACCCCGTTGATATCGCGGCAAGCAAGATGATTGGTGAAACTCCTAGCTACTCCACACCGGTCCATGTTAATGAGGGCTATCTCTGTTCAGACATGAAGATTGGTATGGGGGAGATTAGACCTGATGTGTTCTACGGTGCAACAGGAGGAAGGATGTCGGTAATTCCAAGTGTATCTGGAAGACGGACTATAAAACGGAATGCTAAGCTTCAGACAACTGGACCTGTTGGTCCGTTCAACCTTGAGTCACCTTCCTGTGTTGACATGACGGAAATCGCAAAACTGGCAGGACTGGACTTTATAGTCAATTCAGTGTCTGATTGGCAGGGCAATCTAGCGCATATTGTAGCTGGGAACCCATACTCATCTTGGAGAGAAGGTGTGAAATATTCCGAAAACCTTGCGAAAGCAGAATATACTCGACATGCAGATATTGCAATAGTGAGTGCTGGTGGTTACCCACACGATATGACCCTCTATGACGCAATTGATAGTCTCCAATCTGCATATGAAGCAACTGAACATGGCGGGGCTATTGTTTTGGTTGCAGAGTGCAGCGAGGATGTTGGTCCGAAAGGATTCTTACGTGGCATGTCGGAGTTCTCAACTGAGGCAGAAATTCTCACAGAGGCTGAAACTGATTTTGAATTAGGAATGGAAAAGGCTCGTTTCCTCAGGAATGTGTTAGGTTCTAGAAAAATTGTGATTTGTAGTAGACTTAGGAAATCACTTGTTGAGGAGCGTCTACACTGTACTGCTGTCAAGGAGCCTCAGGAAGGACTTGAAGCGGCTCAGAATATGCTTGCCTCAAGTAAAAAAATGGCTATCCTGAATGATGGCATAAGAACTGTGCCAAAACTATCTATTAGCTAATTCCTGCATTATCGAACAAAGCATCAACTGCGTCCAGAGCGCCTATTGCTTCCTCGGGACTGAACTCGGGGAGGTCACCAGTCTTAGCAATCTTGAGAGTGACCAAAGCATTGTCATCTCGTGGTGCCATCTCCCAGGACATGTCTATCCCTGGTTGCTCAGAGATGAATTGACCCAAGAATTTGATCCATGCTGTCTTTACATCATCAATGTTGAGATACATGAACTCCATCAAAGGAACAGTGATCTCAACACGCAGTATGCGTCCGTCAAGTATGTTGTAATTGTCTACTGCCCAAGGCATCTCTACACACGACTCCTGTCCTCAAAGAGGGATAGATAAGTGTTCTTGGCTTAGTTTTAGTTGTCCTCGTCTTCCCCAATCTTCTCTCTCAGTTCCTTCGCAAACTTGGCAAGCTCATCTTCTTCCTCGTCAATGTCCTCCTCCTCTTCTGTTTTAGCTTGTTCAGTAAGAAGGGATTCGACATCTTGGACAAAAGATTCCATTGCGTCTTCTTTAGGTTCTGGCTCCTCAACTACTTCGGCCTTGGATTCCTCCACTAGTTCTTCTTCGAACTCATCAAACTGTAGTTCTTCTTCAGGCCTTGGTCCCTCGTCAACTGTAGTGGGTTCTTCGACTACTAGAGGAGGTGCAGCAATTGGTTGTTCAGACCCGTTCACTAATGCCAGTCCTTGTCGCTGGAGAATTGTTTGAATTCCGATTGGCACAATAACCCCTCTGTCTTGGAGAAACAAAAGTCGGTCCAATACCTCTGCCTCAGTCTTCTCTAACATTTCAGCAAGGGGTGTTAGAAGATCTTTAATATAGAACTCACTCCTGTCATCACGGACAGCTCCAATATAGTCCAGAATCTTTGCGTCAGTCTTAGTCACCTTCTGAGTTGGACCAAACCTGTGAGGCAGGTGCCAAGCATAGTTGAAGGCTGAGTTCAGGGTCGAAACAACCCATTCTGGATCAAAACAGTCGACGAGTCCTGTCCAACCATCAAGGTCCTGATCGTATTGGTTCTCAAACAACTCTACGAAGAACTGAAGTCTCTCCCTGAGAAGTGGTGTCATCTCACCCTCAAGTATGAGGATGCCAATGATGTATTGCCCACTGTAGCTGTTGAGTCGTAATCCGTGATACTGAATCTCCTCTAGAGTTCCCCTGACGCCATCTCCCTTAATCTCACCATAGACACTGGTGATGGCAGCAATGAATCCACTGATTAAGTCTGGCTGGATTCTGTCCTCAGTGAAGGGATGATAAAAGACGCATGTTCCTCTGTCAAGATAAACAGCCATGAAGTGTTGAACTGTTTCAAGGTCTTTGAACATATGAAGTTGATTCTCTAGACTGCGTTTTGCAGCCTTCTTCTTAGGCTTCACTCCACGGTTATATGCCGCAGCCACGATTCCCAAGACAACAAATGAAAGGATGATCATGAGTCCAATGTCACTCATAAGGAATGAGAAAAGGAGTGATAGAATTCCAACAGTGACACCAGTAGTTTTAGTGGTCGATGTACCCCAAATTTCGCGTTCGCCATCGTATGTAGCTGTGGCTGATAGCGATTCAATCTGTCCTTCAGGAATCTCGAAGCTATAGGTGGCTATACCCTCGTTATTAGTTCTATCCATCTGACTTGCATCATCGTAGGTAAGGACGGTTCCATTTGCATAGAAGATTGAGATTGCAAAGTGTATGTCAATACCTGATACTGCATCCAATGTTGCATTGTTGATGAGAGTTGCACGAACCACCATGAGTTCTCCTGCAACTACTTGAGGTGGTTCAAATACGATTTGGATATGCACCACATCTTTTGCTTCTACAATCAGGTCTGCCTGATTGGTTTCTGAATTTGCAAACTGTGCAGAACCAGATGCATACATTATGTATGAACCAGGTGCCAAGTCCAAAGTCACATTGACTTGATAGAAGGGACCCACATACTGGCAAGGATAAACAGTACCATCAATGGTGACGTTCACAACAGCATCGAGAATAGGTGTTAGATGTTCACTATCCCGATACAACACATTGATTGTAAGGTCCCACTGCTCATACTCATCATATGAACTGATTTCGAATGATATAGATGTTGTAGCATTTACTGTGATGTTGAGAGTCAGTTGGCGAGTGGTGTATCCTGTCCTCTCGACAGTTACAGTAAACACATGGTGTCCCGGTGTTGTCCATGGAGAAATCGAAAATGCATATTCTCCACCATTACCAGTAGTGTTGAACCTGAATGAGCCAAAGGCTGTAAACGATACATTAGCATCACTGATTGGACTACCAGTTGAATCGGTGACAAAGATCGAAAAAGCCACACTGGTGTCATAATCAGTTATTACATGATATCCAGGCATGTCACTGTCTATGAATGGGATGTCCTCATGCACAATGAAAATCCTGTTATCATCACGGGTGGTATAACCAGTGGCTGTGGCTCTTACAATGATATCCCAAGCTCCGAAGTAGTTGCTACCCAATAGTGTGGTTTCCCACTTCAATGAGGTTGCATTGTAAACAAGGTCAACAGGAGCTGACCCATTGAAGAGGACCCGCACCACGGTGTTACTCATAATTGGTGAAGAATTGTAGTCATAGGTGACTTGAATAAACAGAGTTTCAATGTACGAAATGTTCAGAGTTCCTGGGTTGTATGTCACACTGAAAACTTCTCCAGTTTGACTTCCTATTGTGATTGTGATTGTATTATCAGTCTGTGACTCAAAACCCACTCTTGTTGCAGTGACATTCAAATTGAACGTGCCTGGAACTCCTGTGAAATTCTCACCTGTCAGTGCAATCCAGTAGGTTTTTGTCAATGGATCCCAGGTCATTGGATAGGTCTGACTCTGGAATGTAACTGTGACTGTGGCCCCTGCAACTCTTGTGTCATTCATGAATCGATAGGTGACAGAGAGGTTGGTATATTCAAGATACTCTATATCATTGGTATTTGACCAGCTAATGTTAAGCGCTTGTGTCTGAAAAACAAGGTCTACCGTAATCATAAGGCTCTGATTCTCAAGAGCAAATCCCTCAGCATAGACATAGAGCAGATATGTACCGTCAGTCTTTCCTGCTGTAGATACTGTTGCAGTCCATCTACCTCCAGTCTGGTCAGTAAGATTCGTGTTAGCACCACCGTCGAACGAGTATGTTACAGCTGCATAGGTTCCATCAAGACCCATCAGAGTCCAATTGCGATCGAAGTTCACACCAATTCCAAAACTGTTCTCAGCATAGGCGTTGATGAAGGCGTCATCTGCTACTAGAGTTGTTGGGTGATAGACAAACACCTCTGTCAAGTTGTATCCCGCTTCAAGTCCATTGGTCCAGAAGACCTCTATTGAGTGCGTACCATTCCAAGTTGTGGCATTGATGTCCCAGAAGAAACTGGCCAATCCCGCAGATGCTGGTATCACTGCAGGACTATAGACACTGCTTATGCCTCGTAGAACAGTGAGGTTTGTGGTACCCCCAGTCATTGGTGTTTTGCCGCTATCTTCTATCGTGGCGTTGATGGTCATATCTGTCAGATGACTGACCTTACCCTTTGTGACACCGCTCAAGGCAATATTACCGACATAGTTTGGAGCGGATGATGACAATCTCCATGTTCCATCCGTCATATCTGTACATGTAACAGTTGTTCCAATTTTCGTGTGAGTACCTAATACCAAATTAGTTCCGTTGTACAAGGCTATTGGAGTCCAGTCTGTTTGCACTGTATAATCAAGAAATCTCACTAGAATTCCAGATAATGCAGGATATGAGATAGTTGTGGTGGCGTTCCACTCAACACTTGCACCTGGTGTCTGAGCACTCCAAGTTGTACTTGCAATACCATTCTCTCTATACCATAGAGTGATGTTGTAGTCGATTATCACTGACTGGTTTGACTGGAAAGTTAGTTGTGTGATGTTTCTGCCTAATGAGAATGACCAGGTGGTTCCAGCAAGAGGAGTTGAGTTGCCATTGAGAGATATAGACTCAGCGGAGGGGTAGGTAAGTGGTGCACCGGAAGTCTTGTTCCAAGGAGTGTAGGTGTAATTGAGATCTGCTTCGCGTTGGAAAGCTCCCTGATACAGATACCAGTTGTTGTCATCCCACAGATGATAACCTGTGGGATTAGTTGAGGAATCTTCAGCCCGCCAGAATATCTTGTTGAACCACCATTGACCAGCTGCGAATTGTCCAGTCATTCCAGTGCCATCAATCACCGTATAGTAGTATGTACTTGCATTCAGGATTGCATTATCTGCTGAAACATCGTGGGTAACAACGGTGTCTGAGAGAGTCTGAATAAAGGGGGAAATGAAACTGGTTTCATTTGCACTCAAACTTGCATAATCACTCCGAATCACTATAAACGCATATCCTAGCTGACTTGGTTGATAATATGGTGAAGAGTATGTTATACTATAGTTCTCTAGTTTTCCATCATGAGGTAAATTGTAAAATGCTTGATAGAGGGCATCAGTAGTTAGAGAACTACCAAGAGTGTCATTCTCTATTATTATGTCATTGTTCTTAATAACATTCAATGAAACTCTTTCAGCAGTTGCCGCTATCCCTGTGGCAGACACATCTACTGCATATAGTGTCCATCCTGAAACCTGATAGCTTGAGAGATCTATAACTCCATTGTGAGACGAATCGGTGTAGGAGTTGAAAATGCCAAACTGATTTCCACTTAGTGCTCTCGACATGTATTGCAATGTAACAATGTTGCTACCACTAGCTCCTGCAGCTGACAGGGTCGTAATATCCGCTTCAGGTCGGTCTAAATCAATATCTTCTATTGGGGATTGGTTGATTTGACTTGCATAAGGGACTGAAAGAATGATTGCAAGTATCAAGAGTGGAATTAAGACCCGTTTCATTTTGTAGCCTCATTTATCTAGCATCGATGCATCAACATGTGATTGGTGGCACGTAAACTGCACATATCAACTATACTTGTTGATTATTACATGTTGATGCGATGAATCAACAGATAGTTAGTGCCAGTTTTCTTGTTCTGTTGAATTTTTATTGAAATACTTATCCTGATTTGATTCAATCGCATTTATCGCAGAAATTCGATTACTCGTCTTCTCTAAACCGAATTAGACGTAATCTTCCTTCCTTGATTTCTTCAAATCTGGGATCTGATTCGAGAAGTTTCCTCACCAATGCACCTGCTTTACTTTTTGAGATCTCGAGTGACTGCGCTACCTGAGCACGTGTCAAGCCAACAGGATTTTCTTTGATCTTGTCCTGAAGAATTTCCATTTCGCCAGCTGGGGCTTTGGGTCTTGGTTCGGGTGGAGCGATTGTTTCAGTGGGAATTGGTTCGATTGGAGTCCTTGGTCCCCTTCGTCTACGGCGGAGGAGCAGGCCTCCAACCGGCAATCCGATGCCACCTATGATGAACACTAAGGTGACTGGGTCCTCGAAGATTGAGATGATGAAAGAGAGTATATCTATCCCTGCAGGAGAAACCTCTCTGATTACAATGTTTGATACTGCGTTCCATTCCCCGATTGCACCATCAAACTCTGCCCAAATTGTAAGTCTAGTAGCCTCCGACGGAACGTAGAACTCCAGTAGAGCCAGACCTTCAATATTTGTTGTTATCGTTTCAGTAAGTTGTGTTGGAACACTTCTCTCTGATTCAACCACGATGTAGAGTGTGAGATGCATCCCATCAACTGTTCCTGATTCATATGTGGCTAAAACTGTGATCTGAATCTGGTGTCCTGCTTGTACTTCTTCATCCACTGCTAGAACAAGCTCATACTCGATTTTGGGTGCAATCTCTAGTTGAATCTCATCCATTACAGTAAGACAGTCAATCGCTGAGGCAGTGAAGTTTAGTGTGTAGTTTCCTGGTGCCAATGTGCTCAGCCAAATCTCTACTGAGTAGGTTTCAGATGATGAATCGTACAATAGATTGTATTGAACTCCTGCAAGCTCAATCAAAATCTCTCCCCAATCAATCACGGTCGCATGAGGTGCGTTCAGCATCTCGATTTCGATGAGAATCGACTCGTTTTCGAACTGTTCAATCTGATCCTGGAAGATCAAAGCAATCGGTATCGAATATAGCTCGATATTCACTACTTGGCTTCCATTAACATAACCTATTCTTACAAAATTGACCTCAAGCTCATAGAGTCCTGTGTGTAATGCAGTACTGTCTACCAGGACATTATAGGTTCCATTACCAAGGTCAACCACTGTGAATGAATCTGGCCAGTTTACTTCAGGTATGAATCCAGCAATGGCGACCGAATTTTTGTCATCGATCCAGGTGAATGAAACTGTGACTGAGTCGTATGCGAATATTGACACAATTGTTGCAGGAGTTGTTACAGACGTCGGTATCGAAGTCACGTTGATATCAATGGACCTTTGGGCTGCTTGGAATCCAAAAGCAACGACATGTACATAGACTAGGTGGTTTCCTAGACCCAATGCATCTCCACTACCAGTGTATGTCCAATGGTCTATGTCCCAAGTTGCCACCTGCGAAAGACCATCTATGGTGAAAGTCAGTGTTGCTCCTGGAACTGTAGTATCATTAAGTAGCTGGTAGTAGATGTCGATTGTCACACCCTCGTCATAATAGATTGCTACAGCTGATGTGACAACAGTCAGATTGGTGTTTGCTGGAGATATTGACAGGAAACTTGAGTCCCAGCCATCAGCATACCCCGTCTTGTTAGCTGTGACAGTCACATTCCAAATACCCAGGCCTATGTTACTGGCTCGCATACTGAAATGCCACATTTCATCTAGCGCACTATAGGTCAATAGGTGTGGAGTCCCGTTGATGGTGAGTCTTACAGTCGCTCCAACAATTGGTGAAAAGTCTTGAGTATACACAACTGACGCATTGATAGTGTCAGTATAGGATGCATCAAGGTCCCAAGGCTCCCACGTGACGAGGAACGAATTTGCCGCCTCAGTGACGTTGATGTTCGTTGTGACATCCATTTGGTACCTATAACCATAAAGCCATGCAGTGATGGTAGCAGTGTGAAGCCCGATGCTCAGATCCGATCCAGGAATTGAAACTCTCCAGAAACCTCCTGAGTACATCAGGTCATAGAAGCGTCCTGAGATTGAAACATTGACCATTGCGAAAGCTGGTACATCTCCGTCGTAGAATGTATAGTCTACTGTCAGATTGAGCGAGTCTGTATATTCTATGGTAAGGTTCGTTGGGCTCCATGAAACATCAAGGGTGTCTGTATCAACCTCGTTTACAGTCACTAACTCTACTGTTTCACTGTACTCGTATCCATAAGCCCAGGCTCGAATCACAATACTGTGTATTCCAAGGTCAAGAGACTTCCCAGTGAGATTCACATACCACAGGTTTGTTCGATTCTCTAGCCGAATATTGGTTATTCCGTCAATTGTGATATTC
>JBHLRS010000067.1:0-11797 GCA_048882325.1 Candidatus Thorarchaeota archaeon | reverse complement strand
AACTCCTTCCCGAAGTTGAAGGCCTGCTGCAGTTCAGATTCGTCTGGAACCCACTTGACCGTGAAAGGCTCCATGACAATGTCCATCTTTCCCTTCTCCATTGACTCTTGGATCCTCTTCACGGCACCTCCACCCCAGCCATATGACCCAAAGGCTGCGCATTTCTTGCCAACAGGCTTCAAAAGTTCAATGTCAGAAAGAACTGAGGCGACATTGGGTAGAACATCGTTGTGCATGGTAGAACTCCCGACGAGGACTCCTCTTGCCTCCAACAAATCAGCCATGATGTCATAACGGTCACAATGAGGAATCAGCTTCATTTTTGGTTCAAGACCCTCACTCTGAACACCTTCAGCCATGGCACGAGCGAGTTTTGTTGTGCTTTCCCACATGGTGTCCCAGGTGATGATCACTTTGTCCTGGAACCTCTCACCTTTTGCCCACCCGAGATATCTAGTGACTATTTGGAGTGGGTCCTTTCTCCAGATCAGACCATGAGAAGGGGCAATCATCTTGATCGGCAAACCCAGCTCGACGACTTCTTCGATCTTCCTTTGAACCATCCTACTCAATGGCCAAAGGATGTTCGCATAGTACTTCTCAGCCTCTCGCCAGAGGACATGCGGGTCCACCTCATCTGCGAAACGTTGTGCTGTGGCATAGTGCTGACCAAAAGCATCGTTTGGCAGCAAGAGTTGCTCCTCAACGTAGTATGAGAACATGGACTCAGGCCAGTGAAGCATCGGAGCCTCGTAGAACCTGAGAGTCTTTCCCCCTAGGTCAATCTCATCACCAGTCTTGACAGTATGAATGTTCCAACCGTCATCATAATGTTTCTTCAACTGGTCAACGGCCTTCGAGGTGCAGACCAGTTTTGCGTCAGGGACTCTCTTCAGTATCTCAGGAGTTGCTCCTGAGTGGTCCATCTCAGTATGGTTTGAGATCATATAGTCTATTTTTGTTGGATCTATCACTTCTGAGATTCGAGAGAGCATTTCTTCTGTAAACTGACTCATCACTGAATCGACTAATGCAACCTTCTCTCCAACTATCAGGTATGCATTGTATGTTGTGCCATGATGTGTTGTGTAACTATAACCATGAAAGTTTCTGATGTTGTAGTCTAATGCACCAACCCAAAATACTCCCTTCATTATTTCAAATGGTTCCATTCTGTATGCCTCAAGAATAGGTATGTATTCTGTTGTTAAAAGGAAAGTAGTTACCAAAAGGAAAGTAACTATAGTTAATAATTCCGACGACGATTACAAATCGTATCTATGCCAATCCATACCCACCAGGTTCAATTGAGCTGTCTACTGTGTAGTTCCAGTTTGGTGACTCGGTTTCAAATCCCTGGAGACCTTGACTTCGATTTATCCATCTCCAGCAGGCTACAGCACCAACCCTCTCAAGCTGGTACAGGTTGGCCTTGGTAGCACTGTATCTCACTTCAAGGAGAGTTCCTTCTGGAAGACTATCGATGTCACCCACATCTAGGGATATACGTCCATTGTTGTCCTTCTCACCACATCGCGATAGGAAGTACCTGATGTGCCCACCGTTCACTGGGTTCTTCATGATCACAGCGACATGGGGTCGAGCCACGGGATCCCACCATCGGGGGATACCAGGACGTCTGATAACATAGCTACCGACAGGTTCAATCTGGCTTGACAGGTCCATCTGAATAGTCATCCTCTCCGGGTGTATGATTCCATGTTCTCTATATAAGGAAGGACCGCGTAATACAAGGGCGGTAAGAGCTCATTCTGATAGAGTTTCAGGACACTCTAAACTGTTAGTAATACCCAGGACTGGAAGTTGGTACAGTGGAAATGAAGGGAAGTAAGTGTAAGAAAAATACTACTTAACAAATGGCCACTTTCGGTGCTCTGGCCGATTGTAAACTCAGCGTCGAGTCACCTGTCATGTGTCCTCTTCCATTGGAAAACCTACCACTAGTGGTCTTCCCTCATAGATTGACCGTGTAACCTTCTCTCGTGCGCTTGCCAGTAAACGCCATATTGTGCCGCGCGAAACTCCCATCGCACGACCAGCTTGTTCTTGATACAATCCCTCCAGGTCGACGAGACGAAGCACCTCAGCCTCTGCCAGATCGATGTGAATAGGTGCATCAGCGCCTGAAGGTTCGGGGGTCATCTTTTCTGCTCTAGGCTTGCGTCCAATTTTGGGCTGAATAGGAAACCTACCACGGCCACCTCTTCTTCGCCTGTGCATTTCTTCAATCCCCATATAGATAGTGTGGAGGTTTCTTATTACCGTTTGTGACCCTCGCAATTACTGTTCAAATGCGCATTTCAAAGATAGACACAGGTCAAAGAGTGAAGCGTTTATCTCTTGGTTAGGGAATAGAATGGGTGCTATTGGAGAGAGTTGTCATGGGATTCAATGTCGGTATTGTAGGCAAACCATCGTGTGGGAAGACTTCATTCACAAACGCAGCGTGCATGACTGAGTTCAAGGTAGGAAGTTACCCATTCACGACAATAGAGGCGAATGTTGGTGTGACCCATGTCCGCACAAGGTGTGCATGTGCAGATTTTGATGTGGAAGACAACCCTCAGAACTCACTATGTATTGACCGCGTCAGACTTATCCCAATCAAACTAATAGATGTCGCAGGACTTGTGCCAGGCGCCCATGAAGGTCGAGGAATGGGAAATCAATTCCTTGATGATCTCAGACAGGCAGATGTACTCATTCATATCGTGGATGCTAGCGGTGGACTTGATTCTGAGGGCCAGGAAGTCGATGCGGGGACTCATGACCCAGCCGATGATGTAAGGTTTCTTGAGGAGGAGTTGGTGGAATGGATGCTTGGTATCATTCAGAAGGACTGGCGGCGAATCACCGGTCGTGTCAGGTCTGAGGGGGCAAAGCTTGATGAGTTGCTTCTCGAGAAACTCTCAGGTCTGAAAATCACAAGAGTTCACATCTTAAAGACACTCAGGGAAACAAACTTGAAGTCGGAAACAGTGGACAAGTGGACTGACGAGGAAACAAGAGAGTTCGTGAAGACACTCCGAAAAATCTCAAAGCCCATCATCATTGCAGCAAACAAGATTGACCGACCGACTGCTGAGAACAACTACAGACGGCTGCAGGAGGAGTTTCCAGATTACTTAGTAGTTCCTGTAAGTGCTCTTACTGAGAAAGTGCTGAAGGACTTGGAAAAGAAGGGTGTGATCAAATACATACCTGGCGATGATGACTTTGAGATACTAGACTCCGGGAGTTTGAAAGAGTCCGAGTTGGTCCAGTTAGAGAAAATCAGAGAACACATCCTGAAGAAATACGGGGGATCTGGAGTACAAAACCTGCTGAACCGTGCTGTATTCGACTATCTGCATATGATAACAGTGTATCCAGTTCATGATGCGAACGCTCTCACCGACAGTGATGGAAACGTGCTTCCTGACGTGTATCTTGTTCCTGAGGGAACTACAGCAAAAGAGTTCGCAGGTCACATTCACACGGACCTGATGGAGTCCTTCATTCATGGGATAGATGCCCGTACCAAGATGAGAATCAGTGACAAACACGAACTGAAAGACCGCGATGTCATCAAAATCGTAAGTGCCAAGGGCTCAAAGTAGTTGTAGAATGCACAAGTAGGAAAAATATCTGTCAGTCTAGCCCAATATATACTCGTCAAAATAATGAGAATCTTCAATGGTAGATTGATGTCGATTCGTCATATCGTTCACTAGAACCAAGCTCTGCAGATACAGTGTGTACTCTCAGGTGTTGCCCCTCATATAGTAGTAGAAAGAAGAAATTTGATGGGTGACAAACTTTGGAGATTTTCTCAACCCTTGATGATGCAAAAGACGCTGGCGCATTCCTTGCCAAATGTGGCCACTTCCCCACTATTTACAAACGCCTCGATCATGAATACATACTCGTTAGCGAGGGGGAGTGGCCCCCTAGAAAGTCCTGGCCATTTCTGAAGTGGGATGGAGAGGATTGGGTTCCAGTGCTAGCTAGACTCGACTCATTACAGATGGCCCAGGAAGCCACTGGTCTCTTCGTCCTACTTGGTCATAATCCTATAGTAGTAGAGTTTCCTGGAATAACCTTTGACATCTTCTTGAAAGAGTCTCATGTACCTTCAGGTGCATGGATTATCACGGAAGCCGATCCCTATTACTCTGTGAAACGGATCAAACCTCCCAGTCAACACGAGGATGAAGAGCCTGTTGAGATTCCAATCCATTAGTGGATGTCTATAATGATTCTAGGGGTATTGTCTTCCTAGAGTCCAGTACTGTCCATTCAGTGATAGGTATGTGAACAACGATGTCTTCGAAGCATCAAAACGTCCCTTCTCAGTGAGTGTTGACTCATCGATATGCACCGCGACAACTTCTGCCACAAAGAGATCATGTGTGCCCAAGGGGATGACCTGATTGGTCTTACATTCGATGTTTATTGGGCACTCCTTAATCATTGGAGCACTGACTTTTGTTGCAGGTTCCGGAGTAAACCCACACTCTGCAAACTTGTCGTGGTCACGACCAGATTTTGTACCTGCAAACTCCGTTCCTGCAAACTGTTCTAATGAAGGAATGTTCAGAACAAACTCTCCAGCCTTCTTGACGAGACCATAGCTGTGTCGTTCAGACCTAATTCCTACAACGACTGTGGGGGGTTTGCTACATACATTAGCGACCCAAGACAAGGTAATGATGTTGGGTTTTACTTCTCCTGCTACACTGAGAAGTACAACGGGGCAAGGAACCACAGCGGTTCCGGGGTTCAATTGTCGTTTCATAGTGCTGCTGTCAATCTTCTGGGTTAAGAAAATGTCGGAGCCGTGTGATTTAAGACTAAGAAGGAGGCGCACAGCACAAGATACAGAGAGGGTTTTCCCATGGCACGCGTACTTGTAGCTGATGCAATTGCGGAGTCAGCTGTGGCTGAGATAAAGGCAGCTGGACTCGAGGTCGTTGTGAGGAGCAATGATACAGATGGACCTATTGAGGAACAGATCATAGGGTTTGACTGTGTCGTTGTTAGAAGTGCAACGAAGATAACGAGAGATGTCATTGAAGCGGCAGATAAGCTGAGACTCGTCGTCAGAGCTGGAGTTGGCCTTGACAATGTGGACACAGAAGCAGCCAAGGAAAAAGGGATAGATGTCCAAAACACACCAGAGGCTCCAACAGTTTCAGTCGCAGAGATGGTGTTCTCATTGATGTTTGCTTTAGCCAGAAATATCCCTCAGGCTGACCACTTCATGAAGGATGAACGCTGGGAGAAGAAGAAGCTTACAGGCACTGAACTCTGGAATAAGAAATTGGGAATTATTGGTTTTGGGAGGATCGGTTGTGAAGTGGCTGCAAGGGCAAAGGCGTTTGATATGGATATCTTGTGCTACGATGTGTTAGACATTGAACAAGTATGTATAGATATGGGGACAAGGAAGTGCGGTGTGGAAGAGCTGATAGCTGATGCTGACTACATCACTCTTCATGTACCACTAGTCCCGCAGACAAGGAATATGATTGGGGAAGAGGAGTTCAAGAAGATGAAGAATACAGCCTTCCTGATCAATACTTCACGAGGTGGAGTGGTTGATGAAAAAGCACTTCTCAAGGCACTCAATGATGGGGACATTGCTGGTGCTGCCCTGGATGTGTTTGAGAACGAACCACCTCTTGACTGGGAACTTGTGAAGCATCCCAAACTGGTTGCGACACCGCACCTTGCATCTTCTACAAAAGAGGCTCAGATAAGAGTAGGAGAATTAACAGCATACAAGGTCATTCAGGGACTGAAATAGCTAGAGCGTTACATCTTTAAGCGAACGTCCTTGGTGACCAATAGATTTTGGCACGTTCCAAAATCATACCATTTCCTTTGTGTTGGCGGATACGTCCGCACGGGATGTGGCCCATAGAGGCTGAACCACAAACAAAGCGAATATAGTTACAACAAAGGATGGAATTACACAATGCCGACGGCATATCAGCGTATGAATGAAACTTGGTTAAAGGAACAGAGAGAACGTTCCGAACTAGTAAGAAGTAGAATGATAGTATGGAGAAAACAGGGCAGCATAGTGAAACTTGACCGTCCCTCTCGTCTTGGAAGAGCACGATCCTTGGGTTACAAAGCAAAACAGGGATATGTTATTGTCCGAATCAAGACTGGTCGAGGTCCACGTGAAAAGCCAAGACCAAGAATGGGACGCAAGCCTAGAAGCATGGGTGTTGTAAAATACACACCTCAGAAGTCTCGGCGTAGGATTGCTGAGGAACGTGTTGGTAGAAAGTTCCCCAATCTTAGAGTCCTAAACTCCTACTGGGTTGGTTCCGATCATAAGTGGGTATGGCATGAGATCATCCTGGTGGATCCAAATCATCCGGTGATCTACAATGATCCAAACATCAACTGGATATGTGACCCTGTCCAGAAAGGAAGAGAGAACAGGGGACTTACATCTGCAGGTAAGAGAAGCAGAGGTCTCCGTAAGAAGGGGAAAGGCGCTGAAAAGATGAGACCATCTCTAGGTGCAAAGAGCAACCTCGGAAAATAGACATGACTCCCATATCTGGGGGTTAGAGTATGGCATTTGTGGCCAAAATCGAGGCTCGAGCTTATTCCCGAGCAACAGAGGTTTCAGATAAGGTTGTTAATGCAATCCTCAATCTGTACCCTGAGCACGTTCATGAGCTTGTTAAGTTTGTATCAACTAAGGTTGAGGGCCACTCTGGAAACCAAATTCAAATCATTGGTTCTGAATTGAGTGACCAGACAGGCTGCGAAACAACCCTGGATTATATTTTTGGTAAGTTGGAGAAAAGAGATCGTGAACGGCTTGAAAACTCCCTTGACCGCAGAATTGATGAGAATTGTCAGTTCTTTGTCAGGATTGATAAGCAAGCGGCATTCCTGGAAAGAATTGTACTGGCAAAAGGACCTGATGTAATCAGTGTTCAAGTGCACATTCGGAAACATCCCAGGTGTAAACAAGAGGATGTAATGACCATGTTAGAAGACCGTCTTCGGGCAGCAGGTGGTGACGACCAGTGGTGATTGATGTAGGAGTCTGCATTCCTGAACAAGACAGTCTTCAGTCGTTCATTCAGATAGCAGAGAAATTAGGGTTCACTGGTCTTGCAACTAACAATATTGAGGGTGATGTAAGTCGTCAGATTGGAAACAAGTTCTCCATTCTGAGGAGAGCGGATGTGTCTGGAAGAGGTCTAAGAAGCCTAAGGAAACAGGTTGAAACTGCGAGGAAACAATCGTTAGTCGTGTCTGTCAAACTTGGTTCGGTCGAAACAGCAAATTGGGCAGCTGATGACCAAAGAGTGGATCTGCTTACACTCGATTATTCTAGAGAGCATAGACTTCGTGATACCACTGCTCGTCTCGCAGCTGCTTCTCACACTGCTCTTGAAATCAGATTTGAGCCCCTACTACGGTTAACGGGTCTGAATCGTTCAATTGTCATCAAAGCATATCGAGCGTCTATACGAACCGCAATTGAGGCAGGAATGCAAATCATTCTCTCAAGTGGTGCCACACATCCATTGCATATGAGATCTGTAAGGGCTATGCAATACATTGGTGGAATGTTGGGATTGGATTCAAAACAAGCTCACCTTGCGATTAATCAAACACCAATGGAGATCATCAAGAGAAATCGTCAGAGGTATAGCTCAGAGTATGTTGCTGATGGTGTTGAGATTATTCAAAGGGGGGTTAAGGAGTGAAGAAAACTCGAAGACGCTATCTTTTGTTCCATCTGCATTCTGATAATAAATCAATAGAGGACAAACAACTCAGTACAGCAATTTGGAAGAATATGCTATCTCTTTATGGAGAGGTGTCTGCAGCAGATTCGAAACTTTATCTTGTAGAGTATGAGGGAAAAACAGGGAGTGGTATCCTACAGTGTACAGCTGCCTCACTTGATATGGTGATAACTTCAGCTGTCCTTCTTGGGTCTGTTGGAGAGAGTCTAGTATCATTTGAGCCAAAAAAGACATCTGGAACAATCAAGGGGGTTAAGCGATAGGGTTCATCAGGACAGACGCAAATCCATCTCTACTATTTGCTCGTCCTCTAAAAGGAAGGCCTTACTCGCCCAGTTTCCGGTGTCCTTTGATGCAATCAACCAAACAACCGGATTGAGCTTCATATTCTCTTTATCCCGCTTTGAGGGGTATGGTGGTGCAGGATGTGAATGAAATATCCCAACAAGCTCCAGACCTTCCTCTTCTGCCTCGACTAGGAGATGATATTGTTCCTCTGGATTCACCATAAAGGAAATTTTACTTGATTTCGCCTCATTGTGAACGGGTTCAATCCTGTGTACTATGACTGAAGGTCCAGACACCAGTCCAAAAAGGAGTGCTGCCGCCTCTAGCGGAAAACTATCTTCTGCATGTTTGTAGAGAGTTTCCAAATGTGTGTGCGAGAGATGCAGTTTATGCTGCATCGAAGAACCTCCTATAGTCTAGAAAACGGACTTGATCTCCTCAAGCACTATACAGGTTTCTGCGTCGCCGACACCAGGAATCCGCCCAAGCCGTGTTTCAAGGAATGCCTTGAGTTCGGTAAGGTCATCCACTGTCACCATGATCATTAGACCACAGGCACCGTCTAAGAAATAAGCCTCATTGACCTCGTCAAACTCCCGCAGCTTCTTGGAAATCACCGCAGCCTCTTTCATCACAGTCTTCATACGAATGACTGCTCGAATTTTCCTGCCAATCTTCAGAGGGTCTAACACTACGGTGAATCGTTTGATATATCCCTCATCAACAAGTCTCTTCACCCTGCGTCGAATGGTGACTTCAGTTCTCCCCACAGTATCAGCAATCTCGCTGAAGGACCTTCGACCATCATTCTGAAGCATCGTTATTATCTGGGAGTCTATTGGATCAAGTCGCATTTTGTGTTAGCCTCTTCAAGTCCAACGTGAAACGCGACGAATGTTCGATATCGTGCATATATATTAGCTGTTGCGAATGGATTCGGTAAGCACTTTTCGCAGGTCTTCACTTGGAGCTCAGAGTACACGTAGCTCTTCCTTGATTATCACATCTTCTCGTGGTGACATTATAGCATAGAGCTCTATGTGGTCGACCAGTAGTTTCGCATTACGAATCTTTTCTTCAAGGAGTTCCTGTATCTGGAAGATTCCTGATGCGTTGTTCATGGTCACCTCGATTCGTACTGTCTTTGACTCTCCCTTTCGGATCCTGACATTCTCAATAGCAAGAGCGCTGGTACTGTGTATATTGACACTTCCAGACTCAAAAGGTATTCTTGCTCGGCCTTTTGTCATGTCTAATGCGTCAGCAATTCCTACTACTCCTGCCTCCACTGTCAAGGGCATTGCCACTCTATCGTGACAGTATATGGCATGTAGTATATGGTTTCTGATGTGGACCTGCTTGCGTCGGTCTTTGGGGTAGACCTTTGACATGATTCTATTAATTATTGGCGTGGCTAGTACAACCGAGAACTCGTCATGATTCGTACGACCGACCACCATTCCAATGTCGTGGAGATAACAACCCAGCATGACAACGAGTTCTGAGTCGTGTGCATCTCCGGTTTCTTCTTGGACTATTGTTGGCTGAACGCCCTTGAGTAATTGTCTAAAAAGACGTATTCCATTCATCGTGACTATCAGTGAGTGAGTGTGACCATGGTCTGAGTACCCCATTCGGTCTATTGCCATGCGGTTACTGTCCTCAAGCATGGCTTGGACTTCGATATCATTCTCTAGTTCTTCAAATGCAATCTGGCAGAGCTTGTTTGTCTTGAAAATTCTACGTACTCTGTCCTTGAGTGTGCTTCTTTGTTTTGGGCTTCTCTTCATTTCTTATTGCCCCTTCTTTCATTTTCTCAATACAGTTCTGATTAATGCTAATTCAGTAATAAATGAGATACTGCTTCTTTGCAGCTCAATTTGGTAGGCGTGTTCTGGAATACCCCTCGACCTACTCTAACTGATGAGCTTGTTCAGATTATTGTTCCTTTTCTTACAAATTCTGACATGCCATCGAATATGAACTGATTGAATACGGCAGACTTCTGTTGAGTTCGAGATACTTGTGACTAACTCTATGCTAGTGCGAAGTCAGTCTTACAAAGCTCACCAGTCTTGAGATCGATCTTGCTCAGTTGGGGGGTTTTACCTGAAACCAGACCAATGGCGCCTCTGACAAGACCGCCAACTGGACATGCAGTGTGACCTTCCAGATCATAACCTCCAACACGTCGAGGGCAAATGAGACAGTTCTGCACTACCACATGTGCAGTGTCACCCTCCATCTCGATTGAAAGATCCTCAGCGATTCGGACTTCCTCTAGGAGTTTCTCAAGGACTTCTTCAGCAGAGGATGTGGGTGTGATTACTCTCTGAGTGAGAAGCTCCTTTGCAATCTCTTGACCCATCCAAGTTGATAGAACATCCATTGCCCCTTGTGGTCCAAAATCTGGATTCAGGATAGCGTCACGGGCAAAGACCAGACCAGCGCCAAGCCCAATTGCCATCTTGTTCAAGTAGTTACGTGCAGGGTCTTTCTGCCTTCTGAATCTTCTGAAAAAGCTCATGTCGGAAAACCAACTAAGCTCGTTTTATTAACCCTTCTTGGACATATCTGTTGCATACAACCTCGACCTGTTTGAGATCTATCTTATCTCCCAACGCCTTTTCTAAGAAAGCAATATTCTGTCTTATCTTGCTGAGACAGATGGTGCCTGACTCACATATTGTCTTGAGAATGGTCTTGTCTAAGACAAAGGATGTGGCTTCACGCTCTTTGACATCATCATAGCTGTAAAGAGCCTGATAACACGGCTCGCCCATCTGATTTGATAGATTCTCAGAAACCTCAGAGACCGGCACAAAAGAGTCTGCACGCGTTCCCTCCATCTGAAAAGAGTCTGAACTCTCCACTCCACGAATTCTTCGATTCATGTCGACATAGACTATGATTGCATGAAGTGGATCTCCATGTGCCAACATAACCTTGAGAATACCACTTTGTTGCTCGCTGAGTTTCTCTTGTGAAACCTCAAACTCTATAGGTTCGTTGCAGATTTCACAGTGCACACGAATCTTGTCGGCTTCCAAAGCACCCAACTCCCTTGATGACGATACAGTGTTCCTAAGACACAATATTAACGTTCTTGGTAACAAGAAACAGATTCATTCGTCAACGACCATGACCTTTAGTTTTTCAATCAGTTTGTCAAAATTCTCGCCAGTTTTAGAACTGACCATGATGAAATCCATCTCATACTCTTTGGCTAACTCTTGGACATCATCACAGGAAACGGTCATGCCTATGTCCAATTTGTTGCCCACAAGTAGTTTGTTTCCATTTGGAACTCCAACGAGTAGCTCCATCCATTCCCGAATCTTCACGAGGGACATATACGAGTTGCAGTCGAACACAATCAGTGCGGCCTTTGCACCTATGATGAGAGACCCCTGAAAGAAACGAAACTGTTTCTGACCGCCAAAGTCGAAACAGGAGACCTTGATGACTTCTGAATCGCTGTTGGTCGTTATGGTCCATGACTCAACATCAAATCCAATCGTCATTGTCTTGTCAACGAATGTTCCTGTTACAAGTCGTGAGATCAGGGTACTCTTGCCCACTCCACCGTCCCCAACCACTGCCAATTTCACTAGCCTCGTAGCAGCTGAACTCACTCGTAAGCATCCCCAAGATACGGCGCCTGAATCCGTTTCAAATATGGCGTATATTAATCTATTATGTTCAAATTAATGAAAAAA
>JBHLRS010000066.1:0-12050 GCA_048882325.1 Candidatus Thorarchaeota archaeon | reverse complement strand
GCTGAGCAATCATCAACAAAGACTCGTTGGTCAAGAATAGATTCGTCGAATATTCCTGGAACATATTGAGTTCTCAAGTCCTTTAGACCCTGAATCAAAGAACCAGACTCAGGCTCTACTGAAATGATCTTTACATCAGGAATCTTCTCTTTCAGACCTCGACCCACACCCATCAATGTACCTGATGTTCCTAGACCTGCAACAAAGTGAGTCACTTCCCCATCTGTATCTTCAATGATTTCTTGAGCGGTGGTTTCATAATGCGCAATCCAGTTTAGTGGATTGTCATATTGGTTGAGTTGGTGATAACTGTCTGGATACTCTTCGATCTTGCTGTTCACGTAGTCCTGAGCCCCATCGATACCGAGTTCAGCTGGAATCAAAGTGACAGTAGCCCCATAGGCTTCCATTATTTTTCTACGTTCAATAGACATCGACTCAGGCATCACCAATTCACAACGATATCCTCTGACTGCACTAAGCATGGCGATAGCTATTCCAGTGTTTCCACTTGTTGCCTCAATCACTGTCTTGTCTCTTGTTAAGTTACCACTTTCTATAGCATCATCAATCATATACTTTACAATTCTATCTTTCACACTGCCGCCTGGATTGTTGCCTTCAATCTTTGCCAGTAACGTGACCTCTGGATATGGATTGTGACGCGTAATTCTGACAAGTGGTGTCCGACCTATCATTTGGCTTACATCATTGTAGAATTTCATTTTCTTCAATATTCTAAAGAAATCTACATTAATAGGGTTCTCTGCAATTTTTGCCGACAATTTACAAGCTAAATCCCGCTCATCGAACTGTTATGAACTTTAATAAAGCGTGATTTTTGATTTAGAGGTTTATGAGTGCTTCTTTCACCCTTCTGATGCAAGCATGATTCATGGTCATTATATAATGAATTAGTATCATGTATTCTCAGGTGTTACCATTGAACGCGCACACTGTAGAAACCCCAACCGGTGAAAAGATTATACTCAGCACGGTACCTCCTCTTATTGAGGATAAAATCATACTGTCCTTCGGTCACGCAATAATCGAGTTCGAAGCGACGCTTTATGAAAAGTTCCTCCTTTTGACGAAAGGTGTCGCCCTCACCTGTAAAGAGTTCAGGGAACATCTTGAGAACATGGAAGAGAGAGGATTGATCGTTTCATCAGAGTTTTTGGAAAAACGCTGTTGGTCTATAAATCCCGAAATGATGGAAGCTCGTGAATAGTTTCAATGCTGAATACTAATATGATGCTTTCAGATCCTGTACTATGGGTATCCAGAAATGGTAAGGAAAATGAAAGCGGAGCAGCTATTTGCGAGTTTGGATGAGGAGTTTGAACTGGATAAACTCACTGATGATGAGTGGGGTAACTTAGATCTGGGAGATAATATCACAGAGAATTTCAAGACTACAAGGATGGGGCTTGCATTAGATAACACAGACGAGATTCACAATGTCTACACTGCAGTGTTTCCAAGTGAACGTGTGCTTGATAGAATAATATCGTCAGATGAGCGGAATGTCCTTCTCTTCACCCACCATCCGATGATATGGGATCCACGTCCTGGAGAACACCCTTTCAGGAACATCCCGCACCGATATTTGGACCAACTCAAGAAGCGAGCAATCTCATATTACTCAATCCATGTACCACTGGACAGGAATGGACCCTACAGTACAACTGTATCACTTGCAAAAGCTATCGAGATAGACATCGAGGATGAATTCTTTGATTATTTTGGCGTGAAGGCAGGCATCATTGGAAAGACTGAATGCAAAACTGTCTCCAATCTAGTCGCGCAATTCGAAGATTCGGTAGGTCACCCTGTGAGAACATGGGCATATGGCTCACCTGAGATTTCAAACCAGAGAGTTGCCCTAGTAGCGGGTGGTGGCAACTATCCAGAGATTGCGGAGGAGATTTCTGGTACGGATGTTAGGAATTTCATCACTGGGGTCACAATGAAGGTTGCAAATTATGAACCTTCATTGAGGTTCCATGAGCTATGCGAGGAGCACAAGATCAATGTGATTTCCGCTACTCACTATTCTACTGAGAAGTTTGCATGCATTGCAGTGCTGAAATTCTTTGATAGATTAGGCCTATCTGCTGAGTTCATAGAGGATGAGCCCAATATTGTAGATTATAGCGGATAATGCCTTTGGAATGTGTTAGTGGTTACACAGGAACAAAGATACTTTACCATCCTCCGGATATTATCTTGAGGAGATAGTTGTGGACTGGAGAGTCTTCAGAGTAGTGGGAATACTGCTACTTTTGGGAATACTTGTTTCATCTCAGGTTTCTGCAATAGACGCAGTTATCGTACCAGAAGATCTTCAGATTGGACCATACGTTGATAGACTTGTCTTCTTTGAACAGGAGAACAAAGATTTGACTATCCTTGGCCTCCAAGCAGGTGAGTTCGAGATGCAAACAGGGTTCGTTGACCCGGCCCATTTACCTACATTAGATGATTTAGATATCGACATATTTAGCGCGCTCAGAAACGGGTATGGCTACTTCACAATAAACTGTTCACAATACCCACTCAATATCAGTGCTTTACGAAGAGCGTTTGCCTATGCCTTCGACAAGACCGCAGTCACTGCTTATGCTATGGATGGTTTCTCCCAGGAACACGATTCAATCATACCCTATATCAGCGATTGGTGCATAGAGGATGAGCTCGATTTCCACTACTACACTGCCCAACCAGAAGTTGGTAACGAGATTCTCAATGCAGCAGGTTTTGCGATCAACGGAACAACAGGATGGAGGGAGGCTCCTGATGGTTCGCCATTTAGCATTGTTATCGAGTACCCTATTCATTCAATAATTGCAGAAACAACCTGCCAAATCGGGATTGATGCATTGCACGCACTTTCTGTTGATGCAGCGATAAGGGGCGTAGAGTTCAATGAATACATTGTCAGATGTGATGGATATCATGAATTTGATATTCTATTTCAAGAGATTGATTTCTATGATACAGAGCCTTTGTGGCTGATAGATGAGTTTTGGTCTCCAAATGCAGACTTACCCTATCATAACATTGCACAATTTGTAAATCAGACACTCGACCTGTATAGGGATCAATTTCTCCATAGTACAGACGCTCAACAGGTTCACGATGCAGTTTCTGAGATTCAAAAGATTATACACTACAATGTTCCATGGTTAGTGGCATACGAAAACACGAACATGCAGATGTATAGAAACGACATATTCACAGGTCATGTCCCAGACCTAGCTAGATACATCGCTGGTCCTTGGACAATGAGGAACATACATGAAATAGAACCTCGGAACAGGATTCCAACAATCGCATTGCCTGAATATACAGACACCTTCAACATCTTTCTCGAAGATGCAGATGCACACACCTATTTTATTCTCGACAACCTTTATTCATCATTATATGTGAGGGACCCCAGTCAGCATCCAATTGGTGATCTGGCCACTACCTTAACCACAGAAACACATAGCGACAATTCAGATGTTCCTGAGGGTCACACTCGATTCACTATCAACATCATCCATAATGCAACCTGGAGTGATGGAACACCTCTGACAGCAGAAGACGTGGCTTTTACCTTCACCTACATTCTGGAAAGTGGCACATATGGAAATCCCATGTCTAGTCAACTAGAAGACCTACAATCAGCCATCGCCTTGGGACCATACACTGTGAGGTTGGAGTTCAATTCCGAGTTTTACTGGCACTTCAACAGTTTTGCATTTGTCAAGATAATCCCCAAGCACATTTTCAACGATCAGGATGGTATTGGGTATGCAAACTGGGACATATGGAATCCAGTGCGCAATCCATCCGATCTCCTTGTGACAAGTGGACCGTTTATACTCACCAGTGCTGGACAGGGATACAAAACTTTCCGATACATAGACTTGCCTTTCTATGAGTTGACCCAAAACCCGAGATATTACTACAACCCTCACTACTCAGAAACCTTCATCAGATCGCTGGAGGAAATTACGTACTTCGTTGGTTCGGAAGGAAACACCATTGAGTGGAGTACAATCCTGAACCAGAATGCATCATACACTTTGTACAGGAATTCTGACGTAGTGGCGATTGGAAGGTGGGAGGGAGGACCTCTTGTGTGTCCTATCGACGGTCTCGATGTGGGTAACTATGTGTTTACGTTGGATGTTGAATATGACGGAGGATACTCTGAGTCAAGTTCTGTTCAGGTTCATGTACTATCTGACCTAGGTCCTCTTCCAGGACAACCAGTGTCCCCTATGCGAGCAGTTGCAATCGCGATTTCTGTTGTATCAATTCAGGTATTCCTCTGGGTGGCTTGTGTTTCCAGGCGGGACTACAAGAAGTGGCGTCTAACGAAAGAAAGCATACCTGAAGAGAATCCAGTTGACTGGTTTGCTGAGATCTTTGGTTCAGACACTCAAGATCAAGCATAGAAGTCGCTCAAAATGTGTCCGCAGATACACAGAAACAAAGATACTTCACTGTTAACTCCCTAATTCACTTGAGGAGACAGGTGTGGATTGGAGATTCCATAGCGCAGTAGGAGTCGTTCTTCTTCTTGTGTGTGTGTCAGGGCTCAGTGTGGTTTCAGCTTCGACTCATTATGGATATACCCTTCCACATAGTCCAAACTCAGGCCCACATATTGATAATATCGAGTATACCGTCATACCTTTAGCAGACCAAAGGATGCTAGCAATACAAGAGGGGGATATTGAGATTGACCATTCGTTCTTTGATCCTGTTCATCTAAACACACTAGATTGGGATTATGAAATAGATATCTTCTCTGCACTCCAAAATGGATACGGCCATCTTACAATCAACTGTCGAAAGTATCCATTAAATATCAGTGCATTCAGAAGAGCCTTTGCGTATGCTTTCGACAAGACCGCAGTCACGTCAGAGATCAAAGACGGTTTTTCACAGGAACATGACTCACTTGTGCCTTATACTAGCGGCTGGTGCATCGAGGACGATATGCCTTACCACTATTATACAGCGCAAGTAGATAGAGGCAATCAGATCCTGGATAGAGCAGGCTTCACCATCGACCCTGGTTCAGGCTACAGGCTGGCTCCTGATGAGTCACCATTCAACGTAGTCATTGAATATGCCTCATCATCACCTGAGATTGCCGGGGGTACAGCTCAGATTGGTGTCGACGCCCTCAGGGCTTTAGATGTCAACGCGACAACTCGTCCTACTCCACCCAACGAATACATCTCAAGACTGGACCAACATGGGGACTTTGACATGGTCTTCTATGTCAGTGAGTACCCTGGAAATGATGTCGAGTGGCTCGCATACGAGTTTAGGGGAGATCACGCCTCTGTGCCATATTGCAACCCAACGAACTTCGTGAATGAAACATACGACGGTTGGATTGACCAGCTCCTTCATGGAGTGACCTATGATGAAGTCTATGAGGCGGCTGCGCACATGCAGATGATTCTGCATGAGAACGTACCCAGACTAGTTGTGTACGAGACAACCTACATGCAGGCATACAGGAATGACAGATTCAAAGACCATATCAGGGACCTGAGAAAATACATCAGTGGCCAATGGACCCTTAGGCACATAAAGAGAATCGATGGCAATCCGGGAGGAATAGTTCCTATCGCGATACCTCAGGAGATTGAGACCCTGAATGTATTCACAGGATCAGGAAGAGTTTGGCAAGATGTCATGGACAGTCTATATTCTTCCCTGTTCAGACTTGATCCAGCCCAACATCCTGTCATGGATCTGGCAACAAGTTGTATTGTTCAGACCCATAGTGACAACCCTGCAGTACCTGAGAATCATCAAAGGTACATCATCGATATCATCCAAAACGCAACTTGGACTGATGGAACACCTCTTACAGCAGAAGATGTAGCAAACACCTTTTCCTACATTTTAGAGAGTGGTGCACATTATCACGCTCTAGGGCTCCCCTTTGGAGACCTCTACGCAGCATATGCTCAACAACCTTATCGAGTGGTAATCGAATTCGGATCTGAGTCGTATTGGCACTTAAACAACTTCGCCTTCATCAAGATACTGCCGAAACATGTGTTCAGTGAGTATGGAGCTGTTGGCTTTGATGATTGGGAAGACTGGAATCCGGGTTTCAATCCCACGCACCCTCATGTCACATGCGGCCCGTATATCTTCTTAGAGTATGATTCAGGAAATACATATACTCTGACAAAGAACTCACACTATCACTTTCTCCCTGCTGACGAAGTTTCGGAAACATCTCCATCCACCGCGATTCCAACAATACCCCCAGATGTATCCACAAACACTGATCCTAATTGGTTAGGTGCTGCGACTTTGGGGATTTCTGCGGCATCGATTGAGATCATTATTGTGGTTGCAATCATTGCATTTCGAGATTATCGAAGGAATAAGCAGCAAGTCAGTCTGGTTGAACAGGAGCTGAGCAGGGATTTGTTCTCAGAAATCCTCGGTTAACCACCTCAAATGAAAATTGAGTCTATCAGTAATCATGTGTGCTTACAGCCAACATTAGAAAATGATGGCTTTAGCTAAACTATGCATCTACCATCAAGCGCTTTGCCATGATTGTGAAGGTGTCATCAACGCCCTTGTTCAGTTTCACCGAGGTTTCCACATACTCTGCTAGGAACTTCTTGGCAAACTTTTCTCCCTCTTCACGGGACACCCTCCTGTCCTTATCGAGATCTGTCTTGTTTGCAACAACAAGAACCTTGACACCCTTCAATTGGGAGTCGACCTCCTTCTTCCACGCCCATAGCTCTTCAAGACTATTGGGGCGTGTTACATCGAACATGTAGATGACGCCTCGTGCACCATGATAATAACCAGCTCTTACATGTCCAAGGAAGTCCTGAGACCCCAAGTCCCAGATCTGTAACTTGACTCGATTACTTCCGATCTCCATGCTCTTCACTGAAAAGTCAGCACCAAGTGTTGGAGCATAGTACTCCCTGAATTTGCCTGTGGTGTAACGGATGATGATAGAGGTCTTCCCCACTGCTGAGGACCCCACTGTCACAATCTTGTAAAGATATGATGGACTCATTCCACACGACCATGTCTGCGGAGTGCTAGAGAGTAGTTCAATCTTTCTGAAGAAGGAGAGAAATCTATGGAGACCACGGAAGGTAGTCCTGTAGCGATTCAAGACGGTCTTTGAGCCCTTTCTTCTTCCCAAGTAGGTTTTCAGGGAGTGAAACACCGTATTGCTTAGAGAGGATGAGGATGGTCAGCTTGGCCGCAGGATTGAGCCTTGAATACTGAACTAGGAAGTTTTGAAGGGATTCGTCTGTGTCGGGGTCTCCTACATCAAATGTATTCATGAGGGACACACCTGCCTTAGAGCAGAGTTCCACTATTGTTTGTCTGCCATAGATTGTCTGGCCTCTTCTGCTGAGTATTTCTGCGAGCTTTCGAATTGGTCTTTCAGCTTCTGTCATCTTTTTTCACTTCCCAACACAGTTTAGCTCGAGCCAGTAGGAGATCTCCTCGAATCCCCTTAGATCATCAGCTGTGTATCTTTTCAAGAGGTAGGATGAGTAGGCGTCTGTCAAACCTTCAGCATAGGTCCTTATCTTCGACTTGTCTATAGCGCCTAAAAACTGAGCAAGCAGCTTTATCCAGTCAGCATAGAGCTCCATTAATCTTCGTGGATCAAGTCCTTCGAGAAGTCGAGAACCATAGGTCAGTTCCCATTTACCATCAGTGAGATGGACCTCACCCACAACCTCTGGGACCGCAACTTTCGCAAGCGCAGTTTCGAGATATTCGTAGGCTTTCTCCTCAGAGTAGACATTCTCAGCTACTTTGATGGCAATCTCCGTGGCCTCTTTGGTCAACAGAATTCTTCTCTTTTCTGGGGTAAGCACATCGATTGCTTTACTCTCCATCAAGAGATCGAAAGCTTGCATAAGTGCACGCTCTGAATACTGCTCTGAGAGAAATCTGGTTATTGCACCCACAGTTCTTCGGCCATCGAAAAGTGTGGACATACGAGGAAGAAGTGCAAGTAATTCAGGATTTGTCCGAGCTAGCTCTTCCCTTTGCGAAGACGAGGATTGGAGAAATCTGTCGAGTCTCGATGTAGACACAACCACATCACTAGGGGCAAGAATGCTACGAAACTGAAGAACTCCTAAAGCCCAGAGTCGAGTTATTTCAAAAGTTACATCCTCACGATTCAATCCACTCTCTTTAACAATCTCATCCACATTCCTACTACCATCTATGAATGGGACAACTATACTCTCCGTTGTCTTAGAAGTAGGACTCCCCACAAAGAACGGAATCCAGCTTCCCATAACTTGCTTGAATGAGAGATTTTGTAGAACACCTTCCCTGAAGTCAGAGAACTCGGTGTTGATATCGAGTGTGTCCATCTTTTCACGAGTAAGGTCCTTGATCCAGACGCCTTCAAACTCCTCGAGAAGAGATGTAAGGGTTAGGATGACATCTTCCTCACATTCGCCCATACTCACAGCAACGAGATCGGTCGACTCGCCTGAGAGAACTGTGAACAGACGAGCACCATAGTCAACCTGAAACCTAGAACTACGACGGTCCACAACCTCCTTGGAAAAAGTCTGGATTGCGGTGAAGAACCCAGACACAAGCATCGGGTCTAAGTCCTGAGCCCGAGGATCAATCTTCATGAAGAATAGCGGAATTCCTCCACGCTCCATGATGAGAATGGCTTGGATGTTCTGGCCTTGCAATCCTAACGTGCCTCGTTTTGACTGAGCATATCTTTCGTTTTAAGGTTCGCGTGACATTGAGCATTTGCGTCAGGGGCAATTATATTATATTGCAATCCATGCCTTTCAGTTTGTGAATTATTCACTCTCTCCCACTCGATTGCAGAAAGCAGTCACTTGCGCACTAGTTGTATTCTTGATGTTTTCAATCTCCAGCATTGGTAAGGAATCTGAATACAATAGTTCAAGAGATGAGATTATAGACCAACCTCGTCTAGTGAGTTATTCACCTCACCAACCCATCATTATAAGAAACGACTCAGACTTTGACTCGCAGGGGTGGCCAGGTCTGGGCACTCAAGGAAGTCCATACATTATTGAGGACCTGAACATAACGACCTCAGTCACATCAATATCCGTTGCGAATACATCCAAGTTTTTTGTGATTCGTGATTGCTGGCTATCAGGAAGCGGCGTTGTTTGGGGAAACGGTGTGGTCACATTTGATAATGTTTCTCATGGCACCATCAGTACTTCCAATATTTCAGCGATACATAGTGCTATCACCATATACGACTCAGCAAACTGTTCTTTTACTGGCAACCAACTGAGAAGCCAAGTTCTAGGATTTCTGGCATACAATCTGAACAATTCAGTTTTCTCAGGCAACAGTCAGGGACACTCAAACATTCAATTCCCTATCCATGTTCAGTATACCAGTGGACTGACCATTCGAGACAACCTCTTTAGTGATGTTACTGCTGATGCGATCAGACTCGCTTTTGGATTTGATTGCACCGTTGAGGACAACTATTTCCAAATTGCAGGTATGCCAACTATAGGTCAGTTTGGTCTTATCTTCAGAGAGTCCCTGAATGGTATTATAAGAGGAAACGTGTTTGATGGGTTTGAATCAGGTATCGAGATTCTGTATGGAATAGACAATCAGATTGACAATAATACACTGTATAGTGTCTGGACAGGTGTCCAATTACGTACCACAAATGCACTCGTTACGAGCAATAGGATTCGAGCGCAGAACATGGGTATCGATGTTCAGATATCGAATAGTTGCATAATTGAGTTGAATGACATTTCAGGGGCGCGGGGTAGCACTATCGGGATAAAGACAAGAGTTACGCGACAATCTCTGATACGATGGAATGAGATGCATGAAGTAAGCACTGCATTTCAACTGCAAGGGGGGATTAACACACAGGTCATCGAGAACAATGTGTACGATTGTCTGAACGCAGTGAGTTTGGAAGAGTATCCTGGAATAGGCTATGAGGTCGGTCCGCCAATCGATTCAGTTATAGCAAACAATACCTTTGTGGATTGTGGCATATTGTTCCAAGTCACAGACCCTAGTGCGTTTGACCAAGAGATCACAGGAAACATTGTGAATGGAGGGTTGCTAGGGTATTTCTTCAATGAATCCAGAATTGTCTTAAACGGAGCTGATTTTGAACAGATCATTTTGGCTGTCTGCTCCGAGGTTGTGATCACTAGTGGCGAGCTATCAGGAATCACTCTGTTTCATAGTGAAGAGTGTGAGATTGTTGGTGTAACTATCAGTCAAGCAGTCAGGGGCATCTACGTCCTTTATTCTACTGATATTTTATTTAGCTATATTGAAGCAAGAAGCAACGAGGTAGGCATCTACATTGACCAGTCTACACAGTGTTCGGTCTATCGAAGTATTATCCAGGGTAATGGCTTTGGGATATTATTCGACGAGTCACTTGAAACACGGGTATATCGTTGCCAGGTCCTTGATAATGAAGACGGAATCATGTTAATCGGTGCTCATGGTTCCGCCATTGAGTCGAATTCAATAAGATACAATGGTATTGGAATTTACATTCTTCGTACAAATGAAACAATGATTGGAAATAATGAGATTGTTGAGAACGAACTTGGCATCTATCTTAATCGGCTTTCAGGCAGGAATCATATAATTGGTAATGTCTTTGACAATCTAGACAACGCTCTATGTACAGGTTCCGAAAATCGCTGGGACAACGAGATTGATCAGGGAAACAGCTGGAGCGACCTGCAGAGTGCTGAGGAATACTATTACATCGATGATGATGACATCGACCACTTCCCAAGCTTTGTGGAGAGCATGCAACCAAACTCGACTAGCACTGGTATAAGCAACACCACCAAAACTAAGGGATTGTTTGAATTATCTCCTCAACAAGCGGTTATTGCCTCCGGCATGTTTGGTGGACTACTTGTTATCTTCACCGCGGTCTATGCGAGAAGGAGATTCGGGAGATAGTCAGCATCAAAGGACTCTTAGTAGGTCGTTCTTGAAAAGGACAACATAGTTGTCATTCTCAACTTTCACTTTTGGTTCTAGTTTGAAAAGCTCGCAAAAACGTAAGGCATGTTCGACATCCTTACTATTCTTTGTCGCATTAAGAAGAACTGACCACTCATTCTTATGGTGTCCTATTGCTCGGTCAACGGCTTGAATCTTGATCTTACAAAGACCATCAGGGCAATCAGTGTTCATGTCTAAGGTGCACTCCGCAGTTGTGCTCGAAGACGTCGATGCTTCCCGGCACCCGCTATAATACGCACATATTATGGTTTCGGTCTGAAACTGTGTGCAAGAGCTCGATTTTATCCTCAAGATCCACTATAGTCGGACCAACATAGACTGCATCTGTAAAGCAACAGACGAAGGACTATCTCCTTCAGTAATCATTGTTGTAATTGTTGGTTCGGTGTCTATCATTATGATGATACTATTGAGAGTGCAGGGTCACAGTTAGCAGGAAATTAGAATATCTTGGGCTCGTCCCACTCACCCCAGAGCTCACGCCAGACCTCGAAAATCTCACCGATCGTTGCGTACTCTCGAACTGCATTAACAACATGAGGCATAACATTATCCTCACCTTCTGAGGCCTTTCTGAGACCATCAAGAGCTGACTCGACCTTCTTGTTATCACGTTCCTTTCGGACCTTCTGGGTCCGCTCAATCTGGCGGCGTTCAACCTCCGCGTCTATCTTCAGGACAGGGATTGTAATCTCCTCACCTTCAAGAACGAAGTCGTTGACACCAACTATTGTTCGCTCTTTTGTTTCAATCTCCTTCTGATAACGGTATGAAGCCTCAGCAATTTCTCTCTGGAAGAATCCTTTCTCGATGGCCTCAACCACCCCTCCAAGAGCTTCAACCTTTTCGAAGTACTTGTAGGCCTCCTCTTCCAACTCGTTGGTCAGTGCTTCGACATAATAGGAGCCAGCGAGTGGATCGATTGTATTAGCTGCTCCACTCTCATGGGCCAGTACCTGCTGGGTCCTTAATGC
>JBHLRS010000065.1:0-12147 GCA_048882325.1 Candidatus Thorarchaeota archaeon | reverse complement strand
TAGTTTTCGGTTCCAAATGACCTCAATCACTCGGTCAATCTATAATCCATTCGATCTAATCTAGAACAGGATAATCAGTTTCCTAAATCCATCTACTTCTGATCTCTGATAATACATCATTCACCTTTCGCAAAAAGGTTTGCACTTTTCAGAGTTTACACAACCCTGACGGCACTGTTAAATTATCTCAACTCGCCAGCTCATAGTTGTTAGAAAGAATCCAAAGATCAATAATTCGCTGGCAAGAATAAACTGAGCAATGTAAAACGGAAACTGAGAACAGAGGAAATAGTTACAGATATCGCAAATCATCAAGCTCTTCAAAAATCATATAGTTACAAAATGTTGGGTGATTATCAGAAAAACAGAATAATATTAAATATTCAGACTGGAACAAAGCAAGGCATGATGTCTATTATCTGGACCGACCCTTTAGTAGTGCTAGCCCTACAACTAGTGGCAGGAGTGGGATTCCTGTTTCTTGGAATCTACACACTGTTTTCTTATTCTAGAGTAAAAAGCAGAGTGCTGCTACTAATCGGACTCGCCTTCTTGGTCATTGCCTCATCGATAATCATGAAGGTGACTTTGCTTCCACAAGCAGCTGGCATCGCAATAGAGGAGGAATATCTCGAGGCATTAATTGAAGGTGTACAATTTATGGCAGGCGCCTTGTTCTTCTATGGATTGCAAGGACTGGGCGTCAGAAAATCTCAGGAGGTTGATTCAGGCGATGCTTCAGCTTGATATTCCACATCTAGTTGAGTACTCAATTGAGCTAGGGTATGGCATGATATACTTGCTGTTGTCATTCTATACTCTAAGAAAATACAGAGAAACAGAGAGTGTACTCGCCAGGTTCTTCTTTGTAGCTTTCCTTGTCCTGGCATTCTCAGGCTTATACGGAGGAATTGCCGGAATCTTAAGTAAAACAGGATTTGAATGGATTCCAATAATAGGAGAGAAAGTTGTAGAGATTTACGAAGGCGCAGCGCTTCTGAGTCTTCTTTTCTTCTTGATTGGTCTATTCAGGATAAAATCATGATATAATACCTCGCTGTGGGAGTTTGAGATAGGACTCCCACACGAACATTTCTTGGTAGTGATTCACACTTGGGAGTCAGAACTGTAAAACTAGCCGTCGTCGGGTCGGGAGGAGCAGGTAAGTCCACCTTAATAGCTCGTCTATCTACAGGCATATTTGTGGATCAGAAGATGACTGTAGGATTCGATGTAGAATCTTGGACAATAGTACCAAATGACTCTGGAGCAATCAGAGTGTCCTGTTTTGATTTTGGAGGGCAAAAACAGTTCCGATTCTTTCAAGGATCTCTACTGACTGGAGCTCACCTAGTCTTGATTGTGGTTGATTGTACTAACTTCCACACACTCCTAGAAATTGATGAGTGGTTACCGATGATCGACCATATACCAAATGAAAGGAAAATTTTGGTAGGTACAAAGATTGACCAACCGTGTTTTGTTTCCAAAGAGGACATCTCAGAGATGGCGGAACGAATGCAGATACATTCACTCATGGTAAGTTCAAAGTCTGGCGAAAACATCAATGAACTAGTAGAATTACTCCGTCGCATCATGAAGACAATCTAAGCCAAACATTTGACGCCACGAACTCTAGCCAGTCAAATCTAAGATGCCTTTTCCCCATTCAGAAGCTCGGGATCTTTCCTTGAAATACTCATCCATATCGAAATCTAGGCGATTCCTCAAAATGTGTTTGGCAGAGTCAACATCAAATGCTAATTTCTTAACAGTCAATTTCGAGATTCGCTTGCTTACATCCTTCTTGTTTGAAAACTTGTCTTGATGGAATTCATCCTTGAGCTTTGTGGCTACATCGATGATGTGGTCAAACAGAGAGTGGAACTCTTTTGAGATTGACTCGTTTGATTTATCGAAATCAATCATCCTCAAAAGGGATCTTTCGAAGGCATAGTCCTTTTCTTTGAATTTGTTATCATAGGTCTGGTTTATGATGATGTGTTGGTCAATTGCAATGACAAAAGCATCGTCATAACCAGGTAAGGATAGGAGAGTCCGATGTTTCTGGTTATATTCCTGTAGTGAGCAGACAGTGAACTCATTTACATACGGATCAACAATATGCTTGAGATTCGTCATCATGGTACTGATAGAGGGAATATCTGTAATCGTGTAGATTGGGAGATTGCCTAATGAAGTTCGTACTAGCTTGAGAAGCATCTCATCTCCAAGTATGACTTGGAGGCCCTGTAGTACTCTATCTTGCTCCTGAATCCGTGTTTCATTACTGCGTTCGTCCTCCTCATCAACCGGTGTAAAAGTAAGCTCAAGGTCTGGTTTTTTGTATCCACGAACACGGCCACTCTTGTCTACAAAGACTTGGAAACTGTGATTACAAACAAGACCTTTTGAGATTGATATTGTAACTATGCCTGATTCGGACTGTGACAAAGAGGACCAGGGAATTGCAATCTCTTTTCGCGTTGCACAGGTAGGGTCAGGACAGATGATGTTTAGATTGATTGTTTCCTTTGTTGCTTCCATTGTAGATGAGTCCGTCAGCTGATTTAGATAATCCATCTGACTATCCGCTATTTCACATCTAATTGAGTTAATATTAATTGTTCTTGAATATGATTCAATCCAATGGGTTCACTTCGGTTCCGAGTCGAGGGCAGATTCAATCATGTCAATCCATCGCATCTGCTGTGTCCACTGCTGTCCTGCACTTACGCCACCATCAACAACAAGGGCATGCCCAGTGACGAAGCTCGAGTCATCACTTGCTAGCCATAGTGCTGCATTGGCGACATCCTCAGGGAGACCTGCACGTCGAATTGGTTGGCCCTTTTCAAACAGTTTTTTCAGATTCTCATAGGTCTGGACGCTCTCTTCACTTGACATTCCTTGAGCTGCACCGAAAATAGAACTCACAATAGAGCCAGGACAGATACTGTTTACTCGGATTTTGTAGTATGCCAACTCCATCGCCACTGTTCGAGTCAACTGGAGGACTGCGGCTTTGGCAGCACTATACGGATGATTTTGAGAAACGCCCCGAAGACCAGCAACGCTGGAGATGTTAATCATAGTCCCTCCTCCTTGTTTTTTCATGACTGGCGCTGCATGTTTCATCCCCAAAAAAACGCCCCGAAGTAGAATCCCTATTGTTCTGTCAAAGTCCTCAACAGGGACAGACTCAATCTCGCCTTTGACACCGCCCATCCCAGCATTATTGACAATGCAGTCAAGACGACCATAGGTATCAACAGCATGATCAATCATTCCCTTCACATCTCGTTCCACACTAACATCAGCATGTATGTAGGTGGCTTTTTTTCCAAGTGTGCTAGCAACCTGTTGACCAAATTCATCGTGTATATCACTAACGACTACATGTGCGCCTTCTTCTGCAAATAGCTCTGCAATTGCTTTCCCAATTCCACTTGCTGCACCAGTGATGACAGCAACTCTATCATCAAGTTTTCCCATTTTATCAAACCACCTCTGTAAATCATGAAACCGGTAATGAAAAATGTTGAGGATTACAGGAAAGGTTAGTGACCATCCAGCAGGAGTGACAACAATGGAAATTATCAAGGGTTTTCCTGCCACGTCGCAAACCAGCTCCCAGCTGAATCTAGCTACGATCATCAAACATGCAGCTAGGAATTTTGGCAAGCAGGAGATTGTTAGCAGAAATCCAGATGGGTCAATGGTTCGATATACATACAGCAGGGCCTACGAACGTGTGCAACGACTTGCGAGTTCTTTATCCTCACTTGGTGTGAAGGTTGGAGACCGGATTGGTGTACTTGCATCGAACTCGCATCGGAACCTCGAGATTTATTTTGGTATCCCAGGGAGCGGTGCTGTAATGGTCCTCATGAATCCACGGTTTACGCCGCAGGAACTGAGTTATGTTGTGAATCATTCGGGAATCCGATTCATCTTTGCGGATGAGGAGTTCTTACCTATTGTCGAGGCCGCAGCATCGATGTGTGAAATGGTTCAGGGTTTTGTGATTCTGACTGACAGGAATCTGAGAGATGTTCAGACAAATTTGGAACCAGTCTACAGCTACGAAGACTACTTGAGTGATGCAGAAACCAGATATGACTGGCCCAACTTGGAAGAAACCTCAGCCTCAAGTGCATGCTATACATCTGGTACAACAGGGCAACCAAAGGGGGTTTACTATTCCCACCGGGATGTGTATCTCCAAGCGATGATGTATGCACTCAATGCCATGATCACAGTGGAGGACTGTGTGCTCCAAATTGTCCCTATGTTTCATGTATTAGGATGGGGGACACCATATGCTGCCATCATGACTGGTGCAAAACTTGTCTTGCCTGGAAGGTATAGTTTGGATAGTCTTGATGAGCTTATAGAGATGCTAGTGCAAGAGAAGGTGACGATATCTGCAGGAGTACCATCAATCCTGAGGGCTTTGCTCAACAATCTTCTGCAGAAGGACCCGATACCAGATCTCTCAGGTGTTCGGTTTCTCACTGGTGGGTCAGAGCCACCTCTGTCTATGATGAGAAAGTTCTGGGAAACAACTAAGGCGGAGATTGTTCATACGTATGGATCTACTGAGGCGCAGGCTATTGTTACGTTGAACAAGCCAACTCCTTGGTTGACCAAAGAGCTCTCAGAGGAGGAGAAGTGGGAACTGAAGAAGAAGCAGGGACAAATTGTAGTGGGACTTGATGTCAGGGTTGCAGACTCTGAGAGTAAGAAAATTCCTCATGACGGTGAATCAGTAGGGGAGATACTTGTGCGAGGACCATGGGTCCTTGGAAGATATCATGATGCCCCAGGTTCTGAGGAGCAGTTCACAGCAGATGGATACTTCAGAACGGGAGATGTGGGGTCCATTGATCCAGAAGGATATCTAAAGCTGACCGATCGAACGAAAGACCTAATCAAAAGTGGCGGAGAATGGATATCCTCAGTAGACATGGAGAACGAGATAGTCAATCATCCTGCAGTGATGGAGGCAGCTGTTGTTGGTGTTCCGGACCAAAAGTGGGGAGAGAGACCACTGGCTTTGGTGGTATTACATGATGAATCTAATACGAGGGTGGACAAGAAGGAAATTCTTGAGCATCTCGCTAAATGCTTTGCAAAATGGCAGCTTCCAGACGAGATCCTGTTTGTGGAATCAGTCCCAAAGACGAGTGTTGGGAAGATAGACAAGAAGCTCATTAGAGCAGAGTATGAAGGAGTTTCTTCAGACAAGTAAGGTTTGATGAGTTCATCAGGTCGGAATCGGTCGTTTTCTGATTCGAATCAGAATGATGACGATAATAATCGAGATGAAAAATCCGCCTCCGACTAGTACCAGCAGATATGGAAGATCATCGTGCTGCGGTAGTTGACGAACCACGCTAACGAATACGGTGTCACTTCTGCAGAGACCACCCTCGTCACACACTGTTAGTGTGAAGTTATAGACACCTATCTCAAGTCCATCGATATTGATGGCAAATATCTCACTCTCCCATGGGCCACTCTCGATTACTGTTCCATTGCGTTCCAGCTGATAGGTATGAGGATACTGATCTGTGGCTTGCCAGTAGATCATATTGCCGGAGGTCCCAAACTCATAGATGATGTCTGTCGGACTGCTCAGAGTCGGAGGTGAGCCATCCTCTGCCAGTAAGACCCCTGGGAACCGATCCACACTCTGTGCAGTTCCTGGAATATTGTAGACACCAATGCCAGAGTAATCATTCCAAAGGTTGCCCGTATCAACTCCGTTGTCCCACGTGTTGTTAAAGCCATCATCCAGTGCATTCCTGGCATCATTCCAACCGAGGCGGTTCAGATAGAAGGAGTTGTTCGATGAATGTTGCGCACGAAGTCCAACATCCCAGTTGAATCGAACACTGTTGTTGACGATAGTACAGAAAGTGGAGTAGGTCATATAGCCACCATAATCGTGATTCTGTTCGAACCGATTGGAATCCACTAAGCAGCGAGTCGATTCAGAGAGTCGAAGACCGACGTCATTAGTGATAGCAATGTTTTTCGATATCGTTGTATTGATGCACTCATCCACCACCAGACCACTCGCTGAATTGTATCTACAGTCGTTGTCCTCTATTGTGCAGTTTGACGACCGAAGAACAGATAGACCATTCGATTCGCTTGCGATGACATTGTTGCTTTTCACCAGACTGTTGTCACCTTCTAGAACTAGACCGAAGTATACATTCACCAATTCATTCGATTTGACAGTAGCATTTGGTGATGCCATTACGAGAAGACCCTCGATATACGGACCCGATAGTGCATTTTCCTCAATTGTGGAATTGGCACAAGATTCCATGCGGAGTCCAAGAATGAAGTTACCCGATTCAGAACTCATGGTGTTCTTAGAGAAAATAATGTCCGATGATTCATGTATGAGGAAACTCGTGAACTCCACGTCGCAATCAGTGATATTACAATGTGGAGATTGAATAAACATGACCATTGAAGTGCCATTACTTTGAATATCACAATCAACAAGAGAGATATCTCGTGAGTGAAAGACCTGAATCTGGACTACCCTATCTAGTATTGTGGAGGGACCCAAATCAAAGTCAGTACAGTTGACGATGACCATCTGCCCATATTCTTCAAGATCTGCGACAACACCGGTTTCATTAAGGAAATATCCCAAGAGGAGGTCATCAACCGTGTTGTCCTCGATGTGGTGAACGAAGTATTCTATCGAGTTACTACCGTACGAGTATCTCTCGACACCTCGCTTGAAAGAGATGTACGAATTGATGAATCTGTTCCCAATTATAGTACAATTCAAGGTTTCGAACAACAGAATTGGATCACCATCTGACTCGATAGTTGAATTGATGAGTAAGAGGTTGTGCGATTTCTCAGCATAAAGTGGCCAACCGTAATTCTCTCTGAAGGTCACATTTCTGATTTCACAAGCAGTTGATGAAGTCATCCAGATTCCATGAGCTGAATTGGCGAACGTGACATTCTCGATGGTACAGTCCCAACAAGACATCAGTTCGATGCAATGGGAGAGCTGATTGAATGTCCCATTGACAATTGTGACATTATTGGACAACCACAAAATCAATTGACCAAATTGACTTGCATCCAAGACCTCATCAGACAGACTTGAAAATACGCCTAGCGCCAACCCGTTGACTGTGTTGTTGGTGAATGTCATTGTTGAGTCAAATGAGTTCAAGAATACAGCAGTGTTGACAAAAGTGTTGTTTGCCACATGGATGTCAAAACCACCAGAAGAAAACAGCCCATATCCGCAGTTCGTGACATGATTGTTGGTTATATTCAGATATTCGGAGAAAGGAAGATACAGACCATCCCGACAGTCGGTGATTGTATTGCTATCAATGGTTAGGTAGTATGATTTGTAGCATCCAATGGCTGTACTCTGTCCATCTGAAATTATGCTGTTGTTAATGATATCACTGTAAAAGGAAAAATCGACAGAGATGCTCTCAACAATCAGTGAACGCAGTGTGTTGTTTGAGATGATGATACCAGTAGAGGCAGCGACCTTGATCCCATTGGGTCGGTCTTCAATCACACATGAATCAACCAGCCCATTTTCCACAGTATCAAAATCTATGCTGCGTGGATCTGAAGTGGGAGCAAAATAGCACCTTCTTATTTCAAAATAGACAGTTGTGCCATAGATATGGATGTAATCAATGTCTAGGTCTGCAATCACATAGGGATTTCCTAGAGAACCATTCCCAGGGAAACTCATGCTAGAAGCAACAGCCGCGAATTCCGCATCAGATGTTATTGTTATTACTTCACCAAGATAGGAGTCACTTGTTGAGATTGATTCGAAGGTTCGACCAAAGTAATTCACTTGAAACAGAGAGAGCTGTGGTATAGCAAAGAGTAGTAGAAAGACCAAGATTGATGATTTTTCTTTGATTCCAACCAAATCTGTACCCCCATCCTTAGTAATTACTCCTGCGGAAATCAACCTTTAAGAATTCCGAATGAATCTATCGACCAATTTGGTCCAGAATATTGAAATGGGGCTTAGAGAAACCCAGAGCGAAGCAAAGTAAAGTCGTGAATGAGCATGGATGACACACAGAGAGACACACTGTTTCTGACCATCAAAGCAGTTATCGACGGTATAATTGCTGACAAGAGAGAGAATCCAAAGAACACCAAGAGATTGGATTCATTCGAGGGTAGGTTCAATATCGGACTACAGGTGGAAGAGGATGAGATACTGTGGATTAATCTCGTAGCAAAGGACGGGGAGTACACTGTTTCAAGAGATTCTCTTGATGAGCGAGACCTCGATCTGATAGCCGATCCAGAGGACCTTATGTTCTTCTGTAATGGTCAGTACTCGGTCATGCACATGATGACGAAGAAGAACCGGTTTGGTAACAGAAAACTCCAGTTCAAGGGGAGGGCATATAGAAAGCTCCTCGCACTACCTAAAATACTAGTACTTGACAAGAAATAACGAGAGGAATGACACATGGTAAAATTCGGAACTCCAGAATATGCGGAATTAATCATTGATGCGATAAATTCTAACGAAGCGTATGCGAAAGCAGCAGACTGGTGGGAAGGTGACTTCGTTTTTCAAGCTGAGCCACATGGTGGCTTGGACCATCAGATCAAGATATGGGTGGGTCTCCACCATGGGAAATGCACCGGATCTGCAATATTGAAAGAGGGTGAAGAATTCACTCTTCTGAACAAGGGGGACAAACCTTCTGGGAAACCCTATGAGGTGGAGTTTGTCTACACAGCACGGATTGATGTCTGGGAAAAGATACTGACTAAGGAATTGGATCCCATTCGTGCTTTGCTCTCTGGACAAGCAAAAGTTGAAGGGGATATGCCTAAGATTCTGCGAGCTACTGAGGCGGCCAAAGAACTTGTTGCAAGTGCTGCATCCATAGAAACAGAGTTTTTTGACTAAAATTAGAGATTGACACTTCTGTCAGGGGAATGAAACAACATGCTGAAGGGATACATGGGAAAGATACTTCGGGTCAACCTCACCGACGGGACAATAACAGAGGAGTTTCCTGACGACGAGATACTCAGGATGTATCTTGGTGGTGCCGGTCTCGCGACATGGTATCTGATTAATGAAACTGAGAAAGGAATCGACCCCTTAGGACCAGATAACCCACTCATTTTCATGACAGGACCTCTTACAGGGACTCAGTCTCCGAGTGCAGGCAGATACAGTGTAGTTGCTAAATCGCCACTCACAAACTTATGGGGTCAGGCAAACTCTGCAGGATTCTGGGCGAAGGACTTCAAGCGTTCTGGCTTTGATGGAATTATCTTCGAAGGAATCTCACCAAAACCTGTGTATCTCCTGACAGAGGATGGCAAGGCAGAGCTACTGGATGCATCCGAGGTATGGGGAAAGACAACGTCTGAAACCACTAAGATTCTGAAGGAAAAACACGGTCCCAAGCATAATGTTTCGTGCATTGGTCCAGCAGGCGAGAAGCTTGTGAAATTTGCAGCAATAATGAATGACTGTGATGAAGAGTACTTTGGTCGTGCGGCTGGCAGATGTGGCCTCGGAACGGTGATGGGTAGAAAGAACCTGAAGGCAGTAGTATCCTATGGCAAGGCACAGATTCCAGTTGCCAATCCTGAGAAGTATAGAGAAGAGGCCAAGAAGAGGTTCGACTGGGTGAACCAGAGCATGCTCAAGATGACCTTGGAGGTCTATGGAACAGCCACTATGGTCGATCTCTGCCAGGTTGTCGGAGGGCTGCCAACGCGTAATTTTCAGACCGGGATTTTTGAAGGTGCAGAAAACATCAATGGTACGGCTCTCAACGATACAATTCTCGCATCACGTAAGCCCTGCTTTGCTTGCCCAATTGCATGCGGTCGAGTTGCTGAAATCAAGGATGGAAAATTCAAGAGTAGGGGAGAAGGGCCTGAGTATGAATCAATAGGTGCTTTTGGTAGTATGTGTGGTGTTGATGACCTTGAAGCAATCTCGATGGCACACTTCCTCTGTAACGATTATGGTGTTGATGTAATCTCAGCAGGTAGCACTATAGCCTTCACTATGGAGTGTTTTGAGAAGGGAATTATAACAAAAGATGACACTGGCGGGATTGAGTTCAAGTTTGGTGACAAGAACATCATCTCAGAAATTATACCTAAGATAGCCATGCGAGAGGGGTTTGGAGATGTTATGGCTGAGGGAACCAAGAGAATGGCAGAGAAGTTTGGTAAAGGTTCTGAGCACTTTGCCATGCATGTCAAGGGACTTGAACTACCAGCATATGACAGTCGTGCTGCAAAGATCACGGGTCTGGCTTATGCTACGGCAATCAGAGGTGGAGACCATATCACTGCATGGATTGAAGGTCCCGCGTTTCTCTCAATGCCCTTCATGATTGTGGATGATGCAAATGTAGGAGACCCCCAAAAGGAAATACCCGAGAAGTCAGTTATTCTGAAGGACTTTGAGGATGCCTTTCAAATCTTTGATGCTGTAGGTGCATGCAAGTTCATGGGCATCGTGATGACCGCAGATGATTGGGCGGTCTTGTTGTCGAACCTTATGGGCATTGAATATACTGCAGCTGACTTCAGGAAGACCGGTGAGAGAATCTACAATCTTGAAAAGATTTACAATATTCGCGAAGGGGCGACACGCGCTGATGACACGCTTCCTCCAAGATTATTGGAAGATCACATGCCCGAAGGTCCAGCCGAGGGACTCGTTGTGGATTTAGAACCAATGTTAGCAAGTTACTATGAGTTTCGAGGGTGGGACAAGGATGGTAAGCCAACAAAGGAGAAGCTGACGGAACTTGGACTGGAATGGGCAATTGACCAAATTTATTGACAAGTAGTATATCCATAATAGGTGATCGCGATGACATCATCGTATCAGGACAAACCCTGGCTCAAGGCATACTTCCTTGGACCATACAAGCTGAAACATTCTATGGAACCCTATCCTGAGATGAACGTCTATTCATTCTTGGAGAATTCTGTACAGGAGTACCCACAGGCTATAGCTTGTGTCTACGCGGATGAAGAGATGACTTACCCTGAGTTGAAGGATAAGGTTGACAGACTTGCGACTGCCTTTGTCGAACTTGGTGTCAAGAAAGGAGACACAGTGGCAACAGTACTCCCATCATGTCCGGAGTTTATTATTGCGGATTTTGCGTGTATGAAGGTTGGAGCAATTCATGTACCTCTAAGTATTCTGCACAAGGCTGATGACTTGCTACACGAACTCAAGGAGAGCAAGGCCCAGACTGTTGTCTGTTCATATCGTAGAATCCCCCGCGTCAACGAGGTCAAACCACAGACCAATGTGAAGACGGTCATCTATACCCCTACTAAGATCTATCCAGACTATGAAACTCCTGAAATGGACCCAATAACGGATGCTGGCTACTATCTCATGAGTGACCTGATTGAGAAGCATGAGCCTCACACCGAACAGGTAAAGATAGACCCGAAGAAGGACGTTGCCCTTCTTCCTTTCACCGGGGGGACAACTGGCGTCCCAAAGGGCACAATGCTGACACACTACAATCTCACTTCCAATGTGGTCCAAACGATCCACTGGATGCTGGCGCCGCTGAAAGTTGGGATTGTCGGGAAAGGAGCAACTGCAGTCTGCGTCCCCATATTCCATACGTATGGTCACTGGGCGATTCACGCGAGTATTTCGTGGGGTCTGAAGATTTTCTTGATGGATCCAAGAGACATGGTGAAAATTGTCGATGTAATCAATGAATACAGACCAGCTATTGTCTTCGCTGTACCAGCCCACTATATCGTGTTCTGCAATATGCCACTAAAGAAAGGTCAGATATTCTATTATTCGGCTGCTGCAGGTCTTCCTCCTGAAGTTGCTGAGGAGTTTGAGAAAATCTCAGGTGTCCCTATGGGGGAGGGATATGGGGCAACAGAGACCTCTGGAGCCGCTACGGTGAATATCTCTGCATTTTCAAAGGTCACGGGCTTCATGAAACAGGTCAAGCGTGGTGTTGGTGTACCATTACCAGACACTGAGATTCGTGTTTTGGATCCTGAAACCGGGGAGGAACCTCCTGTTGGGGAACCCGGAGAGCTGTGGGTCCGTGGACCTCAGATCATGGCTGG
>JBHLRS010000064.1:0-12413 GCA_048882325.1 Candidatus Thorarchaeota archaeon | reverse complement strand
GACCTCTTCATGATGTTGATAGTCATGATGTCATTGATTGGGTCAATGCCCTTTGCTGGCACAGGATTTCTTGAGAGCAAGGATCAGCTCTGGATCATTCAAGGTGCTCCATCTGGAGCATCCAAATTCGTCAGGAGCAGGATTGTTTCCCAGGCGATGATTGGCATACCTCTCGCTGTCATACCTTCGGTGGTCATCTACTTCATAATCGAGATGACAGTTTTCCAGCTCTTCATGCTGTTAGGTCTTGGATATCTAGCAGTCCTTGGTGGAATGCTCATGGCAACTGGAGTGACAGCTCGAAATCCAAACTATGAGGACACAAAGTCACCAGCACATCAGGCGAATGTGATGACCTCTGTCATGCTTGCAGAGTTCTCTATCATGGGGGTTCTTTTCATGGACATCCTTCTAACCCTCGGTCTTGGCATTGATTTCTTTGGAATGATTGGGAACTTCTTTGGTCCTGGCAACATGATGATTGGAATTTCCGTCATCGGGCTCTTGGTGCAGTGGGTCCTCGCAGGGGTCCTTGTTTGGTCAGGTATTCGATATCTCTCTAGACCTGACGTCTAGAGAACGTGGTAAAGGTGGAGTACTTTGGTGTTGGATGCTCCACCTTGCCACAACTTTTCCAAAGGAGGAATGGAATTGAAGTTAGCTCGAAATCGAATAGGTATCTTTCTTATCTTGATCATCTTTCTCAGTGTAAGTGTTCCAGGAGTTTTGGAACTAGATAATGCTAGTTATGTGGAAGTGGATTGGAAACAATCTGCTGACTCAGGAGAGGTGATGGATATCTCATATGTTTGGCAACAGATCAATGGTTTCTGCTATTGGGCAACTCTCTCAATGGCATTACAGAGTATTGGGATTCAACTAGACCTTGCTGATGTTTTTGCTGCAACAGGCATAGGATTCACAGCAGGCTATGTTCGGTACGAAGACATCTGGATGTTTCTCTCTGGGTCAATGTACAGGCAACAGAGTACACTTGCTACTGCTGCAGATCTTTTCGGTTTCGAAGTGGAATTCTACCTCGATACTGATAGTACTGACATTGGTCTGCCGTTCTCATTGATTATGGAGTCGTATAATGTCAACTGGACAGAAATAGATGGGTGGGAAGATGCCTTTCAGGTTCTAAAAGATGGGATAGATAGTGGATATCCAGTTGAAGTCTATGTCAACTTGCAGAATCTCCCGGCCCCCGACTACGATTTAGTCAGGGATTTTGGGCTAAACGAAACTGTTCCCACCCACTCGATTCTAATAACTGGTTACAATGAAACCTCAGGTACTGCTCAAATCATAGACCCTGGAATTGGGTTATTTGATAATCCCGCGTCATTTCCCAATGATGGAAGCTGGTACTATGAAATCAACCTCACATCACTAAACAAAGCCTGGCTTGGACTTTATGGTACGACTATTATCAAACCAGGATCTAGAACTACTGAAGACTTCTCTCAAAGTCTAGCCAATTATATTGCAGAGAGATTGCATGGTGATAGAATCTCTTATGCCCCAGGATCTGAAGATTTGTTCTTCTGGAATTTTGGTTCTAACGCATTCAGAGCAATGGCAGCTGACCTTACCGATACCGGACTTTCCCTATTTATTGACGAGTTTGACGAATATGATTTACATACAAGGTCTATTATCTTACAGAATCTTGGATTTGAAATTGAAAAGTCCTTGACTCTCCAATATGAGTCATATAGAGCCGCAATTTATGCACTCCCAAAGATACTCCCAGACCTCGATCTCCAGAGTTTTGTTTCTGAAGGTAAGCTAGCACTTGAACACCTTGAGGTGTTTGCTGATAATTCGACTGTCAACACTCCTTTCTATACTGGCGGAGTGAAGATGATGACAAATATATTCGAGAGTATCGCCTATCAGTATGAGTACATATTTGATGGCGACCTATCATCATCAGTGTCTGTTTATGAGGAGGATTTAGCAGCGATTCGAACGCATCTCACTACAATCGCAGATGTCTGGGATGTTGCTGCAGACGCTCTTGAAAAAGCATTACTGGGACACCAAACTTCTCCTCCTATCCTACTATCTGTCAGTATAATTGGAGTTGTGGTCTTAGTTATCGCAATTCTGCGGCGAAAATCAAGCATGTGATCTCATCTCAGGGAGTGTATGACCATGTTACGGTCATCACTCCCAACAAAGAGAGACTCTGAATAATCGGAGTAGAACCTTGTTTCTCGAAAGCCAGCTTGTGCGAGATAGCGTTTCAGCAGGTTTGAGTTTAGATTGAGTACCTTCTGTGTTGAAACTAAAGAAATCCATTCATCCCTGACCTTCATTTGTGCGGACATGACAAGAGTTGAAGAATTAGGTGGGTCACTGTGTTCATAGAATCTCGAGAACACAACATCCTCTCCAGTGGTCATTTTTCCCCCCTTCTGTGGGAAGAATCTGAAACCAGTTCTGTGAATCTCCTCAAAGTTCAATACCTGAGCTATGAAGATTCCTCCTTCATTCAGTGACCTATAGGCTGAGGATAGAACTCTCTCGACCATATTCAGGTCATCAAGAAGTGCCAGGGAGTTTCCTAGGCATATAATCAAATCAAACGACTCTTTGGAAACCGACTCGAACTCAGCCATCTCGCCAAGCACGAAGTGAGGTGCGACGTTGTTTGACAATGCATGTTCTTTGGCTCTTGAAATCATTACCTTGCTATTATCAATTCCCCACACCTCTGCACCTGCAAGCGCAAGAGCTACCGAATGTCTTCCAGTCCCGCAAGCAAGATCCAAAACTCGTTTGCCAGTAGGATCTCCAAGCCGTTTAATGATGAATGGCATCTCTCTTGCGAGTCTTGCCTTCCAATCAATCGCGTCGTCATACGCTAATGCAACATCATCAAACGAGCTCATTAGAAACGACAGCACACACTCGCTTAGTAACTTCAATCTTACGAAACGAACCATTGCGAAAGTCTATGTGGTCTCAGGAGTATCTTCTGCCGGATGTGCAGCAATGATTTGGCTTGTAGTATTGATCATATGTGTCATCATTCCAATGATTATCCTGTTTGCCTATAGTGGCAGAGGAAGGGACTCTCGAGGATCACCGAGAAGCTCAAAACCAACGATGCTTTACGCACCAGGTTCAACAGATGTAGCTGGTGAAGCCTATCATTCTCCCCGAAAGGACTCAACTATGCCATTTCCCCTCGGGAAGAAAGAAGAACGGAAAAAGACTGAAACATTCCGTAGACATGAGAAAGACTAACTCTCAGACTTACTAATCTCTTCTTTCGTAAAGAGTACTCTCCCCTCCATGCCGCCTGCAACTGTTATCGTCTGACCACTAACGTGACCTGCAAGCGTGTCTGATGCAAGATAGAGGATGGCCCCAGCAACATCTTCCGGAACTGCTGTTTTGCGCATTGGGATTGTTTGCAGGATTCTCCTCATCATGTTTCTGTCAGTCAAAGCATCCTCTGCCATTGCTGTCATTGTCCACCCAGGATTGACAAGATTGACCCTCCCCTTTGGAGCTAGGTGAACAATTTCATTTTTCAGACTCATCATCATTCCATGCATTGCTGACTTGGAAGTGGAATAATCGACGTACCAAGCCTCACCAAAGAATCCCGCGGTGGACCCAACCAGAATGAGAGAGGCTGCTTCATCCTTGAACTTCTCCAAGTTCAAGAAGAAATATTTTGCACAAAGAAAGGTACCTGTGAGATTCACCTTGAGTGTGTTCTCCCACTGTTTAAGACTCATCTCCTGTATTGCCTTTCCTTCGTGATTTGCTATCCCCGCATTCGCAACTAGAACATCCACTCGACCAAAAGCCCGGTTGGCCTCTTCAAATAATTGCTTGACATCATCCTCTGATGTCTGGTCCACTTTTACTGCTTTGAAACTATCTGACCATTCCTTCATCAGGCTTCTAATCGGTCCTTTAGCACGATTATAGGTTCCAGTCACATGTGCCTCTTCATGAAGAAACATCCGAGTGACTTCAATACCGATACCTCCTGATGCTCCTGTTACTAGAACATGCTTTCCAGATAGTCCAGCATCCATATAGTGCACCTCCAAAATCACGCGGTTGGATCTGCTTTCCAAAGAATACGATGATATCGTTCAATCAATACTTCTGGCCAACTACCGACAGACCTTAGGAGAAGGTCTGCAGTTAGTCCAACATCATCATTGATTTTTAACTCTTTGAGATTAGGACAGTGGAATAAGGGTGAAAGATCGATTCGTTTTAGGCGATTGTTTAACAGTGATACTTCTTCGAGGTTTGGACAAGAACTCAATGGTTCTAAATCAATCTCTTGCAACCTATTGTTACTCAACCTCACAGCTTTCAGATTTTTCCCACTCTTTTCCAACGGGTAGAGGTCAATCTCTGTAAGACTATTATTGCGAATGCAAAGAGACTCAATTTTTTCGCACCAAATCAGAGGGAGTAAATCTACTTGTGCTATGTTACGAAGGTCTAGATTGATACTCGTTTCGTCAGATTTGAAGCGAGCTGTTCTCTCTAACCCATTGGTTGTCACATACCTGATGAATATCTCAGCTACCACATCTACCGACCTTCCACACAATTCATATGATTTGGTAAGAAAAGATTTCCCTAAAAAACAATGACTCTTTTCGAAACATAATCGGATTGTCTAAATACAGGAACCCCTTTAACAAACTTTGAACGTTACGGGAGCTCCATGTACATGTCAAAGATTAGCTATCCCTCAACTTTTTCAATTGTTGCTCGGGACCCAGTGAATTGTGATCTCGGGATTATAGTGCAATCAAAGTTTCCAGCAGTTGGCTCTGTGGTCCCATGGGCCAAGGCGAATATTGGAGCTATAGCAACTCAAGCGTGGGCGAATGTTGGATATGGGCCAAATGGACTTACATTGCTTGAATCTGGGAAGAGTGCATCAGAAACCTTGAAGATTCTCCTTGACGGAGATGAAGGCCGAGAACATCGTCAAATTGGCATAGTAGATGCTAATGGACAGGCTATGGCTCACACTGGATCTGAATGTATGGAGTGGGCTGGTCAAATCGTGGGTGATGGATTCACGTGTCAGGGGAACATCCTTGCAAGTGAGGCTGTCGTTATAGATATGGCTGAGGCTTTCGAACGAACAGATGGTGATATTATAGACAAGCTGTTTGCAGGACTCATCGCAGGACAAGCTGCAGGTGGGGACCGTAGAGGAATGCAATCCGCCTCCATACTTGTTGTTCGGGAGGCAGGAGGGTATGAAGGAGGAAACGATAGGTATGTAGATGTTCGAGTTGATGAACATCCAGACCCAATCAATGAGCTAGTAAGGATCTTCAATATCTATGACATGACATTGCTATCTCGTGAGGACCCCAATCTGCTCATGAGGATTGAAGGCGACCTTCTGACAATCATTCAGCAAGCTCTGGTAACTCTTGGGTATCTGAAAGAAGATGATGCGAGTTCCTTTGATGATGCAACCAAATCAGCCCTGACTGAATGGATAAACACTAACAATTTCGAGAATAAGGACCGTGATGACGGAACTATCTGGCCCAGTGTGGTTGAGGTCCTACTTGAAGATGCAAATCTACTGGCAGATTGGCTAGAAATGAAAGAGTGATACTTTAATCCACAGACGGTCAGGTCTCTTCATTCAGCATTACCAAGTTCTTCTTCCATGCTTGCTCTATTTTTTTCTCCCGATTGTAGTTTCCCATCTCACCCCGTGATGACGATGAGTTTCCACTTAGGACAATAGATCCCTCGAAGAGCGTGAATATGATTACAACTATCAATGCAGTATAATCCCATGCCAAATACATCCCAAGAAGCCATATCCAAAAGGATGTTATGATGTTCCAAACACCAGAGAAGAAGAAGAACCATTTTCGTTTTGGTGCAGGAGTCTTTAGAAAGGTCACATAATCTATCTTTACTGCAGGCTCATTGGCTTGGGATGTGGACATCCCCAGTAGTTTGATTCCAGCCCACTTCCCTCCAATAACTCGTCCAATAGGAAAGAAGAAAGCGATAGTAAAGAAGATACAGAGAAATCGGAGACCGAAAGTAATCCAATCCGCCAAAGCCCAAGTGAGTATACCACTCCAGACCAAAGATGATCCCAAAGTCCAAATATAACCAAAGAGAGCCACTAGTCCAAGGATGATTTCCGCCACTAACGCGGGACCTAGAGGGTACGTCTTTCCTCGATCCACTTCAAAGAGAATATCTCTGACCTCTGAAGCTTTAATGACCTCCTGCTCATCTGGTCTTGGATTCTTCTTAATTTGGCGTACGAGTTTCCAGAACCGTTTACGTGTGTCTTTGGAGACCTCTGTCGGATTCTGTGAAACAATGGTATGAATCTCCTCAAGTTCTGTCAATCTATCAGTCATTAGTTGAATATCCCTTCTCGAATAATGCTGGACACTCTCCCATTTAATCACTTCGAGAAAGAGTGAAGAATACATAAGCGTGGACATCTAGAAGAGTCGCTGGAAAATACAGATGACTTCTGAAGAAGTTGAGAGGGAGATTAAGTCTCTTGCCAAATTTGATTTAGCAATACGTAGCTACAGTTTGGCTTTTGATGAAAGCTCAACCAACTCACCTGTCATTGAGTTCGAGCGAAATGGGTATCCTGGTTTCGAAGCACACTTGTTTACGATTGCTGATGCTTCGCAATGGAAACCAACGCTTGATTCAGAAGGGAATGTTGTTTTAGTGGGACAAGTAAATAATCTACAGGAATCCTGGATGAAACTGCTGTCTGTTGCAAAGGAGATACTAGACTCCATGGAACAATATAGGCAGGGACTGACACATGGCATTATTCCAAGCACTCATTGGGTATATCACGAACTCAAATGGTACCGGCAAAATTGGGAAGGCCCGCTTCATGAATTGATACATGTTGACGAGTTCCTTTACACCATTGATGAGTCGATTAGAGCTCACATCAAGGAGCTCAATGAACTTGGATTCCCGACAACCCAAAGCTGTTCAGGGTTAGTAAAAGACCATCGTAACAGGGAAGCATATCTACCGTATGTGATGTTCGATGAGCGAGTATATCCACGATCCAGCGCTCACCTATTCACACTCGCTGACATAACTGGGTGGATTCCCAGTTATGGTCCACACAACTTCGATATTGAGTTCAGACTATCAGGTCCTGAAGATGCTGAGAAGTTTTGGAATAACCTAGTGGTGTCCGCAAGGCGATTAGCTGAATTACTACATGACTACAGAACCAGTTTCAAATAGAATCCATGTCTAGCTAAACTTGTTTCCACATTCTCTAAAAGGAACCCTGTATTCTGTTTCTCTGTGCCAATCGATAGGATATTCAGAGAACGATGGAAGACAGTAAGAGACCATTTTGGTCATCCTGTATGGCAATCGCCAGATAGCGAAGTAGATGAAATCCACGGAAGTCTTGTAGGCGTTGACTTTTCACTGTGCTATAGCTGTGAGAAGTGTATAAACGCGTGTCCAACTCATGTGTTTGATTTGATACATGACAGATCAGGCCGCCCAGTTGTGGATCCTATCCGTGAGGATGACTGTATTCTTTGCCTTGTATGTGAGATTGTTTGTCCTGTTGAAGCCATTAGTATTGAGAGAGAGAGGGGGTCTGATGACACACTCAATTCTCTACTAGAAGGAACCAGAGGTTAGATTATGTTCGACATTCTACTAGATGAAGATGAAATCAGTATTCGAGATGAAGTGCGTAGGTTTGTGAGGGACAATGTTGACAGAAACCTAATCCTTGCTATGGACAGCAAGGAGAAAGAATATCCCTACGAGTTCATCAAAGCAGCCGCCAAAAAGAACCTTCTTGGACTACGGTTTCCAAAGGAATATGGTGGCCGTGGTCTGGGATGGGTCTCAGAGATGCTTGCGCTTGAGGAGATTGGAGTTCTTGGAATTGCCCTTGGCTGTGCTTACTCTCTCCCGAGTATAGTTGGTGAAGCAATCAACAAGTTTGGAACGCCAGAACAAAAGAAGGAATATCTGCTTCCGACACTTCAGGGAAAGAAGATCTGCGGAGAAGGCTTGACAGAACCTCGGGGAGGCTCAGACTTCTTTGGCACTAATACTACCGCAGTCAAAAAGGATGACATGTTCATTGTGAATGGTGAGAAACGGTTTGTTGCAGGTGGTATAGGAGCTGACTATTTCTTGGTATATGCAAAGACCAACTTTGAAGCACCGCCACACAAATCCCTCAGTGCATTCTTGATTGATAGAGATATGGGTGTCAAGGTTGAGGAAGAGTATGAACTGATGGGTTGCCGTGGCATGGGTGCAGCACGAATTGTGATGAAGGATCTCGAGGTTCCCAAATCAAACCTGGTGGGAGAACTTCATGACGGAAACTCAGTCTTCAATGTGATGATGGTGCCTGAGAGACTGACATCTGCTGCAGGTCCAATAGGAATGGGCCGGGCCGCTATTGAAATCGCAGTCAGATATGCAGACAAAAGAGAAGCCTTTGGACGAGCTATCAAGAAATTCGAAGCTATAAGTTTCAAGGTTGCAGACTGCACAACCCAATTGGATGCAGCAAGAGGGCTCGTCTATCGGGCTGGAAAGAAGGCAGACACTGGAGAATGGTGCAGAAAAGAGGTGTCCCAAGCCAAAGTATTTGCAACCGAGGCTGGTTTTTCAGCTGTACACGAGGCAATGCAGATACTAGGTGGTATTGGGTATACCGATGTCTATCCAATCGAACGATTGTATCGAGACGCTCGCTTGGCCACCATATGGACTGGAAGTAATGAGGTTCAGAGACTCATCATCCAAAACGAAGTCTTCGGGGAGATTTTATCGGAGGACAAATCATTGAAGAGAGATGTTGAACTTGACACTCCTGGGGCTCACAAGACAGTTGAGAAGGTCTACTCTGAAGAACCTGACAAATACTATCCAACATAATCGGGAACTGTTATGGAAACATCAACAATGTTAAATATAGTTAATACAAAACTTAATACAAAACTATCATTAAATCGAGCTTTACTGATAGGTGAATAATTATGGGGAAATTAGTCTGTGCAAAGTGTGGAGCAGAGGTTTCTGTTCCGGTCCATTGTGGAAAGGAAATGCACATCGAAGGTGATCAGCTCGTCTGCTGGATGGGTGCAACTTGTGGACAACAGGATATTCCAGAACACTGTGGTACTGTAATGGCTATCAAAGAGTGACGAATGGACCAGTTTGTGGGGTAATATATGATACTTGAAGAGATTATGAAGAGACGTAGTGGAAGAGCTTTTTCTGACAAACCTATTTCTGACGAGATGTTGGAATCTATCTTGGAGGCTGGGAGATGGGCTCCATCCTGTTTCAACGCACAGGCATGGAATTTTGTCGTTTTGCGTGACCCAGATGTCCTTGCTAAAGCGCATGAAACTCTGAGTCGAGGAAATGCTTATGCAAAGGCAGCTCCGTTGATGATCATTGTTGCGGCAAGAGAAGATGGAGGTTGCTCATCTCATAATCTGCCTTACTTCATGATGGATGTTGGTCTGGCTGTTCAGAACATGCTTCTTCAGGCAGTTCATCTGGGACTATTAGGACACCCAACTGCAGGTTGGAATGAAGAGAATCTCAAGGAGATAACTGGAATTCCAGATGAGTATCGAATTGCGACAGTAGTCTTCTTTGGTTATGAAGGAGATCCTGATTTGTTGGATGTGCGAACACGGGCGAAGGAGAATGCTCCCAGAAGGCGTAAAGAACTCTCAGAGATTGTACACTGGAATGGTTGGTAGTTCTGCTTAATCTTTGTCAATGCTTATGCAAAAGAATTAATGAGGACATCTGCGAATCTTAGACATGCCGCGGAGGAAAAGTCATGCAAATCACACCGGTTCTTGATATCGCTACCTTAGGAATTGCTGGAATTTTCATGGGACTTCTATTTGGCTACGCAATTGGAGGTATGTCTAGCCTCGGTTTTAGCTACCGTGCTGGTCTTGGTGTTATCATTAGTGTCTTTGGGGGCATGATAACGGGTCTAGTGGCACTAACTCTAGCACCGACAACTCCTTTTCTACCCAGTGAGATAACATCCTTCGATTTGCTGCTACTAGTCATGTCATTTCTCGGTGGATATATCTTAGGAGCGACAGCAAACTGGGCTGTGCTGCCTGATAGTGAAGTAAAAAGACACGTCATCTTTGAACCAGACGATGATGATGAGTTCGACAGGGAAATCGAAGAGGCAATGGGCGGGGACTTCAAAGCCAATAACAGTTAAAGGCAAAGGTCCAGACGTTTCTAACTACGAGAGCCTTTAGGAGGCAAGTTAGAAGTGCGAAGGACGCTACCACATTCTCTCTTTATGTTTACACTAGTCTGTCTATTATGGTCTATGATGTTCATACCCGCTCAGGCAGCACCACCAGCTGGTTGGAGTGGTGATAACAATCTTGGTGTATTGTTGGAAATTAATGGAATGAGTGCGGGAAATGATACAATACAATTGGATGTATCGGAACCCATTTTGATCAATGTCAGTGTACTTACAGAAACCAATCTGACACTTCATGAGGCGAAATTCCAGATGTCGTATATGTCAATTCCAATCATCAATCCTGATCCAACTGACCTTAACTACTTGGGTGTATTACCTGATGGTTTCAGCGACACATTTTCTCTTAACCCAATAGATCTGTCGCCTTTGTTCACCTTTGGGAACATCACATTAGTTTCAGGTACAGTGACTGGTTTTGTTGCATTCACTTATTCCAATACAACTTCTCCATCTGTGAATAAAACCGTTAGTGTAGATTTTGTACTTCGAATCGGACCAACTGGTCTTGGTGTTCTTTTCTCTGTCACCGGTATGATTACTGCTGGTTTTGCAGTCATGTCTGTATTTTCATTAATTCTCTCTCTGGATGAGTTCCAAAGAGGAATCATGGCTGCACGAAAGATGAAGGGCGCAAAACGAGGATCCGATGTTGGCATCTTTCCTTCTGCTGTAGTTCTTCGGAGAAAGCCAAAGAAAGGCGGCGAGGAAATTGACAGAGAGGAGCTCATACGTCGTGTGAGTGCCGCTGCGGATAATGCATGGGATGGAAAACAATGTCCTCAATGTGGTCGGAAGTGGAAGAAGGATTCTCCAAGCTGCAGTAAATGTGGAATCGATACAGTTGGAGCGATTAAGCACTTCTCACAAGATATTGCAGACTATGCTCCAAGGGCTCTCAATGCCATACGACCGAAATCGAAAGTCACAGTAGGGCAACTTGGGAAAAAGCTAAGACTCAAGCGTGACAAGGCCGGCGCCTTGGCTGCAGCATTGGTTGACATGGGCGCACTGCAGACAAAGACCGTAAAGGTTCCACTAAAGAAAGTGGCTTTTTCTGGAATGACTCTAGCTGGTATCTATTGGTCCATCATGCAGATGTTCTATGGTGCAACTCCCGATTGGGTGTTTGTGCTCCTGACAACTACGGCTGGTCTTGTAGTATCTGTGCTCATCGGATATTTCATGAACTTCCTTGCCAGAATTCCATCATTAGGGTATGACTAACACAATAGTGGGCATGCCAAGGTTTTGACTGAAATCTTGGCATACTCAATTCTTCTTGAAAATTAACGTATTGCCAGAAAATTGGTGTCTGAATTCTCACACAACTGTCCTTAAGAGCTGATTAAAAATAATCTGCTCAAGTTCGAAAAGGTCCTGACGCGTCATTTCATCAAGACTATCAATTAGGTTCTTTCTACAGGTAAGTACATATTCAGTATCAGAATCCCCTTTTCGTACATCTCCAAGGCTAATCTTCTTTTCAGCGACCTTCAGACGACCTGCAATTCGTCTTCTAGCACTATTTTCTGATCCTACAATATCAAGCACATCAATATCTGCAAATCTGAAAACCTCTTGGTTGCCTGTGGGATGTATAGCTAGTGGAACCTCATTTAGACCACAATACTCCAGACCCAGCATGAGTTCCTTAATCGTGCGTGCATCTGTATCAGTTTCAAAATCGCATCTGATTGATCTTGCCCAGGTACCACCAACAGCCTGAGATGAAACCCACTCTCGATCCAACTGCTTGGAATGCGTTAGTTTGGACATTACAAGGATAATTCGTTTGTAGTTTTCCTCATAGAATCCATTTGCATCAAAACAATCAATCAAGACTCGGTTCACGAAACCAGACACCCCATTTGACTATGTTTACAAGAAATACTCTGTTTACTCACTTTGAGTTGTATTCCCCAACAAATAAATCCAATGCTAAGCATACCCTCAAACGTCACAATTTACTGAGGAATAATGCAATGAGTTTTCGCCGCAAGAAGAAGCCCTCTCTCAATGTTGAGGACCTAGATGGTTATTTGCAGCAGAACCAGATTCTGGAGTTTGCAGGTAG
>JBHLRS010000063.1:0-13128 GCA_048882325.1 Candidatus Thorarchaeota archaeon | reverse complement strand
TTTGCATACGAAGCAATGGCACGAGCCCACTCAATCGCAAAGAACAAGGAAGAAACGAACAAGTTTCTGCAGTTAGGTAAAGAGGCTGGTGAGAGGATAAAGAAGAAAGAAGATAAGGAGTATTTCATGTCAGAAATCAAAACAATTCAAGTGTAAGAGGGTCATTCTCTTACCTTAGGCTGGGAGCCAATGTCATCCGAAGTGTTTGAAAGACGTTCATTCAGCATGCCCATTCTAGCATATCTGATGCAAGAGGAGGAAACGCACTTTGGGGAGCTGCAAGCTGAATTGAAGGTGTCGAAGAGGACTCTATACCTTACTCTGTCTGATCTTGAGAGAGAGGGTCTGGTAAGAAGAACCAAGAAAGGGAGGTACAGTGTGTTTTCTATAACGGAAAAAGGACAGAGAGCTTTACTAACTACAATGAAGAAGACGCAAGACGTGGAAGACATAGTTGATGAGATAGTAACAAGGACTATAGCTCAACTTGAAGGAGAGGGTGTGATCAAATCTACAATGTCTCAAGAAGATAAAGACGCATTTGTCAAAAAACTCAAGAAATCAATCTTCATGAAGATCACACTCAATATGGATTAATCTTAGAGCCATGTCGCAATCAGACCACAACGTTGTCAAGACTCAGACAATTCACCCAACATGGATTCCCTTTCTCCAATCTTTGTACTGGGAAGGAAAACTAGACATTCTACTAGCAAAGGGATTTGTCCATCTTCAACTCTCAGATGAGGAGAAGAAACGGTGGAAATTGACCGTCAAAGATATCGATCGTGTTGAAAAGATACTTCAAAGGAATATCGAAGATGCTGAGAGAAATAATACTGAGCTTAGAAGAGAGATTTTGAGCATCCTAGCAAAGACAGATTATATTGAGATACCAAACTATGCAGTAGAGGATGACACTGACCTCTTTCACGAACTCACAAGTGTGTCTGAAGAAGTCAAGGAGACGATTGAAGAAGAAACTAGAGAATTTGTTCCACTCGTTCGAAATGCTGAGTACAGGGACTTCGAGATTACTTATGCGAACTGGTCGCGTGCAAATCACTTTCCAGCCATGAAAGTCAGTGCATCTATTATATCCGATGCACTAAAGGCAAAGGACCTTTCTCTTCCAGAACTCAGTCTTGAAGATTGGACCGATTTACCAATAGATGTCTGTCGTTTCATTTTGCTTGTCAATTACTATTATGACTCCAAACCCAATAGAAAGAGAATCTCTGTCTTTAAGAAACTACTACTAAAGAAGCATGAAACTCTGACAAGCACCATTGATTTCATCATCTACTCATCTTGGAGAACTTATTCTGATGAAATGTTCATCCTAACGCAGGAATGGGTCCAAAGTGGAGATGCCTATCTCGTAGATTGGCTAATACATGGAGTTGAAGTACCAGGAAGATTCCAACCTGCAAAGGCTTTACAGTTCCTCAATCCGGTTCTATTAATTGATAGCAAAGATATCGATTGGATAACGAAACATGTAATAGCTCAGATTGTTGGTGCGTCTCCTTTTGATAGTCTTGCCATACTCTCAGAATGGTTGGGGCACGTGGAAATAGGAGAAAGGGCTCGGAATATTGTAGAACAGGCACTCAAAGAGGTAATTGAAGACAAGATTGAATCAAACAATATGATGGATGAAGACGATCCGAATCTGAAAAACACGCTTGATGCAATTCTTCAAGAATGGTTTGAAAATGGTGAAAAACTCCAACGTCAAGTTGCTAATAATATAATTAGCCTACTGCGATGATTCAAATTCTAAAAACTATTGTACGATCATTGCAAAGAGCGAATTTTGATGTGAGCAGATAGAATGAGAATTTTAGAGTAAATGGTGCCCTGATTGGGATTCGAACCCAGGTTTAGATATTATCTCTTTTGTGAGATTGAAGTCTTTTTGTTCGACTTACAATAATCGCAAACTTTGAACGGATGATGTAGATTATTGGGACAGTCAAGACATTAAGGGAATGTATCTGGTTCGGTTTTTCAAATATTCTTATGCTAGCGATGAGTGCGAATGTCATGGATCCACCATATACACAGAGACTGCAAATCATTACGGCCCAGACCACTTGAATAGCTAAGAAGTGAGTATACAAAATAGATGCTGAAACTACAATCAAGGAGAGAGTCACGAGTACATAATCAACCTGGTTCATCTAGTATCTCCAACTAGCAATACAGTTGTATTGGTTGCTGTTTATGTTTTTCCAAAAGACCTAAACTCTAGATGGAGATGGTGCCCCGACCGGGATTCAAACTCGGGTCCTTATCCGGTACTAGGATGTCTAATCATTCTATAGCGCTTTGGTTCTATCTCTAAGTAGACTTGTCACTGCTCATTTTCCCCATTAATTGAAGAAGCACCATGATGACTAGTCCTATAATAAGGGGAATGCCCATTGACATTCCCACACCCACAAATCCAGCAACGCTAACAAGTACAAGACCGAATAGAAATGCTGGACACATTAGAATAGATATGATTCTGAAACCGGCATCGACATTGACTCCAACCTTTGTATCAGAATAGCCTTGAGGCGTGTCTTGTTCCCAGGTCCAAGATTGTAAATGAGAGTTCATACCACTGAATGCAGAGTGGTATAACGCATTCCTAAAGGAGAATCCAATATTTCCGGTCCTGTATTGAATATTTATTCTTCCGAATGAATCGAGAAGGCTGGTAGATCTAAGCGGACCCAATCCGAGAAAAATGACTGGAATCCATAGCCCGGAGAGAATGCCATAGAGCATTGTAATCCCTCCATATGGCAACCAGAGAAATACTAAAACCAAAAAGGAAGCAAGAACCGCAATTGTGCCAGGTAATCGCTGCAAAGTGACATCTCTATCTCCCTCTTTTTTGCAGTTTGGACATAGGGAGATTCTAGCTACCCCACTGAAACTACTTATTCTAGTTGTCGTCTGCATTCCAAGTTTCGTACTACTTATGGCCATCTTACGGTTGAAGGGCTCATCGATGGTCGTCAGATTCTCCTGCATTCCACAGCCCATACAAACTTTTGGCCATGCAACATTCATACCATCCCCAGCAAAACCTTGGTGAGACGTAGGCACAAGCTCAACCTCTAATGACCTTCCACAGTTCTGGCAGGTTACAGTCAGGTTTTTTGAATCGGTTATATTGTACCCATAAGTGGCATTACAATTGGGACATGTAACCCGCACGGTTCCAAATCCGCTCATTACTCATAGCCTCCGATGTTTCCAGCAAACACGGTAAACACAATTAGCATTGCCAAGTATTAGAATCTTGTCAAGAATCTGGAAATGGGACTATCTCTCTCTTTCTAGCTTCATCCTGCATTTCCTACAACGTGATGAGAGCTTCATAGGCGCAGAATCATATGATTCATGTTATGGAATAAAGAAAATGGTGCCCCGACCGGGATTCGAACCCGGGTCTTAGACTCGAAAGGCCTAGATGCTGGGCCGGGCTACACTATCGGGGCCTGTAGCACCGAGAACTTTGTCAAGCGGTTATTAAGATTATGTAGAGGACACGATTAACTCAGGATGCTGTTCGTATAATGGGGTCTTTGGAGGAACCAGATGCTCGAAGTTGATGGACCTCACGAAGAACAGATTTGACACTCTTTTTCCCGGACCTGAGAAATCCTCTAGATACAGCCTGAAGCAAGAATGTACGTAAATCGCTAGCTTCCGGGACTCCTGAGATCTTGAAAGAACCAGCGACAAGTGTTGGAACAACTAGGATGTCATATGCCTCAGCGATACGGTACTGACGTTCTACATTGACCTCATAGACCTGATGTTCGGTACCAAGAGCCTCACTCTCCTCTTCTAACATAGACTTGAGTACGCCACACCATACACAGTGATCTGATGTGAACATTAGAATCATGGTATCCGCACCTTGAAGTTGCCTCGTAGTTACTGTGATTGAATTTAAAGTCCGAAAAAGTTCAGCGTAAAATCAGCCAACAAGAACAGATTCTTGACATTCTAGCCGCCTCAAGTCGTTCCTGTAAAAACCTGATTTGGAAACCATTCGCAACGTTAATATCGCAAAGCACTTGCAAATGCTTTGTTCCTTAATCAGGGCCCGTAGCTCAGCTTGGTAGAGCAGCAGGCTCATAACCTGTATATCTGGACATTTCGTCCAGATAGGGGATCGGTCAGGGGTTCAAATCCCCTCGGGCCCACCATTCAGTCTTGCAGTCCCGTTCTTATGTGCTTTAGTAGAAGAGGTATCAAGGAGGAACGAGTGGGTTCCTGCTTTTGAATAAGATCAGATTTTTCCAAAATCAAGATGAACCAGTCTTAACAACCAGAATTTCGTAAAACAACAGTAATTGCCTTATACCAGAATCAGTTAGGATTCTGAAGTCGAGGAGAATTTCATGCAACTGTTTTCAGATCCATTCTCATTGGGATTACTGGCCAGTCTATTGGCAGGAACTGCTACTGGATTGGGCGCCATTCCCATTTTCGTCAAGAAAAATTTCGATAGGAGAAGTCTTGACGTGATGCTTGGTTTCGCAGCAGGAGTTATGCTTGCAGCCTCAGCGTTCAGTCTTCTAGTACCTTCGTTTGAGCATCTAGGAACTCCTGAATGGCTTGCTGCTGCTCCAGCTTGGGCAATAGGTGCAGCGGGGGTCGTGACAGTAGTTGGGCTTGGGTTTGCGCTTGGAGGTGTCTTTGTTCATATTGCTGATAAGTATCTCCCGCACGAGCACTTTGAGAAGGGACATGAGGGTCCTGCATCTAGATTAGCAAGAGTCTGGCTCCTTGTCATAGCAATAACTATTCACAATTTTCCTGAGGGCATGGCTGTTGGAGTATCTTTTGGTGTAGAGAACATTGCTACTGGAGTTTCTGTAGCAGTTGCAATAGGATTGCAGAATATTCCAGAGGGTCTTGCGGTAGCGGCTCCTCTCGTGCGGGAAGGATATTCTAGAAAATATGCAGCCATCCTCGCATTATCAACAGGGCTTGTTGAACCAATTGGTGGTTTACTTGGAGTATCAATCGTCACTGTTGCAATCGGTCTCCTCCCATATGGACTGGCTTTCGCAGCAGGCGCAATGGTGTTCGTTGTAGGAGATGAGATGGTCCCTGAGAGTCATTCAGGTGGTAATGCTCGTTTAGCAACATGGGGCCTGATGATTGGATTCCTCATAATGATGACCCTCGATAATGTCTTTACTTACATATTTGGAGGCTGACTCGCCAAGTGAGAAATAGATTGGTGAGGTTTTCTTTGACGGATGTAGGAGTATTCCTACTAGTCTGTGGACTCGTGTTTGCAACGCCACTGAATGCAGTTGGTCAAGGGTCTTTGAACCTGAATTTGAATCGAAACATCGGGACGGCTCTTGGGTCTTTGATTCAAGGTTCATTCACACTGCGGGGGAGCGGTCCTGAGAATATACAGAATCTGACAGTGTTTTTCAACGGTAGGCAGGTTCATTTTGTCACTGGAAACACCATATCATGGCAATTCGATACCAAAGACTATCCAAGCGGAGCTATGAACATCACACTCTTTGGTGTGGATGATGCTGGGGGTACTTATGTTGCAAGTCGCCATGTCACCTTCCTCGGAGGGATAGCAAGCACCTTATTCACAATCGGTATCCTCTCGTTTGTTGTGATTGTGATACTCACCAAGTATGGACCCAGACTCATGGCAGCGCGAAAGAAGTAGACACGCTGCTGGAAATCCAAATAGATAAATCCTAGTCTGATTTCTCTAATTTTTGAGGGGTTAAGGGTCAATGAAAATGAAACTATCCATATTACTCGTTATGTGTGCCTTGATAGTGGGTTCTGCTTCTTCAGTAGTAGCAGTCACTAATCACAATTTAGAGTGGGGATGTGAAGTTGGAGATCGGTTTCACTATAGATACTCAGGGAACGGCGGGAATGAAGTCATTGAGTTCTTCGTAGAAATAGATTCGCTTCCAGTCATCCCCAGCGATGTGGTTTCATATTTTGATATTATGATCTCATCACTCTACTATACATGTTACTACGAGAATGGGACTGAGATGCTTATGTCGTTACCCTGGGCAGCTGTTCCCATTGGAAATTGGCAACTTGTCCAAGATTTCGTGAATGAAACCTCACCGAATAACATGCAATGGATCAACACGTTATCAGAATGGGGCGCCATAATCGTGGAACAGTATAGTACAGTGACTAGAACTTCAACTATCAAGTTCTCCAAGACTGATGGTGTAATGACATACTATCGTATTGTCGAAGACTCAACGGAGGGGCCAACTGTAACAATGATGGAAGTTACCAGGTCAGGTCTTCAATCGGTACCGAGTACGCTCATACTACAGATGGTCTCAATCGGGAGCGTCATTGCGATCGTCATCGTTATCGTGTTGATATTTATGAGTAAGAATAAAGCAACTGTGTCATGAACAAACCAACAGCAATGTTAATATTGCATTCAGAAGCGACACACCGAGAACAAGCCGCCGTGGCTCAGTAGGTGACTAGTTTTCTGGTTTTGTTGAAATCTGATTGCAGAATTTACCAAAAGAGCCCTTGAAATAGGGCCCATAACTCTCAATACAGCAAATTCTCCATCAAAACAGCCCAAAATCCGACCGCTGCATGCAAAAAACAATATTTCTGGAGACAGACAGAGAATTTCCCGTAATCATCTGCATGCAAAACCCTTTGGATTTCTATGAACTATACTATCGATATAGTCTGAAGAAGGTCAAGTCATGTTTGTAGGAGGTTTCTAAATGGAGGGCGTGTCCGGAGAGGGAATCAAGCGTCATCGCAGGGAGTACCGTGAAGAGGTTGATGAAACCAAGGTCGAGGACTTGGAATCTGTTGAATTGATGCGTGCTCGTGAACTCGCTCTCGATGCTTCTGAAACCGATCAAGTAGCTGAGGTTTCCGCTAGGGAGATTGTCGAGCAGGTAGTCAAGGAGGTGAATGAGGAGAGAGAAAGGGAGGAGGAAATATCCCAAAAGCTTGACGAGGTTCTTGAGGACCTAGAGAAGATGGAGAAGTCTAACGAGTCCACTGAGGAAAAACTCAGGAAAGCTCTGGAGGAACTTGATGACCAGGAGAGGAGGGAGGTCATAGACGACTCATCTGAGGAACAGTATGAACAAAAGGAATCTCGTTTTGGAGAGATTTCTACAAAGGAAGAATATGACAATGCTGTTGAGAATCACTCTGAAATGAAACTGCGTAAGAGCTATGAAAAGGATGAAACTGAGGCATCAGAGTATTTCGAAAAGCTCGACCGCGGTGAGGATGTTGAAAAACCAAGTATTGTAGAAGAGGTCGAGAGCCGTGAACTCAGACGAATGTACGAGTCAGTTCATGATGGTCTACCTGAGGCTCAAATTGAATCAATGAAGGATGTTGATGATTTACTAGAGAAGTATCCTGAGGAGCGAGAACGAGCGGGCTTTGATGAGAATTATAGACGGTGTGAGGTCTATTATGAAGTCAGGGATGAACATTCTACAAAGAGGGATGATCTTGCTGAACAGCACGATGTGAGTCACACCTTCATTGGATATTGTAGGAACGGTATTGAGCCTAATCTAATCAAAAGACTGCGCGAGCATGAAGAAGAGAGAATAATGGAGGAATGGACCAAGGACTCTCCACAGATTGAAGACATCGAGAGGATCAGGAAGAGTGTAACACAGGAGGTTGGGGATAGGGAAGAAGCGATCAAGCAGATAGAGCCTCATAAGGTTCGAGAGTCTATCGAAAAGATGTGGGAGTCTGACAGGCTCTCTTCCGAAAGAGTAGCTTCAGCTGTTGAGCATATGCTCAGGGATGAATCAAGTGAGAAACATCCTGTTCGGTATGCAGACTTCAAGTCAGAGATTGATTCTAAGCAAAATACTGAACTGAAACGGTTTATTGATTCAAACAGACAGGAGATTGAGGAATCCCTAACCCAAAAACTTGGTCTTGAGCACAATCGAGCCCGTGTTGCATATGTTGATGATAGAATGTACACTTGGATTCCGAAGAACAGGTCTGATGAACTTGTCAGCGCCTATGAAACAGAGTTCTACTACTTCAGGGACAACAAAGAGATCACCTGTATTGTCAATGAACTTCAGAGGCAATTTGGACTGGAGGAGAGCCCTCACAAGTCATTGAAACACATGAATGAGGTTGTGAAGCAGTTTCATGCAGGAGATGATGGAACTTCAGCAAGGAAGAGACCAATAAGTGAGAAGAGTACGCGATTGGAAGGGAAAATTGTTAGATTCTATCTTGATTCAACGGATAGAAAACTTTCCAATTTGGAGGGGCGTGTGACCAAGGTCACTGGAGTAAATGGTCAGGCGGGAATCGAGAACCCGCGATTTCCAGAGGGAGAGGAATTAGAAGTCTTGAAGGCTCGTCTTGCAGCCATTATTGTAAGTGATTGTCATTTACGAGAGTCGGGGAGGATAACCTACAACGAAGAACATCTCGAACGTATAGATCGCGTTCAGGACATTCTCAGCAACTTTGGTGATATCACACTCAGACCGAAACTTCGTCCAGGGTCATACGAGGTTCACATTCAGAATCAGATAGGACTAATCATGATTCATGAAGGAATGACTCCTGGAAACAAGACCATTACAAATCCAAGTCTTCCTGAGGGATATCTCAACTGGTCAGAGGAAGCTCGATGTGCGTACTTGGAGGAGTTAATTCCTGAAGATGGGGGATTTGATTCAACAGGATACTTTTACTGGAGTAGAAATGTAGCTCTGTACATCAAGGATGAACAGAACAAGTTTGGTTTTCAATCCAAAGTAGGAGCGTCTGAGATTTCCTTAGTAAAAGAATCCGGTGGACAAACCGAGGATCTGGTTAAACAGAGTTGGATATCTTATACGGCATTATCGCAACTCCAAAAAAGTGACAATTCGGAGGTTGCGAGTGCAGCGAAGAATCTGGTTTCAGCCGTGGATGCAAATAGAAGTAATCTTGTTGACGATGAGAGTGCTGTTGCAGAAAGTCTGGGTATCAAAATCACCGTTAGACCAGATTTAATCAGATATTATCCTACTGGTGAGAAAGTATCAGTTCGTTGGAGGGCTACTACATCTTCAAAGGAGGACACCGTTCAATGGGTGAAAATCTGTCCTCCAAATGATGAACGAAAACGAAGTAAAGCTGAGTCATGGTTTAGAGAAACAATCGAAAGCTAGATAGATAATCAGGAATAAGGAAATGTTATGAGTTAACTATAGTGTAGATGGCGCCGCCGGTAGGGTCACCGATCGACCTCGCAAGGAGATCGATTCTCGAACCTACGACCAACAACTGTCTGGCTCTCAGCTACCTACTGAGAGGTAACAGGCTTAAGCGGCATGACGCGAATCGCGCCTAAAAGCTGTCGCTTTAGGTGCGAAGTTCCCAAAGGAACATCACGCTACCTACTGAGCCACGGCGGCTTGTATCGGGGTCGGACTGAGGATTCGAATATTAACATTGCTGTTTGGTTGAAATATAAAGTCAAATTTTCGATGAATGTAATATCGTAGGGATCAATCGTAATATTAGGTCCAGTCCAATTTGGATTGATTTTAGATGGTAAATCCTTGGGAATAGTTAAACGCCACGTCCATTCTATACTGTTGGTTTGTAGCTTGCGCACCTCACTGCAAGATTCTTCCCAAACGTAATCCTTCATGCTACTTCGTAATAAAAATGTCCCAGAACAATGCTCACTCCTTGCTTACATTTTTCGTCATGTGTAATTATTGCCATATTAATTCCTCATTTGAAGGGTCTATCGACGACGCCATTTTCATAATATTAACCAAAGAGAACATAGTAAATTGATATGATGATGGCAGCTATAACTATTACTGCAACAATAACCAGATTTCTTAATGAGATGCCACCACGTTTTGCTAGAGTCCTTTCCTGTTGTTTTGGCTCAAATGGCATTATAGCATGTCGAGGGAGTGGTACGTCTATACCGTGTCGGTCTAGATACAGGACCTGTTTTCTTGAAAAGTTCTTGTCAACTGACGCAGAGACAACACGAATAACTGGTAAGATATCCATGACAAACCCAATAGCTGGTGAATGGATAATGCCTGCTTCTACTGACTCGATTATTGCACCTTTCTGTTCATCAGGCCGCCATCCAGCTTCTATTTTTTGTGCGAGTTTATGTGCTTCCTCAATTACATGACGAGGGATTTCTGGCCAATGAAGCTGCATGAACCCAATTTGCTTTTCCTTCATTAATCCCAACGTTAGATTTGAAGACCATACAGGAATGTCTTGGATTTGGCGAGTAAAATAGACAAAACTCTTCCCTTCTTGGACTTCTTCCAGTTTGACCTCTCCGGATTCTTGATGAACGTACGCTTCCTGAGTCATTTCCGTTTGCAGGACTTCTTCTGCAATCTCATTTAATGGGATATTCAAATGCTTAAAGATAAATCGAGCAGACTCATATTGTTCTTCTTTTGTTCCCCGGAAGATCCCACCTTCAAGTCCATTTCCATATCTCGTGTCCTGAACAAAGTATGTACGACTATCTAGTCGCCGGCTGAACAGTACATACTCTGACTTTATGCCTAACAAATTTCGTTCAGATCCTCTGCTAATGACTTTCTCCAATGTCAGACCAAGAGTTTGTGCAAGCTTTGCAAATTGTTCCATTTCAGCATTGAATGTGTTGTCTTCTTTATTCATCAGTATTCCCTTCTCCTTCAATCATGTACGACACATCCATTTCCAAGCAAACCAGTTGGGTGTTGGATCGGATCTATGTTCTCGCACTTTCTCATTCTCACGTCTGTCGATAGCATCCGCGCGATCATTACCTGCGGCCAAGGCAACAGCGCAGCACCCTCTCTGAATGTCTATTATTCCAGCAATCATCCATGCATCTCCAACACTTAGATGAGGAATAAAATAAGGTAACGCTCCTGAAGTGTATGCGGCTAACAGTGCTCCTCGACCCGTACTGTCAAGACAATCCTGAGTTGTAGTACCCGAATGACCTACAGCTACATGAAGTCCCTGGAATACAGGGAACCATTCATTTCTGATAGATACCAAATCCATGGGACAGCTGGCATCAATAAAGGCAAACTTGAGATTACCTATTCCGTTGCCCCATCGAGACTGAGTTCCTATTCTTGTTGCATCCGGTGTACCGAAGTTGCCACAAGTGTTGATAAAGTCAGGAGATGTAGCCACTGGAGGATTCTGGCAAGTACCATGACCAGCGAATAGGTAGATGTCGGGGATATCACTTCCTCCCTGGGGTTCGAGGTCACCGTTGGCCGCATCTCGAAAATCAGAACCCCAAACATTACCATCATCCCACCGAGAGAACCTTTGGAATCCTGCTAAATCATACCAGAAGCGAAATATTTCACCCTCTGGGACACACAAAGGTAAATTGTTTCCCGGACACCCACCATAATCTGAAACGCAACCTGTTGAATATCGGAATAGAATGCCACCTGCAGACACGATTTCATCTGCACTAGTAGTAAGGAAATGGTCTCCAATTTCAGAATTATATGATCGATATACAGGTACGTGATTTGATGGTATTGAAGCGCCGCCAGGTATAACATACCCTTGGATTCCTTCACTAACCCATGGATGGGCTGCGTTATCATGTTCACTCTTACTTGCAGTGTACATGTGGTCATCAATATGAGGCCCGTAAAGCCTATACAGAGGCACATGACCAGGTAGTGCTGAGTTTGCAATATAACCAGCAATTCCCTCACGAGAGTATGAACTAGGTAGTCCATTGTATTCCGTTACACTCGTGGTGTAGAAATGATCTGAACCATTCCACGCTCTATATAATGGAACGTGATTCGGACATGCTGTTGTGCACATGTAGAATGCTATTCCTTCGTAGTCCCAAGGCATGTATTACAATCCCCTCAATTATAATACATAATAGACGTAATAGTATTTATGTCATGCGGTTACAATTTTGGGAGTTGTTGTAGATTAAAAAATGAGCTGAAGACATCAAAACAATTGGAACAGGAAATACTACCGGCGGCGCCACTTCTTCATTCTCAGTAGTCTTAATACCCAGAGAAGACCTCTTCATCTACGAAACCAATGCTGATTGAAAAAGTCGTAGAAGAGCTCAAAGAAATCATGGATTCTCTTTGTGTGCATTGTGGTGAATGCTGTAAGAAACAAGCAGTATTCCTCACAGATGTCGAGGCACCAATCATAGCTCAGTCATTGATAGAATTGGGTGGAACATCGTTCGCAAAGGAGTATATGAGTATCAACTCGACAGTCTTCAATCTATGGCACCGGTATGTATTGAATTTCGACGAATATTGACCCTTTCACATCGACGATAAGTGTTTGATTTATTCCAAGAGACCTCTTGCATGCCAGTTGTTTCCCCTCAACCTGATTGGATTTATCGATGAATCAAACAGTGGTTTCAGGACAGCGTATCTCGAGATAGAAAGGTTTCCCGAGTCCTATGCCTGTCGTGGATCATGTGATGAAATGATCAAAGTGAGTGAGAGTGTCTACGAGAAAGGACTGGAGTTTTTGAATGAGATCCTGCAGTTCTTTGCGGCAAGATACATTGATGAGAGTGTATTCGGATACCTCTTTGGACAGAAAAGAAAGAGGGGAGAGGATGCAGTAACTCTATCGAGTAACACTCCAACTGCGAATGAGATCACATACGCCATTTTGAAACATTTTGGGATCCAATTTGATGACCCGAGTATGATTCCTGACGAAATACTAGATTACTCGAAACCAATCGGTGACGAGGATATTGTCAGACTTACATCTATTGCAACAAGTAAAAAAGTTGAACAAGAAACTTCCACTTGGTTAGATCGGGTAGAGAGATTGAAACCAAAACTAGTTGAATATTGGCTCGAAAACTCATCTCAATGACTACCAGTGGCGCACTTCTATCTTCAGTTTCTCAGATACGACAACATATTACAAGCAGAACTCCCCAAAACATTGAAGTAGATAGTTAACGTTTGTTAACTTAGAGTAATAGTTAAACCCTGTTGATTTGTAGTCCTGTAAATGAGGTCGTAGGTTTGAAGCCACTTGGCACAATAACGGTTTGTT
>JBHLRS010000062.1:0-13702 GCA_048882325.1 Candidatus Thorarchaeota archaeon | reverse complement strand
CTCTTTGAACGTCTCTTTGGTCTGAGGTCCTTGTTCTTGCATTTTCTGCACTTCTTTGCCTTCAGTGGATTAGTTGCTCCACAGTATCGGCAAATGGACTTGTACAGCAAATAGTGCTGTGCTAGCCTTCGTTTTTCGATGTCAGCTACTGGCATCTTCTGAACCTCATATCATTGATAGCGAACAGAGTAGTTTCTAGTTAGCCCGCTCGGCTTTCCAGCCGTGTTGTGTTTTAAAAGCTTGTGCTCTTTCCACAAAAAGATTCCATAGAACCCTTTACATTGCTTCCTTAAGGAGCCTAGCAACATCACTTGGTTTCTCCGCCACTGCAACTCCTGCATCATTGAGTGCTTTGACCTTTGCAGCTGCAGTTCCTGAACTTCCACTGATGATTGCTCCAGCATGTCCCATACGTTTTCCAGGTGGCGCAGTCCTCCCAGCGATGAATCCGACGACTGGAAGGTCATACTCTTTCTTGATATAGACTGCAGCACGTTCCTCTGCATCGCCGCCAATCTCACCCACTAAGACCAATGCCTTGGTGTCTTTGTCTCCTTTGAAGAGTCTAACAGCCTCAATTGTAGTGAGTCCAACACACGGGTCTCCTCCGAGACCTATGGCTGTGGATATTCCAATACCTGCATTAGTCATTCCTGCTGCGATCTCATAGGTCAGTGTACCACTTCGGGACATGAGTCCTACTTCGCCATGTGAGAAGACATGTCCAGGCATTATGCCAACTTTCTGCTTTACCCCGGGTGTGATGACTCCGGGTGTGTTTGGCCCAATAACCGTAATTCCCTTCGCTTTTGCAGCGTGAATCAGTTTAATTTCATCCTTTACGGGAACATGCTCTGTAATTAGAACCACCGGATTAAGATCCGCAGCAATCGCTTCAAGAGCCGCGTCGCCTGCAAACGGTGCTGGAACAAAGATGATTGAAGCATTTGCTCCTGTGTCCTCTTTTGCGTCAATCACACTATCAAAGACAGGAACTCCGTTGACCTCTTGTCCAGATTTTCCAGGAGTCACTCCAGCAACAATCTTGGTGCCATACTCTAACATCGCTGCGGAGTGAAACGTTCCCTGTCCTCCAGTGATTCCTTGAACAATGACCTTAGTGTCTTTGTCAACTAGAACTGCCATCTAAGTAACCTCCTTCACGAGCTCGACCACTTTCGAGGCAGCTTCTTCCATCGTCTTCAAAAATGGTATCCCTGCTTTATTCAGGATGGCTTGGCCTTCTTCCTCGTTGGTTCCAACCATGCGAATCACCATCGGTGCAGTGATATCTCCGTCTTTTCTCGCTGCTAATATGCCCTTAGCCACCTCATCGCATCTTGTGATGCCTCCCATTATGTTGACCAAGATTGCCTTTACATTGGGATACATGAGCGCTATCTCAATGCCCTTCTCAACCCGCTCTGCATCTGCTCCTCCTCCTAAATCAAGGAATGTACTCGCCTCGCCGCCGTAGAGTGACACAGCATCAAGGGTCGCCATAGTAAGTCCTGCACCATTACAGATGCAAGCGATATTTCCTTCTAGTTCAACATATGCCATATCGTTCTCTGAGGCCAATCTCTCCCGCTCATTCTGTTCGACAGGTTCACGTTTGAGCCGCTCGATGATTGCTTTGTGTCTGAATAGTGAGTTATCATCGATATTCAATCTAGCATCAGCAGCAAAGAACCTACCATCCTTCGTAAGAATAAGTGGGTTAATCTCAGTGAGTTCTACATCATAAGTTTCGACAATCTCCCACAATCTCAGGAAGAAGCTTCCAAGCTGATTGATTTGCTTGCCCTTGAAACCCATGGCAATAGCCATCTGTCTAGCTTCAAACGGCTGAAAACCTAGTCCGGGGTCTACATGCATTTTGATGATTTTTTCAGGACTCTCCTCTGCGAGCTCTTCGATTGACATTCCTCCAGCCGCACTACCGATTATGACATACTTGCGTTCATTCCTGTCAATGGTGATTCCAGCATAGATCTCCTGTTGAATGTCCAGTTTTTCCTCAATTAAGACCGCTTCAACTGGCAAGTCATTGATACGCATTCTCAGAATCTCTTCAGCACGCTTCTCTGCATCCTGTGGGGTGTCTGCGAACTTCACACCTCCAGCCTTTCCCCGTTTACCCGCAAGAACCATCGCCTTTACGACAACAGGCTTTCCAACCTCGGCAGCACGTTCTTTCGCCTCTTTTGGCGTTCGAGCGACACCGCCTGTAGGCGTTGGCATCTTGAAGGCTCGGAAGATGTCCTTAGCCTCATGTTCAAACAACTTCATTGGTCAACCACCGCTCAGGGTCAGCAACACCCTGGGTTTGAGCCGCCACGAGTCTACTCACGTAAAAATGTTACTTCATGGGCTCAAGAAGAGCAAGAAGACTCTGTCCAAGCTTCCTACTCTCCTCCTTTGCTGGATGTTTAGATTTGAGGAGTTTCAGTAGGATTGAGTTTACATATTCCAGTTCTTCCAGACAGTTCTCGACAATTCCTGGCATGTCATCTTCACAGATTATGTCCTCAATGGTCTTCGCAGGGAGTTTATCCAGGACACGCTTCACAACATCCTTTGGAATGGTTGTTTGAGTCAGGACCACATTCCTTAGGATTGTCTTCAAGTCACTCTTCTCATCAGCGATTGCATTCATCACTCTCTTGGTGTCTTTAACAGGAACTCCAAGAACTGCAATATCCTTTCCCAATTCCGTACATCTTGTGCTTTTCTCATCACGAATTATGAGCTTGTCTGCCTCTAACTCCCCGAATACTTCAAGACCTCGAAGTGCCTGCATTATCACTCCTGCTGCATAGGGTTTTGTATCATCTTCATTCATTGCGAATCGGGCGAACTTGATAAGATGTTTGCAAAGTCTGTGTTTTCGTATACCCTGATATTTCCATGACTCGCATGAACATGAAACACCGTCTTTCGCCTTCAGTGTTGTATAGTGCCATATCTCCCTGCTCCCGCTGTGTACAAGACCTTCTATCTTGTCAGGTCTTACTGTCGTGAGTTTCACACTTGAATCAGGTATATCCTGCGCTCTGGAAGATGTGGACCTCGTTGAACGGAGTGTCAGGAGCTTCTCTACTGATGACTCATCTGGCTTTTCCGCTTGTCTGACGTCAGTCACAAGACTGCTACTTCCCCAGAATGTACGATCAATGATTGAGAAGGGATCATCACCTTTTCCAGATTTTCCACACAGTTGACGCAAAACTAAGTCTTGAACATTCTCAGTTTCATCCATTACGCTGTCAACTTCACCAAGTCTTGCCTTTAGATTTCCTCTTTGGTCCTCTTCGAAATACTTGCTTAGAACCCGACCCCTCTCAGACGCATTGTCTACCACAACGATTCCAAATGCTTCATTGTCAATTCCCCTTCTGCCAGCTGCTTCAAGAACATCACTCAGCTGCCACTCAGACAACATAGTGACTGATTCCTCCTGAGAGGCATCCTTGCCGAGTTCCTGCATGAACACGCCCATCAAGAACACGACAGTAGCCCTCAGACCACTTGCAATAGCAAAGCGTGTTGGCATCACAATGACAGGTAGAAGACCATCCTCCCATGCCTCAGAGATGGTCCTTCTCTGGATCATTCCGACTCCCTCATGGATGAAAGCGATCCCTTTTGTGATTACCTTGCTAAGCTTTACTGTGTTTTCGCATTGGCTATACCACTTCTTTATGTCAAGTGAGAGATGTCTAAGGTCATCTCTGTATTCAGGAGCCAGTCTGAGATTTGCAGCTGTGGTCTTGTTCCCTGTTTCAATTCCGGCCAGTTGAACCGCAAAATCCTCGCAGGTTGCAATATTAGAACAGAGAATCATCACCTGTCCCTGCTTTCGTGTGACAAATTCGGTCAAATCTGCAACTGAATCATCCGAGTCCTCAAAGGTTTTCACACTAAAAATCAGTTTCACATCTGCTTTCGGATCTTCCACTATCTCTGCATCCAGCCAGGTGCCCAATTCGTCCATGTCTTCAAGAGGAGGACAGATTGCTGCATACTGAACATCTGCATGACCTAATAATGTCACAAGAACTGTTTCGAGCCGCGCTCCAATACGTGGCTGTCCAATGAGGTCAAGTCGATCAATCAGTACGTAGACCACACCATCAAGAATTTCTGGGTTTACACGTGATGCAATATCCATTGATGCATATGTTGCAACAACCACTCTACCTGAACCTGCTCCTTCTGTGGTTGCAGTCCTTCTACGGATAATCTCTGAAGCCTCGATGCCCAAACGACTGCATTTCTGACTTAATGACCGAAACCGCCTCTCCGCTTGGTGAGGGTGAGGACAGAGTACTATCGCCCTTGCTCTGTGGTCAGAAGCAACACGGTTGAGGAGTGCAATCTCACCTACCATATATGCCTCATTATAGTCATAGGTCACTAATAACTGACTAATCCCCCTCATAATACCTTGTTGAACTGAAGCGGACTGAAATCTAGTGAGTGTGGCAAGTCCCTGCCTTCTGAGTAACTCCAACAAACGGGGAGCAACCTGTTGAAGTTCTAGTTCCCTTAGGGTGCTCAAATAATCCCGCTCCATCAAATGCGCATAAGGTGATATGAGGACATATCATGAACTCCTATTAGTTTTATGTGTGGCTGGTCACTATACCGTAGAGCTCGTCCAAAAATGAACAATTCCTATAGTCCTCAATGGCGGCCCAAGGCGTGTGTAATCCACTCTACAATGCCAATCTTACGTAGACACATATAAAGCCTCAAAAGCAACCGCCAAATTTCTTCCTTGTAACCGAGAGAGGTTAAACTATCTTCTCTCAACTGAGGCTTGAATGGTCATGGCTTTCGTAGCTACAACTGATTCATCTTTCAAAATCATCCTGAAGAAGGACTTCAAGATTGAACCCGGATCCACCTTCATCTGTGGATTTCATGGTCTAGGTGAAGTAGGATTTCTGAGCACTGCACATTTGACCCGGACCCTAGATGCTGATCGCGTCGGGTTCATCAAGAGTGATATGCTTCCACTCTTCGTTTCTATGGAGAATGAACGTCTTGTTTTACCATTCGAACTCTATTCCTACAAAAAGAAGAAGATGATCTTCCTAGTTCCTCGGTTTCAACCACACCAGTCCGAGCAATGGGGATTCATCGACAAACTAGCAAGCTGGGTAGCTGAGAACAAATTCAAAGAGACCTTGCTTCTCGGAGGGCTCGATGCATCATTCAAAGAGGATGAAGAGGAAATGCGTTGTGTTCCCACAACTGCATACAAGGAGATGCTTGAAAAATGGAAGGTACCACTTCTTGAGGAAGGTCTGTTTGTTGCAGGTCCGCTGGCGCTGTTCCTGGCTGAGCTTGAGATGCATGGGGCTCCAGCAATCGGCCTTCTCACATACGCAACTAGAGGTCGCCCCGATCCACGGTCCGCAGCAACAATGCTCGAAAAAATCAATGATATCTATGGAGTTGGAGCCAATGTGGAGCAACTTCTGGAGGAGTCTCGTGAGATAGAACGACTCGAGAAAATGAGAAAATCAATCGAGGACTCAGACCGTTCAAGCGACATGTTCGTCTAACCCAGGCGTCTTATGAACCAACCTATGTCTACAAGATTCTTAGCAACCAGTCTGTCTCCTCCAAGTCGAGTGAGTTTTGCCGCATCTACAGAGAGCGCTGCTATTCCAAGGCACTCTCTTTTCTCATTTAGCACAAGTACCCTCTGACCTCTCACAAGTGATGTGTTCAATTCCTTCACAGACTCTCTGATGATGCTCCTCCCATATGTGAAGGCTTCTGCACCTTGTCTAGAAACTATCAAGTAACTATCAGTGATTTCAGCCAATTCACTCAGGATTTGCAAGCTAAGTCTGAATCTTCCCTTTTCGATTGAGCCGAGCTCCTTACCAATAAACTGGATATCAAGTAAATTCACGTTCTCAATAAGACTCGACATCCACTCTGTCGGAATTGCATAGAAGATTCTGGTACTCCCTCTAGCCATCACTACAGGCACTCGATTTCCAAGAAGTATCTTGATCACTCCTGCTCCAAACTCGACGTCAACCTGCTCTATGATAGAGCCCCAATCAACTGGATCTACAAGCTCTATCTTCATTCTGAGCTGTCCTCCTTCTTCAGTTTGCAGATGAAGAACCCCTCAGTTCCGTGAAGATGAGGCAGAAATCTTCTTGACAATTTCAAAGACTCATTCAGTTTGATACCATAAGGGTCAGAATAACCAGGGGAACCAAACTCAGTCGTGATTTCCATTACTCTCATCTCAGGATGTCGTTTTAGAATATCATCTACAATGTATTCGTTCTCCTCAGGAGCAATGGAGCAAGTTGAGTAAACCATAGTACCGTCATTGGCTAAGATATTGACAGCAGCCTCTAGCATCTCATCTTCTCTTGTTGCGCAAAATCTAATGTCAGCCATGGTCTTACTTGTCTTTCTCGTTGGATCCAGAGGAATGAGTCCCTCTCCAGAACAGGGTGCATCTAGGAGAATCTTATTTGGCTCGAAGGGGATACTACCAAGCTTTCTCGCGTCTCCACGGAGTACAAGAGTGTTCGTAGCGCCACACCTGATTATGTTACTTTGAAGACTAGCCATGCGTTGCCTGTCCTGTTCGATTGCTATGGCCATGCCTTCGTTCCGCATTAACTGAGCGATGTGGGTTGTCTTTCCTCCTGGGGCAGCAGCCAGATCCAAGACTATGTCTCCTGGCTGTGGATTCAGCACAGAAACAGCAGTCATGGAGGGAACTCCCTGTATGTAGTAGAATCCCAACATGTGTTCAAGTAGGGCACCTGGAGAAGTACTATTGAAGTCAGCATAGAAGCCCTCCTCTAACCAAGGCACTTCGTCAAGTGTGACCCCTTTCCCTTGAAGTCTGTGAATCACTTCACCCACTGACGATCTCAGTGTGTTCACTCGAATTGAAGTTCTGATTTGTTGCTCACAAGCCTCAATGAACCTCAGAGTGTCCTCTTCGCCCCAAAGCGATAGATAACGTTCAATCATGTATTGGAGATATCCGTACTCCTTTGCCAGTTCCTTTGCCCTTTGCCGGAGTTCCTTACTTGACATCTTCATATCCCCAATAATGCTGTGTCATTCACTCACCGATGTCCTCGTTCCACAAAGTCGGATTTTGCTCAATGAACTTCTCCATCATCTCGATGCACTCAGAGTCATTGAGAACTGTGACATCAACGCCGCGGTCACTGACATACTGCTCAGGACCTTGGAAGGTCTTATTCTCGCCTACAATGACCTTAGGAATTCCATAAAGTAGGACAGCTCCGCTACACATGTCGCATGGTGATAGAGTCGAGAACAGCACCGACTTTTGATAGTCTTTGGCAGTCAACCTACCAGCATTCTCAAGACAATCCATTTCAGCATGCAAAACAGCGCTACCTTTCTGTATCCGTTGATTGTGCCCTCTACCTGCAATCTTGTCATCTATTACCAACACTGATCCGATTGGTATTCCTCCAGCTGCAAGACCTTTCTTAGCCTCGGCAATTGCTTCAGCCATGTATTCTCTTATCTTTGTTTCATCCATGCTACCACCTCAATCGTAACTCTCGAGTGCCTTCTTGAGTTCTGCCGTGTCTGGAGGTATCAACTGCACCTCTGTTGTCAGCCTATCTGGGGTATCTAAATCCTTGAATCCTGAGCCAGTTATTGGCACTACAATCCTGTCAGATCTGTCTATTGTACCCTGGTCCACTAGGGCCTTGAGTCCTGCCATGGCTGCGACTCCACTTGGTTCAGCGAATACTCCTTCTAGTTTGCCAAGAAGAACTAATGCTTTCTCAATCTCGTCGTCTGGTACTGCAACCACCTCACCCTTTGCTAGCTTGAGATACTTGAGGGCTGCATCACCATCCCATGGAAATGGATCTGCAAGACCACCCGCTACGGTTTCATTGGAGTCCCAAGGAATGATATCTAGGGGGTCTTGTCCCTCTTTAAATGCCCTTACTATTGGCGCACAGCCCTCTGGCTGCACTACCACAGGTCTCGGTATCTTGCCAATCAGTCCCATCTCTCTGAACTCCCAGAAGCCCTTCATTGTACCCGCCATCAATCCACCACTGCCGGTTGGAAAAAGAATCCAGTCTGGTGGATCCCATTGGGTCTGTTCAGCTATTTCATAGCCCATTGACTTGGTACCCTCGAACTGGAAGCAGTTGAATGGCCCGAATGACGGTGTAGGCGTCCAACCAAACTCTGCAATAGCGGCGTGTAAAAGAGTGGTTGTAGGATCTATTCCTTCCTTGACTTTCTTGACCCTGAAGACCTTTGCTCCCAGTGTCCGAAGGTGAATCAATTTACCCTTAGGTGCATCCTCTGGTACAAAGACAACTGCCTGGAGTCCTGCCCGTGCTGCAAATGTAGACATTGAGGCTGCTGCATTTCCTGATGATGCTGCTGAAACTGTTTTTGCACCATCTTCCAGAGCTCTGCTTACTCCCACACAGATTGGCCGGTCTTTGAAGGATCCCGAAGGATTCACTGTTTCAATCTTCAATGAGAGGTTCTTCAGTTTCCATGCATCAGCAAACATCTTGCTGTCAACCAGTGGTGTTCCGCCTTCTCCCAATGTCACAATGTTCCTGCGGTCCCTCAAAGGCATCAGTTCGAAGTACTTCCAGAGTCCAGGGGTTCTTCTTTCAAGACTCTCTCTGGTTATTGTTTCTTTGATTATCTCTAGATCAAACTCAAAGTCTATTCTTCCCCCACATCCATCATTAGGAGGTACTGAGGACTCGTCATACTCTTTGCCACATTTCGCACATTTGATGGTCTTGATACTAGTCACAGTGACACCCACCCTTCAGGGTTGATACATCGCCGTTATTTGGGTTATGGATGGAAACACCTAACAACCTGAAACTCAGGGTATCTCTTGAGGATGATTATCGTGTCCGAGTCATATGAGGTTGAGGTCAAGGCCATAATCACGGATTCTGAAGAGATGAAACAGAGACTTCTTGATATCGGGGCTGAAATGTTGAACAGCGAGATTCAGATTGACACTTACTATGATCATCCCTGTCGATCTTTTCAGGAAACTGACGAAGCAATTAGAGTGCGGACAAGAAGACCTCTCGATGACCAAGAATTAGATACCACACGGTCTCAAAATGAGTTGACCTACAAAGGTCCGAAGGTAGACAAGAAGACCAAAACCCGTCTGGAATACTCTGTTGGAATCGATAAAACTGATGCAGTATCATCTATCTTACAGAGTCTTGATTTCAAACCCGTTGCAGTTGTCACGAAGAAAAGGATATTCTTTGATCTCCGTGATATCACAATCAGTGTTGATGACGTAGAACAAGTTGGACAATTTCTGGAACTTGAGTCCATTGTTCACAAAAAGGATGAGATGGAATCTGCTAAGTCGCTTATTTTCAAAATACTGAATGAACTTGGAATTGATTCAAATAATATGGTCCGTGATTCGTATCTAGAGTTATACTTGAGCCGGAAATGATGCAAACTATGAATGCAGCTCATCTCTTAGTTGTAACACAAAAGCCTCGAGTGTCCTATGGCGCTCCTCCGCAATTGCTAAAGCCCCCTCTGTATAAATGAGGTCTTTCAGGCGTAGTAGTTTCTCATCAGCATGGTCGAGGAAACCTTTGATTCCTACTCCTGTGCTTTCAGCCTGAGCAATGGCTCGGAACACCCCAATAGCTCCCATGGCATCAAGCTTATCCACATCACTCAGTATTTTTCCTTCAAGTGAGTTGGGCTCAAGTCCTTCACTGAATCTGTGAGTCCTGATTGTATCTATCACGCTCGCAATTTCTTCAGAGTCATAACCAGCTTTATCCAATACCCTCCTGCTCATCTCCCCTGACAGAATGGAGTGAGAAATCCCTGCTTCTCTCTCCATTGGTCTAGCGACGTCATGTAAGAGTGCTGCAGCACCAAGTGTCTTCAGATTCGCACCTGCATCCTCCCCAATCTTCATTGACAAAGCATAGACTCTCTTTGTATGGTCAAAGGTATGCGCTCCTTTGCTGTTCTCCTCCAGACTTTCTCTGACAAATTCCTCAATCAACCGATGACCTAACTCCACTGTGCTGACCTCTTGTTATTATGTGGTTGTGCTTATTATACACCATCAAATATAGTGATTTACTGGTGTTTCTTTCGCCAAGTTACTTTCGATAAACAAGATTGAGTTCAGCTGAGCAACCCTTTAATTGCTAGGAAAGGACGTTTGAGAGTAACTCGCCTCCACCATGAGTTATACGACACGCCAAATCTCCCAAATGGTGAATAAGAGGATTAGTCCAGTGAGCGCCGCAACAAGAACTTCCCGCAGAAGAATGGGTCTTACTACCCTCATCAGCTCAATCTTCATAGTCGCCAGTCTCGTTTGGGCAACCTATAATTTTGCGATTGTTCAATGGGGGGCAAATCGTGATTATAGTCCTCATTTTCCGTACGAGTACATCCCATATTGGCCCTATGATAACCAGTTTGCAGGAGGAAGGACAAACTGGTTTGACAATGTCAATTACACAGATGTCCCTCTCGACCAACAGCTACCGGATGACATACTAGACCAGCTGGACAACATCATCTTTACAGTAGCGCCAGCGGACCCGCCGCAACTATGGCGGGTGGGGGCGTATGATTCATACGACGGAGCACATTGGGGGAAGACCCAGATTGGCACAATTCCTTTAGATGCCCTTACACAGCTTATCTCCACCGGTGAGGCAACCAACGAGATCTATACAGTTGTCTTCAACGCCACAGCTGGAGCCAATGTTGGGGCAATCGAGCTTCCTTCACTTCATCCTGACCTGAGAGTCATTGAGGACTCATTCGTGACCTGGAGTATAGATGGGAACGGAAATCCTTACCCTGACCCTGGTCGTCTACTTGACTATGATCTAGAAACTGACGCCTACAATACACTTCTCTTCACTCCATTCATTCAGGGAACCACTGGAGAGGAGGTCATCGTTACATTCCAGCTATCCTATGATACCCAAGACCTTGCTAATGTTGCTGCAAATGCACAACCCGGCTCCTCTGCTCCAGGCTGGGCAGATGTCTATCTGGACTTACCTGACCCACTCACCCAGCGAGTCCAAGACAACATCTCACAGTTCATTGGAGTTGGGAACAATGCTTATGAGACTGCAATGGCTGTGAATCTCTACTTCCAGACCACGTTCAACCTCACCTACACTTCCCTCGAGAGACCACCGGCTGGTCAAGAGGTCACTGACTGGTTCCTAGAGCGTGGTGGTGGACTCCCGATGGACTTTGCCACTGCCTACTGTGTCTTCATGCGTGGACTTGGTATTCCAGCTCGATTGACCTTGGGATATGCGGTTGGAGAGGCTGATCCCACCTATTCCTACAGAACCCTCAAGGTCAGACATATGGCATTCTGGTCAGAAGTCTTTATACCAATGTCCGGAGCCACCGAAGGGGAATGGATTCAGGTCGTTCCTTTGGCATTACCTAGTGATATGGGCGGCGATGAAGTCCCAACCAACGCACCAATACCCAATGTTCAGCTTAACGTCTGGCCATCTAATGGACAACCCTGGGAACAGATTGGAACTCCCTTCATGCTGAGTGCGAACATCACTGTCGATGGTGTTCCAGTCACAACTCCTGAAACCATCACTTTCTATGACGAAACCGACACCGAGTTCATTGGCGTTCAAACTATAGGCCAATCACCAGACAAACCAATAGCCAATGTGACCTACGTCTTTCCATCAAATGCGACTGTGGATTATCACATCATTGCGGCAACGTGGACTGCTGCCAATTTCTCTATTACAAACCGCACTGCCATCTTTGCGGTGGGAACACCTAATCCTGACTCATCTCCCTCACCCCCATCTGGAGTTGATGGGTTTGTCCTGAGCGAAACCAGGCAGCTCAATGTGAGTCAGGGTGTGGATACTCATTTTGCATTCTGGGAGGACACTATCCATGTCTATGGTACAATGAAGGTAGGAGGAGTCCCTGTCAATAGTTCAAAATACGATAATCGTAACATCGGTATCTACTGGGGCAACACGTTCATGGGCAATGCTTCAATTGATGAGTACGGGTACTACGAGCTTGATATCTACGTGGATCCCTTAGCCCTCGCTTTAATGACAGTTGGTGACCATGAGGTCTGGTCTTGGTACTTGGGTGACTGGGACCAATACGGTATACCTCGTTTGAATGAGGCTCGTTCTGGCGATAACTCGACGACAGAGGTATGGGGAAGAGTGGGCTTTAATCTCACAGTACTTCCAACCGATGTTCCTGCAGGGTCAACAATAGACTATGATGGGGTGGTCTATTTCCTTAATGGCACAGTATTGCCTATGGGCCAACAGGTTGGTGTGTTCTTTCACTCGCAGGCAAACACAACACGCGGCCTGAACGCTACTGGCGGGTTCACTTGGAGTTACACAATACCAGTCAGTCAACCTGATGGAACCTACTTCGCCTATGCCAACTGGAGTTCTCCATGGCCTCTTATTGCGGGGAACTGGAGTACCTATATCCCAATCAATGTTGGTTCTAGTGGTACCCAGCTCTCAATCAATCAATGGTTGCCTGATCCATACTATGTTGGCTATAATATCACAATCTTTGGATATTTGACACATGTTTCTAATGGTACTGGTATTGGAGGTCAATGGGTGGATATCTGGTGGAACAATGGGTCCTTGATTCACTTGGGTTCTGTTCTCACGGCCCCAGATGGATATTACGAGTTGAACTATACACTTCTGGATTCTGATGATGGTCTGGTTGAGTACTGGTCAAACTTCACGTCGCTTTCACCGACACTGGCAAGTTGCGAATCAATCCATCGATTCCTAACCGTGAAGAAGTTCGATGTTTCCCTAGATCCAATCTTTGTCACTCCTAATCCTGTGTTCTTGCTCCAGCCAATCGATATACAAGGTAATCTGTCGCTTTCGGAGTTCTCACTACCATTGGCAAATCAGTGGGTAGATTTCTGGTTACAGAATAGCACTGGAGTCTTCTATATTGGAAGCGTTATGACTAACTCCACCGGCGGATATCTACATCAATACACAATTCCAATAGGACAAGCCACCGAAACAGTCACCATTTGGGCAAACTACTCATCTCCATACTATAATGTCTATGATGGCCAGTCCTCACTTGTACCACTTGATGTTGTTGCCACTGGTACCCTCATATCGATTCAGGAGGACTTCGGGACCTACTACGTTAATGAAACCGTTCTACTCTATGGTTTTCTCCAGTTCGCGAATGGTACTCCCATCGCATCTGAGATTGTCTATATTCACTGGGTCAATGCAACTGGGACATTTGTCTTCCAGAAAAAGACCGATGCATTTGGATACTACCAAATGCTCTACAACTGCACACCGACTCAGGATAATCCTGGTTCTATAGACGTTCTTGTGAATTGGACCTCCTGGACACCGATTTATGATAATGCTTTTAGCTCAATCGCACCACAGATTCAGCTTCAGAGATACTATCTCGAGATAGCGATCACAGCTCCCACTCAACTATATGTGGATGAAACCCTTTTTGATATTCAAGGAGTACTAACATATCTTGGCGGCACACCACCTCTTGCAGGTGAAGAAGTGTTAATCCAATTTTGGGACGGGTCTGGTTGGTATGATATTGATAATCC
>JBHLRS010000061.1:0-13732 GCA_048882325.1 Candidatus Thorarchaeota archaeon | reverse complement strand
GAACCTGCGCAGTGGGATCTATTCTAATCCCCTCTCTCTGAAGCTCAATCTTGGTTTCTAGACTCCGATCTCGATCAGCCTCTGTCATGGGACAACGCGTACTGATATATAGATAGAGATAGTCAGAGTCATCCCGGAAAGACTTGTAGTATCGAGAGAGCCCATAGAAGTTGAAGGGGTCCTGAATCTTCGTGATAACAACGAACCTGGGCCTAATGTCAGGTTGAAATTCCTTGCCACCTCGAACGATTGACCTGATCCTCTTGAGAATCCAGTGTCCAGTGTCTTCCGTCTTCACCAAGTTCCATAGTATCCGTAGACGGGCCTCGTTCAGATGGTTCTTTGTTTCATCCGAAAAGAGGTTTAACTCAGCGGGTGATGTTGGAAGTTGGAGGTTCTTGAGTTCTTGACTTGGCATTAGCTGGGACGACGTCCGCATGATGGTTCTAAATCCTAGAACAACAAGACTACACGAGAGGACGAAGATAAAGCCACCATTGTTGATCTCTGTGTATTGTCCAGAGGTGAATATTAGAAGTGCAACTGGTATTAGGACAATCAAGCCGATTACACTCAGGAACAGGAAGAATCTCTGGACCGACCCTCCAGGCCGTACCGAGTGCCATGGGTTATCCATTTGTAGACGAACGCGTTCCTCAACGTCACCATCCTGGTCTATTCGAGTGCTCAGGTTCGGGGATAGGAACCAATATCTTGGCTTCCTCAGCTCATCTGCTTCCTTGTACTCGATACTGTAATGATGCCGGTCCCAATAGCCTCTGTCAACCTCCCAGTCACCTGTGTCATTTTGCTTCAACCAGATAAAGACAGGAAGATAGTCCATGTAGTGAGATGTGCCAGCCAATCCAAGCTGGTCTAAAACCCAGTATAGGAAAGAAACGAAGATTGTGAAGACAAGGATAATTGTTGGGATTATCCAACTGAATGCAGCAAACCACATCAGGAAAGAGAATGGAATCAGTAAGGTTGTACTTCGGATTGTAAGACCACTACCAACCTGTAGGTCCCATCGATGGTCCCAAATCCCGGATGCGAGAAGTGGGAGAGTCACCAGCCCAGTCGCCAGTATTGGGAGCAATAGATCGGACCATGTCAGGAGAGTCCCCCAAAAGCTAGCCCGGATACTTGCCTGTAGATTGACAATGAGTGGAGCATATAGCTCTCTCATGATGAGGCCCCACAGACCCATCAGAAATGGCACGATAACCATCCAGAATGCACTTACTGCGCTCTGTTGTTTGGTCCAGATGAAGATATACTGCAAGCACCTTCGTAGACGTGCATCTGTCTGACTCTCTGCTGTCTTTGTTTCAAGACATCGGACCAGAAGTCCGCCCCAGATGTTCCTCCTGCCATATCGTTCTCTATAGAGCCCGACACCCAACTGACGGATGTCCGGTGCATATCGTCGTATTTGTTCCTGAACTTCCGGTTCATGTGTCACATCCATAACATCTGGTGCGAGCCATATCGTGATCTGCTCGGTGGTTGTGCAGTATGGTTTCTCTATTATCTTGTCTAGTTTCTCAGTTGGCCAGTTAGCCATAGTCACTCCCTCTGACAACACGCATGTAGTGTCCAGATGTATGCTTGAGGTCCGAAATAAATCATTTGCAACAAAGAAAAGGGATGCTATGCGGGACTAGTGTCATGTATTGTTCCTGAGTTGGAGTGAATATGTCAACCAAACACTTAAGAGAAACTTAACAATTGTAAAGTAATAGAGGTTATTCACATGAATATACTTGGTACTAAAGCGTGGATGTGGATTAACGGCATAAGCCTGATCATTGTGGGTGCACTGTCGCTTGTACCCTCAGCTGCCGCAATAATTATGTTCGATGGTGGAACGACTCTGAGTGTCATCAAGATTATCGTGGCTCTGATTACACTCATTGTGGCTTTCAGAGAAACTGACTTGGAGATGCTCAATGGCAAGCTATGGCTACTCACAGTAGGTTTGATTCTTCTCTTCATGGGAATGTTGCCATTCTTCTCAGGAGCAATGACTGCAATGGGAGGTCAAGACCTCGCTGACTTTCTCAATACATTGAAGGTCGTGCTAGGCGCATTGACGTTCCTAATCATCATCATGGACTGGTCCAAGCTGGGACCGTAGTGTAAGCGGTGGCATGCCGCGTGCCACCTTCAAGTTATATGAAGAAGAGGAAAACTGGTATTTTGCTAAACGATAGAAGTGAGAAATATGAATAGCACGCAAGAAGATGTCACGAGTCTTAATCAGAATCTCAGGAGTATAATTGATAGGTATCGGACTTCAGATGGCAAGATCAACTACTTTGCACTGATGGCAGATAAAGGTATGATCAGTTTTGCTGAGTCCCTCGCTGATTTTGATCTCTCTTCATTGACGACACGTGAGGAAGAACTAGCCTTCTGGATAAACAGCTACAATGCACTCTCAATCTATGGAGTTGTGAAGAAGTTGGAGAAAGATCCCGACTTTGCTGACAAGGGAAACAAGAGCTGGTTCGGGCGTGTGCGGTTTTTCGCACTCCAGAAGTTCGTCGTGGGAGGGAGAGATTACACCCTGAGGACAATCGAGGAAAACATCAGAAAGGACTTCGAAGATTCTAGAATACACTTTGCTCTGAACTGTTCATCCTTGGGATGTCCTTTGTTGAAGGATGGTCTCTATAGCGCTGAGAACATTGATGCAGAATTAGACGCAGCTACCAAGCTATACCTTGCTAGTAAAGAAGGAACACGAATCAAAGATGGCACGCTCTATGTCAGTATGATCTTCAAGTGGTACAAAAAGGACTTTGAAGCCACTGGAAAGACCATCATTGGCTATATTCGTGACTATGCCTCCGACCAAGTCAGAGATTTCATTGACAGCAGGGATGGGAAAGTCAAACTGAAATACATTGATTACGATTGGGGACTCAACGTTAGCGAACAGGAGTAGAGTTGATGGAACGATTCAGTGGCACCATTTTCGGACTCAAGAGAATCGGAAAATACCTTACCGATGGTGAGCTGAGGAAAGCTTATGCGGAATACAAAGAGTCTGAAGAAACCGCACTCCGACTCATTGTGAACACCATTCTAGCAGAGGGGTGGATCATCACCCTCTCGAATCTGAGAACAATGGATGAACTTGCACAAGAACATGGATACACGAACATGAAACTTCTTGGCGACATACTCACCATTCTCGTGAAAGAAGACATCGTAGGACATGCTGATGGGAAATATCAGATTCGTGAGGTGAAGACAACAGCCATCCGTCCTGAAGACGTTGGGTCAGCAATGACCAATTTTTATTATGACTGTTCAAAATATCTACCTGCAGCACTCAAAGGAAAGAAGGTATCATTGGAGGAGGTCCCAAGAGTCGTTCTTGAAACAGTCTTCAGTAGTACACTCACAGAGAAGGGAAGGGGCGTACTACTTCGTTCATTCTCACCCAAGAAGACGAAGGAAATTGGACTGTCAGCTTTTGCGGATGTCGGCTTACCATTTACACTCAAACAAATAGACGACATCTTCAATCCAGAAAGGATACACCTATTCCTTCAAGACCTGCGATGGTTTACACCTCTAAAGACTATGCTACAGCTGTTATCTCTGGATGATATCTTCTACAAACTGGTGCCAGACCTTCTGGGTAGGAGCTTGGATACAAAGTTGGATTTATTCTATGGTGAAGAGATCTTTGCGTTCTCTCATGATACATGTGATGAGAGGGTCGGGACAGTTTCATCTTACTTAAACCCAGCAGCAAGGCTTGTGACTAATGATCCAACATTATCACCCGGAGAAACCGTTAGTACACCAGCCTATGTCTTGATGCAGACTATAGATGGATATCCACAGCCACTAAACAGGGATAAGATTGAGACGGCATTTCACAACCACTCCTTGACTATCCAGACCATCGGTGACAACTGGATTATAGCAGAAAAGGGGGCTGCTTAGATGGCTGAGAAACGTGTTGTTCGGGAGTTATTTGTCATTCACAAGAGTGGGCTTCCTGTAACACATGTGGGGAGTGGACATATCCAGATTGACGATGCACTCTTCGGAGGCCTCTTGTCTGCCATCGAGAATGTTGGCGTAAGTCTAGGTCTTGAGGGGGACGTAGCTCTGGACACTATCAGGTTTAGGGCATATGAGATGATGTATTCTAGGACAGAGAACGCATTGATTGTACTTCTAACAGATCAGGATGTAGGTGGGTTCTTGGAAAAAGTAAAGCCAGAACTAGAACATATCGGGAGAGAGATTGAAGCAGGGGGATTCATGGAGGATTTTGAGATTCACACAACAGAGAAGACAACTAAGATCGACTCAATGATTGCTCGACATGCTCGGACTATTTTCGCAGAACAAGACGATGTCTTCTTCTGGGATGAGGACCATACGTTCCAGTTACAGGAACATGATAATGAGAGATGGAATGGATTGGCATTGTTCAGGAACTATCTGATGCCATCACCTCTAATCACAACACTAGACCTTCCAATGGAGGATCTAAAAGCACTATGTAATTTACTATTGGAGAAACGTCGTCCATCGGAGATACTTGAGAGTCCTGAGTTGAGTGTCAAGGAAGAAGCTCGCATCGAGCGGGCAATGAGATTACTCCATATGTATGGTCTCATTCAGTGTTTCAGATCAGCTATCTGAGAGATTGTGTACCATGAACGATGCGGCAGGAGAACGCGTACGACATATCTATAGCTCATCAGCCCTACACTATCAGATGTTGCTCAAGTTCTATAGGGGTGTTGGTGTCAACTTAAAGAAATGGAGAAAAGAAGCCATTCAGCGACTCCCGAATCTAAAGGCACCAAGGATTCTTGATGTCAGCACAGGAACAGGCGCAAACCTTCCTTTACTTGTGGAGAAGTACCCGGACTACAAATCTATCGTTGGAATCGACTTTACAGCAGCCATGCTAAAGCAGGCCGTGAGGAGAATCCGAAAACATGGTTTTGAGAACATATATCTCAAACTAATGGATGCAAGGCATATGTCAGCATTATTGGATGGATGTTTTGACCTTGTCCTGTCCACCTATTCACTCTCCATTATTCCTCAGTCACCTCGTGTGCTAATTGAAATGAAGAAACTGGTTTGTGAAGATGGGTTTGTAATGCTCCTTGACTGCCAGAAATTCAAAGGTCTCTTGAGAATCTACAATCCACTCGCAATCTTTCTTTCAACCAGACTTGGAGGTAGTAATCAGACGTACTCGGTCCCCGTGAGTGAGATTGCCTCAAAGATGTTCAGTCCAGTTTCTCGAAGGCTCATGTACTCGGGAATGTTCTATGAGGACATCTATAGAGTGAAGAAATAGCTTGTGTCACTTTGCTTGGAAGATAAACATCTCATAACCTATGTTTCCTGACTCTATCTGCTTCTCTATCTGACTGATAATCCGAATCGCATCATTCATCTTGTTCATTGTGTCTTCATCCCCTCCGACCTCCCTGAAGAAACGAGCCCTACCCTTTGCCCTTCTTGCCAGTTCTTGCAAAAGATTAGAGTGGTCTGAGGAGGAGAGCAACTCGTAACCAGCACCCTCGAACAACTTCACATATTCTTCAGAAGAGAGTGCATCAGCCACACAGGCAACTCGTCCAAGTAAGCTTTGTAGCTCCTCATCAAGACTCGCACGATTATTGACAGTCACATCATTCAGTCCAAAGACTCCATTGGGTTCCAGTACCCTTGTTATCTCTTTGACGGCCTGTCGTTTGTCATAGAATGTGCATAGGGAACACTCACTGATGGCGGAGGAGAAAGTATTGTCATCATATGGAATGTTCCCGGCAAGAGCAACCATGAACTCGGTGCGATCGTTCACTCGCAAATCCTCAGCAAGCTGGTTGGCTGAGTCAATCATCTCTTGGCTGGCGTCTATCCCAGAAACCCTACAGCCTAGACTCCGAGCCAGATAGGTGGCTGTCTTCCCATCACCACAAGCGATGTCTAGGAGGTCTGACTCACAATCAACACCCATCCGGTCTGCCATTAGTTTGCTTAAAGCGAGACCTCCGGGGTGGAATATGCCATCGAGTAAGGCTGAAACAATCGGATGGTTGTAGAAGTCGCCGCAACAAACTCCAAGGTCCCTCTCAGTTGGATCGTCAAGCTCCACCGATTATCCCTCCTTGTGTCGACGAAACATATTGTAGTTGCAGAAAGGAATCATCTTGCCATCGGGTTGGATGACATGAATGCAGCACTTCTGGGCTCGCTCTAGTTGGTATGTTTCCCGGTCCATAAATGAATGAACAGACACGATCTTCACTGATTTCCCAAGCACCTCAGGAATGGTCATGCCGCATGCCTCACAGAAGGCTTCAAGATTGCTCTCTGTGCCAGGGACAGCTCTCGTTGAAAACAACTTGGTGAAAGCCTCGTCCATCAAGACTGCTTCCTTTACCAAGGTCCGGTCTCTTGCATAGTCGATATACTCATCGACATCCACCATGTCTGTCAAGGGTGTGATCTCCTCGTCATCAACAAGGACATAGGAGATTGCTGTGCAGTGAGGGTGTGGACAGGGTATTGGTCTGAAGTCGTTTTTCTCTAGGATACCATTCGTCTGTGATTCAATCGCATCCAAGACCCTAGGAACCGATATGGCAGAAATATCCGGAACGCCAATTCTCCCAGTCATAGCTACGGGCTGGAAGTTGATTCCAAAGACCTTCTTCTGGGACAGGGCAAATCTAGTCAGTTCACCAATCTCGTTATCATTGACTCCTGCAATCAAAGTGGGGACTAACACGGTGGTCATTCCAAGTTCATTGCAGACCTCTACTGCTCGCAGTTTCTCTTCAACCAGGTCCTTGCCACGGATTTTCAGAGACACCTCTGGAATGAATGTGTCAAACTGAAGATAGATCACAGGATCGGTCTTTGCCAACTCTGCGGCAAAATCCTCCTCTAACAACCGAAGACCGTTCGTAGAAACTGCGACGTCTTGGATGCCCAGATTCTTTGCATACCTGACGATCTCAAGGATGTCAGGGTGTAGAGACGGTTCACCCCCACTCAGTTGCAGGAGCTCTGGTTCAGCTTCGTACGAAACATATGCGTCGATCATGCTTGATATCTGGTCAAATGGTACATGGTCACCATAAGGAGCTGCTGCAAAGCAGATGTTGCATGAGAGGTTGCACAGGCCTGTGATTTCCATGACTCCAACACAGGTGTGCTGCTTATGGGAAGGACAGATCCCGCAGTCATCAGGACATCCCTTGTTTATCTGAGAGGACCACACTAGAGGCGTAGTTCCAGGTCGGTCATATTTCAGGGAGTCTTTCCAGTATGCTGCATCTGACGACGCGAGAGTTCGAATTGGACCATGCTCAGGACATACCTTATCCAGATAGATATTCCCAGACTCCACTGTTTCAGAATTCTCAATGAGGCGACCGCAGATAGGACAGAGACTCTTCATTCTTTGTTCTCCCAAGTGATGACAACTCAAAGAGGTCTAGGCAATATCAGTATTCCTTAGATTTTCATAGTTATCAAGATTTATCATTGCGATTTTCACGGAAGAACCAAGTTGTGTAGATGATGACATTAGAGATACGAGCATATCATTGGGATGCTGACTTTGACCGAGTACGGAGGTTCCTTAGTGAACTCTACTTCATTCAGAGAGCGTATACGAATTGGCTACCTACCACACTTGAGAATGTCAAGTATGGTCCTGGAGGAACTGAATATCTTGATGAAGAAGACGAATACCTTGGAGTGTGGCAAATCGGTGAGCAGATCGTCGCATTGTCATTGTCAAAACCCTCAGGTTCGTGTCATCTCTCCATACATCCGGATTATTTGGAGTATGCAAAAGAGATCATGGTCTGGATGCAGGGTCGAGTCAAGGAGCTTGGAAAAAAAGATGTAATCAAGATGAGCTTGGTTGTTGATGACACTGACAAAGAACTCATCTCTATTCTTACTGAGCTAGGTTTTGAGAAAGATGAGATCGAGGGAGATAATCAGGTTCGACCTGTAGACACACCAGTTCCTGACTATACTTTGCCTAAGGAGTATACCGTTCGTAATGCAGTCATACGGGATGAGTATGACGAGTACCGTGCGGTCCAGAAGTCTGTCTTTCCACACATCAAGAGTATGTCAAAAGAAATACTGGACACCTATACCGAAGCTTCATTCTATCATGAGGAGCTTGATATAGTGGCTGTCGCCCCCAATGGAGAGTTTGCAGCATTCTGTACTGCGAGGATTGATCCGGTCAGCAGGATAACAGAGCTCGAGCCTGTTGGGACTCATCCCGATCACAGAAAACTGGGATTGGGAAAAGCTGTTATTCTAGAGAGCCTGAAGAGACTTGAGAGGTTCATGCCATCCGCAGTAGTCATCCTGGGTGCAGCTCCCAGTGAGGGGGCTCGTGCGTTGTACAAGTCGGTTGGCTTCATCAATAAAGGCATGGCTCATTACTGGACCAAGACGGTTGACACTAAGGCCTCCTGATTATCTTACAACAACCGGTTTAGACCTTTGACAGTCAGACTCTGGAGAAGAAACGTTATTGTAATCGATTGGACTTAGAATAATGTAGCTGAAATTGGAGAGAGTGTTCCATGGTTCGTGATTTGCTTGTTGTAGGTGGTGGTCCTGCAGGTGCAGCGTGTGCCCGAAGAGCCGCTCAAAAAGGTCTGAATGTTGCCATCATTGAGAAAGAGGAGCATCCACGGAGAAAGGCATGTGGAGGGGGATTTCGACCGGGATTGCCAGACCTTCTAGATTATGACATCAATCCTGTCATAGACAGAGTCGCATGTGGATCTCATCTGTTCTCACCTTCTAGAACAAAAGTAGTATGCACAAAGGACATGGTGACAGGTTATACAGTCAAGAGAGAGGTCTTTGACAAGTATCTCCTCGACAAGGCTGTTGAGGCAGGCGCCGAATTAATCATAGGAGAGGTCGTTGATATCACAGAGTCAGTTGACTCTGTTGAAGCACACACAAAAGACGGCAAGCCGATAAGCAGTAAATTCTTGGTTGGTGCAGATGGAGTAAACAGTAGAGTGGCAAGAAGTAGCGGATTAAAAACTAGATGGAAGGATGATGAGATTGGTTTGTGTATCGAGGCACGGTTGCCCATGAGCGAATCGGATATACTTAGAATCACTCAAGGACCGTATGGACCAGACCGGGTATGTATTCAGATCTATTTTGGAGGGCTTGAACATGCATACGCATGGTTGTTCCCAAAGAAGGGAGAAGTTTCACTTGGGATGGGGTGCTTGATGCCTTATGCGGGGGGGCTCAGAGAAGCTTGGAAGAACTTTGTGACAGAGATAAATCAGGTCTTTGATGTGGATATCACTGAAGCTGAGGAAACAGCTATGAGAGTTCCCTTGAAGGGGCCCATTGATAGAACGGTCACAAGACGCGTGCTTCTAGTTGGTGATGCTGCGGGATTCGTGTCACCAGCGACTGGAGAGGGTATCTGTTTTGGAATTGAATCTGGACAGATTGCGGCTGACACATTGGCGGACATAATTTCCGGGACTGCAACTGACACAAGGGAATATGAGAGGAGATGGAAAAAGGATATGGGCAAACAGCTCGGTGTCGCCAATTTTCTGGCCAATCTTCTGTTCAACTCTCAAGAGAACATGGAGAGGGTGATTCAAATGGCCGCACGAGATGATGTGATTCGTAGTCTTGTGACTGACCTCATCGGAGGACTCAGGCCCTACAGTGAGCTACGAAATGGGTTGATGAAACGGGTCCTGACACGGCATCCTCTCACGGGACTCAAGATGTTGGTCTAGTCAGTTCTCATTCTCCAATAATCTTGATGAGGACTCGCTTGCTTCGCCGACCATCAAACTCGCCGTAGAAGATGCGTTCCCACGTTCCAAGGTCAAGCTTCCCGTCTGTGATAGCTACAACGACCTCACGACCCATGATCTGCCGTTTGTGATGTGCGTCCCCATTGTCCTCACCAGTCCGGTTGTGCTTATAGCGACTGATGGGCTCGTGAGGGGCGAGATCTTCCAACCATCGCTTGTAGTCTTCGTGGAGACCGCTCTCGTTATCGTTGATGAACACGCTTGCAGTGATGTGCATGGCATTGACAAGACAGAGTCCCTCTTTGACACCACTCTCTACCACAGCAACCTGAACATCAGGTGTTATGTGAACGAACTCCATCCGAGCGGGGACATTGAACGTAAGGTATTTCGTGTGACTTTTCATGCTATATGCTACAGCACAACACTCTGAAAAAAGTAGCACATCATGGAAGCAAAGTCATCTATGCGACCTTGAACACTGCTCTAGCAAGTCTTCAGAATTCCTTCTAGAGTGCATATTTTCGCCCCTAGAGCAGTGCATATATGGATAGCATGTTTGGCTTTGTAACTAGGTTTGGGTCATGAAACTAAAGGGAATTGATAAGCTCCGTGAAAAGCTTCCAGCATATCCAGGAAGAAGGATTGCAGTATTTCCGTTACTGGGTCTAGTGGCCGTAATAATGGGCTATGGCTTTCTGATTCTCCTGAGTATTCTACCACGCGTGTTTAGTGATATCTCGTTCCTCGAGATTATTGAACCATTTCTCCCTCTTGTTGGTGCGGCCTTCATTGCATGGCTAGGGCTCTGGCTGATTTGGGGAGTCTGGAACAAAAGGGACGAGATGAAGGAGCTGTACGGAATCTTGGCGTATCAAAAAATGATTCCCAGAGGACTTACAGGTGTCTTTCTTATTCCCTGTCTAGTGTTTCTTACATTTACACCCATTAGATTACTTCCACCTAGACATCCAGTTAATGATCTTACAGGTCAATGGTCAATATCTTTACTACAACTAGTTGGTGTATCTCCTATTATTGATACATGGTTGAGAATCATAGTTTCTGGAGTTTTTCTAATACTGGGAGCTCTAACGGTACGGAGTGCCATTCTGACCTTTGGTATAGATTACATGGCAGTGGTCTATCTCTACTTCCCAGAGGAGTCTGAGTTACAGAATCACGAAATCTATTCTGTGATACGTCACCCAACATATCTTGGAGGAATCCTATTGGGACTAGCAGGACTCTTCTTCAGCATCTCAATCTACTCTATTCTCCTTGCGCTCCTAGTCATTCTAGTCTTTAGATTACAAATCTGGAAAGAAGAGATTGAACTGGTCGATCGGTTTGGTGAGGGATTTATAGAGTATCGGAAGAGTGTGCCAGCTCTTTTAGTCAGACCAAGCAAAATCAGAGCATACTTCAGATTCTTGCGTGGCTCATTGTGAGATGGTCAAGCAGGTTTCGGTTCGTTCTACGCCCCGAACATTATGTGTGGATGTCAGAATACTCTGAAGACTGACATTTAGGGAGTCAGCGATCGCGATGATATCATATGGCCCTGTCACGACATGCACATTGACGATTCCCTCGATCTTCTGAATAGCCTCGCATGCTTTGAAGGCTCTTCCTGCCTTTGTTTTGATTAGAATGATTGCAATCACTCGTCTTTGACCTCCTGCATACGTCGTTTCCTATGCTCAATCAAGAGGGAGGCACCACTTGCTATTGTCAATACTATATTGAACGCAAATGCGCCCCAGTCATAGAGTCTAGGTTCATATTCCAATAAAGATATAGATGGTCTGCGCAACAGTCAGGAAACCAAAGAACACAATCACTTTCTAAATACAACAAAGAGAATTTCAAAGTAGTCGCCATATCAAGCAGATTGCTGAGGACCGCACACTCATATTGAACTTGGCAATCCCTCTGAGAGCTATAGTAGATGATATTGGAGATGGCCTGAGGTGAATCATGATTCTGAAAGAATAGACCGATGCTCAGGAAAGAAGAGGAGCCGACGATTTGTGACATTAGCACTGGTAGCGATTGCAAGTACTATTTGGTTTGTCCTTCGAACAGGTACTAAACCATCAAGGATTCTGTATCCTTGTCAGCAAGCGGCTCTTGCGAATATCTCCTTCTTCAAAGCTGTGGCGTCAACATCGATCCCCAGCATCACAAGCCTTCGTCTATCGACTGGATGGATGAAGCCAGTAGCAATTCTAACAATACTATCAGTAGGTGGGTTCATTCTCACAACAGACCCGGTCCAGATAGGTCTGTCACCACTCCAGGTCGATTCGGATCGTGTGCCGCTAGAGCTCGTGCCACAGACTGCAGCAAATCCTGAAACGGCGTCAGACCTATTCTTTGTTCAGAGAGCCACCGGACCTGATGGAAACATGACCAGTTCAGTGACCACACTAATAGAAATGATGGGTCAGCAAGGATTGCACTTCTATAAAACATCAACCACACAAGATGGTCTGATTGATAATAATGATGTCATAATAATCAAGATGAATGGTCAATGGGAGTACCGAGGAGGCACGAGTAGTGACCTAATTAGGGGAGTTATCAACGCGATCATTGAACACCCCGATGGTTTCACAGGTGAGATTGTAATCGCGGATAATGGGCAAGGTCTGGGAAACTTGAACCGATACTATGCCAACTCTTACTACCAGAACGAGTCAGCACAGGAGGTGACTGAGTCCTTTGCGGTGGATTGGAACATCAGCACAGTCCTCTGGGATGACCTCAGAAGTAGTACCGTAGATGACTACAATGATGGTGACTTCGAAAACGGGTATGTCCGTAGTTCTGAATGGAACAATGAAACTAACATATATCCCTCCTATCCAAAGTTCCAGAGTCCAGCGACGGGAGCCTACATCAGCTTCAAGCAGGGAGTCTGGAGTAATGCTACAGGATTCGACTCAGATCGTCTGAAAATCATCAACATGCCAGTGTTGAAGACGCACTTTCGGTATGGTGTGACTGGATGTATCAAGCACTACATGGGAGTCCCTCAGGGATACATCGTTGAATCAGTTGATTCCAGCATTCCGCATGAGCACTTTGCAATTGGTGCAGGAGGCATGGGGACACTCATGGTTGAAACCAGAGCCCCTGTTTTGAATATTCTAGATATGGTCTGGGTGAATGCACATCCGCTAGAGAGTTCGTCCTATGTTGGTCCGTGGTCTAGAGCCTCGACTGCCAGTGCAACAGACATCATTGGGGCGAGCTTAGACCCTATTGCGTTGGACTATTGGTCTGCGAAACACGTTCTCATACCAACCGCAGAGTATCTCAGCTATTCAGAGTTCACCTCTATTGACCCTGATAATGATACGATTCATCAAAACTACTATCATGGACAAATCCTCCAAGATGAGTCATTCCACAATTACTTGGAGCGGTCAATGTACCAGCTTAATGATGCAGGTTTCCATACAACCATGACTGAAACTGAGATGAACGTGTTCGTGGTCACCATGTCAGATGCTGGACCAATCACTCCAACCACTCCAGATCAACCGGACCTTCTACCAATTGCCATTGGAGTAGTATCACTCGGAGTGTTTGTGGTCGCTGTCGGGGTAATATGGAAGCGAAAGACTTGATTTGGCTTAGCCTGCCATTTCATAGGCTTCTTTGAGCCAACCAACTAGCTCAGAATCAATCTCAGTCTTCCCAGTCACTCGTACACGATGTGTGCACATCCCATTCCACTTGCTGCCTTCTTCAAGACGCTTTGTGGTGTCTTTACCCTTTATTATCAGTCCGATGTCCATCCGGGTCTTTGTTGATGGCTGTACGATGGCGAACTGCTTCTTCCTCCGCAGACTGACATAGGTCTTCTTTGGTGCGAT
>JBHLRS010000060.1:3789-16032 GCA_048882325.1 Candidatus Thorarchaeota archaeon | reverse complement strand
ATGATTCAATGTTCAATACAGAAGTGCTTAAGAGGAAAATGGAAACGAGTGTACTCATTGGGCGCGTAGTCTAGAGAGTCCGCAGCTTCTCACCATGTCCAGATAGATCTTCTCAACTTCAGCGATGAATCTGAGAAGGGTGAAGATGACCGCGCTGTGGAAAAAACTGTGGAAACAATCTCTGTTGCTGACAGTGATGTGTCAGTCGTGAAACAGGATGAAGAAGCCAGGTCTGCAGGAGGAGTTGTATCTCGATGATTGCAGACAATGCCTCAACTTATCTCTGGGTGACGCTAGAGTTTAATGGTGACATTCGGTTGAGGAGTGGTGAAACACAGAAGTTTCTTGTTGATGTTCACTCACTTGGGAGAAACAGGTCAACTACAGTCCATTGCTCTTGAGTGATTTATCACTCGATGAATCTAGTCACAACCAGAATTGGGAAGTTCGATTTTCCGGCCTTTCTCGGTATTTATGGACTCGACCTTTTCAATTACAATACGATTATTTTCTATTTCATATTGAAAAACAACAGAACAGCCTGCAGTCAGGTTCATCTGTTTAGCTACCACAGAAGGTATGTTCAAAGCTAAACTTCCTCCTCTTTTCGTAATGTTTCTGATTTCAATCACATCATCCGGCATATCCAATCTTCAAGGAAGAAGCTATATATAAGTAAAGTGTATATATGTCTGATATAGCACATATTGCCTGTGTGCTATCTGCAGAATAGGTCCAGACTTGGTGCCTTGTGATGTAGTTCTTGATATAATAGAGCAGCATTAAGGGAGTGAAAAATAATGGGAAGGTCCCCCGCCGCTATCATCGTATTGATACTTACAATCTGTATTCTTGGAATAGTGACTATCAACACACTGAATGAGAGTGGAGCGCCTGTTGATCTGGAACTTACTCTTAAAGCAGAATATGACGGTACCACTGTTGGAAGTACAACTCTCAAATATCGTTGGTTATCTAAAGCCATCTCTCAAGACCATACCACTGAAGAAATAGACTGGCATGACAATACAGTTACAGTCAACGCGATTACATCCAACAGCATTGAATCCACTATCAAAGAATACCTGAATAGTGCAACTCAATCAAGTTCTTGGTTAACTATCGAAGAAGACGGTCACTGGTCCGTTTCATTTACAATTATGATAGGAGGAAGTCTACCAATATACCTTACTTTCTTCGGAATCGATGGCATAGTTACCGATGTTGTTGTTTCTTCCGACGTAAACTTACTACCTACCGGTCTGAAGACAGCTCTGAACAATCTTGGAGTCACCAACATTGACTTAATACTAGGATGGAAATTAGTGATTTCTGGTGACTTCATTGAAGACTGGTTGAGGAATCTCTTTGAATTGGTCCGTGAGGGAATTCAGACCATTGTTGACGAAAGTAACGAGTTTCTAGGATCCCTGGATATCATCTGAGGTGATGTAGAATGCTTAAGATGTTGATCAAATCGATCAAACTTGTCGCCTCCATATGTATTCTATTCTGGATGGCATCAATCTACCCGCCTTTAGGCAGTTCTATCACGATTAATGGATTCCTTGGTATCTTCTTAGGGGTTGTCTATGTGAAGGATTCAACTGGGCGATATCATTATGGATGGAGTGGTCAATTTGTTTCAAGAGATGAAGCGTTTTGCTTAAGATACCTACTGCCTATTCTTGGTATCGGAATCCCAGTAATTACGATTTTTTCACTCCCAATGATAGCAATGGAACAGTTATTCTATGCAACATTTGGAGCTGAATTCATTGGCTTCATAGGTGGAATGTTTTCAACATAAAATGTAATTACGACTTGTTGGAGAATAAATAATGAAACGAACAACACGAGCTATTGCAATTGTTTCTACTGTTCTGTTTTGCAGCATCACAATCCTTACGCTGATTTGGATTAAGGGATTGGTCACACCAGGTTATCAGTTTGTTATTGATTGGATGATTATACTAATGAGCATCTTTCTTGAGGTATTTGGAATCAGTCTATTTCTTGATTGGCTTATTAATCTGAATAGGAACAAACGCTTAGAACCAAGACAACAGATCGCTCTCCGAAGATTATTCACTGTATTAAATCGTGATTTGTACATTTCACTAGCTCGAAACAATGAAACAGAAACGCCATTAACAGAGGAAGAGGATTTACAACTCCGAGCTAAGGGGATTGTGACACCCTCTACTAACTATCCTCTAGATAGATATCTTCTACATATAGCTATTACTACTCAGTCTGCAATAAGGTTACTTGGTCAATTGGTTGACAGATTTTGGGATTTGTTTGAAATCGAATTTGTAAACGATTTATTCTTGATAGCGGAAATAGCGAGTCGTATTGTTGAGGATGGTATCTTTGTACAAAATCAAGTCAAAATCGAAAAGAATGAAGCTGTGAGAATTAAGGTAGCGGAAAAAGTAAATGAAACATTCAACCTGTTTCGTTTGCAATTGATGCGATTTTGTACTGAATTCATCGTGAAAAGAATATATCCGCTATCTTCAATCGAATTAAAACAGCTCATTCGGTTTCATCTACTAAACTTTCATGTTCACTACAACTCCAGATTGTGTGACTTGGTATTGGATGGGAAAAGAATGAAACCATCAAAACAAGCTGTCCGTGTTGACCTAGGAGGTAGTTGAGAATCGATTTCATGTAAACTGTTTGAATTATCTAAAACACAATATTACCAATCAGCAATCCTTTTAACGAGATGCTAAAGACACCAAGCCGGAATCGGGACGTAGCTCAAAAGAGTGTCGTTTCGACGATCTCTGGGAAATCTGGCAGAGCAATGGACTGTAGTGGGCAACCGCTTCGGTCGTTGTCTGGAGAGATCCATCGGTTGCCGGTTCAAATCCGGCCGTCCCGACCATTGCTTTTCCAATCGTCTTAGGTCTATCAAATCATAGATCATCTAAACTAGGAATTGACATTGATTGAGATTCCGAGAACGCGAACTAGTTCCTTGTAACGATTACGAATTGTCACTTCTGTGACTCGAGAAACATGGGCTATCTCCCTCTGAGTACGCCTGTCTTCTTCTATTATTCCAGCTATGTAGAGTGCAGCTCCCGCGATTCCTCCAGGGTCTTTCCCAATTGTAACGAATCTTTCTTCAGCGTTCTTGATTATTTCAGTAGCTTTCTTCACAGTTCTGCCTTCAAGATGAAGGTCTGATGACAGTCTAGGTATTAGGTCCTTTGCAGAAGCTAAAGGCACATCGATATTGACTCGAGAAACAATCAAACGAACTGCATGACCTATCTTCTTCCTATCTACATTAGATTCAGTTACAATCTCATCGAGTCTTCTCGGAATCCTATGAATCCGACAAGCAAGGTAGACGGATGCGGCAACAACTGATTCAATACTTCTTCCTCTCACAAGTCTCTTTGATAGAGCTTTTCTGTACATCAAAGCTGCAGTTTCTCTGACATCCCTCGGGACTCCAAGTTGTGAGGAGAGTCTTTCCATCTCGCTCATCGCAATACTAAGATTCCTGTGCTGAGAGCTATGGAGCCTACTTCTAATATGCCATTTTCGCATTCTATAGATGGCTGCACGTGCGTTGCTTGTAATTGCCTTACCGCTTGCATCCTTATTTCGCCAATCAATCATTGTTGAAAGACCCCTATCAGCCATAGTGAGAGTCATTGGTGCACCTGTTCTAGCTCTTGCATTCCTTTCTTCCATGGTGAATGCTCTCCATTCTGGTCCTTGATCAGTAGTACGCTCTGATACAACAAGTCCACATGAAGTACAGGTACTCTCTCCCCGGACATAATCTTCTGTGAACGAAGTTTCTCCGCAGTTCACACAAACTCTTCGTTTGTTTGCAGTTTTTTTTCTAGCTCTAACGACATTCGTCATATCTCTCTTCCTCCTAGTGATCTCTTTTCTACTCTCTCCAATTACATTTCCATTGTCTAGTAATTCCTTCTCTCATTTTCACCAGCTTTGATTGGGGTCAAGTGGAAAAGCGGGACATTTCGGTTCTTTACAGAATAACCCCGTCTGTTGCATCATTTAACGCAACAGCAACTTAATTGATCACTACAAGAAATAACCGAAGATATTCTCTACTTTATCTCTCAATCACTTTTCCATACAATATTATCCTTATAAAAGAAGGCTCTTGCACTTTTATTGAATGAAATTGATTGCCGGGTCAAATTCAGCTGTCCCGACTGTCCTTGGTTTTTTGGGTTGGTTTGTGGATAATTCAATCTGGTAGATAATTCTTTATTCGTATGCTTCTGCGAAACACATCACAACTACATTTTTCGCATTCGCCATCGAAATTGTCATGGCGTTCACGAATGTGGCCACACGAACAGTGGTCATAAGAACGTGTACTCATATTTTCACCTCTGCTAGCTTACGAAGAAAAGGAACAGCACATTGCCATTTTTGAATGCGCACTTGGAAAGACAGGTAATCGATAGACCAGATCAAAGAGTTCTGGTTGTAATACATTCAGTGTGGAACTTTTTCTTCCTTTTTACTTTCAACAGGTTGAGATTTTCGCCTAGCTTAATAAACCTGGGGATTCATCGGACTTGCAAGTCTTTTCGGGGTCATTTTCACCAGTCCAAATCCATCCTACTCAACATAAGTACTCTTGATTTTAAGGCAAATCAGAAGATAATTATAGATTGGTCCTCAACTCATAAAGTACCTTTCAAAGTACTAGTTAATGATGACTACAGACTCAACTCGGTGGATACTCATTATCTTTTTTGAAAACGAGTGATTAACTCATGTCATTGTCAGTAAGAATCGATACATCATTTGTTGTGCCAATATTACAATATCTCTCTCATCCAAACAAGGACACTTTGATTGAGATAACTAATCATGAAGCTGCGATAAAGACACATGCTCACGCACTAAGAACTCGAAAAACAAGTAAAAACATCAGCCTATTCTGGAAACATATTCTGAAGCAACTATCTAAGGATACAAATCTGATAGACCATGTGAAGGCCAGCTTGACATTCATTCACAATGAAACGAAAACTTTCAACAAGTCTCTCAAAGAACTGTGGAGTCATTTCCCTGAAGGCACCAACCTAAGAAGTGTCCTGTATGTCATCCTTGGATACGATATAGGAATAGTGTCTGAAGGTGATGCTCTGATAAATCTGGGACATAATGATTTTCACAAGAATCCACAAGAAATTCTTTTCATGTCAATGCACGAACTTCACCATGTAGTCTATACTGCATACAACCCAATGTTTGATCTCTCTCAACTCAATCGGACCAGTCAATTATGTGATGTAATCAAGTATTGCACCCACATGGAAGGTCTTGCAGTCTACTCTTCATTGAAGCAAAGAAAATCCGCTAAGGCGCTTAATAACAGGGATTACAAGCTGGTCATGGACAATCGAGCAAGAAAAAGACGAGTTTCAATGTATTTCGATATCCTTACAGAATTAGAAACCCGTGCTGATAGTCCTCTACAAGAGGATGATTGGAAAATACTTGATAGAATGAGTGACAGAGATAGACTCTGGTATGTTACAGGTGCTCATATGGCTGAGGTTATTGATAAAAACCTGGGACATGAAACCTTGATTGAAACAATACGACTAGGTCCAGATGATTTCTTCAAGTCGTATCATGAGTCATTCTGATTGAGAGAATCTACAATCCCGTATCTGTTTCTTGTTTTGCACCTCAAACACCTGTTTCTTGCAAACGTAATATCAGATCTATGAATCACTTACCAAGTCGATTCTTCACACGCATGCTCCTGTAAAACACATCACATCCACATCTCTCACATTTGCCATCAAAATTATCATGGCACTTGCGAATATGACCACACATACAGTAATCGTAAGAACGTGTACTCATTATCTCGCCTCTTCTGATTTCGAATAAAATATCATAGGAAGCAGAAAGAATCTGCTTCAGTTGCGATTATTCGATATGTAATCGATCTTTAACATCCTTTACCCCATAGGTATTATACGCACACTCTAGAGCGGCCTCACATGCAGCACGAGTTGAGAGTTTCCCAGAAAGTGTGACGATACCATCTTTCGTCTTCACATCTACATCATCAGAGTTCACTGCATAACTACGATCGATTGCATTCATGATACTTGTAGCAATAACTTGGTCAGCTACTGTTTCTGTAGGAACAACCGTCAACTTGTTCTCAATATCAACAACACCCATCACGTCAGATGCAATCTGTTGTGCTCTGAACAATTTCCAATATGCATCAACATGTCCCTCTAGAATCACTTCTCCTTTCTTCACCTTGACATGGATGTTCTCATTTCTTGTACTATCATTCCACCCTAGCTGTTTTGTGATACTCGTTTCAATATCTGAATCACTCAGGGTCTTTGCAGTAGTTGGGAATCTGACAAAGGAGTTGTTGTTAACCTTCTTTACTCCAGGTATCTTCCAAGCGTCAAAGAGTGCGGCTTCTTTCACTGCATAACTTGGAACAGTTCCTCTCAATGTGACTTCTCCGTCAGTCACTTCGACATCAATGTCTGAGGCATCAACACGACTGTCCCAGTACAACGTATCAACAACGGCTTTCTTAATCTGTTCGTCTTTTGATTTCATTACTAATCTATTCCTTTCATTACATATTAGTAATAAATATAATAAAGGTTATGAAAGAGGTAAATAAGAGATAAAAAATAAATAAATATACACAAGAATTCTTATAAGCATTTAATATGAATATATTGTTATGGAATTAGATGACATAAGAACAAAATCAGAGGGAAATTTAAGATATCGTAGGGGTAGAACAAGAAACTTCCCACGATTCAAAAAGATTCTCGAGAAATACAGAGAATCCGGAGATCCACTTAATCTCGACGATGTAGTGAAATTCATGGGTGTTTCTCATCACAGTCTTAGAAACTATGCAAAAGAGTTGAACCTTCGAATGGTAATTATGACTGACGATGAAGGTGTTCGTTGGGTAGCATTTAAGGAAAAATGAAGGACTTAAAAGGGTCTAATAAATCCCTAATCCCTAAAAAAGAAACTATTATGCTTATTTTTCCGTTTATAAGACAAAATAACGCAATACTAATAAGTGAAAAATCAAGCTCAATTGCTAGAAAGAAGGACATAGCGAACAGCACGCTTGAGGGTGGCTTATTACTCACACTCGTGAGCGTGTCAACAACCAGAAAAATTCGATGACGAATCCAGTCACAAAGTCCTGCTTATCAAGAGTATATTACTGGATTTGTATTTACAGGTGAAAACAATGAAAGAGGAATTCAGAGAGAGGCTACCAATTGCTGAGTGGCCCGAACTAGACAGAAAAATAGCAATAATCTCACGAATGACAAGTGATCCACAACCAAAATCACACCAGAAACTAACCAAAGAGAAAGAATCTATCGAAACTGTAAGCTAGATTCAACTAAATGTTGCGATATTATGAGTTGGGAAGCAGTTCTGGAAGATAGCATATCGACAGTTGATGATTTAGCAGAATATTTGGTTGTAAATGAAAAAGACAAAGCAATCTTGGAAGAAATCTGTCAAGATCACCCACTTAGAATTTCCAAATATTATCTCTCTTTGATCGACGCGAGTGATGAAGAGGACCCTATTAGAAGACTATCAATACCTCTATCCCATGAGAGTTATCTAGAAGGTAGTTACGATACAAGTGGTGAGAAGTATAATACCGTACTTCCGGGTCTTCAACACAAATATGAGCAAACAGCTGTGATATTGTCTACAAATGAGTGTGCAATGTACTGTAGACATTGTTTCAGAAAGCGATTAGTTGGTGTTGACAACAACGAGGTCGTTCAGGATATTCAACCTGTAAAAGACTATATTCAAGGTCACAGAGAAATCAACAATGTCCTCATTACTGGAGGAGACCCATTTGTCTTGTCTAATGATCGGATAGAGGAGTTTTTGACCGCACTAACAGAGATAGATCACCTCGATTTCATTAGATTTGGAACCAGAGTACCAGTCACATTTCCAAAGAGAATCTTATCAGACCACAGATTTGTGGAAATGCTCGAGTCCTACACCAACAAAACACGTCTATATGTGGTCACACAGTTCAACCATCCACGAGAGATTACTGAAGAGTCCACCAAAGCTTGTAACAGACTCCAAGATATAGGAATTACCATCAGTAATCAGACTGTTCTTCTAAGAGGGGTAAATGATGATTCAAGCATCATGACTCAACTACAGAGAAACCTAGTTCGAATTGGTATCATTCCCTACTATGTGTTTCAATGCAGACCAGTCAAACGCGTCAAGAAACATTTCCAGGTTCCACTATATGATGGATGTAGAATAATCCAGGAAACCAGAAAGAAACTTGATGGGCACACCAAGAGATTTCGGTTCATCATGTCACACCCAACCGGGAAGGTTGAGATTCTTGGTATGAATGATGAGAAGTTCTTCTTCAAATACCATCAGGCGAAGAATTCTGAAAATGTTGGAACAATCTTTTCCAGACCTGTTGACAGGACCTCCACCTGGTTGGATGATCTAGAAGAACATTAGGAAGATATCAACGAATCAGGAACTTGCTCTTATGTTTCTAAAAAGGCTGAGTAAGTGGATTTCAGAAAATCAGAAGTTATCATTCCTCACTGCAATTCTACTTGGGACAGTTCTATGCATCCTTTTCCTTTACTTCCATGACTGGAATTCACTATACATTTTGACTGGAGATATTTCTACTGAACTTTCGATATTTACAGGAGTCTTCATGAGATTCATCTGTTGCCTAGTTCCTCTTTGAATAACATGTAGAACAAGACTTATGGATGAAAAATTTGACTTATCCCACTGTTTATTAACCATCGTTAACATCATTTTATCTGTTGACGATTTGATAAAACAGGAGTAGTGAGGTTAGAATGACAGCCAGTAAAAGTAACCAATTTGATGTTGCAATCATTGGCGGAGGACCTGCAGGACTATCTGCAGGGATAATATCTGCATACAAAGGTCTCAGGACTGCTGTATTTGAAGGTGGAACATGGGGAGGCCTTCTCTCAACGATATATCCATACAAGCATGTATTCAATTATCCAGGCACCCCGAAAATAATGGCATCTCATCTGGTCGCTGAGTGGGTTCGTCAGGCTGCGGACCTTGGAGTTCGATTGATCAAGGAGCGAGTCACAGAAATAACCAGTGAAAAGGGTGTCATAACTCCTGAAGACGAGTATAAGGCTCAAGTTGTTATTATCGCGACTGGAATGCGTCCCAATACACTTGGAATACCCGGTGAAGTAGAATTTTCAAGGAAAAATCGTGGTGTCTTTCCCTATGTGGTCGATCCAGAAATATTCCGTGACAAGAAGGTTCTCGTAGTGGGCGGTGGCGACACTGCTGTTGATGCAGTGATTGATGCGTACAATGTCACTCACGACATCTGGATTGCTCACAGAAAGGATGAATTTAGGGCTGCAGAAACAAGGGTTGATACAATTGTTAATGAAAAGATGGCTGAAATTCTCTATAATACAGAGCTTCTAGAAATAAGAGGGAATTCTGAGGTTGAAGAAGTCACTCTTCTAAATAATCAGACAAAAAAGACATGGGATTTGGAAGTTGATCGTATCATCATTGCAGTGGGATTAGTTCCGAATAATGAGGTTTTCAACCACTTGGGTCTCAAAATGAATGGACGGTTCATTGTTGTGGATGCTGAAATGCGGACCAATATCGAGGGAGTCTTTGCCGCTGGAGATATTATATCGGTATACCAATTGGCCTCTGTTGCTGCAGCTCAGGGTGCTCTCGCTGCGCATAACGCATACAAATACATCAGGAAACCTTACTGGGCCTAGTACCAACTCTATAATTGATTGAGTCAACCTACTAATAGACAACTACTAACCAGAGAAAACCAAGAAAGAATATTCCCCTCTGAATGATTCCCCTGTTTTCTGTTGCTCTGCTAAATGCTGTTGAAAGAAGTAGCACTATAACTAGGAACATCGTGTTCAAGATGAAGTCAGCAAAGAATTCAGAGAAGATCATTCGCATAGCCACACCCAAAGAGAATGATATCCCAGTCAGGTTTGCGAATAGAGAGTGAGCTTTATCATGGAGGTGAGAATAGTCATCATCTTCAACGAAGGGTTTTGTAGAGAACACTCCTGACAAGGACATTGAAACTGCGTAGGCGAAGATGGGTACTTCTAGATACCATAATGAAGTGGACAGCACCAGCTTCATCACAATGCCGCTCCCGAGTATGACACCAAAGCCGAAGAGTCCCAGCTGCATTATCCAACGGTTAGAATATTTTTGTGCTGCCAGTTCACTGATGCTGTTCTCCTTCCAATTATAGGTGGATGGTGTCAGTAAATGAGAAATCACTGCTATAACCAAGAAAAACACTATCGCGATAATACTATAGTTCTCCAAAAACCACTGCATGACGCTTTCACCACTAAAAGAATGCAGAATGTGAGATTTGTACGTTACTGAACGATTTTCTAGACTAGAGCTTCTGTGACTTTATAAACTGACAATTCAAGTCCCATTTCCGGAGTTTATTCTGCTCAACCAAGATTGTTGCAATAATAATGCAAATAACGTGTCTTTCAATAACTAAAACAAATAACCCGCCTCACACGGACGGACGATGAAATGGAAACCGACGCAGTCAACAGTTACCATCTCATATTGCTTGGCATTTTCTCTATTCTACGCGTTAGTGCTCTCTTTTACTGGATCTACTGGTTTGGTGAATTCATTTTTCCAGTCATATTCATCACAGAAGAAGGGCTCTTTTTCATTGCTAAACTTCCCATGATATTGGATACATTGGATTTAGCATTGGCCATAGGCCTCTTAGTATCATGGAGAAAAATATGGCACACTCTCTTTATTGACTGCTTCGCTATGATTGCTTTTTCTTGGTTTGTCCTGATCAGTTTTGGAGGCTTTGCAGTTGTGATAGGTCTCTCAATAATTCTACTATCACTCTTGCAGATTGCAGTATTGTCGTATGTACTGCTAAGGGCTAGGTCAAGAACTCTGCAACCTCATCAACAGACAATCTAGGCTTTAGTCCTGGAGTCACGTCCGGCCAACCAAGAGTGATTGCAGCAAGCAGCTTCCACGGCTTTTTGAAGTGTCCCATGACCGCTTCATATGCATAGAAGATATCACCAATCCAACAGGTTCCAAGACCAAGTGAGTGAGCCTTCAGCAACAGGTTTTGGATGGCTGCTGCCACACTATGAACTTCTGTTGTCCAGCCACGTTCGTTGGTATTCCAGACAACAATGACCACTGGCGCTTCCTCCATCATGGTACATGAACCAAATGAGGATCCAACATCATAGGTCAGTTTACCCAATTCTTCTCTGTACAAGTCCGTAAGTGTGTCCTTAGACTCGCCAGTGAGCACTGTGAACCTCCATTGTTGGCCATTCTTGGCACTTGGTGCATAGGTAGCAGCCTCAATACACTCTCTGATCAAGTCCTCATTCACCTCATCGCTCTTGTAGGTTCTTACACTTCTACGTCCTCTGATAACTTCGTCAATACTCATCATACTATTCAACACCTTCAGGAAGGTAAATGACAAAGCTGCATTCATCATCGCCCTTGAGTACTGATTTCACCATCTCATACTCCAGAGGCTGATCTAATGCAGCCTCCCATGGCATCTTGGTGAAACCACCACTGCAATGACAGAAGTTGACTGAAACGTCAACATCATCAGATAGGATTGATTCGCGAGCCCATGCACAGTGACAGGCATAGTACCGTTTCATTCGCTCATCTTTCGTTTCAAGATACTCCTGTACCATAAATGGAATCTTAGTGTGATAGATAGTATTCCCTCTTCTCTCACCGCTCAAGACATCAGGACGACTCTTCACAAACTCAACAACCTCATCAGAGATGTATTGGTTGTAGAACAGAGTTCCTTCGTCCCTGTGCTTCTCCAGTTCAGCTATTGCGTCCTCTCGTTTCTGTTTAAGATAGGCATCAACACTCCCAGCCTTCAAGTACTTCTCTCGTTCTCCTTTCCTAAAGTCACGTGGCAATCCGTGTGCAACATCAGCCAAGATGCTCTTACAATCAGAAGGATCTAGAACTTTCTCCATCTTTTGAAGAATATCTTGTGTGACCTTCATCTTCTCAGTGTCAGGTATACCCAACGGAGGTAGGTCTTCTTTCGGGAGAATCTTATCGCGTATCTCTTCACCT
>JBHLRS010000060.1:1366-3689 GCA_048882325.1 Candidatus Thorarchaeota archaeon | reverse complement strand
TTGTCCATCTTTCCCACACTCGCTCAACCTTTCCAATAGTCGTATATCAAACGGAGGATGAGAGCAAGAATCCAAGTGTTAACACATTCACTCGGAGATGCCGAGAACCATTTTCGCGCCATTACCCAGTATTACGTCATTAATACAGGTGCTTAACTACCCTAGTAAGTACGAATGCTTGGTGTATTCGAGCAATGAAGGCAATAGAGGCCAAGATCAAGCACGCTCTTGAAAATAAGGGAATCAAGTGTCAGTCAATATACAGAATGCCTGATCCTGAGGATACCCGAGTACTTATCGCATTCAATTCCAAAGATAGCAGAAATCTCTCCATACGTAAGATTGAGAACGCCCTAGCGGCTCTGAATCTTGGAGATGGAGAGTTCAAAATCCCACGGGAATTTCAGCGGCTCAGCTCTGCATTCTTACATCTTGAGATAACTTTCGGAACAAGGACCGAGAAATCAGTGCTTCCAGCATCTATGTAAGACTCAGTCTAGATGCCGTGTTTCTTATCAGGAACTGTGGTATAGCTTATGCTATGGATCTCGATCTTGTTGACCGGACATTTCTCGTGACTGCAGCTTCACGCGGTTTGGGTTTCAGTGTTGCAAAATCTCTAGCGGCTGAAGGAGCTGAAGTGATAATCTGTGGTCGTAATGAAGAATCACTGAAGAAAGCCACTACAGAGCTTGGAAAGCTAGCACAATATTTCGTAGCCGATCTGTCAAAGAAGGAAGACATCACGCGTCTACTAAGGAGTATCGGTTCTCAGATAGTTCGTCTAGACGGTTTGTTTGTCAATGCTGGTGGTCCTCCTCCGGGCACTTTCTCTAATCTCTCGGATGATGATTGGCAGAAGGCTATTGACCTCACATTGATGAGTGCAGTAAGATTGACCAGAGAAACAATACCTTTCATGAAACTGTCAGACTCCCCCTCCATTCTGTACAGCACCTCCATATCTGTGAAACAGCCAATTGACAATCTCCTGTTATCAAATGCCATTCGTCCAGCTGTGATTGGAATGATGCGCACACTCGCAACTGAATTGACTTCAGAGGGTATCCGCGTGAATGCAGTCTGTCCTGGCTACATCCACACGGAACGAGTTGAAGAGCTCATGTCAGCATCGGAGTCAGCGATAGAGAGCATTAATGCAAGAATTCCATTGGATCGAATGGGAACACCTGAGGAATTTGGACCGGTGTGTGCGTTTCTCCTCAGCCCCGTCTCAAGCTACATTCATGGTGCATTGTTACTTGTGGATGGGGGTCTCTACCAAGGAATGATGTGATCTAGTTCAAAGCTGAAGATCTGTGGGATCTATTCCTCCACTCCTGACAAGTGCAACTTTTCCGTAATAGCGGACTTGCTCGTCCTCGTGGTCCATGAGGTCTCTCAATGCTGGAACTGCTGGTGGATACGGGGATACACCAATTGCCCAGGCTGCCGTTCGAAGCACTTCAACATCGTCTGAACTTAGTAGTTCTGTTATTGCTCTGAGTATAATCTCTGATTTCCTTTCAACCACAAGGCGAATCATACGAACTTGTTCACTCGCGGGGGCTCTCGCCATAACATCAGCCAATCCCTGGAGGGCCTTCGTGTCATCCATATCTCTGAGACCGCGTATTGCCCAGTCTCTCACTCGCTCTGACTCATCCTCGAGTGCTGCAAGAAGGCAGTTTATTGACTCAGGAGCGCACATATTGCTCAGTGCCCATGCTCCCGACTCTCTCATCTCGACATTAGAGTCACCTAGTAGCGCACAGAGTGTGCCTAATGTTTCGTCACAAGCAACCTTTGTAAGAGCAAATACAGCCTCTTTTCTGAGATTCAGATCTTCGTTCATGTCCCGTGCAGTCTTTCTCAGAATTCTCCCATAACTCCCCGGGTCTGTACTTCCTAAAATGTGAACTATCCACTTTTTAACTTCAAACACTTCTTTTGTGTCTGCAAGCATATCAGCAAGCTGTTGATTGAAAGAATCTACTCTGGTTCTATATGCTGCTTGTAGTCCTCTCACTTTGATTCGTGAATCATTGTCTGCAATCGCGTGTTCAATCACCCTGATTGCAAGCTTGGCACTCAGAAGATCTACTAGGTTGAGTATATGTTGTTTCGACTGTTCCATATCCTCCACAGAGTCTGTGAACACAGAATCAAGGGTTTCACCAAACTCGTCTGGATGTGCATTGATGTACTCTGCAACTTCCTTTCGCTTGTCCCGTGTATTGATGTCAGTCAAGAGATCCAGCACAGTAGTCACACACTGAGGTTCTAATTTCTCCCTTAGTTACCTTTCGCCATAACGCAATCC
>JBHLRS010000060.1:0-1266 GCA_048882325.1 Candidatus Thorarchaeota archaeon | reverse complement strand
CATGATCAGCTTCTTGAGATGCGTTTCCATCCTTGTCATCTGTGAGTACAACAGTCGTTGCACCATGAGCTTTAGCTCTCCGAAGAGCGTTAATCACTACCAGACTTCTTCCTGAGGCTGATATCGCGATTAGAACTGTGTCCTTGCCAATGCGAAGATCGTTGATCTCATCGGGTGAAACAACAAGGGCATTTAGTCCATTTCTCAAGAACACCCATCTGCCATAATCTGCTACAGCATACGAATCTCCACATCCAATCAGAACAATTTGCTTCTTCTCCTCCAGAAGTCTCGCAGATCTTTCATCCACAGCATCCATTGTTCTTGGTATGGCGTGTTCCTGTTTCTTGATTGCATCATAACAAATGTCTAGGAATTTAGTCATCTGAATTCTTCACCCAACTATAACATATTGACATCTGGAGGTTCTAGTCCCTTCTGTCTAATCAACCCTATCAAGAAACCACGATGGTGGGTTTCATGAGTCGTCACATGAAGCAATGCCTTTGCCACTGTAAAGCTAATTGTCCTATCACCTGCCCTTATACTTCTCACATGATAGAGTTGGTCTTCTGGAAGGTTCTTGATGAATTCTTCAGTGTCGACAGAAACACTCGACCACTCATCTCTGATGCTCTGAATGTCCTGAAAGTCCTCTGGATCACTCTTCTGATATTCAGTTTCTTTGAGGAAAGCTATCCAAAACCTCTCTGCATTCATGATGTGAACCAAGATATCACGTATCGACCCTTTCCTGGCACCCGTTGGCCTAAGGAATTCTTCTGAACCAAGCTGTTCCAGGGCCTGGAACAGTGGATCTCTGCATACGAGATTATGATTGGCTAGCATTTCAATGGCGGACCGCATGATATCTTGGACAATCTTCCGCTCCTTATCTTAGTCACGATGTAGGATGAATTCAATGAGCCATGAGTCCTAAAGATGAATTGCTGAAGCAATACGCACACATCGTTGGATTTTTTTATCAATCCAAAGTTATCTGTAACTAAATTCTCGTAGAAGTGTTGTAGATGGCATCATTAGATGATTTTAACTTCACAGTTGAAATTCCCATTGTCTGGGGAGATATGGACGCCTTCAAACATGTAAACAATACAAAATTCTTCAGATACTTTGAAACTGCTCGTATCAAATATTTTGAGAAGGCTGGGTTCATTGAAAGCATGGAGAAGGACTCCATTGGTCCCATTCTAGCCAGTATCTCTGCAAAATTCATCAAGCCCCTGTTTTATCCTGATACAATAA
>JBHLRS010000059.1:0-16321 GCA_048882325.1 Candidatus Thorarchaeota archaeon | reverse complement strand
GTAAATCGATTATACGGTGTTGTCCGATACCAAGCTCGAAAGCGTTGGGTTTTAACTCAGGGCAAGCCAATATGCATTCTCCACACATTGTACAACGAGTTAAGTTCACAAAACGGGGGTTTTGGATAGCTGTAATCTCAAAGTTGCCTGATTCTCCTGTGATGGCTGTAAGTTCACTCTCTGTGAAAATACGGACATTTCCTGGTAATATGACTGATGCAACAAGCTCACTAATCATACAGGGGCTGCAATCCGCTGATTCATGTATCCTCTCCCACTTTCGAGCTATCCCACCTAGGCAAGAGTCTTTCTCAATCAGAATAACGTCTAGAGCTGATTTAGCTAATACACTGGCTGCAATCAATCCTGCCAAGCCGCCACCAATAATGGCCACACTCTTGCGAATAGGTACCACTCTCTTTGTAATGGGAGTATGATGGTGTAGCTTTGCTACACTGGCAGCGACCAATAACAGAGCCTTTTCTGTAGCCAGCTCAGGATTACGTCGGTGTACCCAAGCACAATGCTCTCTGATATTCGTGAACTCAACCGGTATCTCCAGTTGTTCACTTATCGTACCAAATAATTCGTGGTGAATTCTTGGAGAACAGGCGGCAACTACTAGACCATTTAGGAAATGCTTACTACTCCAGGTTTTAATTTTCTCTAGGTTCTCTAGCATACACAAGAATGGAAAAGCCTTGTTAGCAACAACATTTGGCAATTCTGATAACTTCTCAGTCAGCGCTGAAACATCTATTGTACGATCAATCACTCCTCCACATGAACATAGAATAACTCCGATTCTTTGGACCACGCTAGTACTTTCTGTGATGTGTTTGTCAGACGACTTGCCAGTCATAAGCTGGCTTTTTGCTAACATGAGATTTACAGCATTGTGCCCTTTAGCTGTAAGCCGATAGAATCCCTGGTTCTTCTCTACATAGCCCTCGAGCTTTTTGAGGTGATAATTTAGTAGTCCCGTTTCTTTCAAGTCTAATCTACTTAGTAATGTCTTATAGGACACCAAACGTTCAGAATCAAGTATCTTTAGAATCTTCTCGCGTAGTGGATGAGCGAGAACTGCATATACATTCACGAGTAACTTACCCTCCAGCTTGATTCTTTCTGAGTTTGCGAACACTACGCCAATATTGACACTATTAGATTACTCAACGCACCAATAAGTATGTTGAATGAGATAGTCATGAACTTTGGAAATCATCTAGATCAAAGTCTTCCAGTTCGCTTCATCCAACTACGTATCCTACTCTTTGCCCACCGATAGTGGTTAGCTGTGTTTGCTAGGATGAATCCGCCGATATTTCCTCTACCGGTCCATCTGTATCTACCAATCTCAAAGATGTCGTCCTCAGGAATTTCATCTATAGTATCAAGTACATGTGCGAAAGAAGACTGAAACTCTGTTTTGACTTCTTCCAGTTTTCGGTCACGATGCTTTTCAAATACCTGCTGATTCAATATTCGTAGTTGACTCCATTTGAGTCCAGGAGCGGGAGTTTCAGGCACCTCGCCTCTTAATCCAGCTTCATACCAACCAAGAAATCTTTGCTCCCAATCAAAGAGATGCGCCATAATATCCTTTACAGACCATTCACCTATTACACCTGATTCTAACATATCATCATCAGATAATGAAGCGAGGTTCTTCTCGAGTCTTCTTCGCTCAGTATGAACTCGTTCTATGATTTTCTCTTTTGTCAGTTTTCGTTTCATACGATTCACGCGATGGTGTACCTGTCCTGTACATAAAATGCATGATACTCACTAGTCTTGAGTGTATATTTCATATACTAGAAAATTGGGGGTATTGACGCCTCAATAGATAAAGTGGTGTGAGAATCTGATTAAAGAGGAACGAACAGGAAGGTCCCCTGTTCACTTCATTCCTTCAGTCTTTGATTCTTACTTAACTAGAATTCTGAGAACTTTGAGATACCTGTTGCTGATTTTTAATTCATTCATAGATTTTAAACCAGAACAAGTCATATCTCGAATCACATTGACATCACTGAAAGTGAAGGGAGTATTTAGAAATTGAATAATGTTCCCCAACGCATGTATGAGAAGGAGAAGTTGCCGTCAGATGAAGACATGAGGATTTTCATAGGATCAAAGTTCGTAAAAGAGTGGAGTGAACTAAAAGAGTTTCTTGAGAATAACTATGATATTGTACCTGAAACTGTATTCTATGGGAAAAAATACGGTTGGACTGTTCGCTATCGCAAGAGTGGGAAGACACTTTGCTCATTGTTTCCCGAGGCTGGTAGTTTCACAATCCTGATTGTGCTTGGAAGTAATGAGGTGGGAAAGGTAGAGGAAATCCTGAATGAACTAGCTCCGGTTCTGAGAAACCAGTATAGCAATACAGGGCAATTGCGTGATGGGCGTTGGCTTTGGATTACAATGTCTGAAGCGATGTCCATTGAGGATATTAAGAAACTATTGCAGATCAAGCGGAAGCCAAAACGTGTTTGATTTTGAAGAGTTCCTGTAGTATATGAGATATACAAGATGAAAGTGTGCCTCAACAGTTAGGGAAGGGTAGTTCCATGTTCACCAAATCCAGTCTGACTCCAATTTTTAACAGATTGAAAGTTGGACCTCTTCTCTATCCATAATCATAAGACTTTGGATTTGACAATACGCTGGTCTGGGTGCTCTACAAGATAGAGAGGAGTGAATAATATAGAGGGGAGTGTATATTGAAATATAGGTGCTAGAAATGGCTTCAAGGAATCTTTCAGAAAAAGAATCAATCCTAAGGCTTCGAGATAGTCAGCAAGAAGTTGTTTCCTTTAGAGTCACAATTATAGAAGATGGGAATTGCCGTGCAAGTCATAAAGTTGGGCAAAAATTCGAGTTTAGTTGGAACTCTCCAGAGGGAATTTGCATGGAGAGTCTTGTTGGAATGTATCCTATATTACATTCCATGCGAGTCTTTGGTGACATGAGGGAGTTGGGCAGTCCAGAACGTAACATGAGGGTGTATAATTGTCCATCTCGAGAAATCAAGTTCAAAATCGAGGCTCTATACAATTGTAACATTTGCGGAGATCAGTTGAAAGTCCACAAAGATGGAGTTCAGTCACATAAACTTCAGTGTACAAAACCAGAGTTTCCTTTGCGTGTATGTGAAAATTGCTATTCCAAATATAAAGACAAGACAATCGAATGGTAATGTTACAACTAACCTGATTTTCTAGAAGAGAAGGGGTTGCTCAATAGAGTGAGAACTGAAAAGTTCCCTGATTACTCATAATTGGAATGAATGAAGCCGCCAATGAATTGAGATTTGACACTCACGTCGATCCCCGATCCCGCGATCTTCTTTATCATCTCAATGGCAAAATTGTTGGGAGTGCCATAAATTTCGATGCTGATTGGTTCGATGAATTTGTAGGTTGTCTTTGATCGCTGATCAGCTCCTTGTAATTGGAGGTCTAATGCCTCCGCATTGGGAAAGATGCGAACAATATCAACCTCAGCCGCATCGTCGTTTACGTACGCAAGCTGGATAATCGTGCCTGGTTTACTTTTCTCTGTCAATGGGATGCTTTGCCGGTAGTGATCGTTGAAATTATCTAGCATTCCTTCCTTTATTCGATGACGGATGATGAATACTATAGGTTCTGCCATCTTTCACCATCTTCCACAGGATTCTTAGGTTTCAGACTCGATAAGCTGTTTCATATTTTGACCGCTCCGTTCCAAGCGGCTTGTTATGAAGCTCTTATCCATGGACTCATCCATTCCGGGAATGTCAATAACAGTCGTCACTGTGGTTTGGTTCTCACTAATTGCCTCGAATGTGATCCTTCCACGCATCTCAGCTGGACCATCGTGGATGACAGTTCCAAAGGCATGGTTAGGATCGAATTCCACGACTTCCATGGTTCCCTCAATAGGGGTGCCACTGCGGCTATTGCGTCTGTGAATAATCGTTCCAACTTCAATTGGGTCATCCGTTTCCAACCAGAGCTCTATGTCTGGGTCCCAGCGTGGGTGATTACGGACATGTTGTTCAGCTACGAAGTGGAACACTTTAGTCACGGGTCTATCAATGATCTGAGAGAATCTGATTTGAGCGGGCATGTGGATTTTACCTTCATCATCATTAACTATTGTTAATTAATTTGTAGTGTTTCATTTAACACTTGTGTTAGGAAGCCATCTTCGAACATTTCAAAGTCTGAGGGGGTTCGCGGAATTAGTAGCAGGTTATAGCTGATATGAAGTGAAGATTAGGCTACTTATGCAAAAGAGAGAGAGGGTTTCAACGGGATAGGCAAGGCAATTTTCCCTGGATACCCGACCCCTCAGCCTATGCCAAAAGACCATCTAGGATAAATGATTGAGATAGCAAGTTCTGAAGTTATTCTGAGATGCATTTCTAATTGCGACGACCGTTCTTATCGAATGCGTAAACCAGCGCACTCCCATATAGTTAAAATTAGAGATAATTACGCGTATCTGATTCTAATGTACCAAGGGGAAATAGTAAAGCTAAGACGTTTAGAGCTTGCAGACGCAGACATCATACTTGAACACTGGAATGAATATCAAATCAGACAATATTTCCCAAATCCATTTCCCAAGACACACAAGGAGATTCAGGATTTTATTTCATCGAGGAATGAAGGCTTTGCAGGTCGATATGTCTTCACATTCGGCATTGAAGACCAAAAAACACGGAAACTAGTGGGATTCATAGATGTATCAAACATCAACTGGATCAGTGGTACTGGTATGATTGATAACTTGGTAATCTTTGATAAAAACAACAGAGGAAAGGGGTATGGAAAAGATGCCATGTTGGTTCTGCTGGATTTTACTTTCAACATTTTAGGATTGCATAATGTCTATCTCTTTGTCTATAAATTCAATCAACACGCAATCAGTTTCTATGAGAAAATTGGATTCCAGAAATTGGGATTTCTTAGAGAAGGAGCGTACATCAATGGAAAGAGAGACGATGTAGCTATTATGGACATCATCAAGAGTGAATTTGTTCAGCGATATGGCATTCTTCCGAAAGCTGATACTGCAAACTCCAGATAGTACACTTAGAAGAAATCTCTTTGCTTCCTAGGTCATTCCAATGTGGAATTCAGATTAGAGATTATTTAACACTCCGTAGAACCCGCTCAAAAATATTGATAATTGAAAAATGAAAAGGTGCTCAGCAATGTGAGAAGGGCATTACCCTAAACACTCTATCTCACCGTTGCCTCTGCACCCATTCAAACCACTTTTTCGAACTCAACTGTTAAGGCTTGTCCGCAGTATGGACACTCTATTCTATCTGGGCCAATCCAATTCACCTTTTCAGTGTGAATGCTCGCCCCACAGTTGAAGCATTTCTGTGGAACTCGAGGCATCAGAATAGTCGATGTACCGCGATCAACTCTCTCCGGACTTCTCGCAGTATATCTGGATTTTCTCTTTGTTGTTGCACTTCCGCATCCCATCTATTTCACCTCCTCCTCAATCATTTGATCGATTGTTTCTAATTCTCCTTGCAAAGACTCTCAGGTCTTCTCTATAACCGAGTACTAATAACGCAAGTCCGCTGGAAAATCCAATATCAAATAGAGGCGGGAGAGGCAATACAGTTAGCAGTTCTTGCATTTCATGTCATCTCCATTATTTGTTAAAGGAAGCCGCGAACAGGAGAGCCCTACCGGATGTCCGGTATCGGTCAATGCGATGGCGTTTAAGGTACATGCTCTCACGCGACGCCCTGATCTGTTCAGCCTTGTTCCCATCGCTGTTTAGATGGTTGGATGTATCGACTGACTCTTCGTCATCTCTACTTGTGACTTTACGTTCCATTGATACATAACTTGTTTCACACGCCATGATAATCACATGATAATAGATACCCAGAACTCAGTTTAGTATTGTAGCGTAATATGACGTTAGTGAATCTCAAACGTAATATTACTGCTAATACTATATATTGGAGTGAAACAGTGAAAGTGTATGCCACTCTTCGAGGTCACATTCAAAGTAAGTCATGATTGTCCGGTTGGAAACATTTCACGCAAGCATCCATCATTGAAGATATTTCAATGGTGTAATCGCGAGCACGATGTCCTAGAGTTAGTTATTCGGAATCAGGACGAGTATCCCAGCATTCGAAGTGATTTGCAGAAGACCATGAGTATCATGAATGAGGTATCCGATAGCAATAGGATCCATTTGGTCACGAAATCATGTTCTTGTCTAGAACCTGGATCTGTAAGTCGATATCTCGAGGAGTTGAACTTCCTCGAATTCAACCCAGTGTATTATGAGAAGGGGTGGGAATACTACAGGATAGTTGCGTTCAAGCATGAAGATATCACGAAGTTGATGAAGAATCTCGCAACTGAAGATTTTGAAGTCGAAATACTACGGAAGAAACCGTACAGTGGTTCGTTCATCAGCTCAGTAGCGATGACAGCAGATACTTTGTTTTCAGAACTGACAGATAAGCAAATAGATGCTTTAGTCACTGCGTACTCTCAGGGATACTTCAGTTTTCCAAGGAGAGCGAATGTTCAGACGATTGCGAAGAGGTTGCATGTTCCAAGAACTACATTTGTCGATCATTTGAAGAAAGCGGAAGGAAAGTTAGTGGCTGCACTCATACCATATATCCAGCTGTTCCGACGCGCGGAATAATGGATAGCAGCCGCTGTAAAATGAAAGGGGCTCAGCAATGAGCATTTCGTAATCCCCAAATACTCTATCGCCACCGCCTCTACTTCTCTCTATCCTGAAATCTATCACGGGTTCTCCATCCAGACATCAAAGCTCCAGGGATTCTGAACCTTGTAGGTCAATGCGTATCACAATTTCTCGTAAAATTTGATTACATCAATAGAAGGGAGTCGTCCGGGTGGAGTTATTGGTGGCGTTGTAGGTGGTGTTATATTTCCGTCGGAGTTGCAGTAGCTTCGAATACTAGACGTCCTTTTCCATACTAGCAAGTACCCAACTAGCCACACTTTGTGCCACCTGATTCCTTTCAGATTCAGGGACAGCATCAATATCGAATACATTCGTATACTTCTTATAATGAGACAATGCATCGAACTGAATCAACTTCTCTTCAGGAATCAGATTTTCTAAAATCCGTCCCCAACATCGCATGAAACATCCGTCGATTAGTATGACTTTGTCTGCTGCTGCAATCCAATTATCAAATCCCGAACCCGGGACAGTGAGTACTTCGCCATGACATGCATGTCGAAACCCGTCCTTTTTCGAAACTATGTTCGCGGCTAATCGAGCGATTTCGCCTCGGATACATGCTCCTGCACAGGCGAGAATAGGTGTTTTTTTCTCCGACATATATTGAGCACCAGTTTTCTCTCCAACAGGACACCGCCTACTAGTTCCTGTTACCTCTAGAGTAAAATCCGTATTCGGTTTTCTCATAGGCATAACCACATTTTGTATGTCTTCTAACTGTTCTAATATGTGGCTATGTCGAATTTGCTATACTACAATAACGTCAATAGACCTGAATCACAAATCAAATCTTGATGCATCAAAGCTAATCTCCACATATTGAACGAAAATGAAAGGGTGCTTAACAGGTGAGGAGGGGGAAAGTTCCCTGTTCACTGGATCCCGACAGCCTATACCCCAGGTCCATCTGAGAAAAGCGACTTAGAGTATTTATGAGAGAGTTAATTTAGAATCCTTCGTGGCGTGTTTCATAATCTCGAGGTTACAAGACTTGTGCTCGATACACCATTCCTCACATTTCTTTGCCCATTTTGCATCTTCATAAAATAAATGACATTCTTCGCATTCATAAAGTCCGTTTACTTGCTTCATAATCAAACCTTCCACGTCGTTGAATATTAGAATAATGATAGTGGAAATCAAATCCGAAATTCTAGAAAAATGAAAAGGGTGGCTCAACAGGTGAGGAAGAAAAAAGTTCTCTGTTCACCGAACCCTGTCAGTCTATATCCTAAGTCCATTTTCCATCCGCAGGCTCCGTTACAGATACCTTGCTATCCTATGCAAGAATTGAACAAGATGCATTTTTGTTGAGGAAATAATAAGAGAAGTTCATGTAACTTGAGGCGACTGTTTATGAGTGATGAGCTAATCTTTGGTAATTAGTAAACGAAACTAGAGACTATCAAATCTTGAAGTAGAATACCAGCTTCGAATATCTGAGCATAGTTGAATCCCCAAGGAACTACTACACCTTTAGCTTGCTCATATTCAATTTGCTCAACACCAGATCTCATCATGCAGCACTTGGCGATGAAGAATCCCTTTTCGGGAAGATTGTGTTTAGGACACATACTCTTGAACTCCTCAACCTCAATCCCATGAGCTTGCGCCGCTTGCTGTGTTCTTGTACACCCCAGTACATGCACTTTTCCGTCTTCCAACTGATGAAGGTTCTTGTCTACTGAGAAGATCCTTCTTCTTGTCTGATTCGTGTTTAAATCACTGAGTCTGCATGGAATCAGAACTGGTTCTGACTTCATTCCCCTAAGTAGCTCAACCTCATCAATCAGATGATAGGTGACAGGAAAATCAACTGGAACCACGCCTGCATGCTGTAATACCTTCAGAGCTCTTTCAAGCTTACTTGGTGAAGGAGGAACTACATCAATCACTTGAATTCCAGGAAGACTAACTGGGCGGTCGCAGTATGCAAAGGTTACATGGTCATGCTTTGCAATGAAGGTGATGGTTTCCGGACCAATGCTACCAGCTTTGAGTTTTTCCAAGTATCTTAGAACTTGCAAGGGACTTGTAACATCCAAATGTGAGTCCTGAATGAGTCGTTTTGGTGCTTCGGGTGCAATCTCTACAAGTTCCTTTATTCTGGCGAAAGGTTCAGTTTCAGGAATGGATGTCACCCGAAATACGCCAATAACGTTCTCTTCTTGTTCGTCAAGGTATATACAGTACTCTGTCGTTTCATAGGTGAGTGTTCCTAAAATTTCACTTATGGAGTGAAAGTCAGCTCGCGTCACCACTTTCACTGTTCGGGCATGAGTGGGCATAATCATCAAGATTCCTCCAGCCAACATGCTGGGTCTGGGGATGTCATATCACCAGTTGCTTCATAGGCAGCAGCACGACACCCACCTTGACAGATTTCACCAAACTTACAAACTAGACACTTTCCGTTGAGCTTAGTTCCTCTCCATCTGAGTAGATGTGGTGAATCACTCCATATACTCTCTAGAGATGTTCTGAGTATATTGCCCAAAGTAATGTGAGCATAACCACATGGTTGTACATCACCATTACTAGCAATGAATGCAAGGCCATTCCCACACTCACACGGATCAGTATATTGAACATATTCTTGATCAATCAAGAAAGGAAAACACGGTGTGAGGAACTGGACATGGTTATTCGTCAAGTTTGAGTTAGAATGGATTAAATTAAGAAGGTCAGAAATTGCTCTTTTATGCTGTTCAGGTTTCAATGGCTTGCAGTCATGTGACCCTCGACCTGAATGAATGAGAGGTTTCACAACTAACTTGGTTGCACCCTTCTTGAGGGCCAAATCTAAGATAGTTGACATCTCATCATAATTGAATGAAGTGATTGTAACTCTCACATGAGTCTCTAAACCTGCTTTAGCAGAGTTTTCTATTGCCTCTAATGCCCGTCTATATGAGCCGCTCATCTTACGAAATGAATCGTGTTTTTCCTCAGTGCTGCTGTCCAGACTAATTTGAACTATGTTCAATCCTGATTCTTTTAGTCGAATAGCAGTTGGCAGTGACAAGAACCAACCATTTGTGTTCAATGTCTTGGTAATCGCATACCCTTGCAGTCGTTTGAGAATCTTGAAAACGAGCTCTGATTTGACTAATGGTTCTCCTCCTGTAATACTAATAGCTGTCAGATTCTCGTGTAAAATCTGATTCAATAGACGAAGGATTTCTGAATCACTTAGGTCTGTGTTCACGTCATTTTCATTACTGGATGAAAAACAATGACTGCAGTGATAATTGCATTCTGAAGTTATTTGGAGACGAATATCATTGGGGAGTGGCAAGAGTATTCATTCCTTCTTTTTGGAACATATAATCTGAAATAAGGCATCAGTTATAGGCACAATTTGGAAGTTAGCAAAAACCACAGCGGAGAGGTGTAATGAAATTAGTTTAATTTGAATGAAAGGGTGCTCAACGGGTGAGGACGGGACAGTTCTCTATTTACCAAACTTGGTAGCCTGGTAAGTGTTTGTGGATTATCACTCCTCAAGTTGAATGACGAGTGTAAGAACATCCTGTTCTCCAATTACTCGGGACTTGTGTCCTTTCCCTGTTGTATCCTCCACTAGAGTGACACTGCCTGGACCAAATATACGTACTTCTCCATCACTAACTTGTGCTTCCATCTTCCCTGAAATATAGACAAACATTTGACACTTGGGTGTGGGGTGCCAATCTCCAAACCATCCACTAGGTGCTTTCACGAATCCGTATTTCTTTGATTCTTTGAATTCTGAGAGGTTCAAGGGTGGTGCTGGTGGTGCAAAGCTACTTGGTGATAATTCAACCTCCACATCTTCAAAATGAGTTTCACCATTCTCGTCAGTATACACACGTGTAAATCTAGTCATGACTACTACGCATCCATAAAGATGTGATTATATCTTTCTACTGTCCGCTAAAATACTCGTTAATTCGGTTTTTGATTCTTGACTGCTGCAAAAGAGAAAGGGTGCTTAAAAGATCCAGTTGGGCAATTACCCGTGGTTCTACCACGGCTAGTCCTCATACTCATTATCTGCTTCCTATGTGATTGCTCTTAACAATAGTTTGAAAAGTATGTGGAATTCATGTCTCTCGCAGGTTGTGGAGAGAGAGACTTTGAACCTCCTAACCAATTGCTCCATGAAGTCGTTCATTTACAGACATTTCATGACGATTCTTCATTCACCATATAGGGGTTGATTAGGTGACAACCGATGCACAATTGAAACTGATCAATAATCGAGTCGTCAGTGACTTCCTAAACCTACACCTCGAGGTCCTGAGTTGCGTGCTAAAGGGAACGACATTTGACGAGATACAGGTGAAGTTTTCTAGACTTTTCAAACAACTCAACTATGTAGAGATAGCACACTACACGTCACTTTTGAGCTTTGATGATGAAGGCACTCTACGAGGTGCCTATCCATTTTCACCTTTTGAAACTGACCACAGAATAACTGTCGAGGGTATAGGCACCGGATACGCCATGTGCGCAATCGATTCCTTGGGAGTGGCGGGTCTCTTCGGCGTGAGAACGGTGATACAATCGAAAGACGCCCTGACTAGGACTCCCATAGAGATCACAGTTAATCCAGTGGGAATTAATGCAGGCCCATATTCTGACGTTTTCGTGATTGCACCCAAGGGCATACCTGCGAAAGGAGAGGATGAAATGTATGATTCAGCTGTTGATTCTTGCCCTTTCGTCGGATTTCTCATTGATGTCGAATCGATTCCAGAGGAGATGGCGTCACGTGTGACAGTGACTCCGCTTGACCAAGCAACAGATTACGCTAACACTATCTTCAGTTGGTCCGCTTTTGCTGAACAGCTAAGAGCTGCAATCTATCCCCTGTTGGAAATATGTGAATCAGGCTCACTACCGGTCGAGTTGGTCGTGAAAGGAATCTTGAAACGGCAAACCAATCCCCGGTTGCGAGCCGCTCCCAAGAAGAAAGCCAAAAGACTCGTTATGAATGAGCTCTTGGGAAAGGGGGTCGTTCAAAAAGATGACGGAAAAGAACAACACACTGAATGCCTGACCTTGACAAACAAGGGTTTCAGAATAGTGAAAATCTTCCAGACAGAGCTTGAATGTATGTCAGCGAAATGAAAGGGTGCTCAACAGTGAGTGGCTAGGGAAAGGTCCCGTTGCTAACTCCGCCGTCATAGCCTGCACCTCTCTCCGTCCGAAGACAGAGCAAGCTCTCTCCACGATTGAAATCGTGAAAATCTTGTGACAATTCATCTTGTAAACTGATACCGTTGATAATCGTTCTTGCAGGGATATCCTACTGCCAGATGAATTATACCGGTACCAAGTTCAGAGAACCAAGAATAGATGGTGCCTCCAGGGGGATTATCCAGGTGCTCACATATACCAGTATTATGACTCCTACAGATTCTCTTGATATCATCTAATTTTACGTCATTATTGGATTGAGTGAACCATTCCATGATTCGCCGATAATAGGTCCAAGCCCGGTCATCCTTCGGCATAGAGTCCAATTCTTTCATGCTTCCAAGCATGAAGAAATTACACACGATTCTAAGGTTGCTCTCAGAAATTTCAGCATCGACCCTTATTGGCGTGCATTCCACACGTGCTGAAACCCCTGTCTTGTCAGCTATAAGATAGACTATTGGTTGAACATGAGGAATACTCTTTAGATATTCAGCAGTTTCTTCAACAGTAGAGAAGTTGTCTAGCGACCATCTTGTAGCAAGATTCTCACGAATACCCACTCCATTCTTTCCAATATAGAATGGAATGGAGGCTGTTCCTACTGCTAATCCAGTTTCATTCAATCCATCAAAGCATCCAAGATCAGCAAGGTTGAAACCAAGTACAGAATGCTTTCCTACTGGTTTTGTTTCAAGCAGATTAAGAAACTTGAGATCATCTTCTATCCAATCCATATGGCGCACAAAGATAGGTAGTCTAGTGCAAGTACTCTCTCCTTTTACAAAGAAAAGATTACAACCAGTTGAAACTACAGGAAGAATATGTGTAGGAAGGATCTGCTGATACTCCAAACCTATTCCATCCGAAAATCCTCTCAGCTCGTCAAGTAGATCAGGAGCATGTGTCCTCACTACATCTTCACAGGCATATGCGTACTCCAACCTCTCATTGTCAGGAGTATGATATAATAACCTATCAGCCCTCCGGGATTTTCCAAACGCTTTTCCAATTTCATAGTAGCTACCTTTGAGCTGTAGGTATTCCAACATTCATCTCTCCACTTATTTAAGGCTGAATTTTAAATTGAAAAATGAGGCTCAACTTTGAATTATAAGAATTTACAGTAATTGGATATACTATCTACTTAATTGATAAAATGAAAAGGGTGCTCAACAGTGAGCGGCAAGGGAAAGTTCTATTTCTAGGTCCTACTGGATATCTCTAAATGTTCAGTAATATTAGTACTATTAGTACTACTTTAATAGTGATATTTAATAGACTACTTGGTAAATACTAGTGCTATGAGCGAGCCTGACTCTAACATGATTTTTGAAATCCTTGCACGTTCAAAGAAAGATTTGGCAGAACTCCTCAGATCTTTAGCCCATGAAACACGATTGCAGATCATTCAACTTCTAGCAATTGATGAACGAGATTTCAATGAGTTACGAGGAGGAACAGGGCTAAGCAAGACTGCACTTGTTCATCATCTCAATAAAATGGTTGACAGTGGTATCCTGAATCACGTGGACCGTGGACGATATGTTCTAAGTAATGATGGGTTCGCACTCATTTATGCAATTGCAGTGGCATATGTGGAATCAGAGCGTTGGCGGAATATCAGAGCACTTAGGTCTGCAGAATATATTGAGCTGATACATAGTAAGACTACCGATTACTCTACAGACTTCAGTGATATTCGAATTGTAGAGCTCCCACCGATGAGAGTTGCATATGTACGAGTCATAAGTAAGACTCCTGAGAACGATGCATGGGAAAAGATGAGACCATGGGCTGAGTCCAAGGGATTTCTGAAGAATCTTGAGAATCATCCCGTCTTTGGGTTCAATAATCCTAATCCATCACCCAGTACAAAGGAGTACGGATATGAATTTTGGATTCGTGTCGGGCCTGAGGTTGAACCAGAGGGTGAGATAAAGATCAAAGAGTTCGAGGGTGGACTATATGCAGTAGCCACATGCAATTTGAAAGAGGAAATGGAAGCTGAGCAATTCCAAAAAGAGGGATTTCTGAGTTCATGGAGGCGACTTCATCTATGGATTGCAAACTCAAAGGAATACAAGCTAGGAAAACATCAAGAGCTTGAACGGGCGCGAGATCCATCAGCCCCTGAAGATGAGTTGATTCTTGATTTACACATGCCGATTCGAAAGAGGGGACAATAGAATGACGGTCGATGAAAAACTAGTAGCACATTATAATATGGTCTTAGATGAGTTTCTCGAACGAGTAGAGAAGGATTCAAACATCATTGCTGCAATTCTTTTTGGTAGTCTTGTAAATGGTAACGTCTGGGAGGAATCAGATATCGATTTGATTCTCATCTCTAAAGACGCAACGAAACAGTTCATTGATTATTGGTTAGTGGATGGAGACATTCTGATTCAGGTGTATATCGAATCACGACAATACTTTCGTCAATCTGTTGAACGTGCATTAGATAGCTCTCATATGTTTCACCTTCTATCAACAAGTAAGATTCTCTTCTCAAAGGATGAAAGTCTTACACGATATATTCAGAATGCAGTTTCTATTGGTCAAAGGGATAAGCAACTACAATTGATGCGGTCAGCAATGTACCTCGATGGGGAGTTCGCCAAAGTTAGAAAATCTCTTCAGATTTACAATGATTATATCATGGCGTATCGATTTCTATTGAATGCCATTGACAGTATCGCACGATTGGAAATCATCTTTAATGATCAGATACCAGGAAGGGAGTACTTACAACAGGCACTACAAATCAATCCTGAACTCTTCAAGAAAGTGTATACTGACATTCTCGATGAGGGTGTTACTAGAGAGTCAGTCGAGATGGTCAATCAAATATTGGTCGACTATACTAAGGAGAAAACACTCGATTTCTTTCGACCTATCTTAGATTTTCTAATAGATGAAGGCGGACACTGTGGCATTTCAAGAATTGATGCATATTTCAATAAGAAACTTGGAATGCCTCAAGGAAATACGCTGATTGGAGTTTGTGAATGGCTAGCAAATGAAGGAGTCATTCAGAGGATGCCTAAACCAGTTCACTTGACCAGTAGGAGTCGTGAGCCTGAGATGGAGGCAGCATATTATTTCTCGGAGGATGAATTACTGTGAGAACAACAATCGAGATTGCAGGAGCAAAGGAAAATAATCTGAAGAATGTATCAGTTGAAATACCGCGTGATCAGTTAGTAGTCATTACTGGTCTCAGTGGTTCAGGAAAGTCTTCGCTAGCATTTGATGTTCTCTTTGGCGAAGGTCAAAGACGTTTCATGGAGTCGCTATCAGCTTACGCGCGAACTCGGGTTCCGATGGTGAAACGACCCGCTGTAGATTATGTCAAGGGACTCTCACCTGTTCTCTCTATCTCTCAGGGTCAAGGAGTAAGGAATCCTCGTAGTACAGTTGGAACCCTAACAGAGACCCAGAACTATCTTCGTTTACTCTTTTCCTCCGTAGGTGAACCTCATTGTCCATTCTGTGAGTCCAAGGTTCAAACAAGAACTCCACATCAGATAGCAGATAGAATCCAGTCTTTACCCTCAGGGACAAATGTGGAGATTCTGGCTCCAGTCTTCAAGATTTATGGTGAGAACTATGAATTTCTCTTCGATGAGGTTCGTAACGCTGGTTGTCGTGACCTCTACATCAATGGAGAACAACACAGTACAGCTGACAAGATTGAGCTTGATGAAGATGAAGAATACAACATCGAAGCTGTAGTTGACCGCTTTGTTATCAATGGGGATCAGACAAAACAAATAGTCCATGCTCTCATTGAATGTCAGATAATTGGGGAAGGTTTCATTCATATCAATATCATTAATGCTGAATCACATAACATAAACCTAGAGGCTTTCTACGAAGGTCTCGCGTGTTCAGAACATCACATTTTAGCTGGCGAGCTTCTTCCTTGGTATTTTTCTGCTAACGAATCTGATGCAGCCTGTAGAACCTGTGGCGGACTAGGTACATACATGCGTACAGATCCTTTTCTACTAGTCGTTGACCCTAACAAGAGTCTTCGAGAGGGTGCAATAGAAAAGTTTTCACTCAATATGGAATTGAAGACTTTCAAGCGAATTATCAACTGGCACTATGTCCGCATTTACAGTATAGCTGAGCATTTCGGTTTTAGTTTAGATACTCCTTTCAAAGACCTCAGTGAAAAGGCAAGAGAGCTCATATTCTATGGCACTCGTGGTGAGAAGTTCGAACTCATACATCCCCCTGAAGAAAAACGAGAGCATCCGAATTTCGGAAAAATGATAGTAGATCATGGCATTCTCGATCGAATTGATAGATGGTATAAACGAACGAATAAGAGTAGAAGTCCTAAAGACTATGAAGAACGGATTGC
>JBHLRS010000058.1:0-16714 GCA_048882325.1 Candidatus Thorarchaeota archaeon | reverse complement strand
GGCCGCCCAAGTTTCTCTGCTTCGGCCTTATGCTGTTGGAAAGTACGCTCGTCAACAGCGCCTGTTTCGTATAGGAGCCGGCCTGTCATGGTGGACTTACCATGGTCGACGTGACCAATGACCACCAGGTTCAGGTGCTCCTTATCTTTCTTGGACAAGGCATAATTCTCCTTATTCTATGTTAGTCGGTCCCCTAAGGTGGGAACCTGCTTGGCTGTCACCTTTTGGGATGCTTTTAATCGTTTCGACAAGGTCAGTTATCCAAGAGGGAAGAGAGCCTCTCTGAGTTGTTTAATCTTATCACTAAAAGTTAACTTAAAGAGACAAACCTAAATTGTGTGTTCGTAGCTTATTCTCAATGGATTTGTAAGTCAAACTTCGAATCCATTAGCGCAAAGACCGAAGGGGACTATTGACTACTCAATAGTGTGTCAATAGGAAAAACGTGATTGAAAGGTTAATGGAAGGAACACCAATGAGTGAAGACGATATTTCAAGACCCTTAGTACCGACATCGGGAGTATCATTTGATGATCAAGTTAGAATCATACGAGCTTATGTTGTACTAAGTGAAAATGGAAAAAACCCGGTACACTACAAGGATGTAATGCGTATCACAAGGTTAGGTAGAACACAAATTTCTGGTGTAAATTCGTTTATGGTTATGCTTGGATTGTTGGTAAACACAAGTAGAGGAAATTATAGCCCAACAGAAGCTGCTATTGATTTCAGTAACTGTGATCCCGGAGATGAGAATTTTACTCAAATTGCTTCAATTCTCGAAAAGTCTCTCCTTTTTAGAAATGTTAATCGCTATTTGAGAATTCATGGTGGTGGAATGAGTCAGGGTTTGGTGGAGTTCATTATGGAGGAAGCAGGGACAAAAGAAGAGAGTCGTGTATCTTCAGCTCTTGAGTGGTTTTCTAGATCAGGGTTAATTCAACCTTTCTTGGAGGAGGAGTCGGATTGAGTTCAATGGCAATCCCATATGGTGTATCACTAGAGGGGTTTCTAGATGTAATTGGAGCATGGAACAGAGCAAGAGGTTGCATTGGACCTTTGACAAATGAAGAAGTTGCAAGCCGTACCAGTAGTGAGGCAAAATTGGAAAGCAAGAAAAAATTAGTTTCAAACCAAAATACATTTCTAAATCAAATTGGCATCTTGAAAAAGAATGGGAAGAAGAATCAACTCACTGACATTGGATGCAAGATTTCTAGAGCAATTGACTATGATTTAATGGATGAATTTGTAGAAAAGATGAGTGACCAACTATGGAACTGGAGTGAGGGGAAACCGCTACTTGACTATTTGTATTATCGTAAGCAGGTTGATGAGAATTCATTCTTGGAAAGAATTGTGGCTGACGCAGGAAAATTAATGCAAACAACCAATGCAGCTATGGGTGCTCAGACATTGGTTGATTTATTTCTGAGAGTTGGAATTTTCGAAAGGGATGAAGATTCAGTGAAAATGACTGATAATGCAAGAAAAGAGTATGAGAGACTGAACAATCTCTGACATCGAAATCAATATTCAAAGCAGGTGGTTAAATGGAAGATAGATTTCCAAAAATAAACACAGAGAAACTTCGAGAGTTTATGCGAAAATTATGTTCAAAGAGTCCTGTTGAAAAAACAAAACTTGCTAAATCATTAGGCTATAAAAACTCGGCTGCCATTGCCAATCATCTTAGTACAGCACAGAATCTGAACCTAATCAATACAGAAAATAGTGAGGTGAGTATAACTTCTCGAGGTCGAGAGTTTTGTAATGAAACAAATCAAGGACGAATTATTTCAGATTTTTTGATGGATGAAAAAGATGGGTTGGGTCATCTGACCAACTGTATTAGAACTGAAGGGACTCAAATTGATAATCAGGTGATTGTTTCCTGCATTCAATTATTCGTAGAAGAAGAACGAAATGCAAAATCGTTAGCTGGTACAGTGATTGATTGGTATGAGTTTGCTGGATTCATATATCGTAGAGATAAGGAATTTCAATCAGTATTGCCAGCCACATCACTGGTCCACAATCTAACTTCGTGGTACTCGGAAAAAGGTCTAGATTTATCCCTATATCTGGATCTTACGTCAGCTGAGTTTATATCCGCAAGCTCTCAAAATCCATTATCCCATTCACAATTGATGAAATGCTACAATGATTTCAAGACAGCTTCACCGGACAAAGCTGAAGCACCAATGCTTGAATTTATTTCAAGGGTTTTTAGGATTCTTGGTTTTCATTCTCAATATAAGAATGGTCCAAGGAAAAACACTGAACCTCCACTTGGTTCAACAGGGGATGATTTGATGGTTATCATTCCTACAACAGGACAAGCTGCATCTCAACAGATTGGAGGTTTGGCATTTGCCTGTGAGCTAAAACGTAGCCATGCAAGTAAGAAAGCAGTATCTCAGTCTGTAACTTTTATGAACCAAATACTAGAGAAATATCCGAGTTTTCTAGTGTTGCCATTGGTGATTTCCGACGGAGATAGATACGTTAATGATATTGCACAGAGTTATGCGTTATCATCGATGGTGGTGCATTTCCCTTTGGAGTTCTTCAAATGTATCATTGATGAACAAATGAAGAGGTATCAAAAAGGCAGTTCCCTTCTAACATCTTTGGATTTCATTCGCCTTGTTATTGAATTGCACTCTGTAAAAAAGATTGAACCAAGACTTAGTGATTTAATGCAGAGAATTGCAAATACGTAGATGAATTCCATAACTAAGAGGGCTGGAGCAATTAATTTTCTTCGAGATTCGCTGAACAATACAAAAGCTGGTTAAAGAATATTGATTCAATTTAACTGGATAGACAGAAGTGGAAACAAATAGTAGTTTTCAACAATAATTGGATAGTTTAATCTGCTCTATGAACGAGGACCGAATGGTGTCTTGTTTGCTCACGCTGAAATTTGAAGGAGCGGAGGTCGATTCCTTAGTTTCAATTCTCCAGAAGCTGGAGTCTATCATTTGGAGTAATGTTTGGAGTTCAACTGATCGCGTAGTTGGTGTCTTCGTGCAATCTTCGCCGGGAGCAATAGGCTCTATAGTGATGATTGTGATTCTCAATTATGAGAAAGAAACGAAAGGATGTGATATAGAGATCATGGGTTTTGGGGGAGGCGAGAGGGTTTGGTTCAATGACCTCTTAGATGGCAACCAAAGTAACCTGCGGCACAATCTGATTGATCTGGCAGAGAATAAGGGTTGGAAATGGAGAGAGGTTGACGAGCAGATTCAAACCATTAGATGTCCACACTGCTATGCGAGATTTCAATCCGATAAGGGGATTAGCGAGGTTGTCGAGTCTTCTAAGTGTCAACATTGCCATAGAGAATTTGGTCCAGTACGTGTCGTGAGCGAAGATTGGACACCACAGGGAATTAGATGTCCATATTGCAGGACAGTGAATATCTACGAGGAATATCAGATAACTCGTGACCGTGAAGTACATTGTCAGACCTGTGGTCGATCGATGCAGCTTGATGTTTTGAAAAATGAGAGGTATCTCGGTTTTTCTGCCAATCTATAATTTTAAGAAGGGTCTGTTCCAGATTCGCGGATAGTTTTACTAGAAATTTATCCCATGAGATCCGGGATTGAGTCTGGCTTGTCCTTCAATCCTTCCAGATTTTCTTGAGGAATCCACCCTTCCTCACCTAAAGTGGTTCTGACCCAGGCCCATCCACTTTCCTCATCAAGAACTATCACCTCTTGACCAGCATCAATCGTGAGTTCTCGAGAGTTGTAGTCCTGAACAAACTGAAAGCGACCAGATTCCGGTGCAGAATCAAGATAGTTCCTTGGTACCCAGCCATGAATTCCAGAGCCATTTCGACACCAAAGCCAGCCCTCCCACTCGGTTTCTCTCTCTAGTCCTTCGACAACCTCACCTTTCGTAGCTACCAATGGAACTTGGGACTCACTCTTGTGGTTCTTAGTCACTTTTAGAATCTTCATCGACATCACTCACTGGACAAGTCCTTTGATCCAATCACGAATCATATCCCAATCACGAAAGTCAAGCTTCTCAGGTACCTCTTCGCCTTCAGGTATCTGGTCTTTCACTATGTCCTTTACAAGGGCTCGAATGACAAGATTGTACTTTTTGAACTCGAACACCCCTCCGATTAATGCGGTTGAAATTGGTGACAGGCCGGGATATTTCTCAGGCATGCTGTCAAGGTAATCTGCCTGTGCCTCTGCGACCTTGTCTGGATTGCCTGCGTATCCACTCACGACAAAAAGAGCAACTTTGGTCTTGGAGAGAGAGTCCAATTTCTGCTCAATGAAGTCCAGTGGCTCTTTCTTCCATTGTCCTGTTCGGATACCACTCCCTATGATAACTAGATCATATTCTTCAGGTTCGGGAAAGAGCGTTCCATTCTCTAGATTGACAGCATCTACGTGAGCGCCAAGCTCCCTCGCTGTTTTACTCATTTCTTGGACTACTTCAGCAGTTGAACCATATCGTGTTCCGTAGACTATCAGCACCTTGTTCATCATAATCAGTCATGAGAAACGAAGACCATTCTCACAAAATGGTTTCGACGTGGCACAACCATAAATTCGCGGATGGTTTTACTAGAAGTTCATTGTTTGTCTGAAGTAAAGACATATGCGATGTTAGCGCCTGTCTGGACCGCTTGTAGACTACCAGGAGTACCAAGTATATCTCCACATGGATAGGCCCAGATGTATCCATCAATGGGACACTCTACTCTCTCTAGGACATCACCATAGAGGTCATAGATTTCAGCAAACACCTCACCTTTCTTCATGAAATCTCCAGGTGTCTTGAGAAACCGGATGAGACCGCCTCTGTTTGCAGTGACGATTCCATGAAATGTACAGATTCCGGGAATGATTATGATATCTTCCTGAGGCTCAATCTCACCGTCTATCATGTCAAAGGCCTTCAAGATATTGAGAACCCCTCGTACCCCTACAGTAGTAGAGGGTTCTGAGATCCATCTGCCATCAATGAACTCGATGAGGATGTCTGGAACCCCGTTCTTTACAGCCAAATTTGCTAGAGTGTCTGGTGCATCATCGGCTATTGGCACATTTTCAACCACATTGGTCACTCCAAAAGCCTCAGCCATCTTCTCAAGTTTCTCTCTCGTCTTGGGATTACCTATGTTGATTTCAGTGAAGAAGAGAGAGTCAGGTCTGACATTGGTGTGCATGTTGAGGACCATGTCAGTCTTGCTCCAAGCCTCCTGCCAGAGAACATGCGCCAAACGCTCAGTAGCTGTACCCTTCGGTTTGTCCGCTGTCAAAGGACTGGCACTGCCACCTCCACCTAGGTCTTGATTATCAATCCATGAGAGGTACTGATGGTGCATGAAGGCTAGCGGGTTCTCTACGGGGATTCCAATAATGGCTCCTCGAAGATTCTTTGGACTCACCTTTTCCCTCATTATCCTGTGAATGACCTCGATACCCTGAATCTCTATACCGTGTTGTGTGGAGACCATAAGCACGGTTGGTCCATCTTTTGCTCCATTCATTACTAGTACAGGGATATCGATGCTTGTTGTCGTGTTCAGTTCAATTCCTTTAATTACTCCCTTCTGGAGTTCGCCTCGTTTTACAACTGCTGTGCCAACTTTGAGTTCTTCTGACATTTCTCTGACCTCACAGAAATTGAGTGTGACACTATGACATATCATTTTTGGGAGACTCAGGGTTAAGAGAGAGAAACAGCAGGACAAGAAACACAAAGATCAACACTAGATAGACCATCTGAATCCAGTATGATAGAGTGGGGTCAATAGTTAGAGAAAACACCCAGACTAGGTATTCGAAGACTGTGAGAATCAGCAGGACTATACCTAAAATTAGCATGAGTTCCTTCAGAACACCTTTCCGACTCATTCTTACCACACCTAGTGAACGGCAACGCTCCTTATAGATGGTCTTCATTGGTCTTCCGCCTTGCCTGTGCCATCTGGGCAAAGACCACACCAATCACTGTGAGCGCACCTCCAAGAATCTGTAGATAAGTCACGGTTTCATTTAGGACAAAGATTGACAGCAACACGCCCCAGACTGCAATCAGATTCAACATAATCTGTACAAGTGAGGCTTCAATGTGCTTCATAGATTCGTAGTAGAGAATGAAAGCAATCACTGTGTTTACAATCCCAACCCATATCACGATGATCCAAGCTTGTAGGCTCATGGTGAATAGGACTGTCATATCTTCAAGTAGCGTTGCTGACACCCAGATGAACGGGACTGCGAGTAATGTGCTATAGAAAGTGATTGAGATTGCGTCTACGGACTTGATTGCCATTTTCCCTGCGATCCCATTGATGGCAAAGAAGAATGTGGAAATAATTACTAGTAGGTCTCCGATAAGACGCCAGAAACCGAATGGTGTGATATCTGGAGCAGTGTTCATGACTATGAGCGTTGCACCGATAGTCGCTAGTATCAGACCAATTGTTTTCTCAAGGGTAATCTTTTCACTCAACACAGGAGCAGCGATGATGACTGCAAAGATTGGTGTGAGATTAATGAGTAGGAGGGTGTCGCTTGCTGTTGACATTTCAAGACCAATGTATTGCAGAATCTGAGAGATGAAGGGACCACTCAATCCAGCGACCAACAGGATTTTCCAGTTGTTCTTAACATCCTCTACAGTCTGTTTCTTCCTGTGTTGGAGAGTCACTACAAGTAGAAAGGGACAGGCCAATGTGTATCTCAGAGCCACGAAGACTATAGGACCAACCTCTGCATAGATGAGCTTTGCAAAGATCAATGAGGAGGACCATAGGACCGTTGTCACTATGATGGCAAGATATGCAAAGGATGTCCTGCTCATTTCTTACTCCTCAGACTCCCTCATGGAATTGAACCCTCTGATAAGATGAACTGAAGAGGTAGTAAACTGAAAGAGCTGTACGGAAAAGTCCGTGCATGGAATGGATTATCTCGCAGAACGAGCAACTCGTTCTCGCTCTTCTTTCCTAGCGATAGCAAAGCTACCAGGATCACTCTTGTAAGCGAGAAGAAGCTCGTCAACTAGACACTCTTCGAATGACTTAGCATTCTTGTGTGCTGAGCGAACTGCACCAACTGAGAGGTATCTGAGGGCGAGGTCAATCCTCCTCTGTGGTGAAACATCCACAGAACGGGGATAGGCCATACCACCGTATGAGATACGGGTTGTTTCTTCTGCGGGAGCCGCGTTCTCAATCGCTGTAACAAGGACCTGAACTGGGTTGAGTCCTGTCCTGTAATTGATGATTTCAAAGGCACGTCGGAGGGTGTTGATTGCTCGCAGTTTCTTTCCAGCGCCTCTACCAGTTCGTGTCTTCTTGTCCTTCCTGCGGCCTGCGTTCAGCATCTTGTTTGCAAACCGCTCAACAATAGGAATGTGCGACTTGTGGAATCTCTTGTGTGCATGCCTGCCTGACGTGTGAGGAATAAGGACTGGTTTCAACGAGATGTACCTTGCAAGACCCACGTCATTAATTTCTACATTACTTGAGTCCCACTTGCCAAACAAGAGAAGTTCAGGTGGTTCATGAGGAGGGGTTTCCTCAACAACTGGTTCAACGGTTTCTTCTTCAGGCATGACTTCCACCTATCGAATTGGCTTCTCCTTTCGTCCATAGATCAGTGACTCCAGGCCGACTCCGTTGACTTTTATTACTTTCCACGAAACTCCAGGTAAGTCACCAATTGGACCACCCTGAGCACCACCAATCCCCTCAACAACAACAGAGTCATGTTCATCTATGTACTTCAGGCCACCATCCCCAGGTATGAACGCAGTGATCTGTTTTCCATTCTTTGAGAGTTGAATCCTTACAGCCTTTCGGATAGCAGAGTTTGGCTGCTTTGACTCAATACCTACCTTCTCTAGGACAATACCTCTGGCTTGAGGAGCACCCTCTAGTGGGTCGGTCTTCCTCTTAAGCTTCAGAGTGCGCCTTTTGTAGGTGGGCTTTTTCCAACGGAACTTCTTCCTCTTTCGGAGGAGAGGTCGCGCTGCGAACTCGCCCAATGGGGATTTTGAACCTGTCAAGATGATTTACCTCTTAAACGCACCATTCATGGTACGCTCTCTATGGTGGTTATCGGCTCCGGCCTGTTGTAACCTTAAAAGGATTTGGAAGAGAACGTGTCCAGAACGCTCATGCTATGACAACGTTGTTCAGGTCAAAGTGACGGCGTACCAAAATTCGTGCTCGGGCGACATTTCTCCCATCTCGGCCGATAGCAATGCCACGATCTTCAGTATTTACAGTCACCGATGCTACTCTAGTGCCATCACGGTGCTCGATTATCTTCACACTCTCCACTCGAGCTGGAGCTAAGGCGCTCATGACGAAAGCCTCAGCTGTTTCAGCCATTTCGACAACATCAACTGGGCGTCCAAAAGCCTCTGAGGCAGCCTTGACATTGACACCACCTCGACCAATTGCTTTACCAAGTTGCTTTGGACGAACCACAACTATGATCCGTTCACCTTCGTCGTCACGAATTACATCTATTGCTGCAGCGCCTGTAATCTGTTCGAACTTGGCTATGAGTGCCATGTCCTCCATGGAGAGTTTGACTCTTCCCAATTGACTCCCCTCAGACCATTTTCAAAATCTTTGAGTTACCAGGCTTGATTATGGCTATGGCAGAAACCATGAATGGCTTACCAACGACTTCACCCAAATCCCACGAAGTTCCCTCGAATTTATGGACCTTAATCTCAGCGAGTTTTGCAAACTGCTCGATGTCTTCTAAGTCATCCTTGGGACAGTTAGATGACACAACAACAAGTTGTGCTTTACCAGTCTTGATTGCATCAATGGAAGACCGTGTACCTATCTTGCACTCGCCTGTGTTTACTGCACTTGCTATTGGTTGATTCAGGCTCATTGTATGACCTCGTAAGTGATTTGTTGGTATACCCGAACTGGTTGCGTCAATTGGTATTCTGTTTTAATGTTTCCGCCGTGACCTCTGTCATTTCTTCCTCTTTCTCTTGGTTGTTGTGGCCTGAGGATTCATGAGAAGGTCGATTGCTCCAGTACCCAGAGGAATAAGCTGGCCAAGAATAACATTCTCTGTGATACCCCTCAGGGGATCTCGTGTCCCAGCGATTCCGGCTCCCAAGAGGTGTTTGATAGTGACCTCAAAGGCTGCTCTTGCTAGAGCGCTGTTCTTTGAACCAGAAATACCATGTCTTCCAATCTGGCGGATTGTACCATCTGCTGTCATCATATCAGCAACAAGGATGATGTGTCGTACATCTACATCCATACCCTGCTCATTGAGTACATTCATGGCTTCTTGAATGATTGCGTTTCTGGTAGCCTCGATTCCAAGGACTTGGAAAATCTCTCGGAGGTTGTTTGTGTAAATTCTGTGAGGGTTGACACCTTCAATCTCAAGTGCATCCTGTAGATTGGAACCTTCCGTGTAAAGCACATATCCATCAGATTCCTTTCTAATCACGACATGTGTGACATCACTGATGCCCTTCACTCGGACTTCGCGTATCTTCTCACTTAGTTTCTGGAGCTCGGCCAAAGACTCGTTTGCTGGATATACAAAGATTGTATTATCCCCAGGCTCAACCTCTCCTTTGCCCTTGATTTTCTCTTGTATTGCTTCTCCAATTGCTTCCACTGTGAGATCTTTGTCCTCCATGAGCTCTGGGTCAAATCGGATGTCGATGGCTTGTCGGAGCAAGTCAATTGAAACATTGCTGGCAACGCTCTCGACAAGCACCATTTCGATGTTCCTGGCAATTGATCTTGCTTTGCCTCGATCGCTTGCATGTTCTTCATCCAGGTGAATCTTCATGGTGGGAGTGCTAGGATTGTTTCTTGCATCGACAATCTCAATCAGTCTGGGTAGACCTTGCGTAACGCTTAGTTCTGCTACTCCGGCGTAGTGGAAAGTTCGGAGAGTCATCTGAGTGCCAGGTTCTCCAATACTCTGAGCTGCAACTGTTCCCACAGCCTCACCTGGTTCCACAAGTGAGCGCTCGTATGATTCTATCACATTATCACAAATTGCATCGAACTCTTTCTTTGTAACCTCCAAGTTTGAGATTTTAGTCTGGAGTTCCTCTAGGACTCTTGGCGGGAGTCTGCGTTCCTCTCGTAAGGTTTCAAAGCGTTTCTCCATGTGTTTTTCAATTGCTGAGCTTGCTTCGGTCGATTTCTTAGCAGGAGTTGGCTTCTTAGCTGCTGACTTCTTTGTAGTCGTCTTTTTCCCAGTGGTTTTCTCTACGGCTGGTTTCTTCGCAGCAGCCTTTTTCGTGGTTGGCTTCTTGGCTGCTGGTTTCTTTGTAGTCGTCTTTTTTGTTGTCTTCTTTGCAGCCGTGCTCTTCTTGGTTGTTTTCTTTGACATTCTTAGACCTCCACTAATCCACTCTTGACTTGCCCAGAACTTTCTCGATAGCGATGTCAATATTGACCGAACGTCCGTGGTCGGACTTGCTGGGATCAACTCCGTCATCTCCGAAGCGAAACTGTACAATTCGACCTGGTGCAGTCCTGACAGTACCATCACTCTCAACCTTAAGGTCTTGAAGTGCAGTCATCAGTCGTCTCTGCATATATCCCGATGTTGAGGTTCGTACAGCAGTGTCCACAAGACCCTCACGACCTCCTGCAGCGTGGAACCAGTATTCGATAGGGTCCAATCCACTCTTGTAGCTGGAAGTAACGAATCCCCGTGCACGAGCTCCTAGATCGCCTCTCTCAAAGTGTGGGAGGGTTCGACCAACATATCCTCTGCTGATACGTTCGCCTCTAACGGCCTGTTGGCCTACAACTGCAGCCATTTGTGAGAGGTTCAGTCTTGAGCCACGGGCCCCAGTCTGAGCCATAATGACCGCTGCATTCTCTAGACCTAGGTGTTCTCCTGCAACCTCACCTGCAGAGTCTCGTGCCTCAGCCAGTGTGGCCATGATTCGTTGCTCGAGGGTTTCAAGGAGTGTCTGTCCTGGATTGGGATCTAACTCACCACGTTTGTATGTTTCAATGAGTTGGTTTACCTTTGCGTCTGCATCGCTAAGAATACGTTTGATACGCTGGGATGCAGCTTGGGGTAGAGTCACATCATTCAGACCCATTGAGAAGCCCCTGTCAGTGATCAGTCTGACGAGTAGGCGACCTACTGAATCCATGAAGATACGGGCAGTAGTAGGACCTTTCTCCTTGATGATTCTGTGGAATAGTGAGTCTGCCTCACCAGCTCCGAATGCTTTCTCATCTACTACTCCAAACTGGAGGTTTCCGTCACGAACGACAACATAGGAATCGTACTCACAGTCCTCGCGCGTGCATGTCTGACATTTTCTACAAATGTTTGCCTTGAATGAGATATTGATTCCTTCAGGAATGAACATGCTGAATATCTGCTTTCCAGTCCACAATGGAACTGGTGCAATGATAGCAGGATCTGGGAGAGGTCCTTCGTAGTTTGCTGTTGCGAGAAGCTGATTCACCTGATTGAGTGTGTACAGGCTTGACTTTCGTGTAAGCAGAAATGCTGCTGAAATATAGTCCTGTAGTGCTCCAATAATGGGTCCACCAAATCTTGGTGATAGGATTTGTTCTTGAACCCTCATCAGGACCCGAGCCTCTGCTCGCGACTCCTCAGACTGTGGTACATGGAGGTTCATTTCATCTCCATCAAAGTCTGCGTTGTAAGGGGGACAGACATAAAGTGACAATCTGAAGGTCCTGTATGGCATCACTCGCACTTCATGAGCCATAATTGACATTCTGTGGAGTGACGGTTGTCGATTGAACAGAACTATGTCACCAGTGTTCAGATGGCGTTCAACAATGAACCCTGGCTCGATTGTGTCTGCTATTGTTGATCGTTCCTTGACAAAACGCAGGTCCACACGACGACCATCTGTACGTATGAGATAGTTTGAGCCTGGATGTCTATCAGGACCACGGATAACAAGCTCTTTCATCTCCTCGATGTTCCATTCAGTGACCCTCTGTGGAATGGTGAGTATCTTTGCAATCTGCTCAGGTACACCGACCTCATTCATGCTCAGGTTTGGATCTGGAGATATCACAGTACGGGCAGAGAAGTCCACACGTTTGCCGGACAGGTTGGACCTGAATCGGCCCTCCTTGCCCTTTAGTCTCTGTGCTAGAGTTCTAAGGGCTCGACCAGAACGGTGTCTAGCTGGTGGGATTCCACTTACACCATTATCGAAGTATGTTGTACAATGGTATTGTAATAGCTCCCAAAGGTCTTCAACGATAAGTTGAGGTGCTCCGGCATCTAAGTTCTCCCGGAGCCGCTGATTGATTCGGATGATGTCAATGAGCTTGTGACTGAGATCGTCCTCACTCCTCACACCTGATTCAAGTGTGATTGACGGACGGACTGTCACTGGTGGGACCGCAAGAACTGTGAGAATGGACCATTCGAGTCGTGCAGCGTCCGGATTGATACCTAGAAGACGATAGTCATCATCAGTGATGTTCTCTAATCGTGCTCTGATGTCGATGGGAGTGAGTCTGACTGAACCTGCTTCGCCGACCTCATAGATAGAGGTTGGTTTCTCCAGTTTTAGCTTGAGCTGTTCCTCTTCGCAGTGAGGACAGGTTTTAGCTTTAGCAGCCCTCTTAAGTATCTCATTGGAGAGGTTGGCAGTCTTCTGGCCGATCTCAGGATATCTCTTGAAGAGTCGCTGATAGTGTTCAATCTCCTCATCTGTCAGAAGTATTCGGTTGCACTCTCTACAAATAGCTCGAAGGACCTTATGGATAACCTTTGCATAACCCTCATGCATGATAGGACGTGCGAGTTCGATATGACCAAAGTGTCCAGGACAGTTGCCCACTCTGTTACCACATGTTCTGCAGCGCTGACCAGGATCTATGACACCAAGTTTTGGATCCATGATACCGCTATCGATTGGATAGCCATCTTCGTCATAAGTGTCAGCCACGACTATCTGAGCAACCGACATTTTACGAATGTCTTCGGGAGAGAGTAGTCCGAACTCAATTGCATCAATCTTCTTTGTAGTTAGTCCCGAAATCATCTAGATCATCTCCTTTAATCGTAACCTGGTAGCCAGGCCAAGTGACATCATTTCTTGTATTAACAGTTTGAAAGCGTAAGACACGACCACGCTACTGATCTTTGCATTTGTTCCGCAGATTGGACAGTAATACTGGTCCTTGTTGCGGTCATAGACGCCTATCAGACCGCAGTCCTCGCAGACGAGCATGTTGCTCTTGTCCGACTCATCTAGGAGTCGACCCTTCAGTAGAATTGCCGCACCATGACCAATCAGTACGTCACGTTCCATTTCTCCAAACCGTAGACCACCCTCTCGGGCACGTCCCTCAGTTGGTTGCCTGGTAAGAATCTGAACGGGTCCTCTTGCTCGAGCATGGATTTTGTCAGCGACCATATGGTGGAGCTTCTGATAGAAAATAACGCCCATGAATATGTCAACCTTGAGCCTCTCGCCTGTGATTCCTGAGTACATGGTTTCGCGTCCATTGTGCTTCAGACCATGTTTCTTGAGGATTTCAAACAGTTCATCCTCTGTGACTCCACAGAAAGGTGTTGCATCCTGCTGTTTCCCAACCATACAAGCTGCTTTTCCTGCAACCATCTCAAGAATCTGACCAATTGTCATTCGACTTGGGATTGCGTGTGGATTAATCAGAAGGTCTGGAACAACTCCGTCTTCAGTGAATGGGAGGTCCTGTTGGGGCACAATGTACCCAATGACTCCCTTCTGTCCATGACGAGAGGCGTACTTATCGCCCAGCTCAGGGATTCGTAGGTCTCGAACCTTTACCTTTACTAGACGATTACCATCAATGGTTTCTGTAAGTATGACGCTATCAACCACACCAGCCTCTCCATGACGTACCGCAACTGATGTTTCTCGGCGGTTTGGAGAAGCAATTTCAAACTCAGAGTATTCCTCCAAGAATCGTGGTGGAGAGGTTCTTCCAATGAGTACATCGCCTCCCATGACCTCGACCTCGGTTTCAATAATGCCGTCCTCACCAAGGTTTCGATAGGACTCAGAGGCTCTGTAGCCTCTGACACTTCGATCAGGAATTTCGAATCGGTCCTCTTGACCACCGGGATACTTCCTCTCTTCACTCTCATACACTCTTGCGAAGGTGCTTCGACCTAGACCTCTTTCAATAGAGGCCTTGTTCATGATGAGCGCGTCTTCAATATTATAGCCCTCGAAGGAGAGGATGGCCACAATGAAGTTCTGACCAGCCGGACGGTCTTCATAGCCAATCGAGTCCATTGCGCGGGTCTTTACAAGTGGTACCTGAGGATAGTGGAAGAAGTGTGATCGTGTATCTGCTCTGTATCTGAAGTTAGAAGCAGGAACACCTACTGATTGTTTTGCCATTCCAGCCATGTACACATTACGTGGTGACTGATTTCGCTCTGGGAACGGAATTAGGGCTGCAGAAATACCCAAAATAGTGGATGGTACAATCTCCATATGGGTTGTGTTTGGTCCAATATCTTCTGGATACATCGCAATCAGTGTGTTCTCTTCCTCTTCTGCGTCAATGAACTCTACAGTTCCATTGCGTAGAAGGTCTAAGAAACCCCACTCGGTTTCGAGGACCATTCTTAGGTGTTCATCAGTGAGACCACTCTTTCCATTCTCGACAACAATGACAGGTCTCCTCACACGACCAGCATCGCAGTTGACCTGGACTTCGTGGGTGTCTTCATAGTAAGCAATGTTTGTCTGGTGATCAATCTCGCCATTACGACGCTTCTGTCGGATTGTCTTCACCAAAACCTGTGGTGCTGGATGGATACCAACGAGTCGACCATTCAAGAAGACATCAGCCCATTTAGTGCCCCGTTTTCCACGGAGCTTCTCGATGGGCTCGACTTCGGCCTTGAGTAGGGCACGTTCCACAGCTTCCTCGTCAGTTCCAACTGAGATGTAGGCCATCATAGCGATGTTCTTCACAAGGCCACAGTTTGGTCCTTCTGGGGTCTCGTTTGGACAAATCTTACCCCAGTGGGTTGAATGGAGGTCTCGTGCCTCGAAGTGCGGCTGTGATCGTGAAAGGGGTGAAACAACTCGTCTGAGATGTGAGAGGGAGGAAATGTAGTTGGTCCGATCAAGTAGTTGTGATACACCAGCCTTACCTCCGACCCAGTTACCTGTAGCGAGTGCATGTTTCAGTCTCTGTGTGATTACATCAGCTCTTACTGCAGTCCTGATATTGGGCTTGCGACCTCGAACTGCTGTACGTTCTAATTGATACTTGATATCACGGGTCAGTGAGTAGAGAGCCACTCTGAAGAGTGACATGAGAAGGTCACCTGAGAGTTTCAGCCTCTTGTTTGCATAGTGGTCCTTGTCATCAGGAGCTCGCTTACTGAGTACCAACTCAAGAAGTCGTTCCACCATCTGACCGAGATAGTACGCCTTCTGAAGTCTGCTGTCTTCCTCAGTCCCAATGTGTGGGAGAAGATAGCGGTCCAGTACTTTCTCTGCACGTGCAAGACGATACTCCTTTGTCTGACCCACAGCAACACGTTTTCCAATGAAGTCTAGCGCATTGTTACGGGTTGATTCATCCTCTTCACCAGTGGGTGCGTTGATAGGAGCTGACTGCTCAATGGTGACAATGAGTTCGTTTCGTATCTCATCATCGTCCGAGATGACATCAACAATGTCTATGTCCTTCTCGAGACCGAGTGCCTTCAGAAGGATGGCTAAGGGTATTTTACCGGGCACTGATGGGAATGATACTCTTAGTTCACCAGTTCGCTTTCGCTCGATAGTGACTGGTGCTCGGAAACCTCGTGAAGTGGAGAAGACCTTAGCAATGTGTGTGTAGCTTGAGCTCTTGCTTGCTTCTTCAATTAGAATCCTGTTGGGCGCTAGATCCTCTTGCGTCACTAGAACTCGCTCGGACCCGTTGATGATGAAGTAACCACCTGGGTCCTTAGGATCCTCGCCGTGTTTTATGAGCTCTTCATCTGGCAGGCCGTTCAGATGGCATTTCTCACTCCGCAGCATGATTGGTAGGTCCCCAATGTAAATCCTCATGGTTTCAAGTCTGGTTGACACAGAGCCCTCCTTCCGGACTGGGGTCATGTCAAGGTGTAACTTGCTTGCATAGGTGAGGTTTCGGATTCTCGCCTCATTGGGGTAGAGCTTGTGTTCACTACCATCAGCCTCTCGAATGGAAGGCTCGTCAACATGGATATCGCCAAGTTCCACGACATAGCCTTCAATCTTCGGCGTGAGCTTACCAACACTGTCCACTACCTGTTGGAGCTCTTCTCTTATGAATCGGTTAAACGAGTCAAGATGCTGACCTACTAGTCCGTACTGATCAAAGAAGGCCTCTATAACTGGCCAGTACTTGTCTCGATCTTGTGTGCCCTTTGCCATGTAATCACATCGTGATTGTGAAGGACGGGGGAACTACTGCGACCATACACGCTTCCCAACGCATAGAACTCAGAAATCCGAGCTCACACATAGCTGCAATAGCCGCCCCGTTTGTTGTTTACTCTGACAATTCTACTCCAAACCGCATGCAATGGCGGGCTCGGCGGGATTTGAACCCGCGGCCAGTCCCCGAAGCAAGAAACGAATCTCCTGTTCCTCAGGTTAAAAGCCTGCTGCGCTACCTGTCTGCGCCACGAGCCCATTTGTCCCATCGTCTATGACA
>JBHLRS010000057.1:0-16938 GCA_048882325.1 Candidatus Thorarchaeota archaeon | reverse complement strand
AGTGTGAACGCAGCGCTTGAACTTTGATAGTTGTCTGCAGAACTCCTGAAGAGAACATTGAAAGTACCAGTAACTAATGGTGTCAATGTGAAATTGTACAGCCCACCTCCTAATGCTGTGACATTAGATATGATGAGATTGGCTGGTGGATTTGTCACTGTGAAATTGGCCAAGTCAATCGGATTTAGCGCTTCATCTTGTAGGCTTAGCTGAACAGTAAAGTTTAGGTCTAACGCGATGCTTGCACTTGAGGGCAATGAGGTAAGAATTGTTGGTATTCCTGTTGCTGTCAGAGTGAAGGTTGCATATTGGGTTTCATGATTCATCACACTTGCGCTAATGACGACTGAAAACGCTCCAGCTGCTATAGGCGTCAGGTTGATCTGATAAAATCCATCGACGATGTGTGAAAAGCCAGTGTGGGTCAGCCCAGTTGACGGAGTAATTGAAACGACCTGTAAATTGGCTCCCGGAAGACCTGTACCGGTGCTGTTTCTGTATTCAACCACTAGATTGTAACTGTCACCAAATAGAACCACATCAACTGTACCATTCAATAGCTCCAGTTCACTCCCCGTTTCTCCGATAATTAGCGTGAACACATCAGAGGTGTTGTAATGGTACGCTTTTGTCATTGTGATCGTGATGCCATAGACTGCTGAAACATTGCATGATATGTCTAGCGAGTATAACCCGTTGTTGTTGTCAATGAAATTGGTCCACGAGAGACCATTTTGGGGTCCCGTGAATATTATCGTAGGTAGAGCTCCCACTACACCTGAACCATTAAGTAATTGGTAATCAAGCTGGACTGTGAAAATCTCATTGAGTCCACTTTCAATCGGTATTGAACCTGCATTTGTGATATCCAAAGTTGTTTGTAATGCAGTGACTGAGAGAGTGAATCCTACAATGGAGCTCTGGTAGTTCGTTGCAGAAGCTCTGAAGAGGAGATTGTATACGTCTATCTCTGATGAGTATAGTGTGATGTTAAACAGTCCGCCTCCTACAGGACTTGCAGCTGATATTGAGATGCCGCTGGGTGGATCTATGACCGAGATGTTTGCTAAGCTGATTGGATTAAGACTGGTGTCCTGGAATAACAGCTGTACAGTGTATGTTTCATTCACAGCGACGGTTGCACTCGATGGAATGGAAGTGAGAATCGTTGGGATGACCACACCCGTAAGTGTGAAGGTGATATACTGAGTTTCATGGTTAAATAGACTTGCTCTAATCACGACCGAGTAGGTACCAGTTACAGTGGGAGTTAAGGTCACCTCATAATATCCATCAGACACATGACTGAAACTTCCATTGGTCAATCCAGTTGCTGGTGTTACTGAAACAATCTGTAGATCTGCACCAACGAGGCCATGTCCAGTGCTGTTTCTATATTCAACTACCAATCTGTAGCTGTCGCCATAATTAACAACACCTGCAGTACCGTTCAGAGCTTCAAGTTCAGTTCCTGTTTCACCGATTATTAGTGTGAATGAGTCAGAGGTATTGTAGTGATATGCCTTTGAAAGGGTTATAGTGACCTCATAGGTCGCAGCTATGTCACAGACAATATTCATGGAGTAATGCCCATTGTCATTATCCGTGAACGAATTCCATGAAAGACCTCCTCCCGGACCTGAAAATGTGATGATTGGCAAAGCTCCAGGGATACCAGTTCCATTTAGGAACTCATAGTCGATCTGAGCAGTGAACACCTCATTGAGTCCCCTCTCGATCAGACCTGGAGCGTTTGTGATAGTCATAGATGTTTCATATAGTGATACAACGGTGAACTCCGTTGATACTGGATCGAAATATGGTCTTGAGGCTGTGACCACAACAACATGTCTTCCTCCTCCAATAGTTGAGGTATCGAAATCCGCCTCCCACCAGTTCTTTGCGTAATTCTGTGTGAATGTAACAATCGTGCTTGACCAATTGGCCTCAATAGTGACACTATCGTCTAGAAGATATTCATCGGTATCTGCGTCTTTGAATGTGATGAGGTTCGAGATGGTCAGTCCATAGTCTGTTTCAATTGTGGGATATGTTGCAACGATTGAGGCTGAGTGGTAGAGGTCAAAGGTCATTGATGCAAAAGCAATCTCGGTCCCATTTGTCCAAAGAACATCAATAGTCCATTCCCCAGCTGTGGTGTTTGTGCTGCCATATGACCAAGTCGAGCTTGTGACTGAACCACTGACCATTGCTGTAATGGAATCCATTGCCCATGGAGTTTCGTCTGGAAGGTACCAGGTTATGTTAACTGGATCTCCTCCTGCTGGAGTCACACTTGATGTCCCTATCTCCACCTGTACACGTGTATCATTACCTGGTCGGAATAATGAACTCTCAGACCAGACTCCATCAAACACTTGAATAGATGTGTTCTTGGCATAATTGAAGCTGTTGAGATTTATCTCCCACCATCCACTTCGACTCAGTTCACTTGTCGGTATGTGAAGTTGTCCTGGAGATATCGTACATGATCCTGTGATGTCATTTGCCAGAGGATCCCAGACCGTCGTGTTCTCCCAATCTTGAGGATAGATGATGTCAAATGTTGCATTGTAGTAACCACTCGGTTCGGTGATGTATGTATAGAAGGTCAGGTCTGAACTCAGTCCTGAAGTCACAGTATATGTGACTCCTGTTCTGCTTAGATCTGTTGTCCAAGAGGAATTTATGTAACGATGAAATAGTGCAGTGACAGAATACGTGAAGATTACACTCGAATTAGATGTGATTTGGACCTCTAGAGGATCAACCGTCCAGAAACTGGGGTTTGAAATCAATGCAGTCCCCACTCCACTTCCAGTGACTGCCTCTGAAAAAGCGCCTGCATGAAAAGTAAGGTCTACACTCTCGAAAGAAGGTGTTGTCCTACCATTAAACAGAACATTGTCGATATAGATGGTTAGATTTTCAGCATTTACTGTGCCATCTGGCTCTCCAAGTGGATCGTCATCATAATCTGTGACATTATTAATACTAATGTCACCAGCAAGATATAACCCCACAGCGAAAGAAAACTGACTCCATGGTGACGGAATTGTGAACGCATGCTCTAATGATAACCATGCATCCCTCGAATCAATATACAAATCCATTGGATAATAGTATCCCTCATAGAACGACCCCCCATTATCATTGATTTGATAGAATACGCCAACCACTCCTGGCAAGCCATTGTCACCCTCAGGATCAATAGGTCCGGTAACGTAGCGAAAATCCAACCTCAAATCGAAGATCAGTTCTCCCCCCGGATTATACACAACCTGTTCAAATCCAACCTCTGAACCTGCACTATGATCCCAAAGATGGTTGGACGCAATTTTTCTGTAATTTCCCACATTCCTACATGTGATGTACTCCCCACTCGAATCGTAGCCGGGTATCTGTGTATTGGAACCACCATTTATCGTGTAATTTGTCCATGGCTCTACTCCGTTTTCGAATGTGCCATTGACTCCATATAGTTTCTTGATATTAGACACTTCAGCACTCGTATAGTTGACAAACCACTCATTACTCTCATCAATTGAAATATTCTGGACAGTGTTTTCTCCAGTATCTGTCCTTGCCTTTGCTGGATCTGTTGTTTGGAACGCAGTTTCTTTGATTTCAACTGGGTCAATTACACCCTCCTTTGTTGTCTGAGAGATCTTGAAATTTCTGTTGTCCACTTCCCTAATATTCTGTAACGCTGGGCCCTCCTCAATGTTAGTCTGACTTGTAGTCCAAGGTGTAGAAAATTCCGTATGTGCAAGGATAAGAAGGAATCCAATCAATGCTATGATTGTGTACTGTTTCAGTCGCATATCGATCGCCTCAAGTCTTAGGGAAAGTCCGTTTCTGAAATCGGAGAGTCCACTCAGCTGAGAAATCTCTCAAAAATAGGATATTATTATTGCTTGTTTGAATTCCGTTTCATTATTTGGGAAGACTGAGTATATTCAGCAAATCAAACATAAAATGAAGAAAATCTGTATTATCGAATTCGAGGAAGTAACATCGGAACTCGCTCTCGATACTTAAGGTACTCTTCCCCAAATTCTCGAATAAGCTCTTGCTCTTCTTTCCAGCATAATACATAGGTCACTGGAGTCACCAGAAGTGTTACCAGTAGAGAGTACAAGCCCGAAAATAGAAAAGATGCACCAATGTGTGAAAGAATCGCTCCTAAATACTGTGGATGTCTTACTCTCGCGTAAACTCCTGAAGAGATCACTCTCTCAGCTCTGTGTGTTTCTGCTACTTTGAGTCCAGTTTCAGTCACTCCCTCTATTCCAAGATATGCTCCTGGAAGAAGAAACACAATTGCCAGTAAGACATGTGCAAGTGGTATGCCTAGGAGATTGAGTCCTAATACTTGGAACACAAATCTTTCCTGGGGTGAAATCCAAAGTCCAAAGAGAAAGATGAAGAAGCCCCAACCAGATACCATTCCAAGAGCCGCTCCAATCTTGTATCCTCTTTCCTCCCCAAACCTAGCATCCAGTTTACCATGCTCAAGCGATAGGAAGTAGATAGGGATTACAAGAACCAATCCGATAAGTGAAGCCCAAAACCAGAAGCTCATGCCCCAACAATTCCTCTCTTTTTTTTATCAATCTACTTGCTAGTCGGAAAGAATCATAAATGTGCCAAGTACCTCCTTTTGGTACAATCATAGGGGTGACATTATGTCAAACGACGAAATGCTGGAAGAACTGAGAGAGATAAGGAAGCTACTGACTCCAAAGCCTCCACCTGATCCTCCTGAGGGTCTGATCAATGAGTTTGTTGACTTCATATCTCAATACAAAGTCCTTGGACTCGCAGTAGCCTTCATCTTGGGTATATACATTGGTCGGGTTGTGCAGGCATTAGTGAACAGTATAATAATGCCACTGATTGAATTTGTCTACCCGCCTATTCAGCCAGAAGGCGTGGACTATGTGCTATCGGGTGGACCAGTCCTGGACAGTCTGATCACGTTCATCATCGTGGCTTTCGTGGTCTTCTTAATTGTCAAGATTGCCACTCGAATTGGAATAAAATAGAAAGACAGATTGGACTATAGGTCACGGGGGAGGGTTTATTCTCCCCTCGTTTTCCTATGTTTTTGAACTAGGTGACTACCTTACAGCACCAACAATCAGGAGTACTACACCCAGTCCGATAAGAATGAGCATAATATCCGAGAACATGTAGCCTCCCAGGTTAATGGGGTCAATTAGACCTAACATGTAGAAGATGTCAGTGATCGCTGGTAGTGATACGTTGAGCAATAGCAGGATTACTGGGAGCAATCCCACAATGATCAAGATAAGTCCGAGTAACGCTAATCCCTTTCCCATTCGAGTCAACTCCAGATGGTTGAATATGTTGCATAGGAAACTCCCTATTTATGCGTCTCGCTTACATACCTCAGGATATTGGAACCAATTCTGAGTTGATGAAATCCTCGAGCTGCCTTCTGACTTGTTCTATCCTCTTATTTTGCTGTTTTGTCGTCTTCGAGTAAATGCTTGTGACCACTTTCTTGGATTTGCCCTCGTCATCCATCTCCCATCGCCCAACAACTTGTCCTTTCAGCCAAATTGATGGTCTGACTTCACCAGTGGCTCTGATTCCCTTACTTGGCATCTTACGGTAGGCATCAGGATTAGATGGCCAGAAATGCCTTCTGTCTGCAGGGAAGAGTTTAGGTTGAATCTCCGCTGGAATGAATGCAGTTCTATCTATGAATGCTTTGAGAAAGTGATCTTCGTATGGTAGGAACCAGACAAGGTCTTCATCTGGAATAACAAGACTGCTAGCTGATTTCATGTCCTCCTTCAACATGAATTTGGAGCCTTCTATGCAAACAATATCCTCTCCAAAATTCTCTAGAGTGGTCTTGACAGTAGTCTTAGTTTGTCTTAACCACCAAGCAATGTCATCCACTGAAACAGGTCCAAATCGCTCGACATGGCTTTTGATTAGCTTAGCTATTGCCTCATCTTCCTCAATATTTTCAAGCTTGAAACCTTCAACCCATTTCTCTAACAAAGCATATGACGTGAGATTACTTCTTGCATGATTGGCCTTTGCACGGACAACCTCACCCTTCGCCATCAGCATCAGAAGGGCAGACCGAACATTCTCTCCCACCTTCGGAACTGTCTTTTTCAACTCAGATGTTCGAAGAGGTCCATCCTCAAGGGCCGACCTTACTTGATTGAGTATGTCCTCAATTTCTTTGTCAGTCATAATGTCTATCTTTCTGTATTTATCAGTCCTATATGCCCTGAAGAGAGCAGGTCCAGTTGCACTAAGAATGAGTGATAGATTATCGATGTGTATCAAATGCAAAGTGGTCCTGAAAGCATGTGTCCGAACGAGTTTGCAGCCATTGTCGATGGACTTGAAGACTTCCTTTGCATCATAGTTTCCAATCCGTGACCATGCTGATAGATACGGAGTCCAGTAGTCGGTAGAGTGAAGACCTAGCTGCGCTTTTGCAACCTCATAGAAGTCTGAGGGCTTTTCATAAAGAAGATGCTGTTTTCTAAGCTGATTCCAATGGAGCTGCTCTGCTGTAGCAATGACCAACTAACTAACCCTCAAAGGAGGGGAAGTCACTGTCCCTTTTATCATATACTTTCAACGAATCACTCGAACCCGGCAACAGTGATTTCTGATCCAGTTGTGTATCCTCTGACCTCAACTATTCTCGCTCCGATTCCTCCGATGATTCCGCTAAAGAACCAGATTTGATAGAATAGTTCAGAGATACTAAAGAGAGTCGGATTCCAACCGACAGCGAAGGAGAGACTCGGCCAAACGAGAGAATCTGCAATAATAGTCAGGAAGAGAAAGACAATGCCTGCGAATGTGCCCTTGACAAGAGCACAGATCTGAAATCGAAGACTGCAACCACCACCAACCAAGCTCCTATAGGTGACAGGGGCAATGAATAGGGGCACAGCAATCACCGTGGCCAACCAATAGGACATGGGATCAAAGATGATTCCAAGAACGATCCCAAATAGGAGCATCACAGGATAGACAACAATCCAGATTGCTGGAATCCATAACCAGCTCTTCACTTCCGACACTAGACTCACTCATTATCACTGGAGGATGCAATTTTCTCTGCTTTAATTACTTCTTGGGTATGTCCAACAGTTTGTGAGTTTTATACGTGTGTTAATAAGACCCCAAAGAACGCATGCTTTAGAGTTGTCGAAGGAGATTGCCTCTTGATATCCGAAGATGAATGGAATAACATAGAATGGTTGTTTGAGGCTCGTGAGCTTCTTCAATGGCTGGGGACTCTTACCTCCGGTCCAGCTATCTTGATAGTGAGACACTCTGAGAGGTTCGAGGACCTTGATGTACCAACGACAATACAAGCAGAGCTCACAGAACGTGGTCATGAGATTGCCTTCGAGTTTGGAAAGAGGTTATCGGATAGATGGTGCATCTCTCTCCTTCACAGTCCACATATCAGAACTACCCAAACTGCTCAGGAAATCATGAGAGGTTTTCAAGAGAAATCAGAATCCATTGAACTTGAAGAACTGGGTGTGTTACTTGGTGGAAGAGGCGACATTGAGAGGATTGTCACTTTGGCCCATGAGATTGGTTTTGACGAGTTCTACCATCATTGGACACAAGATAAGATTCCACGTGAAACCATTGAACCAATAGAGCCCTATCTTCAGAGACTATCCAAACACATTGAAAGTAGATTCTCTAAGGCTGGAGAGAATGATCTTCACATCTATGTGACCCATGATATTGTGATTGCAGCAACAAGAAGAAACTATCTGGACCTTACTGAAGATGTGGGTCTCGCTATTCCGTTTCTTGGTGGATACGCAATCACCTCAATCGATGGTGAACTTAAGGGTTTTAACAAGGGCAAAGAGGTAAAGGTAACTAGAAACCTATTTACATGACGATCCAGCGGTCAATAGAAGGTGCTATTCGTGTCGGATGAGAACAAGATGATTCGTTGGGAGCTGGATGCTCTGAAGACAGAATATAATCAACACTGGAATCACTTTAGACATGCAATCGATAAGTCCTATCAGGCTTTCAATATCCACATGGTGATGATGGCGCTTCTCTTTTCTGCAGTGTCACTAGCAAATGATCAGGAATCAAGTTCAATCTCTGTTCCTCTCTTTCTAGTAATTGGTGGAGTAGCCTTCGCCTCAAGCTTGGGCACCATCTCTACTCTAGTGACGCAGCGAACAGGATATGTGTGGCATCAGAAGGTCATTGATGTTCTCAGAGAAAGGATATCTAAGAAGACCACAGACATTCTCGAGCCAGAGGTCGCCCTCTTCTACGACAGGAAGATATTCAGTCCTGGTACAGCCTGGTTTGGTCGAGTCAACTTCGTTATACTCACAGGAAGTGCCGTTGTTGTTCTCTGTGCTTACTTGATACTTCCAAGTCTCTCACTCTTTGATATTGGTATACCTCTCGACACATTTTCATCACTAATCATTGCTCTGTTCATATTCGGACTCAGTCTGGAGAAGATGTATCATTCAGTCATATCACACTCACTCGACCGAGCCTGGGGATTGCATTGTCAGCTTCAGAAGTACGAGAACCCTCCGAATGAGATTCGCGACATCAAATACATCAAGATATACAGTCAGTATCTATTGGCCTTCGAGATTCTCACACTTGTCTGTGCAATTCCAGTACTCTTAATCACCAACCTGATAGTAGGTGTTATAGCTGTCAATATCATAATACTTGCATTAACGATACTTTGTTGGCTCAAATCAAAACGAGAGATCACTTGTTGATAGGTGTAAAAGCCATGAACGAAGATGGTGGGAAGCCCATAGCTTATGATGCGTATGAGCAGATGGCTGACGCTTATGCAGAACTAATCGACACAAAGGACTACAACGCATACATCGAGCGACCAACCACATTATCTCTACTTCCTGACGTGAAAGGGTTGCGTGTCTTGGATGCAGGCTGTGGTCCTGGTGTCTATTCAGAGTGGCTCATTCAGCATGGGGCCTCCGTCGTTGCTTTGGATAGCAGTCCAAAGATGGTGGAACTCGCTAGACAGCGACTTGGTGATGCTGTTGATGTATATCTGGCTAACCTTGACAGACCACTCACATTCCTCGATGATGACTCGTTTGACCTCGTGCTCTCGCCTCTCGTTCCAGATTACATTCTTGACTGGCGTCACCTGCTTGGAGAGTTTGCCAGAGTTCTCAAAGAGAACGGTGTTCTTGTCTTCTCTGTCGAACACCCTTTTACAAAGTTCAATCTTGGTGGAACTGACAATTACTTCCTGACTGAACGACTAGTAATAACTTGGAGAGGTTTTGGCGAAGCAGTTGATGTCCCAACAATCAGACGACCATTGACAGCAATGACAAAAGCCATAGTCGAAACGGGATTCATCATAGAGAATGTAGTTGAAGCATTTCCAAGCAAGAAACTCAGGGAGACCGACCCGGAAACCTACGAAAAGACTTCAAAGTTTCCAACTTTTCTCTGCTTCCGTGCAAGAAGGGATTCACAACACACTAAATAGTAGGTTGACCCACGCCTCTCAACTATGAACCGTAAACTGCTCTTGATACTAGCATTCTTCTTCTCATTATCACTCTTAATTACTATCACAGATGCTCACATTCCTAAAGTGCCAGATGATGGGACAACCCTTGGAACTGCAACTGAGGTCATCGATCCTTGGAAATCTTGGTTCTACTACTCGGAACTTGATGCGGGTGAGATACATTACTACTCATTCGACGCAACAGAAGGAGATCGAATCCGCTTCATGCTGAACGTGCCAATTCAAGAAGGAGACAGAGGGTTCACACCTGGTCTTGTGTTGATGGGTCCAAATGTGACAGATCAGGGCGCACATCCAACAGGATTAGAAATCCCTGTGGGTGCAGGAGTCATGGTGATTCCAGCCAGCCCTTTAGAACCAGAGTACGAGGGCTTTACCCCTATTAGTCAGTATAATGTTGTTAATCTCAACATGAGTGCTCCTGCCACGGGAACTTACTATATTGGAGTCTATGAGGAATCAACAAGCGGGAGATATGCATTTGTCACGGGTTATGTTGAGGTTTATACTCTGGTTTCATGGATTTTGGTACCACCCATGGCGATGACAATCATAATGTGGACTGGCCAAAGCCTTCTGCTAGTTCTTCTACCAATGCTACTGCCACTTATTTTAGGATTGATCTTCCTATTAGTACGTCGTCGTAGTGCAATCGGTAGAGAGAATGTTCTATCACTGATTGGAACTATTGGAGGCCTTTTGATACTTGGTTCTAGTTTCTCATTTGCTTACCAGATGACACTCTCACTAATACAGGCTCCATTCAATTGGACTGCAATAGTATCAATGATTTTCATCATCACCCCACTACTTCTGGGAATTGCTGTTCTCCGGATAGTTCATGGTGAAGATTGGGAAAGCAAGCGGAGTCAGAAAATATCTTTGATTGCTATTGGATTCATTGCTCTCTTTGTTTGGGCTGGTATCTATATTGGTCCAATCTTTGTGATTGTTGCAGGCCTTTTCCAACTCTTCAAGTAGACTATCGGGAGTGGTCCTCAAGGATCTGATCTCTGAAGTCCCTGTAGTATTTCCATTTCCCGCTGATGGCTTGCGTAATGGAGATGTGCTCTGGATATTTGGACAGAAGGCGCGACTGAATCTCTTGAGCTTCAGTTGCACTGTCCACCTGGAAAGTTATGAATATGATGGGTCTATCAACAACCTTCCAGCTCACAATGAAACTATCCTCAAACATAGACCTCAACTCCTGATCCATGATTAGCTGGTCCTCGTTAGAGATTTCAGGAAGCTCTAGTCCAAAATTGATGACAAACCCTTGGCCAACAACACCTATGTTTGTGAGTATGGTTTCGTAAAGGAAACCTTGGTTTCTCATGAAGTCCAGTCGTTTTCTCACCATGGGTGCTGAACGACCCAACTCCTTTGCAAGGTCCTTGATGCCCATTCTTCCTTTCCAGCGAAGCTTTTGGAGAATCTGCCAGTCAATCTTCTTCAGAGCATCAAGCTCCTTTGAAACTGGAAGACTGACTGATGATGTCGGTGGTGGAAGGGTCTGGAATACCTCTAGGTTCTTTACATTCTCATTGGATCTCAGAAATTCAATGACCTCATTTAGCTCGTCATTGTTCCGATAGATGATGACAACCTGCCCGTCGAGCTGTAGTCCAGTTGAAACACTTGTGATATACTGGTGATGACCTATCTCATCTTTTTCCCGTTCCGTAAATAATCGCTTCAAACGAAGAATTACTAGAGCGAAACTTGCATTATACAAACTTAGCTTGAGTTGAACATCGAAGGCTACGATGATTCCGTCGCTCATCATATTTTCAACTCGATTCTTTATCGTGTTGACTGAAACATCATACTTTATGCTGAGATCGGTGAATGAAACACGACAGTTGTTACTGAGCTCCTGAAACAATGCCTTGTCGAGATGGTCCAATGTATTCACCAGAGGATTTTTCATTTTTGCAGTGTTTGATTCAATAAGAACAACCTCGACTTAAATCAGATGCATTTTTTGAAGCTTGGGATTGCCATGCTGTTTTGTAGTTCTGTGTGAATTAACTCCCTGTGAACTACAATGGATTACCATTTCATTATTCGATCTATGCCCTCTGTTGTGTCAGAGCCTGATTATGTTGGCACTAATGGCACACAACGTAGTCCAATCAAGATGTTCCTTTTCGTCTTGTTTGTATCAATAACAGTCTGTGCTATTGCAATGAACTTGCTGGCGGGGAGTATGACCCTTCCTGGTCATCTCTTCTGGCTAGTCTTCCATATTAGCTACATTAGTGGACTTGTCTACTATTTTGGAAAGAAGCAGAGGCTGCTAACCCGTTTGGAGGAGATGTAGTGATGTCAATCGTGTTGATGTTCTTGCTCTTCCTTGTCTCCGTCATCCTATGTGGAGTTGCGGGGGCGATTGTGAAACGATATGAAATACAGGTGCCTAGATTGGCTCTTGTGATTTTTCATGTTATCTACATCACAGGACTTGTAGCTGTCTACATCCTCCTGTGAAATATAGAAGTGCTGAGAGATTTTGTTCTCAGCACACACTGTTTTTCACCTCATTTTATCCTTGTAGTATATGTTGGGTCCATAGTTAGAGGGCCATGTTGGAGTATTTTCCAAAATCTCTTCTATCTGCTCGAGTGTGTCATTCGAAAGAGTAACACCCGATGCTCCTACATTCTCAATAACATGTTCTGGCTTTGTTGCACCTACGATGGCTGTCGATACCTCTGGACGCCTGAGAATCCAAGAAAGTGCCAGTTGGCCTGTAGTGATATCCAATGATGATGCAATCTCACTGAGTCTTCGAACTTTGGCAAAGTTCTCCTCAGTTAGGTATCGATTCAACCATGTTGATGTTGCACCGCGACTGCCTTCTGGTACTCCGTCGTTGTACTTACCTGTGAGAAGACCCTGCGCTAATGGACTGAAGACTGAGAAGCCCATGCCGTGGGTCTTTGCCACTTTCATGATTTCAACTTCAATGAACCTTGATAGCATGTTGTATAGGGGTTGTTCAACAATGGGTTGGTAAGCACCAAGTTCCTTTGCCACAGCATTGGCTCGCTCAAGCTGTGCTGCAGTCCAGACAGAGGTCCCCCAATATCGGATCTTGCCAGCCCTGATTAGGTCATCCATGGCCATCACAGTTTCTTTCACAGGTGTTGTGTGGTCATACCTGTGTAGAAAGTAGATGTCGATATAGTCCATGTTCAATCGTTGGAGAGAATCATCAATAGCATTCATGATGTTCTTTCTACTGTTGCCCCAGTCAGTGATGTCTTGGCTTGTAGGCCAGAACACCTTACTTGAGATAACCAAGTTCCTTCTGCTGACATTCTCATCCCTGAAGAACTGAGCAATGACCTCCTCAGCCTTCCCACCTGCGTAGATCTCCGCAGCGTCAATGAAGTTGACTCCATTTTCCAACGCAGTGGCCATGCATTTCTTGGCCACCTCATTCTCCACTGTGCCGCCATATGTCAGCCAGGAACCAAGAGAAATCTCACTGACTTTCAATCCACTCTTTCCAACTCTGCGATACTGCAAAAAACCATCTCCTGTTTCTATCGCTTGCATTCTTTAACGATAGTTAACACTATTATGTGTTTAGTTCGACCCTCGATTTCCGTGGTACAATTATGTTTCCTTCATAGACCTTATATATCAAATGTGATACAAATTATATCAAATGTGATATATCAATAATGATAGATTGCGAATAAGATAAAGGCTGGTTCGACCATGAGCACAGACATGTTTAGTCCCTTTAGACGGCTTATAGATGCCTTTCGCGAGAAAGGAGCTACTACGCCTGAGAAGGCACTGACATGGAAAGAGCTTGGCTTCCCTGAAGAATTTGAACACATCAAACCCCCAATCCAACCGGACAAATCCCCAATTGTGCAGAAAGGTAAGAGATACTATCTTTCTGAGGAGCGTCTGAAGATCTTCATGGAAGAGTTTGGTCAGGCTATCGATCCTTTGAGGAAGTGGATTCAGCACACGGCCAAAGTTCCAAAGGGTTATCTAAGATATCGAGTTCTTCACAAACTCACGGAACGTCCCATGTCTGGTGCTGAACTGACTTCAGCAATAGAAGAAGAGATGGGAGGCCGCTGGAAACCCAAACCTGGTTCTATGTACCCCTTACTGAAGAGCCTACTTCAGGATGGACTCACTCAAGAGCTACCTGACGAGGATGGACGAACTCGTAGGTATGAGCTCACAGAGAGAGGTCAGAAGTTTCTTCAGAACCGGATTGACCAGAGTGGCGAACTTCAAGAGAAGATTGTTCAGGGGTTCACTCCTTTTCCCCCGCCTTTCCTCCCTATGCTAGATCGCCGTATGGAAGTCCCGCCATCACTTCGGAATCTCTTCAAGACTCTCTTGAACCTACCTTCGGTGATCGGGAGTAATCCTTCTCCTGATATTCTCGAGAAGCTTGCTCAAGCTGCTGACCGTTTCATCAAAGAGATCGAGAAGATTCAGCACCAAATCGCGTCCACAGGTCCAGTCGACTAGCCTTTATCACCCTCTGCTGCGCACGTGGAACCTAATATGCTGAAAATGGACATCCTAGACATGATGGCCCTTTATCAATTATAAAAAAGAAAGACTGTAGGAGAGAATCTCCCACAGCTTGGTATCGCGTGCTTTCAATGAAACTGTCTACTTGCCTAAGGAGCAATAGAGTACTGATCTGAGGTCCCTTCTGAGCAAGGCCTCTCCCTTGAGTTCCCGGACCCCAATCACTGCATTGTCTGAGTCATCCTTTGAAGCGACATCCGTCTCATTGATGTCCTTCAGGGTCTCTAGAAGTTTAAGTGCACTTGCTGATGCCGCTTCATCTTGAAGTGGTGTCTTCTCTACATCATAGTGTTCTACAGCAAAGGACTCCACGAAACCCAGACGCTTTCGGAACGCCTGGGCGTTCCTATACATCTCAAAAGCTATTGCCTCGCCATTTGAGTCAACCACAATGACTCCGCATGTGTCTTCGGGTAGACTCTCCCTGATCTCCTTTGCAACCTCACTAGCCTTCTCCTGCACCCTTGCAAGCGCGTCAGTGTACTTGGTTGGGTCGTCAAGCCCCAATGCCTTGCTGTACCGTTCGACCTCATCCCAGACCTCTGTCTGATCAACCGCAGTTTCAGGGATGTAGTGATCAACATCAGCCATGATTGACTGATACTTCATTCTCCTGATTTTTCGTTTGAGTGCCAGTGATCCTGCTCCTAGTGATTGAAACCCTGCTCCTCTATTGAGTGAATGGGGCGCATGGACACATTTGACGGGTATTCGTATCTCTTCTCCGGGTTGGATGATGACACTGGACACAACTATACGGTCCTGACTGCTGGATGCTAAGAGAACCTCGGACTCCTCTATGAGCACAGGTTCCTTTCCTGAATTGCGTGCAAGAATTGTATTGACAGCATCACCAGCCTCGGTGATTGAAAGTACACCTGCCTCTAGGGCTTCAGCTGCGTTGAGGTATGTTTCATCACTCTCTGACTCACTAACTGGCACAATTGGTACAAGCGAGAGACCATGGTGTGCAACCGGATCCTCAAGGCTGAAGCTGGTTCTCTGTAGAATTTCTTCCGCTAAGGCGCGGACTTGGTTTGTTGCATTTGTTGCTGACAACGGGTTTTCCGCCATTACAAGTTAATGTAACACTGTTACAGATATTCCCTTACATGAAACCTTATAAAGCTGCACCCATAAATCAATAGTGCCGTAGAGAATGAGGTGTTTAGAATCTCAGAACAGAAAGTCCACCCAAAAGAAGAAGAGGAATTAAGTCTTAGAGAGGAACTACTCGGTCGATTCGAGAGGGACAAGTATGGTCTTAAAAATCGCGAGATCTCTGTAATGACCCGACTAAGTACTGACATCGTTGAAATTCTCGATGCTCTTGTTGAATTGGAGATTTTCAAGAGTCGGTCTGAAGTTGTAGCCTCCTTTGTCGAAAAGGCAATCGTGGATCGTAAGGACCTGTTTGACTCCATTGCAAAACAGGCTAACGACATCACAAAGAAACGTGAGGCGGCAAAACATCTTGCATTCAAAGCAATCCAATCGAGCAGTAAGGACGACTGAAATTGACATAGTGATCTGTTACTTATCAGCTGGTTCCCATAATTCGATCTTATTTCCCTCCAAGTCTATGAACCAGGCGAATTTCCCTTCTTCAGTTTTTTGAACACCCCGCTCATCCACTTCCACACCGTTCTTCTTGAGCGTGGACACCATCTTCTCTATATCATCCACAACGAAGTTAATCATCCACGATGCATCGCTAGGCTTGAAGTATTTGGTATCCTCAGGAAATGGTCCCCATAATGTGTATCCGGGTTTCCTCAAGTCTGACCACATGAAGTAGATATAACCCTCCTTGTCGGGTTTCAGTCCAAGGTTCTCGATATACCATTTCTCGAGAGCTTTAGGATCCTTTGATTTGAAGAAGACGCCTCCGATTCCTCTCACTGACATGATAGATTCACTCGTATTCATCATTCCACAGTTCCATATCTCGTTGTTGATTGAGCAGTTATTTTCGTTTCCAAAGACTTGAAGAATCAACATAGCTGGCAGAACGAACATATGCTGACGGTGGTGAATCTAAACCATGCCAGCATCATGGGATGAGGTTGCAGAGGATTATCATAAGACAGTTGGTGACACAGGTGACTCATATCACCGGAACTTTGTCAACCCAGTCATTTTTGCAATTCTAGGTGACCTCAAGGGTAAGACTGTACTCGACCTCGCATGTGGTCAGGGATATCTTTCCAGAATCCTTGCCAAGAAGGGAGCTCAGGTTATTGGTGTAGACCTCTCGCAGAAGATGCTTGAGATTGCTCAGGAATCTGAGAAGTCAGAGTCTTTAGGTATCAAGTATATTCATTGCAGCTCGGGTGCAATGTCTGAGATTCCTGACGCCTCAACGGACTGCATTGTTTCCACTTTCGGTTTCCATGACATTGAAGAGATAGACGCAACAATTCAGGAATGTAGTCGAGTGTTGAAAGGTGGGGGAAAACTAGTGTTTGCGATTCCACACCCATTCTCGTACGCAAAGCGCACCGAGGATGACGAGGGATACTTCTTGAAGATGCGACAGTATATGTCAGTGAGGGAGATTCCGCATCCAAAGTACAAGGACACGCGAGTGATGGCTTATCATCGACCGCTTACCTACTACTTTGAGAGACTCTTTTCTGTTGGATTGCAAATGTTTGCTTTCCGAGAGGTCATCGCAGATCTCTATAGGGGTCAACCCATCAAGGATGAGAAACTTCTAGCCTATAGAGAGGAGATTCCGGGATTCTTGGTTGTTGGCTTTG
>JBHLRS010000056.1:6374-17091 GCA_048882325.1 Candidatus Thorarchaeota archaeon | reverse complement strand
AACAGGTACACTGATAGATCAGTGGGAGGCCTGTCATCAGGAATGGGGACCTCCCATTCCTCGGCTAGCTGTCGAAGGGTGTCATTGCATTGGTCAAGTTCTTCGCAGGTTCCACATACACCCTTGTGGGCAAACCATGTCTGGATACCTATCTTGGGCGAGTAGAGAATGTAGGTGTCAGTGTCGTATGCTTGGCAGAAACCAATAGCTATACCATACTTTGTACTGATGTGTTGTACCTTGATTCGGTTAATCGATGCCGCATGCCGAAGCAGCTTGTCGATTCGTGCCTCCGCAACTCTCTGAGCTTTACTAACAAATGGACGAGTCACGTTCAGTTCTTCTGCAATCTCCGATGGCCTCACTCTCTGACGACGTCTGAGCCAGATGAGTCCTTGTTGTGAAGTTGGATATCGAAGGTTGTTGAACATACCACGCGATTCCTCAGTTTGAGAGTTGACCTGATTTAGGCAACTTATAGTCAAGGTTAACTTCCTTATAAGTTAACCTGTTTTTGGCAATTATATTAACCACAATGCGGCAATCAATTCTCATTCACAACAGCGAAGTAATCAGCATAGATTCTTTTGATGCCCATGGATCTTCTACTCGTATATGTCATTTATTGGATTTTCAAGAGGAGAACAGAGTCATACAATATTTTGGGTCCAGCTGTTCTCATGTTTACAGTTGCATCCACACCATCTGTCTATGCATTGGTATCTGGTCTAGTCAACTCGACCCTTCGGTATCTTGCTGCTCCGCTAGGATTGATATTATCACTGATGGGGCTATGGTTCTCTCTTAGGTTTGTATCAACGCTCAGTGAGATGGATAAGACTCCAATCTTTAAATCGACAACTGGCCCAAACTAAGTTATGAAACGTTATGTGGCATTCTTGCGAGGAATCAATGTCGGCGGCCGCAACATATTGAAGATGCAGGAGGTACGGAGAGGATTCGTAGACCTCGGATTCAGTGATGTGTCAAGCTTCAAAGCGAGTGGAAACATCCTGTTTGAAACAGAGGATAGACCAGAAAAGGTCACCCAATTGATCAGTGAGAGATTGTGCGAGATAAGTGGTCGAGATATAGGAGTCTTTCTCCGTTCATCAAAACAAATCGTAGAGCTTCTTGAAGTTGCTCCGTTTGAAGGGAGACAAGCAGACGCCAGTAAATTGTACGTAACATTTCTTCCTTCCAAATACTCACCAAGCAATGCTATGCAGATGTGGTCTAAGAACAGAGATGTGGAGATTATCAAGGTGACAGAGTCTGAAGTGTATAGTCAGACGTTCCTGTATAAGGGCAGGTATGGGGCTCCTAACAAGTTCATTGAAGACCAGCTCGACATTTCTGCGACAACCAGAAACTGGAACACTGTAAAGGGTGTTCACGAGAAACTCATACAAAGCTAGCGCGAATCTCACCTCGTCTACTATTCCCGTCAGTCAAACTCCAAAATGCTTGGCAACTAGTAAAATATCAAGCAGACGGGGACATTCTATTCAAGAATCAGCTCATATAACTCAACATCCAGACCCCAAAGATGCTTTCTCATATATGCACACCTTTTGAATCCATTCTTCTTATAGAGAGAGATTGCTTCTGTGAGAAAGGGTACAGTGTTCAACCAGACCTTCTTTGCTTTGCGTTTCCTTGCGGTTTCGATTACTGTCTCAACCAAAGCCTGACCGATACCCTGTCGCCTATGACCAACCTTGACCACCATGTGGGTCAGGTAAAGGGTTCCATGTTTGGAAATACATCCAACGACACCAACAAGTTCGTCTTCAGTCACAGCAACAAAATACGTGTCAGTTTCCAGCCACAACAGAGTTTCGCCAGGTGATGGTGTTCTTGATCTCAATAGCTCATCAGGAAACCTATCAGCGTACTCACTCCAGACCTCGGAGTAGAGATTCGAGATGCTTGATGCATCACTACTATTTGCGAGCCGTATTTTGAAACTAGACAAGGATTACACCATGACCAAAGTATTCAGAGTCAACAGCAATATACCAAGTAAGTGCGCCTAGGTTTTTATTTTTCTATCTGTGAACTCTAAATTCTAAACAAGTTCTGTGTGAATCCCACTCAATCCACCATTTATTGTGTAGTCACATCAAGCCTATATACTCGGATGAACTCACGCTGAAAGACACACCTCTTGAGTCTAAGAGTTAGAGATTTGCGAGTGGATTCAATGATAGATCAGGACACATGGGAAAGCACTGTGCATGAGAAACTCGAATTGCCAAATGGGAAAGTTGCCTCTAGTCGAATCATGCGGGCTGCGACTTGGATGGGACAGGCAGAAGAGGATGGAAAATGTGGAGATACAATCATTGAAACATATGGCAAAATCCGAGCAGGCATCGTGGTGACGGGTTTTCAATACGTGATGCATGAGGGACAGTCAGTTCGGCGAATGATTTCGAATTCAAAGTCTGACGATGTTGAAGGTCTTACTCGGTTAGTGGAAAGAATTCATTCCTCAGGTTGTCTAGCAGCAGCTCAATTGGTCCATTGTGGGTGCAAGAGTTTGCCAAAATATTCAGGCAATGATATCTTCGGACCCAGTGACATGGAAGTCCCTGGTCTTAAGAGAGAAAATGTTCAGGTAAAGGCCATGACGCTGGATCATGTTGAGGAGGTCATTCAAGCTTATGCAGATGCAGCAGTAAGAGCTGAAAAAGCTGGATTTGATGCCATCGAGATCCACGGAGCTCATCACTATGGTCTCTGGCAATTCTTTGACCCAACCTATAATCATCGCCCAGAGAATGACCCGTATACAGGAAAATCAATCGAAGGACGCTGTAAAGCAATGGTGGATGTTGTACAAGCTGTCAAGGGCACTGTTGATATTCCGATCCAAGTAAAGGTGGATTCAAGCTCGGATTCCGTCAGACCTGAAGAAGTAGGCGAGCTAACGAAGAAATTGGCTGAGGCTGGTGCATATTGTGTGGTAGTCAGTGGTCCAAACCCAACTCGAAAACCAAAGGATTTGAGTGACACATATTTCTTGGATGATGCAATGGTCATCCGATCCATCGCACAAGACAGTGGCCTGAAATTCGGGTTAGTTGGAGGTATCCGGTCTCCTGAAACTGTCGTTAGATTGCTAACAGGTGATGGAGATCCAGCAGCCGCTTTCGATATAATTCAGCTTAGTCGTCCACTGATCAGTGAACCAGCACTCTTGCTTCGTTGGTCTGAAGAAGCAAAAACAGGGACTCAGGAGCCTGCTCGATGCATATCCTGCAACCGTTGTTTTGCAGCTGGTCTTAAAGGAGGGGTGAGATGCGTTGAGTTTGAGGGAAGTTAGAAGGTCACATTGCGTGAATACCTATTCTATAATGGTATGGAAAGAAGTTTAGAAACATGAGGCTTCTAGTCTTCAATGCAAGTCCTAGAAAATCCAAGGGTACTACAGATGTGTTACTGGAAGCGTTCATTGTGGGAGCAAGGTCGTCGGGGGCGGATGTTGAGAAACACCACATTGTCGACCTGAACATCAATGGATGTCGTGGATGTTTCAATTGTTGGTGGGTGACACCAGGCAAATGCATTCAACGGGATGACATGGATACATTACTTCCTGCAATTGCAGATGCAGATGTAATGCTTCTTGGCACTCCAATCTACGGTCGCAACGTGACCCACTATTTACAGAAACTGCTCGAGAGAACCTTTGTATTCACACTCCCAGAGATGGTGGCTCGTGATGGAGAAACTAGCCATCCCACTAGAGTGAACAGGTTTCCACGCTTAGTGTTGGCTGCGACTTGTGGATTCCCTGACGTAAGAAACTTCGATATAGTACGAGTCCTCTATCCTATGGCACTTCATATCTTTCTCCCAGCCGCTCAGCTATTGCTCTATGAGGAGGGAAAGAAGCACCTCTCGGGGTTTCTTCACACCGTGAAGGTCACGGGACAGAAGATTGCTGCAGGGGAGGAACTCACACAGGAGATGAAGGACGAGTTGGTTGTTGAGTTCTCGGACGAGATGAAGAGAGAAATTGTGGAGATGCATAATAGACTAAGTGAATCACGGAACCAGCAGTGACATTGGTACTTGACATGGGCTGATATCCGGGAGCGGTGTACTCGACGACCCCTCCAACCATTGTCTTTAGGATCTTGATGTCAGCAAGCGTGTTTTCTGGAACTGTCAGCGGATTGTCTGAGAGAATTACCAAATCCGCGAATTTTCCCGCCTTGATGCTCCCCTTGATGGTCTCCTGAAACGTGCCATAGGCTGCATCAATCGTAAGGAGCTGTAGCGCTTGTTCCACACTAATAGTCTGATTTAACATCCAATCTGTGGGCGTGAGCCCGAGTCCACCGACCCTGGTGATCGCACTAGAAACTGCAAACATTGCTGAACGATTCAAATATCCCAGCAACCACGGAAAATCTGTACTTCCCTGAGATGGTATCCCTGCTTCAAGAATATCTCTCCATCTACCTGCGAGGTGTGAGTAGTTCTGCAAAACTGGCCATGATATTGCTTCCTTCCAGTCTGAATTGACCCATGTCATTTGGAAAGATGCGATGATTCCTAGGTCAGCCAATCGCTGTATCTGGTCGTCTCTAAGAAGGACGAGGTGCTCGATTCGGTGACGATAGAGTTCATTTGATTCTCCTCCTAGGGCTGATTCGAGGGAATTCAGAACGATGTCTGTAGCATTGTCAACCACGCTATGGATGGCTATCTGGTAGCCCTCATCATGAACTTGTTGTACCAAAGTGTCTAATTCAGTCTGGTCGAAGAAGTGTAACCAATTGGTATACCAGCTGTCCATGAAGATCTTTACACCAGCTATCCTCAACTTTGAACTGTATTCTTGTCCAGGTTGATAAGCCTGATACCAATTGCCAAACCTGTCGAACTGCCAGCTCAGCGGGAGATACGCATTGACGCGAATGCGAAGGTTGTCCTGTTGGTCCAGCTCTATAAGTTCATCCAAGCGTTCTTGATTCACAAACAATTCTGAGATACTAGTCCATCCAGAGCTGAGTACTGACTCAATCACTTCATCAGCAGTTGATTGATTCACGTAACTCCGATCACCTATATGGTGAGAGTGAGCATCAATAAAACCAGGTAGAAGTGTTCGACCTTCAAGGTCTATGATCTGGGTGTTCGGTCCTGCAGTCGGAAGGATATCATTCGCATCACCTGCAGCGGTAATATACTCACCCTGGATGGCTACTGCCTCGACCTGAGTAGGGGACTGTTCCATGGTCAGGATGGGGCCATTGTGAATGATCATGTCAGGTGTAGAATCAGTCGTTCTATTCCAGAATCCCTGTGATGCTAGGTAGAGGAGGGACACCAATAAAACAGCAAGCACAACAGATGTAGATACAAGTAGACCGCGTCGGTTCATCAAGACAACCCCTAATGTCGAACCACTCGGAGTCTAGTGTCAGAAGTTGGTTAATAATCATCCGTTCAAGGGTTTCTCAGGTCACTTATCGGGAACATCATTTTCATTCTGAGCTATACATAAGGCAATAGCTGTGATTATAGCCGAATATCGGGCATTCACCACGATCTGTGCCCTGCCAACACGCAATGATTTCTTTCTCGAATTTCAGTACTCCGGATATTGACCGAGCAATGTCCCAGGCCAAAAACGTCGAAGGCCTTTTACTTGTGGCGGCCAAATTAAAGACCTCGACAACCACCTTTGCTTCAGGTTTAAGGAAATCTCGCAGTTTGCGAAATACGTCCTGAATCTGAACTAGATAGGTCTCATATGTCCCATCCTCTTTGTACCCTGAGAGTGGATTCTTTGTTTCATCACATCGCATGAAGATAGGTGATGTGAAGACAAAATCGATGCTTGGCAGGTCGAACTCATCAAGCATGCGATTGTCTCCGAAGACTATGTTGTCTTTCAGGACCAGTTGTGAGCGGATATACTCAAACCGTTGTTCGTTTGCTTCAATCCCAAAAGGGATACGACCCATCTCCTCAGCAGTAAACAAGGTCGTCCCTAGACCAGCAAAGGGATCAAAAACAAGGTCACCAGGTTTTGTGAAATGATGGATGAAGTACTCTACTAGAGATTCGGGAGTTCTATTATCATCATCATGAAACTCTTTGGGAAGCTGGCGTCGCTTCACATATGGAAGAATGACAAAAGTATTCATCGCTGGCACAACTCATTAGGGAGTTCAATGCTGGAACTTAAACGAATCGACTATCGCACTGCCTACCATACGTGATTTTTGTTCATTCTTAGTGACATCTGGAGCTTCTGCAAGTAGAGTCATTCATATAGAGCGATTGATGATGTCCACCTATTCGCGTGGTGATTACTGATGGTCTACATCTTAGCACAATGGCAGGTATCAAAGAAGGATAGCAAGAAACACCTTGAGCTATTGAACAAATCAATTAGGATGCAGAAGTCTGACAGAGATCTCTGGTGTTACATTGAGTCGAGATTCTTCAAAATGGTAGATGAGGAGTCTGATGTTGAGAATTGGATGTATCTTGATCAGTATGAGCATATCGAGGATTTCAATGGATTCCTAGTCGCCATAAACAAAAGAATGGAAACTGATTCTGAACTGAGCTCGTGGAGGGACGAGTTTCTCACGATTGTTGTCCCTGACTCTTGGAAGACATCGCAATGGACTGAGGAGCACAGGATAACTTAGGCAATGTGCATTGTCCTCTTCAATGAGAGATTGCTGCGTAATTTGTATGCCGAGTTACACAGCAAAATTGATTTCACCCGTAGCCAAGAGGATTGACGGGTGGAGACGATGGAAGCGACTGAGAAGCACTCAGACAGGCTGTTACTGACTAAACTAGTGCACCTGTCGAGGGTAATCATGTTTGCATCACTTCCGGTGGTAACGCACATCTCCTATACTATGTACTTGAACAGCTTTCTAGAATCCGTGAGAGACTGGTATGGCTATTATCCAGCTCTAAGTCCCATTGGATATCCGATCCTCTCTGTGTATCCTTCTCTCCTTGTTGTAGTCTTGGAGCTAAGATTCTTGCGCAGAATTTGGCGAGGAGAAGATACAGCATTCATCTGGACCCTAGGTCTGATTACATTTGAGATCAGTCTGGTCTATCTTTCTCCAGGATATCTTCTTGGAGTTGCATTACTACTTTTTGCAGTTGGATTTGCAGTTCTTTCTCTGGCTGAGGCCGCACTCATCTTCATATCTGGAATTCGAACAAACGATTATCTGAAGAGAAGATACGCCGGATTTTCAGCAAGCAATGATGCAAAGATTGTAACAGTGACTCATGCCATCAAGGTATTAGCCTTCACCATCGCTACTGTGTACATATTCTCATTCCGATATCATTGGATGGGAATAGCAAATGAACATGCTTTAGCACTCCTTGCAGTTGACATTCTCGCGTTGTACGCTATCATCAGGAAAAAACCATGGGCTTATGAAGCACTCATCGTTTCGACCTCTGGCTCATACCTTGCCCTCTTCCTTTCAATGGTCAGCATCTACTCCTTAGGGATTCTTATGATGGGAGCAGTTGCTGCTTTCTTCCTATTCAGTAGGGAGGCTGTGTACTCGTTTGGTTAACGGCTTGGAGTGTCGTCTATCGACCCCTCTCTGAAATCACCTTCTCCACTGGTTTTTCAATGATTTCTCTTAGCACAGACATGTCAACATCAGCTAGTTTGTTGGTGTATAGACAAGACCTACCTATCTTGGGCTTTCCAGATTGTTTTCTTTTCACTCGAATCGTATTATCCCGGTCAATCACCTATCCGGTCCCCAAGCTGGTAGTAGTTGAAGTCACCAGCTGTCGCCCACACAAATGGATGAACATTCCTCATGTCCACCTTGCCATCATCCAGGAGCTCTGCATCAACATACGACTTCACAACTCTTCCAATGATCCCCTCGTTTTGATCATAGTCGAGTATCTCAGTCACTTCACACTCCATGTTCAACGAACACTCTCGAATCATAGGAGCAGTTTCTAGGTCGCCAAAGAAGTTGTCAAACAGGACTGATTTGTCAAAGTCGCGACCTGACTTACTACCGCAGATCTGTGTCTGCTCCATGAGTGACTCAGATGGGATGTTCACACTGAATGTCTTGTTCTCATGTATCCCAATCCTCGTGTATCGTTTCTTATACAGACTGAAGAAAACATGTTTTCCGAAGTTGAAAGGTGAGATATACCCGATCACCAGATAATTAGGTCTACCATTCACCATAGCTCCGACTAGTGCAACTGGTAGAGGACTCAGTATGTTCCCTCTGACCTCTTCCTTCATCTTTTGCCACTCCAGAGTGTTATGCGCTCAGACCGTAACCATATGCCTCGGAGAAAGCTATGTCATTCAGGCTCCTAGTCTGTTTTGGAGGTGGGATTTCATCAGGGACACCAAGTGTCACCAGTGCTACGATATCAGCGGAATCTGGGATTCGAAGAGCATGCTTCACCATTGCGATGCTCTGTGTGTTGCGTGAGTCCAGCATTGCCACCCAACATGAACCATATCCCAGAGCTGTCGCAGCCAAGACAACATGCTCTGTTGCAATCATTGTGTCAAGCACATGCCACATTGAGGGATTACCAGGGCAGCAACCTGCTGCTTTGTTCGCTAGCGCGATGATTACAGCCTTGGAATTCTCAATAAACCTCTGATTACCTGCGACCAGCCTAAGCAGCTTGATGGTTTCAGGGTCCTTCACAGCCACGTACTGCCAGGGTTGTGTGTTGTTTGTTGAGGGCGCCAATCGCGCTGCTTCAATCATCCGGCGAATGTCTTCATCAGGAATCTCTTCGTCCTTATACTTGCGAACGCTCCTTCGCCGTCTGACAACCTCGAAGAAGGTCTCATTCTCAGTGTCCGTTCCTGTCCTATTAGAGCGACTTTCCTTTGATGTTAGAGGTGATGTCTTTGTCATGATAATCACCATGTATTGGAAGCCCTATATATTGGACACCCTATATAAAATATCCATATTACGCAAGCTTGGGGAATTTCTAGTAATTCACATCAATTAACAATAGTTATAAGCATCTGACAAATCTTAAAGTTCACAATAGTTAATTGTTGGGAGATGACGATGGTTCGCATACGGAGTTCGTCAGCCATTTCAATGACGAACGATGTGCAGAGTTTCTCATCGTATAGAAGAAATCCGGCCGTTGGTCACATCCCAGCAATCATGCCTATTTTTCCCGGAGGAGATTGATTGCAGTATAACAAGAAGATAGTGCTGAGAAGGGGTGCTGTACTCCTTGCACTGATGATGCTGGTGAGCTCGTCGTTGTTTTTCCCTGTGTCCGCGGTTTCATTACCCAAAACTGTGGAGACCAGGCAAGAGGTTCCGGTAAGACCTGTGAAGGTGCATATCTACTATGACAGCTCAGCTGAAGAAGTAAAGGGCATGGTCCCAAGCACGGTCGTCACTTTGATTGAGAGTGGGATTTTAGTCGAGACCTTTGATGTGCAAGCGGTCGAACAGCTTGAGAGTCACATGCTTCGGTTGAGACCTGACTATGCAGTGTACTATTTCGAGAGTTCACAGGCTGGAATTCTTATTCATGATGAACCAGTATCATGGGAGAAGGTCGCTGAGACCATTGATCAACATCCAGCAATCAATCACATCTTTGGTGTGGGGAGTGCGATAAATCTCAGGACCTACCTTGATGATGCAACAAACCTCTTTGTCGATGACTCTGATGTCTTAGATGTCCGTCTTGGCAGGCTGTTCGTCGTCTGGACCATTGCTGACACAATGTCCATGGCGGAAACGAATGCATGGCAAGAAACTGGGGAGAACCTCCGGGAAACTGTCCTTCGTGACTTTTCAGAGAACATCAACGAGTATTTCTCAAAGGGGATAATCCCTGAAGAGTACACTGGAGAAAGGGTGCCTGAACCAATCACAGACCCCAATCTCACAGAGTCATGGATCACCGAGGAAAAGCAGCTTGACGACGAGGGGAGGGAGCTAGAACCAGTCATGCGCCTCGGAGTACCTGCTGTCGAAGAAAACTACATCGCCCTCAAGGATATGTCTATCGAGAGTGGCATTGGAGGACCGATTGGTTGGCTCTTAGATACCGTTCTTGGTTCACTGATTGACCTGGGATTCCAAGACTTGGCCATACATGTCGATGCGGCTGAGGAGATCAACAACCACTTCATCGACTTGGTGGATGACGCAAGGAAGGAGATTCAGGACTGGTTCAATGGTGAAGGATTCAATATGACGGACTATGACTTCAATGCGTTGGTTCCAGAACTTCTCCCGAGCCAGATGTTCGAGCTCTGGTATCAGTTAGAAGAGTTGATACTAGATGCATGGTATGATGTCGACAGATACATTGGGAAGTTCTTTGATAGAGTCATCAATACTCCAGTCCAGACTGACCTGGCAGGACTTGTACCGGTGTTTCTCTTCAGACTAGGCACACCTATCAATCTCGGTTCTAACTTCGCTAGTTTCGGTGCGGTCCTCCGGGTCAAGCTACTGCCCGACTTTGAGATAGACAAAGAACCCTTCGAGACCTTCATGCGCGACTCCGTCATGGGAGACTTCGATCTTGCATCTATCTCAGATGTCGAGGAGGCATTTCTCGAAGTCCGGCAGTTCATCGATGTCATCCCAGTCATGGACATCGAGTTCGCCATCTGCGCGTTCTTGCCAACTGGGAATGACTGGGCGCAGGGTCTCATGGC
>JBHLRS010000056.1:0-6274 GCA_048882325.1 Candidatus Thorarchaeota archaeon | reverse complement strand
CTCCTGCCAGACACAGATCGAGACAATCTGTCTGACTATGTCGAGGTCAAGATCTACATGACCTCACCCTTCCTAATTGACACTGACGGAGACCTGTTGTATGACTGGTATGAGATCAACACAGCCTATGACACAACCTACACTGCTGGCACCTACGGCGCCATTGAGTCCGTCGAGATTGGTGGCATGATTTACACTGACCACACTGACCCATTGAATCCCGATACAGACGGGGACTCACTTCTTGATGGTGAGGAGGGGGAGAACGGTGTCATGTACCTGAACGATTCAGAGCTGCAGTGGTATCAGTACGCCCACTATCAGCACACCCACCCACTTGACTATGATACAGATGATGACAGTCTTGCATGGCTGTTCACAGGTGACATGGGAGACCCGTTCGCGCCGACTGACACATGGATTTGGGAGCTGAACGACGGAATAGAGGTCATGGGTCAAATAGCTATCATTCCTGATGCAGAGGGCTTCCCAGAGGTGAGACTGGTGAAGACAAATCCCGTCTATCAGGACACTGATAATGACACAGCGGTAGCACTCTTCCGTACAGATGGATACGAGCTGGCACTCGACCCTCAGAACGACCCGACAAATGGAGACGAGGACAGTGACGGGCTAAAAGATGGATACGAGGCCATAGGACCAGGAGGTTCTGGTACAAGTCCTCAGAATCCTGACACAGATAATGATCACTTACCAGACTACGAGGACTGGATCCTCGACACAGACCCCAGAAATCCAGACACTGATGAGGACATGGTCCTGGATGGGGACGAGTACTTCATCTATGGCACCAATCCCATGCTCAATGACACGGATTTTGATGGGTTATCAGACGGTGAGGAGCTGTACTTCTTCTATAGCAACCCCGTTGTAAGAGACTCCGACCTTGATGGGTTGACAGATGGTGAGGAGGTCCTCATTTACAACACGGACCCCTTGCACTGGGACACCGACCGAGACATGCTGAAGGATGGGTACGAGGTCTTCGTATCACATACAGACCCTCGACTATGGGACACTGACGATGACTGGTTAGGAGATGGTGAAGAGTTACTCTTCTACAACAGCAACCCGCTGGACTGGGACACAGATCATGACTCTCTGGACTATCCCAATGAGTTCGGTGACATGACCTTACCCCTGAGTGATGGGATGGAGGTGCTGATTTATGGAACAGACCCAACAGCAATCGACACTGACTCGGATGGACTATTAGACTCACAGGAAATCTATCTTGCGCAAGGCTGGCCAGGACAGGACCCGATTCTGCTCGACCCGCTGAACCCAGACACGGACAATGACACACTTCCAGATGGATTGGAGCTGATCCTCACAAACGTGAGCATCATCACCTACCCGTACCAGGCACTGACCATGGAGCTCAGATACAACTCCAGACCAGACCTAAATGATACGGATGGGGATATGCTGAACGATGCACTCGAGGTACAGTACAACACCTACGCAGATGATGCAGACAGTGATGATGATCTGCTGAGTGACTACTTTGAGATTTTCGTTTCGATGACAGACCCATTGACAAATGACACGGACGGGGACGAGATCCCTGACAACATGGAGTCATGGGAGGGGATAATGGCGAACGTGACGCCGCCGGATGCGATGGAGCCGCCCTTCTTCATGGCGCAGGAGGGAGAGGACTACTGGGTGTATCCGACGGACGCGAATGATCCGGACACAGACAACGACTATCTTCCGGACGGGTTGGAGCTCGTCTACGGGACAAACCCTCTGGAATGGGATGAGAACGAGAACGGAATCGCAGACGGATTTGAGTGGGACTATGACGATGACGGATTATCGGATGGAGAGGAGTTTTACCTGAACCAGACATGGATGATGGAGTTGCCCATCGGGAACGACTCGCGTGGCATCTGGCACTGGACAGCGGAACCGGGAGGTTTCAACAATCCTGATTCTGACGCAGATGGGATCAAAGATGGCCCAGAGGTGCACAGGTGGGGAACAGATCCAACATCAGGTGATTCGGACGGTGATGGCATCAGCGACATGGATGAGGTGCAGCTGGGTGGCAATCCATTGATACCGATAACGTCGGGTTGGCCATTCTGGATGCTCCCGACGCTGGTGGGAATTGGAGCGTTCATAGCAGGCATAGTGGCTTTACCAGCTCTTAGGTGGACGTTCAGGAGAGCTGGAGGGTTGCGTAGGAGGTTACCCAGGAGGGGCGGTTCCGAGAAGATAACGAAGACGACGACGAAGAAGAAGACCGCCACATCCAGCAAGAAGACCACGCGGTCAAGCAAGTCAAAGACAAAGGAGGCTGGTACCAAATGAAGCATACGTTACCAAAGCTGGCTGCACTGGTGTTTGCAGTGCTAATACTGACATCAATGTTGCCAATGGGACTACCTGACATTCCTACCTCGACTGATGTGGATGGTATTGACACGGAGGAAATTCTCAACAACATGCTGTTGAATGGGACTGACTTCAACCTGACAAACGACTACCGGAAGATCTGGGAGCCGAACAACATCAGGGGCTCTACCCATGCAGTGGCAACCACCGAAGATGGTGAGTACATGGCCACAGCAGGTGGATATCTCAATGACCGGGAGGTGCATATCTACCGCTGGTGGGAGGACCTGAAGCAGTACTGGCCCATCTGGGATGCTGGGGACACCGAGATAATGAGTGATGTTATGGATGTCGATTTCATGGACGCTGACAACGACAACAGACTGGAGGTTGTTGCTGGCTCTCAGGACGGTCGAATCTACGTCTTCGAACAGGTGGGAGAGCAGGACGAGCCGTTTGGTGTCCTTTCCTCGGCGCACATCTGGGAGCTGGTCTGGGATAGCGGACGTGTCTTGGACAGACAGGTGTGGTCAGTGATGGCGTATGACATTGACCATGACAGTCATGACGAGATAATCGCAGGAGTCTGGGATGATAAGGTCCATGTTTTCGACTTTGTGGATGCTGAGGCCTATCCGTACTGTCTGGATGATAACTGGTTCATCTTCGAGCATGTCTGGGACAGTGGAGATGCAATCTCAGGTCGTGTGAACGACATCGCGGTGGTCGACAGTGACAATGACACTCACTACGAGATTGTGGCAGGGAGCCAGGACCATAAGGTGTACCTCTTCGAGTCTTGTGACTGTTTCATACACGAGTATGAACTGATCTGGGATAGTGGCGACACGATCTATGCTCCGATAAACTCTGTTGCGGCCAGTCAGGACTTGGATGATGACAAGTTCGGGGAGATTGTGGTCTCAGCCTACGGTCTTGGCGTGTACATCTTCGAGTTTACTGGCGAAGACTATGAGGTCAGAAAGATAAACCGGGACATCATGAGCTGGGAAAAGGGGATTTCTGAGACCACTGGCGTCTATACTGGGTATGAGGCGGACATCTGGGGTGACCGAAAGGTCTACGGATGGGAGGACCAGGGGATCTATGAGTATGATCCGATCCCACCCCCGTACGACACCGAGTACCTTGGAGGTGCATCAGCACTTGGAGGCCCATGGGATGATAGCGAGACCACCTTTGCCTCAACTGAACAGTTCCAGTTCATGACCATCTGGAACTTCGAGAGCGGCAATGAGGCAGGTCAGTTCAACGTCCCGTATGACATTGCACTTGCCCCAGATGGAACTTTCTACATCACTGACTTCCTCAACCATCGTGTGGTGAGGGTCAATGAGAACATGGAGTTTCTCATGATGTGGGGTGAGAATGGCAATGAAACAGGTCAGTTTGATAGTCCAACTGGAATTACAGTGGATGAAGATGGTTTTGTCTACGTGGCAGACCTGTACAACTCACGCATCCAGAAGTTCAACCGCAATGGCGTCTTCATAGCATCCTGGGGTTCAAATGGCAGTCTACCGGGTCAGTTCTACGGACCATTTGACGTTGCAGTCAGGGAGGGCATGCTCTATGTTTCTGACTATGCAAACAACAGAATCCAAGTCTTAGACGCGGAAACAGGTGAGTTCCTATTCACCTGGGGAACACCAGGTTCCGGAGTGGGTCAGTTTGACCTGCCTTCTGGTATTGCAATTGACTCTGAAGGTAACGTGTATGTCGGAGATGTCAACAATGACCGAGTCCAGAAGTTCACCTATGATGGTGTCTTCATCAACCAATGGGGAACCTTTGGTACTGGCCCGGGTGACTTTGATAGTCCCGGTTATCTTGCGATAGACCATGATGACAGAGTCTATGTCACAGACACAGGGAATGAACGTGTTCAGAAGTTTAGTCCCTCTGGTGATTACGAATCAGAGTTCGGATCAACCGGATCTAATCCTGGTGAGTTCACAGCTCCAATTGGAATTGCCCTCCATCCCATAGGAGGAATAATCGTGGTGGACGCGTTACTCAACAATGTTCAACGGTTTGGAGTGCAGGAGTATGAGCTTGTTGATGTATTTGACATTCATGAGGACATTTTACAACCTGTCGATCTGGCATTTGACTCAGAGGGTAACTACTATGTCACAGGCGTGTTCACTCCCTCAGTCTACAAGTATGCTCCAGATGGAACATTCTTGCTGAACTGGTCTCTCAGTCCTACGTCCTGGGCGTTGGGAATAGAGGTGGATCAATTTGACAATGTGTATGTGACTGATGTCAATAACCACATTGTTTACGTCTACGATACCATGGGGAATGAAACAGGTACAATAGGTACAGCTGGAACCGGAGATGGAGAGCTCAATGGTCCAGTGGACCTAGCTTTTGACATGGACTACATCTATGTGAGTGAGTTTTACAACAGTCGTATCTCGGTATTTGACTGGTCGTATCAATTCATTCGACACATAGGAGCTCCAGGTGCTGGTCTTGGTTTGTTGAACAGCCCACACGGTATTGAGATCGGTCCAGATGGACTGCTGTACATCAGTGATAGATACAACTACAGGATACAGCGCTTCTATCCAAATGGGACTGCTATTGATACATGGAGCGTTCCAGATGAGGGTGTCTACCTTGCGTTTGATAGTGAGGGTAACCTCTACTTGACAGGAGGCACCTTTGACACAATCAAGAAGTACGCACCAACTGGGACTCTTGTGGATGTCTACGATGAAAAGTCAGCGAACTATTTCGATCAGCTGGGACAGTTTGCATCCTGGGGAATTGAGTACCGACCAGAGAATGCAAGTTTCTACATCACTGATGCGACAAACAACAAGGTCGCTATGCTCAGACCATACCTTGCGCTGAACAATGCTAGTGTTGCAGTCATTGACTATGGCCAGTGGGAAGAGATTACTGGAGATGCGACTGACCTCGCAGACTTCTATATAGCAGCTGAAACCTCACTTGAAACCGAAAACATCGAGTTTGCAATCTCGCAGGACTTGGAAACCTTCAAGACCATAGACTCAATGGACTACAACTTCTATTTTGAGGGCATTCTTGGACCCTTTGGCTTTATCGCAATTCTTGGAGTTGATGTTGACAATGCGCTACGAGATGCAGTTTGGGATGATTTCAGGTATCTTCGAATCAGTGTGAAGGGTGGTGTCACCTACGATATAGATGCAACCTGGGGCAGGGTCAATCGACCCATTGCCACTGCACTCACGGTGAGGATTGGCGACATCAAACTCACACCAACGTCAGACGGTACAGAAGAGATCATCATCGGAACAGTCGATGGAGAGATACTGGCAGTCACCTCGATGGGTGTAGAGGTCTGGGCAAGTCAGTCAGACCAGCCACGGTTCTCACTTCAGACTCAGATTTGGGACATCGTCCAGGTGACAGGCAAGGGTAGGTTCCCAACATGGCTGTTCAACGACAATCTGATTCAGGACTCTGACATCATTGGAAGCATTCCAAGCTTCGACCACTTTGTTACCTACGACATGGTGAACATCGACTACGACAGTGCCCTTGACATGGTGGCAACAGTCAGGGAGGGCGCGTACACACGGTTGATCTACCTGAGAAACACAGGAACTGATGAGAGTCCTGTGTTCAACTATGTGCCTAACTACTTCGTGACTCAGACAACCTTGCTCTCAGATCAGATTCTGAGCTATGCATCTGTGACGATGGGTGACCTTGATGGTGACTACGATGATGACCTGATGCTCGGAACTGCATGGTTAGATGTGGATCTTGGTTGGGTCTATGAACTACGGTATTTTGAACAGACTGCTGTAGACTTCTGGACTGAGCAACCAGGGTATCTGTCAGATATTGGCACCTATGTCATTGGGAATGGGTTTATGCCACGTGT
>JBHLRS010000055.1:0-17501 GCA_048882325.1 Candidatus Thorarchaeota archaeon | reverse complement strand
GGCAATTAGGAGTTCCGGATCAACAACTTGCCTTGGACGACCCCATGTACGAAGGATGCATTGTGATGGCACTCATCGCTACACATGGTGAACTATTAGATTATGTCTTGGACCTCGTTGGAGCTGACTTGTTCAACTTCACTGACGGGATGGGTGGCAACACCACCTTCATGGCTCAGCAATTCCCATTTGGAACAGGTGGACTTGACACTGGTTCAATCTTTGACATGCTTGGTACCGACTTCAGCCTTTTAATCAATGTATTCTTTGATTTGACAGATGCTGACGCGCAGACAAACATGGCTGCAATCAGAACGCATCTTCACACAAACTTTCTCTTTGACTTTGAAGAGCTGATTAACCTACGGATTGATGAGGAATTCATCGAGGGTATCGTGGGTGAGCCAGTGACTCTACCATTCACCGGCATTAATCTGTTCATCTATAAAGTGACAAACGAATTTGAGAATGCAGTTGACAGTGTACTTGGTGTGATGGACCAGAGTGGTTTCATGGCATCGATTGATAGTGCTGTTTTCAGTGAGGCAAGAGCATCAGGTGCTGGACTTCTCGCTGTTCCGGACATGGGGAACCTCATGGACCTCATTGAAGGATTCGGTGGCGGTGGAAACGTGACTCCAACCTCATTTCTACTGTCTCAAATGCCAGCTCTTGATGGACCTGTTGCTATTGCTGCAGCCGGATATATTGGAGATCAGAGACTGTCAACAAACTCGGACTCTCTCGATATCTTTGAGGAGTTACTTGGAAAACCATCAACTGGAGTAGTTAATGGTCTTACGAACGGACGGTCTTTGGTAGCTGCATATCTCCCTGAAAATATGAACCTCACCTCATATGCACCGGAGAACCAAGCACTCAACATAACCTACTACGATCCAGAAGCGAGAATTGTATTCTGGAATGCAACAGCGTATGTTGATGTGCCGGACTACTCACTGTATTTCGATGCGGGAACCTTCCCACCATTGGTGACAATCACCCGTTCCTTCGATCCTCAGACAACAATACCTGGTGGTTCAACGCAAGTGACCGTTTCGGTACACAATCAGGGCACTGAACCTATCTATGACCTGAATGTTACCGACACAATGATTGGTACAACATATCCTGCCTCAGTGAATGTTTCTGGAACTCAATCCGCATCAGCTACACAATTGGCACCTGGCGAAATGCTAAACATCACTTACACTGTGACATTCCAATATGAAGGAGTCTATGCGTTCGCCCCTGCCTACCTTGATTACTCCCATGGCAACAATACCTATTCTAAGCACACTCACATTGATGGGTATATTGTCAGTCCTGATCCAATTGGACTTATAGAACAGATGTTCTGGGATGGTTATCCATACACAGCTTTGTTGGGTGGAGGCGTTGTACTCGGTGCGATAGTCAACATCGCGTTGATGGCTCGTGGAAAAGGCGGCGGAACATATCAAGTGTAATTTAATTTGGTGATCCCTGAGAGTTCTTCTCGGGGATCAACTCCTCTCTTTCTTTTTTGCTATCTTGCAGCATCTTTATTTTGTGATGTCAACCCAATGAGCATATGCCTCTCAAAGACGAACTGAATGGCTATCTGAAGTTATCCCGAACTTTTTTTGGTATACCTCACCCTGAGTCTGGAGATCCTGACGTTGGCGTGATCGGGGTTCCCTATGACATGACTTCTAGTTACATGCCAGGTCCTCGTTTCGCACCTGATGCCATTAGGCAAGCAACAGACAGTGAACGCTCTCACAGCTACCCTCTCTCACTATGCAGGAGTCAAGCGCGAGATGAACCGTTGACAAAGAAACTGACTCTCGAGGATGTTGGAGACCTCGAGATTTCACTCAGACTGCCAGAGGCTGCAGCAATCGATATCTCAGAGGCATGTACAAAGCTTGCTTCAAGGGAGAGCTGCCTCCTGTTTTTGGGTGGTGACCATTTCATCTCATACCCAATAATCAAGGGTCTCAAGAGAGGACGACCTGGTCGGTATGGTCTTGTTCATCTTGACGCACATGCTGACCTCTACACTGACATGGGTGGATATCAGCTGTCCCATTCTACTGGAGTACGAAGAATGGTTGATGATGAGTTAGTTCTTTTAGAAGACATTGCAGCTTATGACCTCCGTTCAGCTCTACCAGCTCAAAGACAGGAAGTCACTGGATCCAAGGACCCTATTCCGTCAGCGGACGATTTTCACAAACGCGTGAAAGAGATTGGGAAAAGTGTTGACTACCTTTACATCTCGGTGGACATTGATGTTCTTACACCTGAGGTTGCTCCCGGCGTCAGTCATCCAGAGTCCGGAGGTCTAGCAATGACGACGCTTTGCGAGCTCCTGATGGTTTCCTTTGCTACTGGCAAAGTCCGATATGCTGATGTTGTTGAGCTCAATCCATTAGTCGACACTGCTGGCATCACTGCTATTGTTGCGCGCGACATCGTGAAGGAGATATTGACAGGTTTTGCATTTTCGTAAATATTTTAAGTAGTAATTGCACATAATTTTCTGACGAAAATGAACCTATCGAGTTTGAAGACTGCAGATGAGGTCAGTATCAGAGCTGGCACTACTTTGCGAGAGCTTGGATTTGGAGCACATGAAACATCTGTGATTCTAGCTTTAAATACCAGGGAGTGTGCGACGGTCTCTGATCTTGCTGATGAAACAGGGATTCATCATGCTAATCTGTACTCTGTGCTTGATACGTTGGTTGGAAAGGGATTTGTTGTCGTCCAAGAGGGACGGCCAAAGGTGTATCAATTCGCACCGCTCTCTCATCTAAAAGAAACACTGACATCAAAGCTGAAGCAGCTCTTTGAGGATCTGACCAAGCTTCAAGAGTCACGAGTAAGTACGACTGCAGTCCCGGCTTTGATATACACAATTAGGGGGACTAGTGATGTCATGTCAAAGATGCTCTCAATGATCTCTAGAACAAAAAGCACAATTCTAATGGTAGCACCAAGCATTGATGATTTTGGAGAGAGAGCTCTGCAAGCACTGGAGGACGCAGCTACTCGAGGAGTTAAAATCAGAGCGATACTGGGTACAATTACTGACCGTAAGATCAGCAACTTCCAACAGCGTATTAAGGACGATACGTTAGCTATCGACATTGTGATAGATTCTGAGGAGGCTCTGATCTCAATGCCGGATCTAAGTGTTTGTGGCTGGGCTGACAATCCTCTAATATCAATGCAGCTCGAGGGGTTTCTCGAACAATCGTGGCAAATGTCAAAGAAGGTATGATTTATGGTTGACTATGATGTTGTTGTTGCAGGTGCTGGAACCGGAGGAGCAACCACTGCGTACACACTTGCCAAGAGAGGTCATTCAGTACTTCTCATAGACAGAAAGGAACGAGACGATATAGGGAACAAAACCTGTGGGGATGCTTTAGGCAACCATCACATACTAGAGCTAAGAGAGCTCGTTGGTATTCCTGAACTTCCGTCGGGAATAGTTGAGTATGAAGTGAATGGGATAGATCTCATAGCACCTGATAGAGAACATCGTCTGAGGATGCAGGGGCCCACTACGACAGGTATGTCCTTCAATAGACTCAAGATGGGCCAATGGTTTGTTGGACTTGCAGAGAAAGAGGGTGCAGAGGTTATGGCCTCAACTCGCGTGAAGCGACTGCTGTTTGATGATGGCAAGGTTTCTGGAGTAAAGATTGCCAAAGAAGGAGGTCAAGAGAAGGACGTCAAAAGCCGAATTGTGATAGATGCTACTGGTGCTACAGGAATGCTTCGAATGCAACTCCCTGAAAGTTCACCTGTAGAACGTCATGTGGCAGGCGAGGATAGAATGGTCGCTTGGCGGGATATCTATGAAACATCTGAATTCGATTTTGAAACTCCCGATATCTTAGAGATCTTCTGGAATCAGGAGCAAACCCTTGGTGGATATGTATGGGTCTTTCCCCAGGGTAAGAATCGGGTCAATGTTGGAAATGGCCTGATGACCATCGAGGGACATCGTAATCCAAAGGACATACAGTATGACTTCGTGAAGAAGACCTGGCTAGACACATGGGGCGAGCTCAAAGTCCTCGATAGTAGCGGAGGAGTCGCTCCGATTCGAAGACCAATTGACACTATGGTGGATGACAACTTCATGCTGGTCGGGGATGCGGCATGTCAGGTTAATCCAATCCATGGCGGCGGAATTGGCTCTTCACTCTTGGGCGGAGCTCACGCGGGTATTGTTGCCTCAGACGCACTAGAGAGAAACGATACTTCTATTGATGCTTTATGGGATTATAACCCACGATATCACAAGAGTTACGGGACAAAACAAGCAGCTCTTGATGTCTTCAGGTGGTTCCTCCTCAATGTTACAAATGATGACATTGACTTTGCTTTCAGGAAACAGGTCATCAAAGCTAGTGATCTTCTCGACACATCGATGACTGGAGAAGTCAGGTTTGGCATCGGAGAGAAGTTCATGCGGCTCTTGGCTGGATTTGGAAATATACCGCTGCTACGCCGTGTGTCGAAAGTTGCAAACCTAATGAATGAGATTCGTGTTGTTTACAGTGAATATCCCTCTTCCCCGAAAGGTCTGAATGCTTGGAAGGCAAGACTAGAGCCAATCTACGCCGCAGCCAAAGAAGCATAAGTGAGCTTGTTGCATGCTCTTCTGTGGAGCATGCTCCTTTCATCTTTGCATGGTGAATCTGATGCGTGTAGTTGGTTCAGCAAGGGGTATCGACATTCATGCACCAGAGGATGCTTATTTCTCGTACTTCAATAGTCCGTATATTGGACATGACAATGGGTCTGCAATCGACATCTATCCGCGACATCAAGAATGGGGCGGAGAAATTGTTTCTCCTGTTTCTGGTAGAGTTGTTGCAATTCGTAAAATGAAGATGGGTAGTCCCCGACAGTTTCCCACACACGATTGGGACTACGGGATTGGGATCCAGTCTGAAGTTTCAGAAACCGAGATTGTTCGAATCATGCACTGCGAGCCAACTATATCTGAAGGTGAAACACTCAAGCACGGAGACATCATCGGAAAGGCAATTCGCTCTCGATATTTCAACTACTGGACGGGTCCACATTATCATGTCGAGATTCTGCCATTGAATCTGTTCCGACGATCCAGCAAATCATATCCACTTTCTCTTGTATATTCATTTCAAAGGCAATCAGAGTCACCAGCCCCTCTTTTAGATGATATAGAATTCTCAATCAGCTCGGTGACTAAGGATCACATTATTGGATATAGCATGAATCTGGGACATGCTGATATCGGAAACTTGGTGGGTCTTCCTGCACTAGGTACTGATGAATGTGTAACTGGAATACTTGATGGAGGTCTCTCACACTATAGTATTGGTGGGGTGATAGGAGCGTCTGAACTTCCTGTAGGGTCTCAAGTCTATCTTTTTGATACACCAGTAGGAACTGTTAGTGAAACCAAGTTAGGTGCAAGTCTATTCAGACGAGGTCCATCAATTGAGCCATTCCTCGACAAGACAAAGATTCGTGGTCTGTCGTGCTTCATCTATACTAAGCATTATACCCGAAAGCAAATACCCCAATTAATTCTCATTCCTGAGGAATATGGTCAGTTTCTTGAGATTTTCCAGGAGGGAGATTTATGCAAACTACACATTCGTTGTGATAGCAACACGGTTATAGCAGACTAAACGGAAGAGGAATTGATAACATTGGTTGAGTGGGTTCGACTATCTCTCGGAACTGCCATTCAGATTGGATTAGAGTCAGGAGACAAGGATCCAAACTTCACAACAGCTTTCATTATGACCTATAGAGAGGGCGGTTGTGAGGCTAACTGTGCATTTTGCCCTCAAGCACTAGAAAGTACATCGACCTCAGACCGACTCGCACGTATCTCTTGGCCACAATACAAGTTGAGTGAGGTCACTGAGGCATGGCCTCCACCTGGACAGTTCAGAAGGGTCTGTATCCAAACAATTTGCTATCCTGAGGTAGTGAGTGATGTCGTTGACATTGTGCATGCGATTCGAAAGGTCACAAAGCTACCAATCTCAGTTGCCATCAATCCCATTTCACCAGAGGAAATGGTAACACTGAGGGACATAGGCGTTTCAAATTTAGGGATTGCACTTGATGCAGGTACACCTGAAATCTTTGAGGAAATTAAAGGTGAGTTGAGAGGAGTAAAATATAGGTGGAATTCTCATCGCACTGGTCTCAGAAATGCCTTGAACATCTTTGGTGAAGGTCACGTTACGACTCATCTAATTGTAGGGTTAGGCGAAACTGAGAAGCAGGCAGCTGAGTTCATTATCGAAATGTATGAGATGGGTATCAGCGTTGGACTTTTTGCTTTCACAAACATCAAGGGGACATCGCTGGAAGAAAGAGATCCTCCTGATCTTTCATCTTATAGGCGAATTCAAGTAGTCCGTCATCTGGTGTCACAGAATATGCTCAATGCAAATCAGATTCACGAGAATGATGACGGGAGTATATCTCTGAAAGTTGACAGTGACAAGATTCGAGAAGCCTTATCATCAGGAGTAGCTTTTCAGGTGACTGGTTGTAAGGGTTGCAACCGTCCTTTCTACAATGAGCGACCTCGAGGACCAATGTACAACTATCCACGACGTATGACTGATGAGGAGTTGTTGAAAGCCATAGAGGAAACGAATCTGGTGGTCTGATTGGAAGAGTTTCGATTCATAGACTTGGAAACACATTCTGCTTTTGAGAACATGGCAATTGACGAAGCGGTAATGCTGGCAATGAAGGAGGACCAACTACCTCCAACACTACGACTGTACCGCTGGAATCCATCTGCCGTTTCAATAGGTACATTTCAAGGCATGAGAGATGAGGTGGACGTAGAATTCTGTGAATCAAGTGGTATCGATTACATCAGGAGAATCACAGGGGGTGGAGCTGTCTACCATGATTATGAGGGAGAGGTCACATACAGTATCATCATCCCTAGAGGACACAGACTTGCTCCTGCTGACATCCTAGAATCGTATAGACTTCTGTGTGGAGGAATTGTAAGTGCACTGGAGTATCTTGGTATCAATGGCGAGTTCAAACCAATAAACGACGTGGATGTAGGTGGAAAGAAAGTGTCTGGGAATGCAATGACACGCCGCCATGGGTGCACTTTGCAGCATGGAACAACTCTGCTTGATTTAGATGTCAATTTAATGTTCACAATTTTGAAAGTACCACAGGAGAAGATTTCTGACAAAATGATTGCAGATGTAAAGGAGAGAGTCACATCAATCAGGGACATACTTGAAAGGGATGTTAAGATTGTTGAACTTCAAGAAGCTCTCAAACATGGATTCTCTTCTGCTCTTAACATAGAGTTGATTCCTGGAAACTTGACTGATAATGAACTGGAGACTGCAGTAAGGTTGGCCACAGAAAAATACTCGTCTAATGAATGGAACTTCTCAAGGTGATGTCAATGGGTGAAGCCAGTTACAAGATACCCGGTGGGAAGTTGGTCAAGGTAAAACTGCATACTAAAAGGGGTAGAATATCAAGCGTTGTAATTCTTGGCGATTTCTTTCTTCACCCAGAAGAAACCCTTCGAGCAATAGAGGTAGAGCTAGTAGGTCTTCTTGCTGATGAGAAGGCGATCTCGGACTTGATAACACAGAAACTCGCAGACGCTAAAGCAACTTTAATTGGAGCTACAGCTGACGATATGGCAAAAACCATAATGATGGCATGGGACTCTATGTGATCACATTATAGATTCGATAGTTATCTTCAACCGTTTTCTGCCAACATCAGAGATATTCTCAACCTTAATACACGACTTCTCCAATTTCATCTCGAAGCTATCTTCGAGACCCAAGTATACATGCTCCAGTTTTTCAATTGGCGGTTCTGGAACAGGCTTTTTCGTATCCTCAGGTTGAGTAATGACTGCGCTATCACTAAAACCCTGAATGTTCCAGATAGTAGTCACGATGTTATCCGCTTTCTTTCTGTCAGTTGGTGGTGTTACTGCTGCAATAAAGCTCTTCGCTAGGTCTTTTCCAAACGGACTTACCGTCATAGGTCCGCCTATCCAGTCCCTATCGAGGTAGAGGACTCCCTCGTGAACCTGCTGCGCTCGATCCACCGTCATCATGACATCTATGAACTCCTGAAATCCACCGGGTTTAAGATGAATCTCTTGCATTCCACCGATGATTGGTTTTCTTCCACTCTCTGTGAAATTGAAGAACGAAAATAAGTCCGTCTTTCGGAGTTCGTCGTAACTCATCAAGAACATTCCTCCACAGCGGTTGAACTGTACGATATTTTTCCACATTAGACTTTTTCTATCTGAAGGCAGTTAATAGGAAACCAATCAGTCATCGAGTTCAACTTTGACACGTGCTATCTTTTTACTTGAATTATTCATTCTCTTTGCTTGTAGGTATTGAACCGCTCCAACGCTAAGGGCTAGAAGAATCAAACCCACCCAATCAAGAGGCACCAATTTCTCGCCTACACCCAGAAAAATGACAGATAGAATGACAATCTGCGGCATCATAGTGCTATTGATGAGCGTCATATCGAGTGCTCTCAACACACGCATGGCTCTGTTCCACAATGTAAAAGCTAGAGCAGTATTTACAACCGCTAGCCAGAGTATGTAGAACCATGACAGCAATGATAGTGGAGTGACAGGTTCGACAGCTATTCCAAAAATCATGAGAAATACTGAGCCTATCGCCATCATGATGCCTGTGACTATCAAAGCTGGAGTGTCACGAGAGCGGTTTACGGCCCTTCCAATTATGGAAGATGCTGAATTGGCAAATAGGCTGATGACACCAATGATGAGACCAATGATGGAAAATTCAACGAAGTCCAGTGGGTAGAAGTATATGAGAACTCCAAAAATCCCCATAGCGACTAATATTGTTTCAAGCATTGATGGCTTTTCGCCTAACATGGGAATCGCTGACAAAAGAACAATGATTGGAGTAAGATTAAGGAGAAGTGAAAGCGTTATTGGATCAAGATAGAACAATCCCAAAAATTGAGTCCCCTGTGTAGCTGTGATGTATATGCATCCGTAGAGGAAGAGCATTCCCCACCACTTTCTTGGTCGACCCTTCACCGATTGACGCATATCTGATTGTACAATAATCAGAGTCAGTAAGATCACTGAGGCAATAGAGTATCTCAGTCCTGCGAATGTAAGAGGTGGTATGTCTTGAAGGCCAACCTCGATGATGACAAACGAGGATGACCACAGCACAGTTACAAATAGTGCTTGTAGCACAGCAATGATTCGAGTTCGTCTTGAATCTTGAGGCACGATTTCTTCTTCTATCAAGTCAAGTTTCTCCCGCATAATCAGTAAACTAAAATAGGAATAGATGTTATGCCGTCTTAAGACGGGTGTTTATAAGGATGATAGAGGCCAAGCTGGAAATAACTGCAGAAGCATACTATTCTTGTGACCTCACACGAAAGATTCCAGTACGCGTGTTGTTGGTGTCGATAAATGGTCCAGTTGGATTTGGGATCATTCAGAGTTTGACTGGAGAAGCAAGACCACTCAAGGACTACATAAGAGGAATGAGAAAATCATCCAGTATAGTCGAGATTCGCGTAACTCATGAAACGCAGGAACAACTCTGGACAGAGGTCACTCACAAGTTGCAGAAGAAATCGATACTCGAAACAATCCTTGAGAGTGGTTGCATGTCCCGACTACCAATTGTTATAGAAAGTGGAACTCAGATTCATCATCTTTTGGCTCCAGACCAAAACGCATTCCGAACAGCTTTTGATAATCTTCGAGCTAGATTCTCTGAAGTTCATGTTTTGGGTGTAAGAAGGTCGCCCATCGGATTTCTTGGACCAAACCTTACGAATAAGCAATTGGACGCTCTCCGAGTAGCTATTTCGACTGGATATTATGATATACCTCGAAAAAGTGAGATCAAGATTCTTGCGAAGAAACTCAAAATCAAACGAGTTGCGATGCAGGAGCGATTGCGTCGAGCTGAGAGGACCATCATGAAACAATTCGCTGATGAGTACCTATGACCCTGAGTGATAACAGTGAAATAGCCTAATGTACTCGTTAGGATGATAGCGATGGTGGATCCGGAGTATCTTCGAGATAAGAAAGTTCAGAAGATTGATTCTGACATTCAACAGTTTGAACTAGACCTTCAGAAGGCAAAGTTGGAACTTGAGGGCTTGGATAGACGGTTAGATGGTGAAATAGAATCTTATCGTTCAGTTGCCAAGTCAAGAAGAGATACGTATGAGGAGCTTCTCGGAAGAGTTCGTAATGCAGAGCGAGATTGGAAGGACGCTGATAAGGACTTCAGAGAGGCAATGAAACGAAAAAGCAAGACACGTTCTGATCTCGAAAAAAGAGTTGACACGATCAAGAAACGCATTAAGAACGCTGAAAAAACGAAATACAAACGGTTTCAAGAATTAGACAAAGAAAATGCAAAACTTCGAGATAGTTAAAATATAGGAGGAGTGGGAATGAACGCATATTTCACTATAGTGTTACTTGGATTTGTATTGTTCTTTTTTGTGTGGGGACTTGGCTGGCTGCTTGAGAGTCTATCTCATGCAATGTTGAGGACCACGCAAGACCCTGGATCGAGGTCATGGTACATGCTTGTTGGTCCAGGAGTTGCACTTCATGAGTCATCACACGCCCTTGGATGTGTGTTCACAAGAACAAAGATCGTAGAATTCAAGCCAATCAATGTAGAGCGCAAAGGAGACCAGATTCTTTTAGGTTATGTGAAGTACATAAAACCTCAGAGCCGATTCAAGAATGCCATCATTAATTTGGCGCCTGTTGCAGTTTCACTCGTCTTGCTAATTCTGTTTGCATTTGGAGCTACTTTTCTTGTACCTGATCGACCAGAGCTCGGGACCAATGCGTTGGATCTATTAGGCGGACTCATCAACTTAAAGTCTGAACCAGCGCAACTAGCAGAGTGGATGTATCCTTTGAATGCCATTGGTGGATTTGTGTACACATTTCTCTATACATTTGCGCAGCTAACTGTCATTAATCCAGTCTTCTGGATAATCGCATTCCTAGCAATGACTATTATGTTCTCAAACGCTCCTTCGAGTGTCGACATAGAGAACGCGTCTGCTGGTCTCAAAGTGATTATTGTCTTCAACTTCATTTGGTTGATTATTGCATATTTCCTTCCTCAAGCTGGTTGGTTGTTATTCGGAGTATATGAGGCGCTAGCGGTCCTTTTCTCACTCGCACTGGCATTTGCTGCTGTGGGATATGGGTTCTTCATCTTAGTTGCTGCTATGGCAAGATTGAGGTCGCCATTCCAGCTTATTCCCTTTTTAGGCTGTATCCTGACGGGTGTTGTTTTCTATCTATTAGGCCCATCATTTCAAGCGGTGGTTTCCTTGGCTATGCAGACTATCATCTCAGTTGGTGTATTTGTTGTCATAGCTTTACCAATGCTGATGATGAAATCATTGCGAAAGTGAATGTAATACCTAGTGTCTTATTCGAAGGCTGTAGAATCACCTTAGGGCCCAGAAATGGCAAAGATAGATTTGGTTACAAGACCATCACTCATTAGTCCACGTCATCTGCTTCGATATGTATTCTTCACAGAGATGCAAGTCGAACAGGCATCCAAGATTCTAAACACACTAATGAAGAAAGATGGGGTGGTGCCAGACTCTGACTGGCAGATCTTTGTTTTATCAAGTAGAGGTCTCTATGTTAAGGTTATGCGAAAGCTGAGAGATGTTGGTCTGGTCGATAAGGATATGGGTGAGTTTCGTCTTACCGAGAATTTCTCGAAGGCAATGTCGAAACTTGCTGACTATTGGTCGCAAATCGTAAAGTCGTTTAGTGAAGGTGATAGATCTATCAAGTTTTAATTATCGGAATTCTACTTTTTATCTAGCTTTACTTCGCCTTCCTTCACATCTAATTTTCTGAGTGTTGATTTCACAGTTTCTCCTGTGATTTCAAGAACACCTAGCTTGCCCAATTCTCGCGCCCATTTGGTAGCTTGACCCTTAGGAACACCTAATGACTTTCCGAGCTCTGTAAATGTAATAGATCCGACTTCGTCAACAAGGAGGAGGACTTTGGTGTTTCCTTCCATTCCTAGAACCTTGATGTAACGTTGAGTGCGTTCATCAGCAAGGTCCCTTCGCTGAAGCGCCATATCACGTTCAACTTCCATTAGTTGAGCTGCTTTCTCGAATCCTTCTTTCTGCATCTCAACAATCTTCACCTCTTCCGTCGCAGTTTTCAATTCACGCTCCAGCGTATGGATCTTCTCATCCATCTCCTTGACCTCAGCAAATCTACCCTGCATACTTTCAATCTCAGTCAATCGTTCCGTTGCTTCTCTCTCTGCTGCCGCCTTCTCTTGCCTGAGGTCTTCTATATGAGTTTCAAGTTGCGTAATTGTTGAAGTTGATGTGTCTGCTTCTTTCCTACGATCCTCTAATGTGGTTTCAAGTAGTTCTATCTTTGATTTCAGGGCTTCAATCTCTGCTTCAGTCTTCTCAGTCTGTGGTTTTGCTAAAGCAGCCTCTTCCTTGTATACCACTATCTGGCTTTGTGCTTCGCCAAGTTTGAGTTTTAGTTCTTCTATTTCTTTTCGTGTTTCTTCAATACTCTGGGTCCGCTTCTCGACTAATGCGTCTTTTAGGAGGATATCATCTTTGAGGTCCTTTACCTCTTCTTCCAGAGACGAAATCCTTCGTTCATACTCTTGCTTTGCAACTCCCATTACCATACCTGCATCAACTTTGGATTGGAGATTTCGAATCTCCAGTTCTAGTTTGGTAATTTCAGCCTGCTTCTCAGCAAGTTCCGTTCTTTGGGCAACTGTTTCTTCTTCTAGACTCGTCATAAATGACCGCACGATATCTTGTTGTTCTACTATAGTTCTTCGCAGGTCTACCTCAGATTCTCTTACTCGGAGTGCAAACTCTTTGAATTTCTCTTGGGTCTGTTCCACGATTTTGTCAACAAGATCTTTTTCTAGTGCAGCAAACTCTGAGTCAACAATATCCACAAACATCGACTCAATGAAGTTTTTGTAGAATTTCATTCGTAACCGTTCTACCATCTCTTCAGATATCCGGGACTTTAGGTCAACCACATTGCCTCTGAAGGTGAGAAGCTGCGCAGCGAATACACCGACCACACCTCGTTGAAGGGAGGAGATGTCAGCTCTCAATGTTTCCAATTTTCTTAGTAGAGCATCAAAACCTGCAACTGCATCCTCATCGCCAGTGAGTTCTCTAGGGGCCGATGTTTCAAGATGCTCAACGAAATCTAGTGCCAGTGCTGCAGCGGAAATGAGGTCTTCACCGTCTTCCACAGGCATAACTGTATCGCCAGACTCATCCACACCTTCTGCTAGTCTTTCGAGTTCAGCATCTGAAAGAACTGCTCCTTTAAGAGCTTCATCAAGTGCGTCCTTCTCTTTGTCGGTGAGTTTTTTCCCGGACATTATTTTTTCCCCTGCGACCAAGGTTATTGTGTACAATGCTTTGCTCTGTATAAGGTTTGCGAGAAATTATGTCAGTTTGTACTATTTCTCACCTATGACTGTATCCTTGATGTACTATTTTCTGACGAATATCAAGAAAGTGTAGTGCCCTAGACGACTCATTTCTTGTGGTTTTGTATCTCGTTTCAAATCATTAACGGTCCCACCTGCAAGGTCAACGTCCTTCCCTTCAAGAAACTCAAAACCAAGAGATTCAAGGACACCTATATTATCAACAGGATACAATGAACATGGCATAGTAACGATAAGGAGAGCATCCTCCTTGAGTGACTTGCAAACCTTCTTGAGTCCAGCAACAGCGTCGCTATATTCTTTGTAATATTCATGTAGATATCCTACAACATCATTATTCAATACGCCTATGTCGAATATGTTGTCAGGAATGAATTTCATATCAATCAAATGATGGTCCAATGTTGTCATCGTTGCTGGATGTCTAACTAAGTACTCAACCATGTCTGGTCTGAAGCTAGCAACGTCATCCATCGTTTCTAATTTTGCTTGCACCACTCTAACATCATTCAAAAGCTTAGACTCCTCAAGTTTTCCCAGCAAACTATCAAGTCGGAGTGCATGAATATCTGTGCAATAAACAACAAGCCTCTTAGGTCCAAATGAACCCATATTGGGGAGCATTGTCACGAAGAACGACGGAATTCTGTCGTATTCACCAGAAGCAAAATCAGCTACCAAGAAATCTGAATCTGCAGACGATAAGTAGTCTAATAGAATCTGACTCTTTGTGATCCATGCAATGGGATGTACATTATAGAAATCAATGTCTCTACTCAGCAAGATACTCTCCTTATGTTACGGATACTTCACCTCAAAGACCTTGAGTTCCTCACTCTCTGTTATGACATTATGTTCCTCCTCAGCTGATAGAATGATGAAATCTCCTGAATGGAGGTCGAAGGTCTCTTTTCCATTAGTAATCTTTCCAGAGCCCGATATCACATAAATCACCTGCCGCTCATGATGCACATGTGGTCTAATTGGTACATCGCTATTCGGTTGTACAACACGAACGCCAGCTGTCACTTCTTCTTGTATGATATCATAGACATCAACAATCCCCTTTTCGCCTTGTATACTTCCCGGAGTCATATCCTTCTCGCTTACCTTTTTCATTGACGACACCACTGGCCAATCACTTTGAAAACAGGAAGACCTTATCAGGGCTACGGCAACCCCCAAATCATGGCTTCAATCAGGTCGCCACTCCGAGATAAGCAAGTCGGGATAGTCGGGTTTAACGCACGACCGATAGCTTGTTCTGCCAAAAAAGCGGGAGCAAATGTCTTTGTATCCGATTATTGGGGAGATGAAGACCTATCTACCTGTTGCGATGATTGGATAGCCATCCTTACTCCAAAGCCCGGTGATCGCCAAAGACAACCACTTGAAGTTCCACTCTACGAGGGATTGGTTGAAAACTTGTTTCATCTCACGGAGAAACATGAGTTGGATTTTGTAATCGTTGGAAGTGGGTTTGATGATCATGCAGATGCACTAAGACCTTTGCACAGAAAGAATCTATTGATGGGATGTACTCCAACGCAGATAGAGCGAGCAAGAGATTTCACTTCTCTCGAGAAGCTCGCCCATTCACTCGAAATTGGTTTTCCACAACGCTCAACTGTCAATCAACCAGATGATGCATTTGGAGATTTAGCGGCAATTGAATACCCCTATTTGGTACGGCCTACTCATTCAGGGGGAGGTAGTGGTATCCGTTATGTGAGGAAGCCTGCAGATGTAATCAAGGCTTTAGGCGAACCTGAGGATGACATCTATGAACCTCGTATAATTCAAGAATATATCCGGGGCGCTGATATCAGTTGCAGTGTTCTTGCCGCTGGAGACCTTGCTCTCACAATCTCCATACAAGGTCAACTTATTGGTATGCCAACCGCGGGACGAAACTGCGATTTTGCCTATTGTGGGAACTATTATCCAAGTGGACTGGATGCTGAAACTGTATCAAAGATTGCAGAGGTTTCTGAAACAATCAGCACCAAGCTAAAACTAAGTGGGTCTATTGGTCTAGATTTCATTGTGGATGATATGAAACATATCTGGTTGATGGAGCTCAACCCCAGAATTCAAGGTACACTTGAACTGATAGAAGCTGCTGGACCAATCTCTGTAACAAGTCTACACGTACTTGCATCACAAGGAGTTCTCCCTGAATCAATCGCTGATATCAACCCTGGTGTGAAAATGATTGTATACTCAAGAAAAGATGGAGCTGTGCCTAATTTGAGAAAATACACCAACACTGTTGATCGAACTCCAGAAGGAGTAATGGTGAATATGAGAGATCCAATTTGCACTGTGATTGAGGTCGGGTCTTCAATGGTGGAGTGTTACCAAAGAGCTTCAGAAACAGCACTAGCGATTCAGAGAAGTATTTCTTGAACTAAATTATCCCTGATCTTAGGAACTATTTCCAATTCTCCTAATACTCAAGTCAAACTCCTTTTTTATCCCAAATCTTTCTGCAAATCCAAGTATGTAATTACGTCTTTTTCCTTCCGTTGCTGCTACTAGTATTATAGCTGGAATAACCCAAAGTGTGACAATAAGAGGCAAAATGAAAAGGAAGAGAACTGCTGACCAATGTACTAAACTTCCGTATGTCCCTAGAAATTCAAATGTGAACTGGTACAATGCAATAATGACACCTATTCCTGCATAACCTTTCAAGAGAGCTATAAACCATTTACCAGTCGCCTGAAGTTCAGGAGTTCCAGATCTACTCATCAATACTATCCCAGATTCGTCAATCATCCAAGCTGCAGAAAAGAGAGCAAATGCTGGAACCTGTAGTAAGGCACCTAAGACAAAGAAGAGGAAGATTATACTGTTCCATTCGAGATAGTAGTCTTGGAACAAAGGCATGGACATGATATTCGGATCGAATATTAGAGAAAGTGTGAAGTTTGTTGCCATCAATGCTGGAAAAAATCCCATTAGCATGCCATGGGATTTCTCCATTGTTGCCTGGTCCTGAATCGCAAATAGATGATTTCTTCCCATGTACTTTTTATAAATCCAGAGAAAGAGAGGTGCCAGGACAAATCCAATCAACGTGCCAACAAGGGCAGATACGGGGAAGAGTAAGACTACCCATCCCGCTGCATTGGTCACACTAAATACAATGGTCAATGGTATAATCGCTAATATTGACACTACAGCTGGTCTTGTATATTTCACTTCAAACACCTGCAACCGAACTTGAAACCTGTATTCTTATCAGCATCTTATATTTATACTGAGCAAATTGAAAATCGAAAACAATTACGATATGGTAATTACTAGATTTCCTTTCTTCCGCCCTGTGTCAACATGCCTATGTGCTTCAACAATTTCCTCGATTGAATAGCGTCTATCAATCACTGGTTTTAGTTTTCCCTCCTCAATTAGATTCTTGAGAAAATCAAGATTCTCAATGTTTTCTTCTGTTGAAGACCTTGAAGAAAGAAAGATTCCATTATCCTTTAGTGACTCTTTGCATTTGGATGAGGAGATTTTTCTTACTGCATCGAAGATGACATCATATTTCTGACCAGACTGGGTGAAGTCCGTTTTCGTGTAATCGAGGGTATGATCAGCTCCCAGCTCCCTTAACCAATCTAGATTGGATGTGCTCGAAACAGTTGTGACTTCTGCGCCCCAGTACTTCGCGAGCTGTACCGCATATGTACCAACAGATCCCGATGCTCCATACACCAAAACCATACTTCCCGAATGTATGTCTGCTCCCCTCAAAATGTGCAATGCAGTATTTGCTCCTACTGGAACTGCTGCTGCTTCTTCGAAAGTCAGGTTAGCAGGCTTGATAGTCACCATCGCAATTTCGGGGACACAGATGTACTCTGCGTGCGCGCCTCCTTTCATACCAGCTGATCCAAAGACTTGGTCGCCTATCTTGAATCGAGT
>JBHLRS010000054.1:0-18299 GCA_048882325.1 Candidatus Thorarchaeota archaeon | reverse complement strand
AGGGCATTACATAGTCTACACTTATTCCATTCCAGCTATAGCTGCCTTGAACACCACGATGTTCTCCTTCTTCATCTATCAGCACTATCTGTGGAATGCTTGATTCTTCCATTGTATTCACACACTAAAGCTTCCACACTTCTTCTTTTATATTAAAGGAATGTTTCATCTTTTTTGCACAAAGGGGAATTTCTGTTAACCGCACTAAACACTAGACTGATCTACATCCATGGACGTTATCCAAACAGTAAACCGGAAGTAGGAGTCTTTTTACAGTGAGTATCATCACTGATAGATAGAAACGAGTAATTCTTCGAGGCTTTACTGGTGGCTAAGAAAGAAACCTATGTGGATGAACTGATGATACGCGAGGGCAGTGTGGAGTATAGAGCGTATCAGGTTAACCTCTCAGAAATCGCTGCCAAAGAGAGTACAATGATTGTGCTCAGTACAGGCCTCGGTAAGACTGTGATTGCTGCTCTTGTTGCAGCAAAACGGTTGCATCAATTCCCAAATTCTAAGGTTCTCTTCCTTGCTCCTTCAAGACCATTGGTCGACCAGCAAACGCGCTTTTTGAGAAGAGTGTTAGACCTTGAGGAGAGTCTAGTTGTATGTCTGACCGGCCATGATTCTCCTGAGCAACGAAGGGCCATTTGGGGAGAGGCTCAAGTTATAGTGATGACACCTCAGGCTTTACAAAATGACTTGGTCCAGAGAAGCTATGACCTGGAAGATGTGTCGCTGGTTGTCTTTGATGAGGCTCATAGAGGCGTGGGTAACTACGCGTATACATTCATTGCTGAACTCTATGAGAAACAAGGAACCAACAATAGGGGGCTAGGACTCACGGCATCGCCTGGTCATCAGGCTGAGCATATCCGTGTGGTATGCGAGAACCTCAGGCTTTCACATGTTGAAGTCAGGGATGAGAAGAGCAAAGATGTACGTGACTATGTCGTTTCAATCGATTCCGAGATGCGGTTCATTGCAATTCCTCCGGAGATTGAGGTCCTGAGAGACCTCCTTTACTCGATAATTGATGTCTACCGGACACCTGTAATCAACCAGGGATTCAGTCTTCCCGATGCTAGACGTATGACTAGAAAAGAGATTCTGAGAACCCAGAGTGAGGTCAGAAAGGAGATTGGTACATACACAAAACCACCCCGTGGACTATATCTAGTAATCAGAAATCTCACTGGGCTTTTGCGAGTCATTCACTTGTTAGAGTTTGTAGGAACTCAAGGACTCATGCCGACTTACCGGTATATCCAAGGAGTCTACGAGGAGATACGGAACAAGAAGAGTTCGAAGGGTGTCAAGGATCTTGTTTCAAGGTCTGAGTTCAAGCAGTTCGAGGGTCTGCTAGGTGCGCTCATTGATAAGGGGCATCGACATCCCAAGGCAGATGCGATACTGGAGATTGTGAGTGAACAACTCTCAGTTGATTTGGACTCACGTATTCTGATCTTTACGCGTTTTCGAGATACTGCAGCCGAGGTTAGTGAAACGCTGGAGCAACTGGATGATGCTCGTGTCAGTCGTTTCGTAGGCCAGAGCTCTCGGGGTTCAGACAAGGGCTTTAGTCAGAAGAAACAGGTCGAGATCCTTGATGGATTTAGAAACAACGAGTTCAATGTCTTGGTTGCTACGCAAGTAGGTGAGGAGGGTCTAGACATACCAGAGTGCAACCTGGTGGTGTTCTATGACTGTGTCCCATCTGTTGTGCCATACATTCAGCGTCGAGGTAGAACAGGACGCCAATCTCCCGGTCGTGTCGTTATCTTTGTGGCGAAAGGAACTCATGACGAGTTCTACCATTGGAGTGTGATTAATAAATTGAAGAAGATGCCTTCAGCCCTGAAAGAGGCTGAGCTCGAAGAGGATGAGGAACAAACCAGCCTCGAGGAGTATGTGAGTGATGAGGAGCAGGTTTCAGAACCTATGGTGAGCAAAGCTCCAAAGAAAGATGATCGCATTCGACTCATTGTTGACTCCAGGGAGCTTCCAACAGCAGTTGCACGTGAGCTCACTAGGCTTGATGTTGAGATATCTGGAGAAAGTTTGGAGATTGGTGACTATGTAGCCTCAGAGGATGTAGCAATTGAGCGTAAGGAGTCAGGTGATTTCATCCAGTCACTGATTGACGGACGTCTCTTTGTCCAGCTATCTGCGTTACGTTCTGCCTATAGACGTCCAGTTCTTATAATTGAGGGAGAACAAATAATCGGTCTGCGAGCAGTGAATCCAGCCTCGATATATGGAGCACTCGCATCAATAGCCATCAGAATTCAGGTCCCAATACTTTGGACCAGGAATGCAGAGGAAACAGCCAATGTCCTCTATAGGATAGCACACCTTGAACAAGTAGGATCGAGCAAACCACTACGAACCAGGTCCGGAGATACAAGAGGGACTGACGCTGAGGCATTGGAGTACATTCTATCAGGATTTCCTGGTGTCGACACTGTGACTTCCAGAGCTATCCTATCAGAGTTTGGCACATTGGAGAACGTCTTTGCTGCAAGGCAAAAGGACTTGCAGAAAGTGAAGGGAGTGGGTCCAAAGATAGCTGGACGAATAAGGCGTCTACTGACGACAGAATATCCCAGAGCTGAGAGTTAGTACACAGGGGGATTCTTTTCTTTCCCGCGCTTGTAAGCCTCACGTAGGACGTCTGTAATTCTCCTGCTGAGTTCCCAGTAGTCTAGATAGTCTTGGTCATCAAGTCGGACAACGCTGAGAACCCTGCGGAATATCACATACAGTTTAGGATCTAGTTCGCAGATTTCACGGAGGTTTTCTTTGGCTAGTTCTAATCCTTTCAGGTAGATTTTGTCCCGTTGTGTCATCGAGGCTGCTATGGCCTTCATCTCTTTCTCATTCTTGAGAACAAGACCCAGGTCCCTCATTGTGCCAATGATATCAAGTGTACGGTCCAGGTCAGACTCTTCTGGATCTGAAACACCATCCATATCGCCTGTTGCAATGAAGACATTCTCTGCTGTGGCCCTCCAGAGCTTCTGCATGATGTGACTGTCACCGTTCCCAGTGGGTTCATAACCATCTTGCTCCACAAGACCACACTTCACGAGCTCTTTGATGTGATACCTGACGGTCTGAGGCTTGATTTTCTTCTCAGGGTCCTGTTTCGAGAGAAACTCAATGAGTTCTGTGGTTGACATTCGTCGCGCTCTTAGAGCATGAAGAATCTGACGCCTGCTCTCGTCACTGAGAACCTTGTACGCATCTATTGCTTCTTCGCCTGTTAGAACCCGTATCGTGTCGATTGGTTTCGCTCCCTGCATTCAGACCTCACCTATCCTCATCCCATAAGCTTCGAGAATTGAACAATATCATAGGTTGTGCGACAACTAATAGCCCGATAGGCTACTAGTGTCGGAATTTCATTATTTATGCAGGCACGTAGATCCATTGCCTCATGTCCTGAAGGCACGGTACGCGCTTGATTAGTTTCTTCTTCAAGAGTTTTCTAAGAGCATATCTGACAGTTCGTGGTGCGAAAGACACTTTGTCCAAAAGCTGTTTTGGTGTGACACCGCCTTGTCCACTGCTCCTGAGAATATCTAGGACTATCATTTGACTCTTAGTGAGCTTCATATTCTTGAGCTCTTCTTGGAGTTGTTGATCGCTCATCATTTTTGAATACCTTCCCATTGGAATTAATTTGTCAATTTGTTGAGGTTTTCCTAGAGAAATTGCCTCAATCAACTGATTATTTGATGGTTAAAGTTACTTATTAATTTATCGCAGTCTGGAGTGGTGTATCGCGGTGTAAGACCGCGACGACTTAACATTGTTAATATCTAATCGATGATGATTTGAACATAAGTTTCCCGGAGCGCGGCCTATGCGTGCATTTGACCAATTGCGGGAAAGTCTTTAACTCTATAGAACATGGGCTAAATGACTTGCAATGAAGAAGGCTGTCATACTTGCAGCAGGCGATTCCACGAGAATGCTACCCCTCTCGGCCAACCAACCAAAGCACTTACTTCCAATAGCAGGAAAACCACTGATTTTTCACACAATGGAAGCTCTTGAGAATGCTGGAATCAGCGAAATCCTAGTTGTCTATGGATATCATGCAGGCAAGCTTCGTGAGGCTGTAGAAACACAGACTTGGAAGATGAAGATCTCTTTTGTTGACCAAAAGGAGCGAAAAGGTACGGCTCATGCTGCAGGTTATGCCAAGAAGTTCATCGGAAAGAGCGATGCAATTCTAATCTATGGCGATGTGCTGATTGGTCCCGGCAGTTTTGAGGGCCTCATAGAACTACACGAAAAGAAAGAATTCGACCTCACACTCTCAGTGAAACCAATCGAAGACCCAAGCGCGTATGGTGTCGTCGAGGTGAAGAGGGGTAAGGCAAAGGCGCTAATTGAGAAACCAGAGCCAGAACAAATGGTTAGCAAACTTGTAAATGCAGGAGTCTATGCAATCAGTAGCCCACTATGGGAAGCTATTGAGAGAACCGAACTTTCTCCAAGAGGAGAGTACGAGATAACCGACTCGATATCCATGTTGATAGAGAAGGGAAATGTTGGAGCATATTCACTGCCTTCTTGGTGGTTGGATGTTGGAAAACCATGGGACTTGCTTGAAGCCAATAAGCTGCTTCTTGAAGATGCTGATGGGCACATTGAAGGCACAATTGAGGATGGAGCTGTTCTGAAGGGAAATGTCAGCGTTGAAGAAGGCACACTTGTGAAAAGTGGAGCGTATATAGAGGGTCCTGTCTTCATTGGTGGAAACTCGGTTATTGGACCCAACTGTTACATCAGACCATATACCTCACTAGGGATGAGAGTCAAGATAGGTAATGCTGTGGAAATCAAGAACTCCATCATAATGGATGACACCAATGTTGGACACCTGTCATACGTTGGTGACTCCATCATTGGACAACGGTCTAATTTTGGTGCGGGAACCATCACCGCGAATCTGCGGCACGACAACTGTTCCATCTTTGTCACTGTGAGGGGGGAACGTGTCAATTCGGGACGACGAAAACTTGGAGCGATCATAGGTGATGATGTTAAGACAGGAATTGGAACCTCAATCAGTCCAGGAATAGTGCTTCATCAGGGGTCTCAGACAGGAGTTGGAGTGATTTTAGATCGGGACATCCTGCCTAACAAGCTCGTCATAGCAAGACAAGACCAGATCACTATGGATTCAGACCATCGCTAATGAGGGGTTGTCTTGTCATCCGGAACACTGAAGGAGTTTAACACCACGGTCAAGGACTCGAGTGCTGTGGATGTTTTATTCGGATACTGTTACCCATCATCCTACAGAGCAGGGATGACTGGACTAGCCCTCCATATCTTCTATGCAGCTCTGAACGCACGAGATGACACATCCTGTGAACGATATTTCCGTTTTGATACAGCATCTCCAGCGCATTCAGTGGAAAGTAGAAGACCTTTGAGGAACAACCACATCGTTGGATTCTCGCTCACATATGAGGAGGACATAATCAACCTAGTTCAAATGCTTGAGGCAGGTAGTATTCCAGTCTTGGCTGGAGAGAGGACCGAAGATGACCCATTGGTGATTGTTGGAGGTCCGGTAGTAACAGCGAATCCTGAACCCTTTGTTGACTTTGTAGACGCGTTTGCGATAGGAGAAGGAGACCTCATCATTCATGACATAGTGGAAACTGTAGCTTCTGGAAGTTCACGCGAGGAGATACTATCTCAATTAGCTGAACTCAATGGGGTCTATGTGCCATCCAACCCCAGACCTATTGTTAACAGAAATATCATTCTAGATTTAGATTCCTTGGAGTACCCAGTTTCTCAAATTATCCCTGATGTTGGTGAGGGCTCTAAGCTGGAGCCGGTGTTTGGGAAGTCATTTCTCCTAGAGGTGACAAGGGGGTGTGGTCACTCTTGCCGATTCTGTCTCATCGGTCATGTGTGTCAACCAAGACGGACCAGAACCTTGGGTAGGTTGAAAGAACTAATCAGTGTAGGGACTGATAGGACCCCTGTTGGAAAGGTGTCTATGATAGGTTCTTCTTTGGGAGACCTTGACGGATTAGAGAATCTTGTGTGCTGGACTATGGACCAAGGAATTAGTGTGTCTGTGCCATCTTTACGTGCAGATTCTGTGAGTAAGCCACTTCTGAAGTGTCTAGTGGAGAGTGGTCAGCGAACACTGACAATAGCTCCAGAAACTGGTTCCTCAGCACTACGGAAATCAATTGGGAAGGGGTTGAATGATTCAGACATAGAAACAGCTGTGGAAATGGCGACTGCTGCTGGATACAACTCACTCAAACTTTACTTTATCATTGGACTTCCTGGAGAAAGTGATGATGACCTCAAAGACACAGCTGACATGATTGTTCGATTATCAAAATCGTCAGGGCTTAAGGTCACAGCTAGCGTCAACCCCTTTATTCCAAAAGCCCAAACTAGGTGGGAGAGAGAATCACAACCACCTCTCGAGGAACTTCGTCGAAGACTGAGATATATTGAGAAGGCAGTGAGGAACCAATCTAAGGCGTCTATCGAGTCACTTGATCCGAGGAATGCAAGAATACAAGCTGCACTCTCAATTGGAGACCGCACTCTTGGGAAGGTGATTCGGGTTGCCTCGAAATATGGTGGTTATGGGGGATGGAGACGGGCTGAAAAGGAAACCGGAATTTCGTTCTTATCCCTCGCAAATGATGCTGAAAGACTTCAGAATACCCTGCCATGGGCCTTCTTAGGCAATTAATGACTGTAAATCAGACGCCGTCTCGGCAAAGCTCTTAAGTCAATATTCAGAAGTCACTCTTGAGATACGCCATGACAAACCAAGGTCATGGTTGTCTGGTGACAAAAATGTCTGAAGATGGTGAATTTCGGGAGGTATTTCCCGCGCTCAGTAAAGAACTTGAAGAGCAGACCACTAAGACATTCAAGATAGATGGTGTCCGGACAATGGCGGAGGAAACAGATTCCACGGGAGGCAGAGAGACATTCACACCGGATGTCGTGGACTATATTCGACGATGTGACACAGTGCCACAGGCTCTTGAGATAGTCGAGTTTCTACTAAAGCAAAATGAGATTAGTCCATCACAAGCAAGGGAGATAAAGAGCCAGCTAAAAGCAGATGGTCTCAGAAGCTTCGGTTCGAAGAAAGAGAAGGATCATTACCTCCACCATGGAATCGGTGAAGATTAGAACAACCAACCCTAGTATTGAGGTTGACGCATAGTTTTACAGGCTTATTAGTGTCAGTCGGACCACATAGGGCTACTGAGGGCAATGGCTTCTGACGTTTTGTCAGAGGAGAGGGGGAATATGCAAAAAAGACCAAAGCTCAGTCGACGATTGACAAAGCTTGTACGTGAAACGGTGTCTGAAGATCTGAAAATCTATGATATGCGCAAGTGGAAGGAGTCATGCAAAGGGTTCGGACCAATACATTATGTGAGAAATACTAGAAGGATGTGGCTCGAGAAGAATCAATGTAGGATAGAGGGGGCTCGGGAAATTGTGGAATTCGTTGACAAATGGGTCACCCACTTTCGTGAAACTGAAGACTTCGAGAAGTATACAGTTGCCTCAGTGAGGCAAGAGATCATTCATTTGATCAGGAAAGAAATGCAGAAGATCAAGGCGGAGAAAGGAATTCTGAATAGTGTGAAACTGAATGGTTTCCGAACACTCATCAAGTGGGCGGACAATCCAAAGGAACTCAAGAAAGGCCCCTACAAAGGAAGAGCAACGTTACCTAAATGATAAACCAGTTTTCGCAAATAGCTTGCTTCAGTCCACCGCTTTAGTTCCATGTATGGATTGGGTCGGTCTAAGGCATATTCAACGAGGATCCTAAGTAGGTCACCCTTGAATCCCACAACTCCATGTATCCTTTGTCCTGTTACAGAGAAAGATTTCACAGTGTTAGCCGCACATGGAACTCGAATCAGATAATCAGACTCTGAGCCATGGAACAGAATTGTAGGTGACTGTAAAGCTGATAGACAGTCTTTTCCTAAGGCAACAAGGTATCGTTTTCCTAAGGCTAGATAGATGAGGTCAAACCCTTTGCTAATCAGATCAAGGAAAGAAATCTGAATCCTGAGCTCATGTGACCTTTTCCTTACATCATCTATCTTCATTCTGGCAAAGCTGCAGTCGTAGGGAGGTACTAGATCGTCTTCGGTGAGTAACCCAAATCCTGCAGAAACAAAAGCTAGTTCGACTTTGAGCCAAGGGATTGTCCGAAGGATGTCAATAGCTTTGACAAGTTCAACATTCTGAGGACCAGTGTACATGTCCCGAGCAGGCTTGCATTTAGAACGGAACCGGTGTTTCCAGTAGTTGATATCATGTCGCTCATCAATATCATGACACAGCGGTTGAGCGGGACTATCATAGACCTTCTTCTTTCCACAACTACCTACAACCAAGACCCTCACTACGCCTTCCTCTAATTATAGAGAAGTATTACCGTTCTTAAACACAGAGAACGATGACTATACTGGCTTGTAGACGCCCTTGTTACGGGCCCAGGAGATGGTCTCTGGGTCACAACGCTTGAGCTCACGCTCTGGGAAGTCGCTCAGGAGGTTCCAACCAATATCTAGCGTCTGCTCAAAGGATCGGTCTTCGAACTCACCTTGATTGATGAACTCTGCTTCAAACCGGTCTGCAAACTTGAGATACTTCTGGTCTCGCTCGGTCAATGCCTCTGAACCGACAACAGCGACAAGGTCTCGCAAGTCACGACCCTCTGAATAGGCATAGTAGAGCTGTGCTTGTATTTCCTTGTGATCGAACCGTGTCATCCCTTCACCAATTCCTTCCTTCATCAATCTGCTAAGTGATGGACCTGGATCAATTGGTGGGAAAATACCACGTCGATGGAGACCTCTTCCGACGATAATCTGACCCTCAGTGATGTATCCTGTCAGGTCAGGAATCGGATGGGTCATGTCATCTTGAGGCATGGACAGAATAGGCATCTGTGTGATTGTACCGTTACGTCCATGGATACGACCTGCTCGCTCATAGATCAAGCTGAGGTCTGTATAGAGATAGCCTGGATAACCACGACGTCCCGGCACCTCTGACCTTGCTGCGCTGATCTCACGCAGGGCTTCTGCATAATTGGTCATGTCTGTAAGAATCACAAGCACATGCATATCAGCGGTGTAGGCTAGATATTCTGCTGCAGTGAGAGTCGCGCGTGGTGTGATGATACGCTCAATAGCGGGGTCATTTGCCAGATTCAGGAACAGGGTTGTGTGTTCAAGAGCTCCTGTTTCTTCAAATGACTGCATGAAGTATTGAGCCTCTGTGGCTGTGATGCCCATCGCTCCAAACACAATGGCAAAGTCGCCCTCCTCCCCAGGAATCTTAGCCTGTCTGACAATCTGTGCTGCAAGACTGTTATGAGGAAGACCAGATCCTGAGAAGATTGGTAGCTTCTGACCGCGGACAAGTGTGTTGAGTCCATCGATAGCTGAAACACCAGTCTGAATTGGTTGTCGTGGATATTGACGTGCATAGGGATTGATTGGTGAACCGTAGATGTCCCAGTGATCTTCGGCGGTAAGAGGTGGTCCCTTATCTAGCGGATTTCCAGCACCGTCAAGGACCCTTCCAAGAATCTCTGATGAAACCGGGAGTTTCAAGGTTTCACCTGTGAATCGTACTGCGGTCACATCTGTGTCAAGGCCGCTTGTACCTTCGAATACTTGAATGACAGCACGACCTTTTCCAGTTTCCAGAACTGTGCCTGTAAGTAACTCACCCGATGGAGACCTAATCTTAACGACCTCGTTGTATGATACATCATGTGTGTTTTCGACTACAAGGAGTGGTCCGCTTACGTCGGAAACTGTTTTGTAAACAACTGAAGACTCTTTGACCATTGTATAAACCGCCTAATGTTGCTGTCTGGGCTTCGATGTCGGTAATGTAGCCGAGTTTTAAGAGTTACGAAGCATCTACAACCAGACAGTAACATGAAAGAAAGCAAGCACCGGTGCTAGCATCAATGCCCTGACCATCAGAGACTTTCCTTTTCCGGTCAGATCATTTGCATTTGGTGTGAAGTACAAGATGGCTCCTACCAGTAAACAGATAGCGGCCACTGCATCACCCAGCCAGATTACAAACGAGAGTATCTCGGTATCACTCATACCCACAAAGTGAAGCCACGCGGTGGTTGCACTCTCGAATGTAATAGGTTCAACTCCACTGAACTGTCCAAATAGATTGACAATGAATGGACCTACAAAGTAAAGAACAATTCCCAGACCAACTAGAAACTTGGCAAGACCATCACTCAATCCGGTGGCGTATATCATCAGCCCCACTAAGACAAAGATCAAGTAACCACGAATGGCCAGCATAAAGAACACATTGAGTATGTCACTTACCATACTGAACCAAGTTTCGGGTAACTGTAAATCAAATGGTGACTGAAGCAGTAGAAGCACTAGATTGACCATTAGCCTCACAAAAGAGAGTTGGTATGAGTGAATTTAACGACCACTCAAACGAGTTCTTTAGCAAGAATCCTGAAGTCATCTCTCATAGCGGTTTTAATCTGCGGAAACCTAAGCGCCGCTGCGGGATGGTATGTCATGAAGTACATCCTCCCATCAGCTCCAAAGAACTTGCCATGAGCTTCAGAAACCTTCCAGGGACCGATGAGAGAAGAAATAGCCACCCCACCTAGAAGAACCATGACCTTTGGGTTGATTATCCTGATTTGCTGGTCGAGATATGGTCTGCACGCCTTAATCTCAGCCTGAGTAGGAGTCCGATTCTTTGGAGGTCTTGATTTCAGAATTGATGTGATGAAGACTGTGTCCCTTGAAAGGCCAATCTCCTGAATCATTGAGTTCAGGAGGTCTCCAGATCTCCCTACAAAGGGACGACCAGACTCATCCTCTCTTGCACCGGGAGCCTCACCGATAAACATCACACGGGATGTAACAGGCCCCTCACCAGGAACAGCATTCGTTCTTGTTGCGTGTAAAGGACATAGCTTACAGTTTCTTATGGTATTGTGCAATTTTTCGAGCTGATTCTTATGTGTCATTTCTAGTATCTAATCCACACTCTCAGCTATAAAGGCAACGCATGTACAGTTGTACCAGTTACTGACTACTGAGCAGACTCTTGAAACAATAGACCAGACTCGGAGAGCTCTTGAAGTAGCAATTGAAACTCGCTGTCCAACTTCTTCTCAATGGCATCCATTGTTTCATCGTAGGAGTCCCAGGGTGATATCTTCATCCTCGCAATGTTATCCAAAACACTGAGTTCTAGAATCCTTCGGACCTGAACCCCTAGCTGTACAGCCTCTGTCATCCTATGAGCGAAGTTAATGATGATCTTTAGCATCCGATATGTCTTGCCAATAGGTGAGTATGTGTCAATCTCATGGAGTGCACTCTGTGTCAGAAAGTCTTCCTTAATCATTCGCGCGGCCTCTAGAATAGCACGTTCAGACTCTGGGAGTGCATCAGGCCCCACGAGTTGTACTATCTCTCTGAGCTCTTGGTCCTTCTGCAGAAGGGCTAGGGCTTCTTTGACCAACTCTGGCCAGTCTTCACCCATATTCTCTCTTTGCCATTTCTGTAGAGTACCAAAATACAGCGAGTAACTGGTCAATGTATTGATGGCTGGGAAGAATCTTCGTGCTGCCAAGTCCTTATCGAGAGCCCAGAATACTTTCACAATTCTCAAGGTTGCTTGTGTGACTGGTTCTGAGAAGTCACCGCCCGGGGGTGAAACAGCCCCACAGAGTGTGATAGATCCCATTTTTTCATCTGAACCAAGTGTCCTCACTCTTCCACCACGTTCATAGAATTGAGCGAGCCGTGAACCAAGGTATGCGGGATAACCTTCCTCTGATGGGAGCTGGCCAAGTCTGCCTGAGATTTCACGCAATGCCTCAGCCCAGCGAGATGTTGAGTCAGCCATCAAAGCCACATCATATCCCTGGTCTCGAAAGTACTCAGCAATTGTAACCGCAACATAGATTGAAGCCTCACGAGCCGCCACTGGCATGTTGGATGTGTTGGCAATCAAGACTGTACGCTCCATCAAGGGTCGGTCAGTCTTTGGGTCTTTCAGATGAGGCCATTCTTCTAGAGCCTCTGTCATCTCATTGCCACGTTCTCCACAGCCGACATAAACGACAACTTGAGCATCGGCCCACTTTGCAAATTGGTGAAGGGTGACCGTCTTTCCTGTTCCGAAGCCACCAGGAATAGCTCCTGTACCACCCTTTGCTTGGGGCATGAATGTATCAATGACACGTTGTCCTGTCACCAGTGGAGTGTCCATCCCAGTTCGTTCTTTGAATGATCTACCCACTCTCACAGGTGTCCTCTGCATCATCATGACGTTATGAGCATCACCATATTGATCCTTGACCTTACAGATTGTTTCAATGACTGTGTATTCGCCTTTCTTGACAATCTCGATTATCTCACCCTTTACACCTTGAGGGATTAGAATCTTAGATGTGATGATACCTGTTTCAGGCACTTCGCCGATAATGTCACCAGGTTCAACCTTATCGCCAACCTTTACGGAGGGCTTGAACTCCCATTTCTTTTCTTTATTGAGACCATCAACACTTAGTCCTCGTGTGATGAAGTCCCCAGACAGTTCACGCAGGTCAGGGAGTGGTCTCTGAATACCGTCATAGATTGATCCTAGGAGACCCGGACCGAGTTCCACAGAGAGAGAGTCCCCAGTCGATTCAACCGGTTCACCGGGAGCAATACCAGAGGTCTCCTCATAGACCTGCGCTGTAAACTCCTCATCTCCAACTTCGATCACTTCACCAATCAGCTGTTGATTTCCTACTCTCACAACTTCATACATTCGAACAGCAGGAATTCCTGAGCATTTAACGACAGGTCCTGCAATGCTTTCAATACGCCCAGTTACTTCAGTCAAAGTTCACATCTCCGGTTCAATCTTAGCTTAGATGTTTATCTCGATTCCAACAGCTCTGCGAATCAGCTCTTTTAGTACTGTTTCATAGGCGCCAGTGGTTCCGTCTCTGTCTGGTACCAGCAGTATAACTGGTACGGGTGACTGCGATAGCTCGACGATTGTGTCTTCTACCTCTGCAGCCAATGGTTCAGTGATTATTATGAGCCCCATGGTAGGATCTCTGAAGAATTGATAAAGTAAGTCACGGGTTTCTTCTGGGGTCTTGGGAACAGCGCATTCACTCACGCCGACCAACCGAAACCCGGTGACCGAATCCCTATCACCAATCACTGCTATTTTATCACTTGACATAGATATTACCACTGCAGTCGGACTTGGTCAGATGCAAAGCACACCACTAAAAAGCATTTGGAATGGCTACGAAGCCATAAACTACCTCGCAAACTGAGTGATTATGTCTTGTTCCTCAACAAGTGTCCAGCAATACAAACATTTCAACTGCACAGGAGTCTTTGAAACAACTTCATACTTGCTGCTGATTGGTTCGCGTTCCTTGTTTGTGACACACCTCTGGTTGGGACACTCAAAGATGTCTGAAATTACCTCGGGGAGTTCTACACGAGTCTTCTTTATGATTTTGAAGTCCTCAATGAGATTGATTGTGGCCTCTGGGGCAACGAGCGCAATTCGTGCAACTTCATGGTCTTCGAGAAAGCGATGTTCAACCTTGACTATGTCTTTCTTCTGAATCTTTGAGCTACTGATGTTCATAGCCAGAGTGACAACATTCCCATCTTTACCAGTTATTCCTAGGATTTCTAAGACATCCAGCGCTTTTCCAGCTCTGATATGATCAATAACTGTGCCATCATGTATCTTGACGATTCTGATTTTTTCGTCACCGACTTTCTCAGACATGTCCAATCACACGCAGGTTAGTCCTAGCAACCTCCCGGTTTTAGACCTTGCCCCTTGAGGCGCGATTCAATAGGTGACTCAAAGGCGAAGGTTGATATGGACAGCGGAAAGCACTCCCAGAAGACGGTGATATAGTCTTGGTTCTAGAAGGTCTTGGAAAATCACTAAACTCAGCTCTGAAGAGGCTATTTGGCGCAAGTGTTGTTGATGAGGAGTTAGTGAAAGAACTAGTAAAGGACATCCAGCGAGCATTACTAGTAGCTGACGTTGATGTAAATCTAGTAATGGCAATCACAAAACGAGTGGAAGAGCAAGCCCTGGATGAGTCTTTACCTAGAGGTGTATCCCGTCGTGAACACATTGTACGAGTTGTTTGGGACACCCTAGCGTTCTTCCTAGGAGAGAAAACAGTCCCGCTTACGATTAATCCCGGAAAACCAAACCTTGTCATGATGGTGGGAATTCAAGGCTCTGGAAAGACCACCACCATCGGAAAGCTTGCAAGATACTACCAGAAGCGAGGTATAAAGACAGGAGTAATCTGTGCAGACAACTTCAGACCCGGAGCTTATAGTCAGCTGAAGCAACTTGCTGAGAAATCCAATATTCCATTCTGGGGCAACGAGGACGAAAAAGACGCCACAAAATTGGCAAAGCAAGGCGTCAAAGAGATGCAGAAGAAAGGCATCGAACTAATCCTCTTGGACACTTCAGGTAGGCACCGTGAAGAGACCGGACTAATCAAGGAAATGCGTGACATCTCAAAGAGTGTAAAGCCACAGGAGATTGTTCTGGTAATAGATGGGACTCTGGGTCAGCAAGCTGGAGTCCAGGCGGCGGCCTTTAAGAAAGCAACAGACATTGGATCAATCATTGTGACCAAACTTGATGGTAGCGCCAAAGGCGGTGGTGCGCTCTCAGCTGTTGCTGCCACTCAGGCACCCATCAAATTCATCGGTGTCGGAGAGGGAATGGATGCCATTGAACCATTCAATCCAACAAAGTTCGCTGGCCGCCTTCTTGGTATGTCCGACATCCGAGGACTCATTGACAAAGTTCGAGAGGCTCAGATTGAGGTGGAGGAGGATGCAGCTAAGCGAATCATGAAAGGGCAGTTCTCATTGAAAGACATGATGGCCCAAATGAAGCAGCTGAAGAAGATGGGTCCCATTGGCAAGGTCATGGAGATGTTGGGACTCCAATACAAGCTGCCAGAGGGTATGGCTGAGATTCAGGAGGAGAACATGAAGCGATGGGAGGTCATAATGAACTCGATGACCAAGGCGGAGCTGGAAGAGCCGAAACTGATCAAGTCATCTAGGATTAAACGAATAGCGAAAGGGTCTGGGACCTCTCAGAAAGACGTCAGAGACCTCCTGAAGCAGCATGAACAGATGAAGAAGATGATGAAGCAGATGGGCAAGCAGCGTAGGGGTCGGAAGGGAGGAATTCCTGGATTTCCGGGTCTACAAGGAATGTAGAATGTGGTGCTCGTGCGTCGCTTTCTGCTCAGATTCAACGAGTTCCCAATTGACAAAAGTTCAGTGAAAGCAGGTCAGAATAGTCCCGAAGTGGTAACTGCCTGTAGATGTGTAAATGTGGGACTCTTCCTTTCAAGTGACCTTCGACGAGATGTGATTGTTTCCTTCGCAATCGGACCTGAGGAAGACCTCAGAGTGATATCGTTTCCTGGCGACAATCTGAAGAGAGTTTCGCCAGACGAGCGTTCTATCTCGTTCTTCCTGTTGAAAGCTAGTGAGAGAGTACAGTCACTAGAGCCGGGAGAACAAAGCACCATGGACAATGGAATAGAACTGTTGCGTGCCCCGCTCAAAACATTGACTGAAACTTGGGGCTCAGAAATGGTCCATGTTCCACCAACTCATCCTGAGCGGTTCATCTTGGACACGAATCTGTCTGCTGACCGGCTGTGAAGAAAGCTTCATAAAAACAGACTTTCAGGTTTCACTGGAATCAATCGCTGAGTGTGACTCTTTGCCTACCAATGTAACTCCTGAATTCGATAAACAACGGATCATCTACGAGGAAACTGAAGACCTCGCTCAGCGGATAGTAGAGCTGGAAAAACTCCTGTCACTCGCGCCCAGACACAAAGGGGCGGAGAGAATGGTGGGAGACTACAGAAAGAAACTGGCGACTCTGAAGGCACAATTAGAGAAGAGACGGGAACAAGAACGAGCCCGTCGTAGCGGTGGTGCTGAAGAGGGGGTTATTCGAAAGGAGGGCGCTGGACAGATCTGCCTCATTGGTGTCACAAACAGTGGAAAATCTTCCCTCATCAATGCGGTCACAAATGCTGAGCTCGATGTGGGTAGTTATCCCTTCACGACACCAATCCCTACTCCAGCAATGTTGACCCTTGAGGACATCAACATCCAGCTTGTTGAGATTCCGGGTTTCTTTGTAGGTAGTCATGAATCAGGTATCGGTCGTCAGTCTCTGGCTGTTGCTCGAAACACCGACTGTATCGCGCTTGTCATCGACCTCTCCCAAGATATTGAAGAACAGATGAACATCATTCTTGGAGAGTTGGATGCTGCGAGAATTCGACTCAATAAAGAGAAATCAGCAGTCAGGATTGAGAGGGTTGGGCTTGGGGGACACATGATCTACGGAGCTCAGAACTTTCAGGGCGACATAGAAGAGGTCAAGGAGTACCTCAGGGCCCGCAAGATCACCAACATAATAGTGCGAATTCAGAAACCAGCAACATTCGAACAACTGATTGATGCAATGGACGCAAGTGTCGCGTATGTGAGAGCCATGGTCGTAGCAACAAAGGGTGATGCAGAGGGGTCAGAAGCTAGATTCAAGGAACTTGAAGAGAATTATGGCCATAGGTTTGATATCATCCCAACTTCTGCAGAGAGAGAAGAGAATCTAGATGGTATGAGCTGGGCCTTCTATGAGCATCTTGACATCCTAAGAGTCTACACAAAGATTCCAGGTAAGAAGCGAGAGGACAAGCCAATTGTGCTGCCAGAGGGCTCTGTTGTGGAAGATGCTGCAGCAAAAGTGCACAAAGAGCTATTCGTAGAGAGATTCCGTTCTGCAGTCATTCTCAGAGAGAATGATAAGATTAGGAGAAGGACCGTGGGCTTGAACTATCCTCTTGAGGATGGAGACGTACTACAGCTTGCTAGCAGGTAGGGATTGCAGTTGGTTGAGTTTCCAAATGTGGTAGTCGTTCTTGTTGGTCCAGAGAACCCTGGGAATGTTGGTTTTGTGACAAGAGCATTAGCCAATTTTGGGATACAGGATTTACGGATAGTGGGAGAAGACTGCCGCCAAGATCAGTTTGCCCAGATGTTCTCAGTGCATGCACATAAGATTCTGGACAACGCAGGAATCTTTGACGATTTGGGTTCTGCACTCTCTGACATTGATCTTGCATGGGCGGCAACTGCAAGGGCTGGCAGGAATCACAGTGTCACAAGAGCCCTGGTCCCACTTGCTGAATTGCCAGACCCAAATGCGTTAGAAGGTCGTATTGCACTAGTCTTTGGAAGAGAGAGTACAGGCTTGTTCAATGATGAAATGGAACTATGCGACTTAGCCTTCACGATACCTGCGTCAAAGCAGTATCCCAGTCTCAACCTCAGCCATGCCGTGTCTATAGTTCTCTATCAGCTATTCTCAAAGTATGCCCCAGAAGAACCTCGTGAACCCTCTGAGGCCAGAGCCGCAACTTTCCAAGAGAGAGAACAGGTGTACAAGTTCTTTGATGAGGTCGTGGACCAACTGAACTTGAAAGAACACAGAGTCCCGATTGCCAAACAGGTCTTCAGAAATCTTCTGGGCAGGGCTTACATGACTGGTCGTGAAGTCGCTACGCTCACTGGTGTGGTACGACGAATCAGTGAACTAGTAAATGACAGTAAAACCCTCGAGGACTAGATACCATAACCCATTCTGCGTTTGATTTCTGGATCAATCTTGTCAAAGGAAATCTTGCAGGGTGTAGGCATCTTTGGGGCGGCCTTCTTCAGTGCGACCATTGCTTGTTTGATATGACGTGGGTTCGTGCGAATCGTGATCAATGGTTGACCAGGTCTGATTCTAGCTGCTATGCCTATCACCTTACCCCAAGCCTTTCGCATCCCATCCTGCACACGATCTGCGCCTGCTCCAGAGATCATCTTGTTTTCTCGGAGATAGTGGTAGGGTTTGACACGGATTCTCAGGTGATAGTTCTGTCTGCCAACCCTCTTGGTCATGTGACGGTTAGAAGCAATACGGGCTGCTTCAAGCGCTTGGTGGCGAATCTGGCACCTCTCAAGACCAACCAGTGATAACTCCACATCAAAGTCACCAGCTGTGTTGCCCATGTCAAAGCTCACTATTCGGCTCGCTGGCTGTCTGTGGATGTACTTCTTACGGACGAATGGAGGGCGATCTGCTTC
>JBHLRS010000053.1:0-18404 GCA_048882325.1 Candidatus Thorarchaeota archaeon | reverse complement strand
GATCCAAAAGCCTTCGATAAAATCCTCACCGAAATCATTAGGCAGGATAAGGGTATCAAAAAAGTGATACTCGTTGACAAGACTGGCTTGACCATAGCTAATGTTAGTAAGCTGAGCTACTATCCTGTGGACGTGGACAGTATTGGGGCAATTGCCAGTGCGGTCTTCTGTGCGAGTGAGGAGCAGGGCAAAAACCTGCAGATTGGGGAGCTTGAGATAGTCACTTCTGAGTTCTCGGAAGGCAAAATCTTCGCCTCAGCCTGCGGTAAGGGAGTACTCTGTGTTGTTTCTGAGGCAGAGGTAAACATTGGCCTGATTCGACTTGTTATGAAGAAGCAAGGTGTACAGTTAGCTGATGAGCTTGACAAGTTCTTGGCTGTTGAGCCACTATCTCCGAAGGAAAGCGAGCTTGACGAAGAGGACCTGAAGTCAGCATTGGCTGAGCTTGAGCGTGTGTGAACTCTAGCAAAACACACAATTACATCACTATCTGGCAGTTCCAGTATTCAGTGAGTAGTGGGTAGGATCTCCAACCTCCGCCAATCTATTCTATTTCTGATTTGCTCCTTTGTAGACGGACAAGAGATTGAGAATCAAGTCGGCTAAAGCGTTGGCGAATTCTTCATCGGTGGGGGCACTTGGAATAAGAAGCACATGACGATGGATCGCGGCGTCAACAATGTCAATCACTAATTTTGAGTAATTCTCGTCAATCTTCTTACCTAGCCGTTCAGCTGCGAATGTGATAAACATGCGTGATGCAAGATTGTTGTAGTTTGCATATTTATCCAGTGCATGATAACCAAACACCTTTGGTTCTGATAGATATGCCATTTCTATGGCAATGATCATGGCCTTATCTCGTCTATGATACTTAACAGCCCTTAGTATCGAATCTTGCATAAAATCACGGATGTCAATATCCTCTGGTATGTCAAAGTGACCCCTCTTTAGCATCCCAGTGTCTATAGCCTCTTCAGCCACTCCTTCAGCAATGCTCTTAATTATCTCAACCTTACCTGCTGGGAAGTACTTATAGAGAAGACCTATGGCAATCCCTGCTTTCTCTGCAATCTCCTTTGTAGTGAGGTTTGGATAACCTCGCTTTGTTAACAGGTCGATTGTAGTATCCTGAATTGCTTTCACTTTCTGCTGCTTGTTGTAGGTACGTTTCCTAAGAGCGGGCATAATGCATGTTTCCTCGAGATGCTTTGTATCTTCACAGAGCATCTGTGCGCGCCCCCTAAAAAGTGAGCCGAACTCAATATTTAAAAGTGAGCATGACTCACTTTTAGTTATACAAGCGGTGAACAAGATGACTACTGTCTTATATGACATGAAAATGACTTGCCCTACATGCAAGTCGAATATTATAACGCTGGGCACCTTTGATGAGGATGTTCAGTGTAGTAATTGTGGTTCGGTTTTTCCCGTAAATCAAGGATTTCTTGATCTTATGCCTGGAGAAGAGTCTCCAGGGATGATCTCTGGTTCAAATCCAATGAAATGGGGTTGGGTCGCGAGAATCTATAACAGCAGACTCTGGCGGAAGGGTCGTCTGCTAGGCACAATGTTCGGTATTACTTTTGGCGAGGAATTCAAGATAATCACAGATGCAATGGACCTAAGTGGGGATGAAATGATTCTGGATTTAGCTTGCGGTCCTGGTACTTACTCAATTCCACTTGCGGAGAAGCTGGATTATGGATTCGTTATTGGAGTTGATCTTTCTCTGCCTATGTTGAAGAGTGCAAGCAAACAAGCAAGGAGAAAAGGGCAGAAGAATGTCCAATTCATTCATGCTAATGTTGACAACATCCCTTTTCTGGATGATGAGTTCAACAACATAAATTGTTGCGGAGCACTTCACCTCTTCAGGGATTTTCTGCCAGACCTTCTCAATAATATTCGTCGAATGCTCAAGACTAATGGACGTTTCACAGTTGCTGCGGCACTTGCACCTACAGGAAGGATTGGCAAAAAGTTAGCCGCTAGAGAAACCAGAACAGGCGGGCTTGAGTACTTTACTGTGGACTCACTTACTGCTTACCTTGAGCAAGCTGGATTTGTTGATGTCAAGTGCCACCACGCAAAACGATATTGGTTAATAATGAGCGCATTGAACCAGTAGCGTAAACCTCTCAACATTATGAGTTGTTCGATTGCTATCCGGTATACAGAAATATATCGCGATTTCATGGTGGAACTCAAACTTGCGTGAGATTAGATGTATCCCACACAGTTGTATCCATTTACGACAATCTCATAGCTGTTGAGTATTGGGCGGAATTAGTTCAAAATATAGTGTAATCACTCTTCACTGAATTATCTGCCCGGATAGGGATGTCCATATAACAAGTTGTAGCACACGATAGATACTAGGAGATAGCTGTGACCATGGATTCACAACAATCAATCAGACCAATAGATGTCGGTAGCTTTCCACTACATGCAGATTTAGAACGTTATCTGACCGGAGCGAATCATGTCGAACGCGACTCTGGAAGAGTGATGACAGAAGAAGCTGAGTATTTCGTCACTCATCATAACTCAACATTCAGACTTAAGGCGAAAGCAATGGGTCCTGAGAGCGCAGTAACATCCTACGCACAGTGCAGAGGAATGATAGATCAGTTCCTCCTACCAGTTTTCCATCACGTGGTGCAATCTGAAGGTCCGCAGACAGAAACCAGTGCAAGTTTTGGTGGGATAACTAGTGTGGAGGCACAGACAGTGGCTGCAGCAATTGCTGTTGGGAGTAGACCTCCATCAAGTGCAGATGTTGACGTGGCTGAGATTAGCGCCCTACAAAATGGCGCTGAAAGGCTCTGTGAAGACCTTGGAGTTGACAGGATTTCTTACAAGTCGTGTATCACGGGACCCCTGGAGTTGTCCTTGAATCTGCAGAGACTGGCAGGATTTCCCAGAGGATATGATGAACGACTCGTTGAGTATTTCACTGAAGTCGTGAGGGCTTTTGTGACTAACTCAGTTGTTCAATCTGACAAGCTCTTTCTAGAAACAATAACGCTTGACGAGCCCGCCTTTGGTCTTGAGGGATTTGGTGACTTTTTCACAGACACATCATCAGACACAAAACTATCCCATCTGATCACATGCTGGAACAAGATTTACAACACCTTTCCAGCCAATGTCTATCGAGGTATTCATTTGCACGCATCGCCGTTTGAGCGAATCTTTGAGTCAGATTGGAATCTTCTAGAGGCGCATGTTGGTGTGTTTGTTAATCGTAAATGGTTAGAGGATTACGACAAATTCGTCAGAGCAGCAATTGTCAGAACGGATGGACCCACTATAACACAGGATGCTGATATCAAAGCTGCCTGGCAGGAAATCTTCTCAGGGAATCATATGAAATACTTGCAACCAGCTAAAGAAATGAGGAAGTACCTCCACGCTAACATCGACCTATATGGTGCAGAGCGTATTCCGTTCGCTGGACCTGAGTGTGGACTTGGCCCATGGGACTGGGACAATGGGAGGAGTATGGCAATAGCTACCCTAGAGAGGATGAATGAAACAATAAGGGAGTTCAATAAGGGGACCCAAGCATAACACACACAATTGTATCTACATCTGGTATTTTTATCACTCAATGAGTACTGGTGTGAATGAGTTCATCTAACACAAATGCCTTCTTGGAGCCCGTATTATGCCACAAAGGCTTTTATTAGACTTGACTTCATTTTCAACCAACATCCCATGAACGGGACCTCTGCAGTGACACGATGAGGTGTTTACAATTCGAAAAGACGACAAGGGACGAATTCATCTCAAATTGGTATTCTATGGCCCGTCCCTGGGCGGTAAGACAACCGCACTCCGTTGGCTCTACGGAAAAGTAGAAGGGCTACAGAAAGGAGAGTTCACTGCTATTGAGGATGAAACCAATCGAACCCTATTCTTTGACTATGTTCCAATGTCCGCGGGAGGACGTGTTCTGTTCGACGTATTCACAGTGGCTGGACAGAAGCGACATCGACATCAGAGGAAAGTAGTCCTACAGGGTACCGATGGAATACTCTTTGTTGCAGACTCATCACCAGATCAACGTGATGAGAATACGGAGAGCTTTGAGGAACTGAAGTTGTTCCTTGGTGATTCATTGGGACGCGAAGTTCCAATTGTGGTCATGCTAAACAAGCGAGACCTACCAAACAGGATGTCACGAGACGAGATGCTCGATCTCCTTGGCCTTGGTGGAAATGTACCCATTTATGAAACCATTGCTGTGCAGGGCGTAGGAGTTAAGAGGGCATTTCAAGCAATAGCAAGAGAAGTAATCCTGAAAAGAATGTACAAATGACAGGTGAGACCATATGGGAGAATCCCGCGAAAATACACTCGAAGGCGTTCTGAACGAACTGCAGGGTAGTATTCCTGAGATTGAGGCTTGTGCCATTGTTAGTGTTGAAGGGTTGCCAATAGTATCAGCCCTCCCTACAGACGTTGATGAGGCAAAGGTTGCAGCTATGACTGCTGCTATGTTAACACTTGGTGAGAAGGCGGCTATTGAACTAGGCAAAGGGAATCTTGAACAGGTCAACATCAAGGGTGTCGATGGTTGGCTATTAGTTGTACAAGCTGGGATGAATGCCTGTCTTACAGTATCCACCACAGCAAATGCCAAGCTTGGTCTTATTTTCCTGGACATGAAACGTGCGGCTGAAAAAGTGGCAGGAATGATATAGTACAATTAGAAGCATAACATCAACTCTATTAAGCTCAGTTTTTCCATTCGTAGCTAAATCAGAGTGTGTTGGAATTGAACCTATCCGGTCCTATGTATAGGCTGTACGAATACTTTCTCTATAGACAACTAGACAAGGATAGGGCTCCAAGACATGTAGGTATCATTCTTGATGGAAACCGTAGATACGCTCGAAAACACGGCCTTGAGGTTCCCTGGTTCGGACACCATAGAGGGGCTGCCAAAGTCATGGAGGTCCTCAAGATTCTGTGGGAGGCCAATGTGAAAGTCTGCACTCTGTATGCATTTTCGATTGAGAACTTCCAGAGAAGTAAGAAAGAAGTCAAGGAGATTATGGCCCTCGCTGAAGAGAAGTTTGGTGAGGTGGTTGGAAACCCGGATGTTCATCGTCATCGTGTGCGTATCCAAGCTATTGGAAGGGTGGACCTACTACCCGACAAAGTTCAGAAAGCCATTCATGAGGCTGAAGAAGAGACAAAAGACTACAATGATCACATCCTCAATGTTGCCATCGGTTACTCTGGTCGGGCTGAACTAGTCGATGCTGTGAAAGCTATTGGGGAGAAGATAGAGTCCGGCGAATTAGAACCCACTCAGATTGATGAGGACATCATAGAGGGTCACTTGTACACAAACGGAATACCTGATCCTGACCTGATTATCCGAACCTCTGGTGAAGAACGGCTCTCTGGTTTTCTCTTGTGGCAGTCAGCATACTCGGAGCTCTACTTTGCACAGATATACTGGCCTGCGGTTCGCCGGATTGACATATGGCGCGCTTTGCGATCCTATGGAGACCGGTCTAGACGATATGGTTCATAGCGTCTTGTCAGCTTTTATATTACATCTTCTATTGATTTGACACAACAGGAGACCAAAGGGCTTTGGCGAGGATTCCAGTTGATGTCTATAGGGGTTTGCTAAAAACAAACCTCGAGGGGAATATACCCGCCCAGATTGATACAGTGGCAGTAAGGTTCACTGATGTTCAGTTCTTGGGATCTAAGACCTCAACCCATCTGACACGATTCCTGACCCTTATCACAAAGCTTGTAGCATATCTCGACTCCAGAGATTTGGCCACTCTTTCCGATGTCACTGAAGCAATAGACGTTCTTGACTATTTCACTTCAACTTCAAAATGGTGGTCAATGACGCGAAAAGAACCAGGCCTTGTACTGAGACCACCGTCACGAGAACCTCGAACCTTCATCAAGTCAATCGCAGACCTTCAATTTGGAGCCAACACACTGCAGAGAGTGTCAGGCGCTGGAGAGAAACTCATTCGGTTTTTGGAAGAACACGGGATTGCAGATACCCCTCAGAGAGAAGACATTCACGACTCCTTTGTTTCATCATGGACCATTCTCAGTGCGTTCGCCTGCAAAGGACAAGGTCGCAACGTCATAATGGAAACTGACTTTGAGACCGCTTATGATATAATCCGAATTCTCTTTTTTCATGTGCCCCGCGAGGACTTCAGGGCTCTTACGGTGATTAGAAGTCTAGGATCGCACTCGGTTCTGCCCAAAGCAGCGAGTGTCGGATTCTCCCCTGGTTTTGAAAGAAGACTAAATGCATCAGTTGCAGCAAGTCTTGAAAAAGTTCATGGAGAACTACTCGCTGGTATGGCTTCAGCAACTTCTGGCGCCTCGCGGACTATCCTGACAAACGCCCTACGATTTCTTGGTCAATTACAGGCTGTGAAACACAATATAGAGCGACTTGAGGAAGACCATTATGATCAGACAATTGTTTCTTCTCTCCAAATGTTTGAACAGATTGGTGTATCATCCAGTTTCCTCCAGGAAGAAACAGCAGCGGTGGAAGTGTTTCAAGGTTTCAGACTTGGTACAGATGCTGAAGAGAGGATTCAGCTCCTAACAAGACGTCTCGAAGGTCTTGTTGTAGATTCGACGGGAAACAAAGATTTTCTACTTCAGTATGCCCGTCTCGTTCCTCGTCTGATTGCGTTGTTGCTACTTCTGGCTACAGCCACAAAGAGTTCTTCAAAAACTCCACTAGAGGACATTGATCTCAAGAGGGGTCTGATTCTTCTTCATGACCTAATCAATGACTAGACTCTTCTTCCGATCCTTCAATCAGAATTCTTGCATCTACTACAATAGCCCCTTTCCCTTTTTCATAAACAAATGTGGGATTACAGTCAAGTTCTATTATCTCTGGATTTTCTTCGATCATTTTTGAAACAGCCAGCATGACCTTGACTAATGCATCAATGTCTCGGGGGCCCTCTCCTCTAACACCTTCAAGAATCTTGTAAGCCTTGAGCTCGGTGAGCATCTCTCTCGCATCAACCTCAGAGAATGGAATCAGTCTGAAAGACACATCTCTGAGGACTTCAACAAAGATACCACCTAGACCAGCCATCAACGCATGACCAAATTGTGGGTCTTTTGTAACTCCCACGATGATTTCCGTTCCCATGTCAGCAAAGTCGGATATGAATACGCCTCGGCTCAGGTCTACATCGATTCCCTTCTCCTGTCCATACTTCTTTGCATTCTCCATAATATCATCGAACGCTCTACGGACTTCATCCTCATTTTTGAGGTTGAGCTTGACACCTCCTGCATCTGACTTGTGCAGAATATCCTTGGATAATATCTTCAACACCACAGGGAAACCAATACTCTTTGACTTCTCAACTGCCTCATCTGGTGTACTGGCGGTCTCATACGCTGGTATAGGGATTCCGTATGTCTTCATAATGTCCTTTGCTTCATGCTCAAGAACAAAGGTTCTCCCCTCGTCCCGGGCAGTCCTGAAGATTTTTTGGGCTTCTTTCATCGATGAATCCGACCTCTTTCTTTTTGCTGATTTACATCCTTTTTATCATTTGTCAGGCACCACAGTTCTGTTGAACTTGACACCATACTCTACCTTACCATATTGAGATAGAGCCTTTGCAGCCAATATTACTCCCTTTCCTATCGCAGATGTACTTGTTTGTTGTCGTCTAGCCTACATGACAATCCTAAAAGCAGAAATTTCCAGAGAAGACAGGAGGCACTCCCGTGAGCTTTGACATTCTCAGCGAAGGCACAGCCATCCTACAAGCACCATCTGAAGACCTTCAAGTGATGATGAGAGAAGGACTGGACCAGCGACTGACAATTTATGGTACGACTTTGTTGTGCTATAGTCCAACTGCATACCCCTATGACATCAAAGATCACACACAAGTAGGTCCTCATAACTTTGTTTCACTTAGCGTAACAGGCACTTCGTGTTCACTCATGTGTGAACACTGCGAAGGTCGCCTTCTGAAGGGTATGGAGTCCACAATAACACCAGAAAGCCTCTTTGACAGATGCAGCGAGATCAAATCAATGGGTGGAGAGGGTGTGCTCATCAGTGGCGGGTCTGACTCAAGAGGGTATGTTCCCTTGGAGAGATTCACTGACTCGATTCAAAGAGTGAAATCTGAACTTGGACTTGAGGTGGTTGTTCACACTGGTTTGGTCAGTGCGAAGACAGCACGGGGACTTGCTGAAGCACAGATTGACGCGGCCATGCTTGATATCATCGGTGACAACCGTGTTTCCAAGGAGATATATCACATTGAGGATGGGCCAAGAAAGATGCGTCGGTCACTTGACATTCTTGAAGAGCTTGGTGTACCAACTGTCCCCCATGTCCTTGTGGGACTTGACTATGGCAAACTCACAGGAGAGGTTGAAGCACTAGACCTGATTGCCCAAGGCAATCCTGCGGCAGTTGTGATCATTGCTCTAAGTCCCATAAGAAAGACAGCTATGGGCGGTGTGAATCCTCCCAGTCCTGAGGACATTGGCCGAGTCATGACTGTTGCAAGACTAGGAATGAAAGAGGTCCCACTTCTTCTGGGATGCGCTCGACCAATGGGTGAACACAAGATAGAGACCGACAAATACGCTATTCTCAGTGGTGTAAACGGAATAGCTTTAATCAGCCAAGAGGGTGTAGATCTTGCAAAGGAGGAAGGATTAGAACCTGAGTTTCTGGATGTGTGTTGCAGTCTTGCTTACAAGACACTTGCCTGATATTGTTTGACTATCCAACCAGCTGACTCATATCCCAAATCAAAAATCCAAAGTCCTATTGCTGCTGAGAGAAACATTGGCCAAGGAATCACTAGGCCAAGTGCAGATATCTTCAGCACAAATCTATACTCGAACAATCTGTATGCTACTGGAGACCTTTCCCTATCTGCCCAATCATTCCCCTTCTCATCAAGAACAGCAGCCAAGAACAAAATGATGAGCACAGTGCACCAGTCCAACCAACTTGTAATGGTTGGAATTCCCAAGACTAGTAGTGTGGTGATTATGAGCGTAAAACCCACTATGAACTGAGCTTTGTCTACTTTCCCTGAAACCAGAACCCCAATGACGATACTGGTCAATAAGACCAAGTCCCACTCTGAAACGGTCATGAGTAGACCAAAGAGAATTCCCGCAATCGTCAACGGCAACCAGGCTGCCTGAGGTCTGTTGAGTTCATCCAGAAGGTCGTCTCCCAGCTTAAGTGTGAGTCCAGCAAGAAAGTATGCTGAGAAATACACCACCCACTGAAGCATCTTGCCTCTCCACCAGACATAGTGGCTCCTCAGTCTAACTATGACTCGTCGCTGGGCATTTCTGCCCTCGGATAGCCAATTGCATCATCGGAGCCGATTAGGCATCCAATGATTACAAGATAAAACTTCGTGATTGTCTATAGTAGAACAACCGGTGTGCCAATAGCTTGACCAGGAAGGTTTGTTCGGAACTTTGCTCTCACTGCACCACTGTTTCCATGTGGACCAAGCACCTTCCCAAGGAACTCCTTCTCCTGAGGTGAGCTCCATTTCACCTTTCTACCAACAAGTGCCGCTGCTTCTGATCTTGTCTTGATCTCGTCAAACAGTAAAATCACTTGATTTGGATGCTGTAGGTGCTTACCCCTACGATAACTTGTGACAACGCCTCTGCGGCCTTTCAGAACGTCACTCTTTGACATACAGAGTTCCTCCCTGTGGAATTCTCGTCAACGCCCCTTGGAATCGGATATAAGACTTACTGAATAGACTCTGTCATTCAATTCCTGGTTCCTTTTCAGACGAGGTTGGCTCTCGCTCAATACTGGAGTACCGGAACTTTTCATCCATCTCTCTAGCTTTCTCTATCAGCACATCCCTGATAGCCCATCCAACCTGGTTTGGCCTCTGTGCGAGCCTATACAGAGCAAACCACACCCTTCCATCTCCCATCTGCCCTTGCGCAATGAGGTCATCGACCATCTGTCTTACTAAACCAACCTTGTCGATCTCTGTGCCTATCATGGATAGCAGTTGGCGCTCACGTTGATTGATTTCCCTGCCTCTTAGCGCCATCTGGACCGAACTCACGAGAGATAGGAACACTACGAACGCAACAATTAGACTGGCCTCTAAGAATGCAGTGAAGTCGAATAACGCTAAAGATATCGCGAGTAGTGAAGCGAGTAAGATGATCTCATACACAACAGTTTCTATCAGTCCATTTCGAAACCTCGTTACTCTCCAATGGTAGTATCTTGAGAAAATTGATTTTGGAGTCCGGAAATTCATGAGGTCTCCAAGGTAGATATCCCTCGCCCGTCTACTCACGATGAACCATGCTGCTTGCATGAACATCGCTTGCGCGAATATTAGTAGGGTTAGAACGCTGAGAGGAACTATCTGCATAAGGCAAGCGTTGGGTCTGACCGTTTAAACATATTGAAGAACGCTGATTACTTTCGGTCCTCTCCCCACTATACAATCATACATCAGACTGCACATCAGAGTGTGGAAAGGCTGAACCCTTTTTCTATCATGGAAGACATAGAATTCGTTCTGGGTTTACGGGTCCAGGTCATGCCCTCCCGGAAAAGGATCTGGACTCGTTTCTTTCTCTTTTTCCTTACAGAATGACTTATCACAATTAGCAAGGCGTTCGCTGGTGGTGACTATATTGGACAAGGTCAATCATGTGAATCCAGCCAAGGTGAAAAATATCTCAGAGTTTATCGAGGCTATGGAGAAGGTGGGTGTCCTTGGAGCAGGACGACTCGGTAGAGCTACCACAATTGTCAAACGGATGTTTGGCGATAGGGACTGCTTTACCTTCCTCTCGATGTCTGGGCCTATGATCCCTGGTGGTCTTAGAAACGTTGTCCGTCATCTGGTGGAGAACGGTCATATTCAAGCGATTGTGACCAGCGGGGCGAACATCGTTCATGACCTTGTGGAGGCATATGGCGGCAATCACTTCAGAGTCCCGCTAGCAAAGGATGATGCTGAACTGCGTGAGGCTGGCATGGGAAGAATAGCTGACATTTTCGTGCATGAAAAAGACTTCGAGCTCCTTGAGAAAGGTGTCTACAGGTTCTTAGATGACCTCTCCGAGGAGAAATTGACAACCCTAGCTCCAAGCGAGTTTCTCAATGAGCTTGGTAGGACACTGGAAGATGATGACTCCATTGTCAAACAAGCGGCTATCCACAATGTTCCAATATTCTCACCTGGTCTGATGGACTCGATGCTAGGTTTTCATCTCTACACCTACAGTACGACAAAGAAGCTTGCGCTTGATTTTGTGAAAGACCTTAGAATCCTCGGTAAGATAGTCACAGACCAGAGAAAAACAGGAGCAATCATGCTTGGCGGAGGGCTCACGAAACACTTCACCATGGGGTCCACAATTCTAAGAGGCGGTCTCGATATGGCTGTTCAAATAACACTTGACAGACCTGAGGGTGGTAGTCTGGGTGGTGCTCCTCTCGTGGAAGGAGTATCCTGGCAAAAGATGCAGAAAGAAGCCAACTTTGAAACCGTCATCGGTGATGCCACAATTCTATTCCCACTGATTGCATTAGCATCTCTTCAGGGTTAAGACTCATCTTTAGACTCTTGGGTTTCGGTCATTGAAGCCAAGAGGTTATCTATCTCCTTAGAAGTTTCTTTCTTTTTCTCCAGCTCCTCTTTCTTTCGCATTCGCTGACCAATGGAATAGAACCCCGGAAGCGTCAATGGTATTGCGATAAGGACCAGTATTGCAGGTAACTTTGAGAAGACCGCCTGTGCGAGAGGTATATACGAGTCAGTTGGGTCAAAGCCATTCTTGACTTCCCAGCTGTCCGAATACGAGTCCGAATCTGAATCTACCATGTCGGGTCTCGTACCTAGTTCATACTCTCTCAAGTTCGACAACTCATCACCATCTAAATCGTCCTGAGAGTCATCCAGGAGGGGGTTCAATCCAAATTCGTACTCCCAGTTATCTGGCATGGTATCCATGTCGGTATCAGGATCTGTGGGGTCAGTCCCTAACACATGCACCTCAAAGCCGTCCTCAAGGGTGTCCCGATCAGTGTCTCTGTCCATCGGATTGCATCCCATGAAATACTCTCCCAGATTACTGAGATCATCATTGTCAATGTCACCATTGGCATCATTGACCAGTGGGTCGAGGTGTGGGCAAGCGACTTCCCATGCATCTGGCATAAGGTCTGAGTCCGAATCTGTACTGTTGGCAAGAGTCCCGATAACAAACTCCTCAAAGTTGGTTAGGGAGTCTCCGTCCAGGTCACCACTTCCGTCATTCACAAGTGGATCGAGACCGCAAAGCACCTCATAGTCATCCGTCATATAATCTTCATCTGTGTCCTCAGACATACAGTCGGTGTGGTAGACCATGTACTCAGTCCAGTCTGACAGAGAGTCAAAATCGCTGTCGTACTCTGTTGGCAGCGAACCTACTACATGGACTTCAAATCCATCTTCCAGAAGATCTGAATCCGAGTCCGGGTCAAGTAGATCGGTGCCATACTCGTAGAGCTCCTCCACGTTAGTCAAGTCATCACCGTCATGGTCGAGGTCTCCATCCAGTGTCCCATTTGCGTACGTGCAGTTAGTAAGGGGGTTTGTACCCAACTGATAGACCTCAAGATAATCGTTCAAGAGATCAAAGTCAGAATCAGGATTCCTCGGGTCTGTACCAAGTTCATATTCCACAGCATCGCGGATATTATCCAAGTCCCAATCTGAACTGTCAGAAATCACCGATACAAAGGCATCCACTCCGCTCTGACCGCCGTCGTCATATGTGGAATCAATGGGGTTCATCAAGGGGAGGTTAGTCGAGAAGGTTCGACCACACACATACATGCGACCATCATTTCCAACAGCCAGTTTCTCTCCGGTATCGAGTGCCGAACCTCCTATGTATGTACCCAAGAGGAATACTCTCCGGTCAGTGTCCATTCTGAAGACGAAAGCATCTGCCCCTCCATTGAAACCAGAGTCATAGGAGTCCTTGATAACTCTTGAAAAGGCGATAGACCTTCCACATACGTATATGCTCCCAATATCGGTGACAACAATGTCCAGTGCCTCCTCCCCATCTGATGTTCCTAAGTAGGTGGAGAAATTCAATGACTGTCCATCTGGATTGCATACACTCACAAAACAATCCAAAGAGCCTGCATACGTACTATCCAGGGGTCTAACAGTGGGGAAATTAGATGAAAAGGTCGATCCCACGATATAGGCTCGTCCAAGTGAATCAACACCAATGGCTTCACCTCTGTCATAATCACTACCTCCTAGAAACGTCGAGTAATTCAAGGAAGCGCCATCTGGATTAATCTTGACAACAAAAGCATCCTCGGGACCACCTTTCATATTGTCACGAGCGTTCACAGTTGGGAAGTCAGGTGATTCTGTGTAGCCTGTGATGTAGATTGCTCCTTCTACATCAACCGCAATGCCTAAAGCCTCTTCCCAGAATTCTCCTCCAATCAGCGTGGAGTATAGTAGTGTATTTCCTCCCGAACTTAACTTTGACACAAAACAATCATTGTCCCCGTCTAGTGTGCCATCATAGGGGCTTCTCGTTGGAAAATCATATGACCATGTCTGTCCTGCAACATATGCTTCTCCTTGATCGTTAACCCAGATAGCACTCGGAAACTCGCTTCCAGAACCACCAATGAAGGTTGAATAAACAAGAGCATCACCTGCCTTGTTTATCTTGCTCACAAAACAGTTGGAACCATCAAGGGTATCATCTGCAGCATTCACAGTTGGGAAATCATCTGAACTTGTCATACCTGTGACATATGCAAACCCTGCATCATCAACAAAGATGTCATAGATTTCGTCTGAACTGAACCCTCCAAGATAGGTGGCATAGATGATGGTGCCATTAGTGTCTATTTTTGCTACATACCCCTCAGAACCATGACCATCGAAGTTTCCATCAAACGGATTGACAAGTGGCAGGTCCCTCGAATATGTTCCGAGTGCGATGTAGATATTTCCCTCACCATCACAGTCGACCGATATGTAGTCGTCGTCACTATTTCCTCCAATATACGATGAGAAATTGAGGAGTGAAGCATCGTCAGCCATAATCAGAGGAGAATACTGCTCAATATTATCTTCAACCACCCTTGACACTATTGGTGAGGTTGAGCTATCTTCCCTATCCGCTGTCACGATTATTGTTATGGTGAGCACTAGAACAAGACCTATCGCTAATCTTCTTCTATTTAGCACCTCAATGAGCACTCCCATCGTACACTATCTGATATGTGCAAGAACCCTCATAAAGCTACTCAGGTTTCCATATTACTTATTCACAATTGTTAAATACAATTGATTTGGTATTCGCGTGGTGTTAACTATGGGAGATAAGAAATGGCCAATGCCCTATAGAAAAGGGTCTGTGTATTTTCAGTACCAAGTAAAGGACTTTGACCGTGCTAAGAAGTTCTACTCAGAGGTCATGGGCTTCGAGATCAAGTGGGACGGTGGAGCTGAGGTCGGATGGGCTGAGTTTGCACTCCCTGCTGAAGGGGCCCGACTGGGTATTAATCTGTTACAAGAGGGTGAGGTTCGTCAGGGTTCAGGGACACTCACTATAGACGTTGAGGACCTCGATGCATGCAAGAAGTACCTAGCCAGTAAGAATATCGACACATCTGACATCACAGACATTCCTGACATGGTTTCCTACTTCAACATGAAGGACACTGAGGGTAATCCAATTCAGGTCGTTGCCGAACCTCGCGTGAAGAATGAGAAGTAGGGTCTGGACCTACTACTCATCATACCTCATTGCAATATACAACCCAATGAGTAGGATTATGATACCAATGTAGAGATGGTGCACCTGGAATCCGAACACGAAATAGGGATCAAAGTCAGGTAAAAAGTGAAGAAAATCTGGAACCGTCACAAAGTCGTGAAGATCATCAATGACAAGTAGCAGACCCACTAGGAACGTCAGAATACCAGCTGCAACTCCTTTCTTTCCCATTATTCAACACACCTTTTGTTTGTCTTGCAGAATCCCTTGAAATGGATATTGGTTTGAGAGGTTATCAATGCATCCTCTGACATATTGAATTCGTAGTAGAACTGGTTTGCACACGTAATAGATATCCATGAGCGTTGCAGATTTTCTGTATCCTCATCTCCGAAAGCGTTGATATCAGTCAAGTGAATCGAGGATCTTGGCAGATTCCTTTGCAAACGAATCGTGCATCCTCGCCTTTTTCTCCTCTGACAGGAACGACATATCAATTGCATTCATAGACAGCTGAAACAGGTCTGACAATGAGAATCCCGTCTCTTGATTGAGCTGCATGTACTCGTTGTTCAGGTCCGTCTGGAAGAATGTTGGGTCATCACTATTGGCTGATACTAAGAGCCCTTGATTATAGAACTCCTTTATCGGATGGTCCTTCAGCGCTTGTACAGCTCCAGTCCTCACGTTACTCACAGGGCATGACTCGATTCCAATACCATCTTTCTTCATCAGTCCAAGGAGTTTCATATCCCTAATTGCTGAAACCGCATGTCCAACACGTTCAACCCTCAAATATCTGATAGCGTCCCAAACGGATTGTGGTCCCGCGGCCTCTCCTGCATGCGCTACTGTGTGGAGGCCGAGTTTCCTGGCACGATGAAAAGCCTTCGCAAATGGCTTTGGCGGATAAAGGTCTTCGCTTCCTCCTATGTCAACTGAGATGATGTTGTCAGATTTCGCTTCTATCAGGTCGAGGACTCTCATGGAACCGCCTGGTCCTTCATTACGGACAAGGTCTATTCTGATGTTACATTCTATCCCAAACCTACGGGTCGCTTTGCGTATACCCCTATTGATGGCATCAAGCATCTCCTCATAGCCTAGTCCCCTCTGGATGTGGTCAATGGCTGAGAAGCTTGCCTCAACATATCGGGTGTTGCAGTTGGCGCAATCCTCAAGCATATCAAACGTGATCTGCTCAAGCTGGTTCTCCTGAGTAACATAGTCAACCACCTCAGCATAGGTCAGAATGAAATGCCTAAATGTTCGAAACTGAAATAGTCGACTGATATCTTCCAATGTTCTATAGTTTGAACCTCGGTCATCATCCTGAATTAATGAGAGTAGTCTTTTGGGGCGTATTGCTCCAAGAATATGGATGTGCAACTCAGCCTTCGGAAGTAGTTTGATTGCTTGACTGATGTTCATTAATAATCAATGCAGCATCCTGATGTTAAGTACTATTATCTATGGCATCGCAATGCACGATAATATGGAGAAGCATATGTTTTTGTCAGAAGAGGTCATGTATGACTGGTCGTGGTATTGTTTGCAGAATTCAATCTATCTTGTGTTAGGGTATGCTGATTTCATCGGACAGATTTTATCGGTGCTGGTCCTGATAGCACTCGCCATCCCTCTGAAAGGATCAACCAGAAGCTGTTTGTACGCTGCAGGATCGGTAATCTCTTTCTTTATCGGAGGTTTCATTGCAGTTGTTATGTTCATGCAACATCCTCCCTCACCTTATGTCATAATCGAATGGCACAACGTCCTGGGCGTTGTTTGTGGTTATCTATTACTTGGACTGGCTATTTTCCAATATCGAATAGACAGTAGGAATCATGAATCAAGTATTCCCCTCCAAAATTCAGGGCTTAGTCCATAATCCTTTCAGTTGATTGACCTGTGCCCCAGTTATTTGAGATACCGATTATCAAGCAGTCACTCACTAATGAGGGAAGGCAGTCTCATCCTAGTCTTGCGTATTCATCAACGTCTTTTAGTGAAGAACACCAAAGCGACTATAACCACTCCTGCAGCCCCTGCACTGGCAATAAGTAGAATTGTGTCTGTGGGAGGTCTGGTTCCAGTACCTGGTCCATCAGAAACTGTAACATTGTCAATTCGATAACTGCCCTTCCAAGCATCCACCAAGAATCTCTCTGAGTGGTTAAATCCTGTATGTATAGTACTGACAACAGGCTCAGCATCCCGACCTGTTTTATTGATGAAGACATTCATTATACCATTCGAATTTCTAGTAATATCGATGTGGGTCCATGTGTTTGCGTCAGAATCAAAGCCAGCATAGAATTGCGCCAAAATTTGCCTAGATTCCGCCTCGCCAGCTTGCGTCACGAGAAAGATGTAAGACCTCCTAAATTTGACTCCATATCCATAATACAAATCCATGCTACCATATCCCATGAACATGACATGGAGATCAGGATGATACTCTGTTATTGTCGTCGGCGACGTTGTCGTGGAATCTGGATTCCAAGGCGGATACGAAGGTAGATACACGTCAAAACTCCAGTTACCCACAACCTGCGAACTAGGGTGCCAGATTCTTTGGTCTTCACTATAATCAGGAGTTGCTTCCAAGTACCCCTCGGTAGCATTCCAGTTACCTTCAATCACTATCCATCCATTGTAATTCCCATCGTCGAAATCATCTTCCCACACAATGTCCGCTGTTGCTTGCTGAAATGATGTAGATATGAGTACTAGACCAAGCAGCAAGGCTACATATTTCGTCAACTCAGTTTTCAATTTCTCCCCTTCGCGGAACGAACATCCATCGCGACGTTCTATATTATTCATGAATTATCTGTTTGTTGCGCTGATAAAGTGTTGGAATATCATTGATGTGAACCATTCCTAGAACGAAGTAAATAGATAGTCAATAGGCCTCACTCGTGGATATTGTACTCTGTTCATCGGATTTAATTGTGATTCTTTTGAGTATTCACCACACTCTAGATTTGAACAACGCAACTCAACGGAGTTCCAACAATGAAAAGGGATGACTACAAGGTCTTTTCAGAAGGAACTATCGCAGGTCTCTCTTTGGACAATCGTCTAGTGAGATCAGCCACTTGGGAACCATCAATCCTGAAGACTAGACAGATGTCGAGAGAAGTGCTCAAAAGGTATGAGGAACTAGCCCTGGGAGGAGTTGGCTTAATCATCACTGGTGGTTTCCCAGCCTTTGACGAAATTCCCGGAGGCACAATTCGTGGATACAAGGAGCTACGAGTTACGGGAATAGAGGGTATTGCAAAAGCAGTGCATTCATCAGCCGAATGCCCAATAGTTGCTCAAATCGAAGATGGCAACTTGAATGCGAAGCCCTCTGATTACATTTCCCCGTTTTCAGGTAGAAAGTTCATACCTCTGTCAGATGATCAAATAAGTGACATCGTACATCAATACGTGGAAGCAATAGCGGACATGATGTACTCAGGTTTTGATGGAGTTCAGCTCCATGCAGCCCATGGGAGTCTATTAAGCCGGTTCCTATCACCATATACTAACCAACGGAATGATGAATATGGGGGTTCTATTTC
>JBHLRS010000052.1:0-18840 GCA_048882325.1 Candidatus Thorarchaeota archaeon | reverse complement strand
GTGGATGTTGCTGAAATTACTCGTCACAGGTTTATATCCGACCTCACGGTGAAGAGCATAGAAATCGGTACTACAACCGTCCAGACGGACAAGGGTAGTGACCTCAACGTATCAACCATCGACATTACGTTGGCAAGGTAGCTGGATTATATGTTGATTCTCGCCCGAAGCCTGGTCTTACCTGAGCCTTCGAGATTGGCGAGGATTAACTAATGCAACTGCCTGTATGTAACTTCGATCTTGAATCGGATATGTTGTGCACAAGTTGTCAGGCTAAGCTTGACCGGGGAGAGATATCAGCATTTGATATTGAATTCAGTAAATGGCTACTAGAGAAAGCAAAGGATCACCCAAACCTAGACGGACTCTCGCTAAAGAGGGCCACCAGAATAGAGGACCGGTTAATCCTAATTGTGAAGAAGAAGAACAGGGAACTTCTCCTTTCAGAAGAGTCCCTCATCAGCGAGCTCTCAGAGAAGTTTGGAAACGTGATGATTGTAGAGGGGCCTGTCAAATTAAGACGCATTATCCGTGATTTCATTGCCCCTGCCAATGAGGTTGGAGTGAACAGCCTGTATCTCCCCGATGGATCAAAAGAGAGCATTGTGATGCTTCGCGGAGAGGACCGTGAGCGAATTAAGTATAATACTGAAGAACTCAGAACCATTGTTTCAGCCATTATGGGAGAGTCTGTTCTTTTTGAATATCAGGATGACAGACTGAAATCTGACAAAGATGAAACACCTCCTGATGAATTTGACCAAAAGATGGATGAGTTGAGGCATCGGAGATCCAGAATCCGATGATCTAGACGCGATTAATTGGATGGTTCTTCATCAGCTCACGCATCACTACGGTTGCGTAACATCCCTTTCTGAGTGAGAAACGAACCAATAGTCCGTCATTGGAACACGAGGCATCAAAGTCTGGTAAATCTATTGATGCGAGATGTAATCCTCCAGGAGAGTCCAGTGATTTCATTCTGGGATTCCTGAAATCAGTCAACTTGACATTCTCTTCATTCAAGATCTTCCTAAGCATGTCGGACTGGTCGGTATTTGGCAATCTTGTTGAGTAACCAGGAATTGGAAGTGCGAGTCCATAGTTTCTGGATTCTACCTGAGACTTGCGTTCCTCAAGACTGGACTCTGTCACATATAGCCATTCATCACGACCTGAGTGGGCTTTATCAAGTTTGATGAGAAAATCGCCCACCTGTGGTTTCTCGACAGACATTCCTCCTCTTGCGCGTAAACTAAGCAGACGGTTGAAAATGTACGACTGGTATGAGTGCACATGCAGTGTCAAGACCCTTGGAGGTATCTTTGAAACAGCTCGTTCGAAGTCGCTTGGATGCTTCATGAGCTCTCTCATCACAGTCTTCTCATAGCCCATGTCATCAGGAATTGACTCAATCATACTCTCAGTGGGTGTGAGGTCTTTGCTAATTTCCAGTCTTATGTCTGTCAACTCTTCAGACTCATACTCACTAGTTGTTGAGAGCATCACGCGGACTGCATTTTCGAAGTCTCGTTTAATGAGAGCTTTTCCAACCAAGTGTGTGTTGGGTCGTGTAATACCGAATCTTTGTACTCCAAAATAGTTCAGAAGAGGAGCGTTACGAAGTTGATATGCTGTTTTCAGAGCAGAGTCACAGTCAGTTATCATATCTCTGAGAAGGATAGTGAATCTGTTACCCCAGAGATCACCAATCTGGATAGGATTGCGAGTATAGTGAATATTACTGATGGTAATCCTTGAGAGTTCAACGGTAGCTAGCGATTCCACAGCCTTTGCTGGGACACTCATCAACTGAGTTGTGATTGCCCTTTTGTCTTTGAGACCAGCATAATTTACATAATTCCTAGAAACCTTGAGGGATGCTGCCAATATGCTTGCTACATCCATTGTTGAAAGACCCATTTTTTGAAGTGTGAATGTTACGAACCTGTTAGACTTTCCCTCGATAGTTCGTAGAGCACCTTCGAGTTCACACCAGTCCTGCACATTGAGTGTTGTCCTGTCTGTAGTTATTTCTTCTACGATGAAATCCTCGAATCGTGTCTTTAGCTTGCCTTCAAAACCTGAGAATGCGGTAGAATATAGCTCCATCCCCAATTTTCTCTCAAGAGGATGTGCATCAATCATGGTTCTCACTCTACAGTAACTTGAGTTCACTAGTCACCTCATCAATGATCTCTGCTTGTGCAGGACCAATACCAAGGACTGTGATTGTGCCAGGAGGCAATTCAGTCAAACCTGCATCACGAATCAGTGCATTGGGTAAACTATGACTCACAGCCTGACGTTGCAGTTCGATGAGTTCTTCCTCGGAGTTAACTTTGACAGCCACCTTCTTTTGACCTTCACGTAACCATGCTTTCCAGATGTCCTGTTTGAATACTCTCGCTTGTTCAGCAGAGGAAACAGATCCATGTGCAACTTGGACTGCAATCTTACCTCTACTCATGCCGAGATCTGTACGCACGGCAATCACCTGTTTGTATGTGAATGTTCTTTCAGTCAAAGAAGCTACCTCCCTAGTGATGAGAGCTCGAAAGTTCATCTGAGGAGAGAGTTAAAAAACATGACCAAAGCTCATGTAGTAGGGATTTGTTATGGATTATGATGCTATCATTGTTGGTGCGGGACCAGCAGGTCTCCTCGCAGCCAATAAGATAGCAGAAGGAGGACACAAGGCACTTGTACTGGAGGAACATGAGAGAGTCGGAGAGCCAGACCACTGCGCAGGTCTATTGAGCACATCAGGCTTAGCCTCTCTCGGTTTGAACCCGCCAGATGATGTGATTCAGAACACGGTATCAGGCGCGCGAATTCATGCTCCTTCGGGACACTCCTTGTTCATTGAGAGAGGGAAACGGGAAGCGTTTGTAATCGATAGGAGGCGTTTCGATTCCTGGCTTGCAAAGACTGCAACAGAGAATGGTATAGACATTACGACAGGGAGAAAGGTGATTCATGTATCTGGTTCCAAGCAGGTACCTCAATCTATCAAAACAGCCTTGAAGACGTATGAAGCAAAGGTTGTCCTCATTGCTGAAGGTGCTCGTTCCGTATTGTCCAAGAGTGTTGGGTTTCCAACAGTGTCCAAAGGTAGTAGACTTCCTGCGTATCAGTATGAGATCAGAGGAGCGGACATCGAAGACGACCTTGTAGAGATGTTCTATGGTAGGCAGCTTGCCCCAGGGTTCTTTGCATGGATCATCCCTCTTGGAGAGGGTAAGGCAAGGGTTGGTCTAGCTTCCAGGAGCAAGTCAAAGATTAGACTAGAGTCAGCTTTTCGAAATCATCCGATTATCAGTACGCGTTTGAAAAATATGAAGATAGTTCGCGGAATGGGGGGTATTGTTCTAGTGAGTCAACCAGTTTCAAGATTGAGTACAGATGGCTTAGCAATTGCAGGCGACACTGCAGGCTTAGTAAAAGCCACAACTGGCGGTGGTGTCATTATCGGAGGTTTAACAGCCCGGATTGCAGGGGAAACAATCAATGAGGCGTTACAGAGAGATGATGTCACCCGTCAGGGCCTCTCACAGTATGATAAAAGATGCAGGGCTACGTATTATCGTGAACTCCAAACAATGTACCTGGCCCAAAGAGCGCTTACCTCACTGACCGACAAAGGTCTTGACTCAGTAGTCCGAGACGCTCATGATATGGGACTGCTTGAAATAGTTCGGAGAGAGGGCGACATGGATCTGCAAGGCAATGTCATTCGAAAGCTCGTTTCAAATCCACGTGCTTTCTTACTGGGCCTCAAGGCGGTAAGATACATCAACCCATTCCTCTAGCTTTATGAACGAAATGCATCAAGTCAGTTAGAGGTCAATACTCATGACAAAATCTGTTCAGAGCATTGTTTTGGATACTGTTGTAGATATGCTCGAACAGTATACTATCTGTGACAGATGTCTAGGTCGGCAATTTGCCTGGTTGAGTACGAACACTTCTAACAGCGACAGAGGACACTCTTTGAAACAAACCCTCTCTATGATAGCGGATGAAAAGCTAAAGACTGGGAACAAAGATGAGGGTAAGAGCATGTTACGCCTGCTAGCAGGTCATGGATTGTTCGAACCAGCTCAGATCATCGCTGAAAAGAGCTCAATTGAGTATGAGAGAGGGAGCGATTGTCATCTCTGCACCGTGGAAGGTCAATCGGTCTTTGACAGAATTCAGAACGTAGCGTTACATGCGATAGAAGCTGCAAAGAACATTGAATTCGACAACTTCCTTGTGGGGACAGTCTCAGTCCCTGAACTGGATGACAATCAGGATGAGATTAGGGCCAAGTACTCACTTCTTCATGCAGAGGCACTCAAGTCTAATTTTAGCAGGGAACTAGGTATACATCTGCAAAACATCTTGAAGAAAGATGTGGAGTTTGAGCGACCTCATCTGGTCTTTCTCTATGATATGGTCAAAGATGAGATTCAACTGCAAATCAATCCAGTCTTCATCTATGGCAGATATCAAAAACTGAAACGGGGTATTCCTCAGAGTAGATGGGATTGCAAGGAGTGTGGAGGAAAAGGGTGTGAGGAGTGCAACAACACCGGACGGCGGTATCCTGACTCCATCTCAGAGTATGTTGGGGAGGTCGCACAACGATTACTGAGAGGTTCTAGATTCAAGTTCCATGCGGCTGGGCGAGAGGATGTAGATGTCCTTATGCTCGGAGATGGAAGACCTTTCGTTGTGGAAATCTCTGAACCAAGAGTCAGAAACCCTGATTTGCAGTCATTGACAAAGAGAATCAACAAGGAAGCTAAGAAACGCATTAAAGTTCAAGACCTTAGAGTGACCAATAGAGAACACTCTCAGAAGCTGAAGGAAAATGCAGCTTCGAACATCAAGGAGTACCTAGCCATTGTGCAGACTGAGGTTCCGGTTGACAATGAAGGTCTCAGAAGGGGGGAAACCAAGCTCTCTGGAAGTGAGATAGAACAGCGAACCCCCCATCGAGTATCGCACAGAAGGAGCGATCTGGTTCGTAAGAAACTGATCCATGAAGTCCGTCTGAAGAGGTTGAAGGATGACAAGATTGAGGCCTTCTTCAAGGTGCAAGGAGGCACCTATGTGAAGGAACTAGTTTCCGGAGATGATGGTCGGACTAAACCATCCCTTGCGAGTATTCTTGGAGTCGGTTGTGTCTGCAAGAAATTAGACGTGACTGCAATCTATGGACGCACTTCGTGATTTCTGGTGTAGCTGTTGCGAAATCCTTAAGTGGTGACCCAAGAGGTCTTGCTGGAACTCGGGTGTAGATTCTACTGAATTAGTGCATTTCGAGATACAAATCCAGAGCAAGTGATGCCTTATGGTCAAAAAGAGTCATGGCTACAGAGCACGAACACGTAGCTTGATGAGCAAGAGAGTACGTCAGCGTGGACTCAGCTCGCCAAGTAAGGTGTTGATTGACTATGAAGTAGGTCAGCGTGTAGACATAGTGATTAATCCTGGATTCCACAAAGGAATGCCACATCGCAGGTATCACGGTAGAACTGGTGTAGTGACAGACTTGAGAGGGCGAGCGGTTGTTGTTGATGTGGGTCTTGGAAAAGCCACAAAGACACTCATCATTAGACGCGAGCATCTCCAACCTAGTAGAGGTTGAATATAAAATGCCAAAGGAGATTATTAGCGAGGAGGAAGTGACTCTTCCGCAAGTCAAGAAACTCCTTGCCCAGCGCCAGAAGGAAGGAGAGCTCTCTTTCCAGCAGTCCATTACACATGAGCATGCAAGTACATTCTCGAAAATGGCCCCTGCAGTTGCTACCAAACTTGTAGAGAAACTACTCAAGAGCTATGAGATCTCTAGAGCTCAGGCAGTTCAGGTTGTGAACATCGCTCCTACAACTGTGGAAGAACTCAGGAGTATTCTTGATGCCAAGTCAGTCCACCTCACAGATGAACAGATGATAGAGATTGTAGACCTCGTGATTAAGAATAGGTCTTAATTTAATCTGCGCAACATGTTTCTTAGTCCGATTACTTTTTATCCAATCAGGACAATCACTATCTCAATGTGCCCTAATAGCGATAGGAGTGTAAATTCATGGAAGGACCACAAAACAGGATGTTTGAGACGCATGCGTATGTCCTGTCAGTTGTCCCTCCGAAAGAGTTTCTGAGGGACTCACGTCCCCGTGGTGACACTATTGTCCAGGGCATTGGAGAAAATCATTTTACTCTCTTGGAGATGATTCCTCAGAGAGGAGTCAAGCCACATCCTCAGGAACGTCTATCCATTCAGCGTGATTCTGCAAGCAAAATCGACCATGTCAAGAGAAGGATTTTCTATGAGGATCTAGTACCCGAGAGCGTCGCTGAGCTTTCACTAGTGATTGAGATAATCGTGACAAAGCACGAGCACAAGTTTGTGCAGTTCTTCAATGAAGCCAGTCCTATAACGACACGGATGCATTCACTCCAGCTGCTCCCTGGAATTGGTCAGACTCTTATGTGGGCGATTCTTGAGGAGCGAAAACGCGACCCTTTCAAGAGCTTTGAGGACATCGCATCACGAACGAAACTGCAGAATCCGAAAAAGGTCATTACTGCTCGCATAATTGACGAACTCAGAGAGGACGTCAAGAGGTGGTTATTCGTGAGACCACCAAAGCGGGAAGAGGAAGAGAAGAATCATAGGGACCGGACACCAAGACGCTAGAACGAATAACGTGGGTGAGTTCTCTGTCTGATGATATTCGTAAGCTCCTCAAGAGATACAATATCAGACCTAGTAAGAAACGTGGACAGAGCTTTTTGAGTAGTCATCGTGTGGCCCGAGATATTGTTGATATAGCAGAATTATCGAAGGACGATAGCGTCCTAGAGATTGGTGGTGGTCTCGGAGTTCTGACACAAAAGATTGCTGAGAAAGCAGGGAAGGTCTACGTGATTGAAGTGGATTCGAACTTGGTTCAGGCTCTGCAGGATACCCTGAAGGAGTGTACCAATATCACGATCATTGAAGGCGATGCACTCAAAGTGGACCTCCCTAAGACAAACAAGATAGTTGCCAACCTTCCATACAGCATCTCTTCGGAAATCACATTTCGGATTTTGAGAGAGATGAAGTTTCAAGATGCAGTCTTGATGTATCAAAAGGAGTTCGCCGCTCGTCTGGTCGCAAAACCAGGAACTCCTGAATACTCTCGACTTACTATTAATGTGCAGTACTACGCGAGGATAGAGGAGGTGATGGAGGTCTCTGCAGACCTATTCTATCCTGTTCCTATGGTGGATTCTATGGTTGTTCGGATGATTCCAAGGGTTAACGGATCGTATGCAAAGGATGATTCAATATTTCATTGGATGATAGGTGGCATCTATCCGTATCCAAACAAGAACCTCAGAAAGGCGCTTCGAATTTGGTTCCGCAACATCAAGCTGGACAAAGAGCTGCCTGATGAGTTACTGAGTCGTTTGGAGAGTGTTGTGAAGGGAGATGAACGCTTACGCTCGATAGGCATGGAGGAGCTAGTCAGAATGGCTGATGTTCTTCTCTTATTGATTGAAGATGGTATGATTCCTGATCCAAGAGTGTGAGAAGAGTGGCTGATGAGAATTTCACAGTGTTTTCGGGAGTATATCCCCCTTCTGAAGACACCTATCTTCTACTAGATTCTCTAGAAATTTGCCCGGATGATGCATTTCTGGAGGTTGGTTGTGGATCTGGTCTCATCACTCTGAATGCGGCCAAGATAACAAGAAGCGTTGTGAGTGTAGACAGTTCACTCGAAGCAGTCAGAAATACTGTTGAGAACTTGAAGCGGAACGGAGTATACGACTCTTGTCATGTCTTAGAGTCAGACCTTCTTTGCGCAATCTCATCTTCACACAAATTCTCAATGATTGTGTTCAATCCTCCCTACTTACCAGCAGATGAAGAGCATACTGATTTAGATCATGCACTCATAGGAGGCGACGAGGGAACTGAGATCACTCAACGATTTGTTAGGCAAGCTTCGAAGCATCTGATGAAAGATGGTCTAATGTTAGTGGTTGTTTCAAATCTAGCAAACATCGATGCTATCCGCACTGAAATGATAGAATGCGGGCTAAACATAGAAGTTGCTTCAGAGAAGTCGCTATTCTTTGAAAAGATACAAGTACTGCGTGGAATACTGAAGGATGACCACAAGGAAACTGTTTTATGAAACTCCGAACGAGGGCGCTAGAAGCGTTCTTGGAGTCTCGAGAGGGAACCCGATATGTCAGAGAAGAAGTCAACCAAGTCCAAGAAAAAACCAGTCAAGAAGACGACCAAGAAGACTGCAGCAAAGAAGAAGGCGGTCAAAGCTGAAAATGTTGTCAGCGAGAAGAGTCTTGTTTACATCGATTACAGTGCGACCACAAAGGATGACGGAGCGGTTTTTGACACGACCATGAAGGAAGTGGCTGAGGACTCAGGGATATATCGAGAGAATGATCGATATGAACCAATGTTGGTAGCTATTGGTTGGAACTGGTTGCTCGCAGCATTGGAAGAGGAACTCATTGGAATGACGGTGGGTGAATCAAAGACAGTTGAGGTTCCACCAGAGAAGGGTGCTGGTCCACGAGACCCGAGAAAAGTCAAAATGATCGCAAAGACAAAGCTTGCCAAACATAAGACCCGACCTGTCAAAGGTGAACAGATAACATTCGGAAATGAGCGTGGTGTCATCACTGCTGTGTTTGGTAGGCAAGTCAGAGTTGACTTCAACAGTCCACTTGCTGGTCGTACACTTGAGTTTGATGTCACTCTCAGAAGCATCGTTTCAGAACCCGAGGATAAACTCCGAGCAGTCGTCAAGCGACGTATGCCTGGTATCCCGGATGAAGACTTCAAGTTCTCAATGGCAAAGAAGATTGTCACTGTTGAGATGCCTAAGGAAACACGATACATTCAGGATGTCCAATATGCGGAGATTGGTATTGCAGCGGACCTTCTGAAAGTGTTCGAGGATGCCAAAGAAGTCAAACTAGTGACGACCTTCGATCGACCCAAACCAATTGAAGAGAACACGACATAATCCACAGGTTTACTCTACTCATGGTCACTGAGAAAACCTTAAAATGTCATAATCAGGACGGAAATCTGTCACTAGTTCTCTAGATTTCATCTCCTGTACGGAGTTAATTGACATGGAACATAACATGCAACCCCCGGCCGAACTGAAGACGGGAACAACAACCGTTGGTCTAATTGCTAAAGATTGTGTCGTCCTAGCTAGCGACCAGAGAGCCACTATGGGGTATCTGATTGCTAACAAGGCAGCCAAGAAAATCTACAAGATTACAGACCGCATTGGTGCAACAATCGCAGGGTCTGTGGCCGATGCTCAAGCAATAATGGACCTTTTGAGAGCTGAGGCCAAGCTCTTCGAAATCCAGAGAGGAAGACCCATCCGGGTCAAAGCCTTGACACGTCTTCTAAGCAACATTATGTTTCAGGGACGAGGACTCTACATGCTTGGATCTCTTGTGGGAGGATTTGATGACGAAGGTCCCCAAGTCTTCTACACAGATTTCGTTGGTAGTGTGTTGCCAGACAAGTTTGTTTCAAATGGATCAGGTTCACCTGTAGCTCTAGGTGTTCTAGAAGCAGGATACAAGGAAGACCTGACCAAGAAGAAGGCAATTGATCTGGCTGTGAGCGCTATTGCAGCTGCAATCGAGAGAGATGCTGCTACTGGAAATAACATTCTCTGTAGCGTTATTGACAAGAGTGGCTATCAGGAAGTAGACCAGGAAACTATCCATAAAATCTGGAAAGGCCAGTAGTGACTGTACTTGTTGAACATTTGGCGAGATGATCTCGCCTAAGTCTGCCTAGTACAAGTGTGCTTGGTCAGACTCAGGCCAAATGGGGAATTGATAGGCCAAGGATTGTGATGACTATCCATGCAGCCGAATGAGGAAGAAGAATATGTTGACATTCGAGAGGTAATTAAGAAATCATTACCTCGTTCAGCCGCGATTAGTTCTGTAGAGTATGAAGGGCCAGAGGTAGCCATCTATTCGAAAGCACCTAAGATACTACTTGATGACGGTGACAAAATCAAAGCTCTAGCTCGGAAACTGAGAAAGCGAATTGTAGTCAGGTCTGCGCCAGAGGTGAGACTGACTCATGAGGATGCAGAGAAAGCAGTTAGAGAGCTTGTTCCCAAGGAAGCGGAGATCACATCTATTGACTTTGATATTTCGAGAGGAGAAGTGATAATCGAGGCTCAAAAACCCGGCTTGGTCATTGGACGAAGCGGTACCACACTAAGAGAAATCACAAGACAGACCTTCTGGCGGCCTAATGTTATGCGAACTCCTCCGATTGAGAGCAAACTCATCAAACAGATTCGATATATTATCCAGTCAGAGGCTGCTACTAGAAACAAGTCATTCCGTGAGATTGGAAGGAGAATTCACAGACGCACACTCGTCAACAACGGTTGGATAAGACTCACTGCCATGGGAGGATTCAGAGAGGTAGGAAGACAATGTATGTTCCTACAGACTTCAGAGAGCAACATACTAGTAGAGTGTGGCGTGAACGTTGGGACACCAACTAAGGCGTTCCCACGGCTTGACATGCCCGAGTTCAGCGTTGACAACCTTGATGCAGTGGTCATTACGCATGCACACCTTGACCACTGTGGAATGGTCCCATTCCTCTTCAAGTATGGATATCGCGGCCCAGTCTATATGACACATCCAACACTCAATCTAGCGACACTCTTGCAGCTTGATTATTTGGATGTCGCAGAGAGAGAAGGCAAGCTGAGACCCTATAGAGACCGTGATGTAAAGGAAGCTATACTTCACACAGTACCTCTCAACTATGGAGAGGTGACAGACATCGCACCAGATGTCAGACTTACGCTTCATAATGCAGGACATATCCTGGGTTCTGCCATTGTCCACTTTCACATAGGAGATGGTCAATACAACATGGCATATACAGGGGACTTCAAGTTTGGAAGGACAAGACTTCTTGAGCCTGCAACCTTTACTTTCCCAAGACTTGAAACTCTCATAATCGAGAGCACATATGGCCATCCTACCGACAAGATGCCACCTCGACAAGAGGTCGAGCGTAAGTTCGCATCGTCTCTGAAACGAGCACTTGAAAGAGGAGGAAAGGTGCTTATCCCTGTCCTTGCTGTAGGTCGTGCTCAGGAAATCATGCTCGTAATCGAAGATCTTGCAACAAAGGGACGAATCCCGAAGGTTCCGGTCTACATCGAGGGGATGATTGCTCAGGCTACTGCGATTCACACCACTCATCCAGAAGCTCTTAGTAAGAAGATCCGAGAGATGATATTTCATCAAGGAGTGAATCCATTCCTCTCAGACATATTTGTCCAAGTAGACAATCCTGACCAACGAGAAGAGATTACCGAGGCTGAGCCATGTATCATAATGGCAACCTCAGGAATGCTTGCAGGAGGACCGAGTGTTGACTACTTCAGACTCCTAGCTCCTGACGAGAACAACATGTTGTGCTTTGTCAGCTATCAGGGTGAAGGAACACTTGGAAGACGCATCCAGAAGGGCTGGAAAGAAGTGAACATGCGAAATAGAGAGGGTCAGACCACCGTGGTCCCAGTGAACATGGAAGTTACCACTGTGGAGGGCTTTTCAGGTCACTCTGATCGAAAGCAGATCCTGAACTTTGTGAAGAGAGTCAGTCCAGTTCCGGAGAGAATCTTGGTAGCTCATGGTGAAGCCAGTAAGACCGTTGGTCTGGCATCTACCATACACAAGGCGCTGAACATCGAAACACGTGCACCTATGGTCACAGAAACTGTGAAGCTGAAATAGACCTCAGAAACTCACGAATGAGGGTGTCACAATCATACAACCATCGTTGACCAGTGCAATCTCTGCCTGATATCCACGAGTTTCTCCGCGGATTCTCTCGATGATGCGTTTGAGTTCTAGATGCGTCTGATCATTTCCATCGTTCAGTCGCGAGATGTCCAGTAGTACAATGTTTCCGTTTCGTATCTCGCCCACTATCTCTGGTACATCAGCCAGTGACTCAAGCTTCCTGGTTCTGATGAAGATCTGCTCTAGTTCTGCGAGTCGTTTGATATCATGATGTGGGTCTGTCTTTCTTGATTCAGAAACTGGAGCGAAAAGACCTAGACTCGGAAGTGTCCTTTGAACAGTGGATTCATCTGATGCATCAGTTTTTCGGACACGTTTGAATAGAGACCTCACGATAAACACCTTAACTTGTGAATAGGGTTGACAGTACGAAGAAAAGACCGAGTATTATACTAAGGAGCTAACCTTTATCACAACCCCTAGTAGAAAAACTCGGTGATTGCTATGCCTACACTGAGGAAGGAGGAAGAAGACCTCTCAGACTTGAGGAACCAGCTCAAAGCCCTCAGCAATCGTCACGCTTTGGAGATATTGCAAGTTCTTAGTCCTAAGACAGGAGAGATTGTTCCAACCCTTGGATGGGATAGTATCGTAGAGGGGATGCTGGCACTAGATGGCATACAAAAGCAAACGTCCAAATCAAAGGGTGAAAGGACTCAAACGCAGGCGGAATATGAGAAGCTTCGTCAGAGCTTGATGTCTGGAGGGACAATCTACGAAACCATGAACAAACTCATTCGATCAGGGTTCGTGATTTCAACAGGCGATAAAGGAAGAAAGCAGAGAGGTTTCATGATTACACATGAGGGGAGGCTGGCACTAGCAGCAATCGGGAAATTAAGTGGACCTATCGGTACAGGAACAGATGTCCAGAGGGCAGCAAAGATACTCTTGAAGCACAAAAACTTCGTGAGCCTCCTACCAGCACAAGAGAAATTTCTGCAGGAGATTGGTGATGTAGAGGGCAATCTGGTAATCCAGATGCCGCCTGGCTCAGGCAAAACGTTTCTCGCAATGATAGTCATACTATTGAGGCTTCAGAAGGGTGTGAGATGCCTGTATCTTAGTCCATACACCTCACTTAGTAGGCAGATAGTGGAGGAATATGGTACACTTCTGCAGGAACTTGGATATTCAGTCGTACGACATGATGGTCTCAGTAGGGTGGCTGACTCGGACCTAGAGAATGGTGACTTGATTATCGCAATGTATGAGTCCTTCTCCTCTGCGATACTACAGAGGAAGAAATGGACTGAAGACCTGGGTCTAGCAATAGTTGATGAGATAACCGAGCTAGACTCAAGCACTGAAGTAGACCCACAGACATTGGGAACTGATAGAAGCACAAAACTGGATTCTATCATCACACTGTTCAAAGGTCAGACGCAGATAGTGACTTTGTCCTCTCGTTTTGGAGATACTGAAAAAGTGTCATTTTGGCTCGATGCTCGGGTATTTAGACCAAGTGTACGTCTTGTACCAGACGAGTTCATTGTGAATAGAGTCAACAACCACTTTGAGATTGTGAGTAGTGATCGCACTCAACGTGCAACCTCATCACAAGAAGATGTACTCGATGCGGTTATGGAACATCTGGGTAACTATGAGGATAAGTCAGTGTTAGTAGTTGTAGGTTCACGGTTTCGATCCCAAGGAGTGGCCAGAAGACTTGCAAGGAGTCATCCAAGAAAGGTGTCACCAGATGTTGTGGACAGGGTCATTGGTCTTGGTGAAGACCTCCCCTTGAGTAATAGACTTGCAGACATGTTGAAGTTTGGTACTGCATTCCATCATTCTGGATTGGATGTTGGTGTGCGTGAACGACTAGAGAAAGAAATTAGAAACAGGACGATTAGGACTGTTGTTTCAACAACAGGAATCACCTCAGGAATCAGCTTTCCCTTTGACTGTGTGCTCATTCTCCTGAATCAAAACCTCTACTATCTCGAAACACGAGCAAGATATCTCCAAGTGGCTGGGAGGATTGGTGAGAACCACTTGGCTCAGTTTGGCGGAAGGGTGTATCTAGTCTTTGAGGGACCCAACAGAAACATGCCTAGTTCCATCGCAATGGAGGAGAAGCTCCTTCATGGACCGTTGAAACCGCTACGCCCGGGAGTTCTCTATCCAAGTCTAGCAGTCAGTATTCTCATAAGAAACACCGTCAGTGGGAAAAAGTTCACGAAAGATCAGCTAGAAACTAAGTTTCTTGAGTTCGTTCATGACACCTTCAGAGGAACTATTGACAAAGAGTACAGTTCAGGTATGAAGAAGTTCTTCAGGACTTTGTTTAACTGGTTGGTGAAACAAGGTGTCTTTGAAAAGGCGAATGATGGTTTCAAGCTTACAAAGGATGCACGTGGTGCGATTCAGGCTAATCTTGACATCAGTGACTATCTCCGGATAAAGGACAAGTTGTCCAAGATTAAGGATGACTCGGACGAGTCAGTACTTCTGGACCTGCTGTTACAAACGCAGATGCCCCAGTCAATCAGACCTAGAACATTCATGCCTTCAAAAATGGAAATCAATCTCATGGGATTAGAGCCACCGGAAGAGTGGTACGAGAGGAGAGTTCCTGAGAGACATGCCGTGAAGATGTCAGTCCTTCAAGAATGGGTGGATGAACAGGAGGTCCTCAGTATCGTAAAGGATGCTGCAGAGATGGCTCGGGGAATCAGTCTTGATGAAGGGGATTTGACCTATCTTCTAGACATCTGTAGTGGAGTGGCTGAGAGCATCAGCCAGTATCTGAATCTCATAAAGAGACCTAGACTTGCAGCACGAATGAGGGTACTCTCAAGACAACTTCAGTATGGAGTAGGAAAAGACCTGGCTGACTCGGATCTGCTGGAACTGCGTCTACTACCAGGTGATGACTCACCATCAGGTCGGCTGTCACGGAGTACTGCAAGGACTCTCTATGAGCGGGGATATACCTCCATATCTGATGTTGTGAGAAAAGACCTTGGTGCTAGCAAGGAGGGATATGCTAGAGACCGCTTTGCCAAGAACTGCGGCCTAGAACCCGACCTTGCTCGGGAGGTCTACAAGGCTGCTCTATCACACATTCGAGCCAGATTTGATGATGATGAAGATTAGGACTTTCCAAAAACCCACAGATCGTCATTGATATGGTGGATTGACTTGATGACCTTTCCACTCTTTGCCGCTCTAAGTTCTTCAGCCGAAAACATCGAGATTCCGACTGCTAGTGGTTTGCTATGGGTTTCATCAACGACAACTACAATGCCGAACTTCTTGACCCTGTCATCTATCGCTGTTATTCCAGGACGCATGATGTCTGCGCCATTCACGACAAATTTCACAGCACCCATATCAACTGTAATTCTGGGGACATCTATCAGACCATTCAAGAGGGCTCGAAGTGCAGGAAACATGCGGCCCTCATACTGAAAGAATATAATCTCTCCATCCAAAAGGAGGACTCGGGATCCGTCATCTAGGATTCCACCCTCGAGTCGTGACTCATCAAGACCCTCTACTGATGAGCCAATCTCCTTCTCAATCTTGGCAATCTCGTCCCGCTGCTCCCGCTTTTTGAGCAGATGTCGCTTCTTGATTCGTTCTATCTTTGGCATTGTCTAATGGTTGATTGGCACTCCTTTTGAAGCCTACGCCGTGGAAAACTAGCCAGAACCTATCGTCAACATCGCCATGTTTTTAAGCAAAGTCCAAAGGGTAGCGCTGACGTCGTGTGACCATCGGCCACATAGCGTTGCTTCTGTGATGGTGATAGCGATGAACGCAGGAAAGCCCATGGAACTACTTCAGAGCTCAATTGGCGACCAGGTTCTTGTAGAACTAAAAGGAAAGAAGAAAATCAAGGGTAAGCTGCGAGGCTATGACCAGCACTTGAACCTCATCCTAGAGGATGCTGAGGAGATCTCAATCGATCCTGAATCGGGTGAGCAAATAATCGAAGTAGTCAAGACCGTGATAGTGAGAGGCGACAATGTCGTGATCGTCTCACCTCCGCCTAAGTAATTCAAGGAATGAACCACGATGGGTAAAGGCACACCCTCCAAAGGTAAGAAAAACAACCCACACCACATACGCTGTAGAAGATGCGGAAGAAGATCATATCACGTGAGACACAAGGCGTGTGCAGCCTGTGGATTTGGTAGTTCAGCTAGACTCCGCCAGTATAATTGGGCACACAAGAAGGTTCACGGACCTCGGGTACGCGGATGATTCGATGGATGGACAGCTGCCATCAGACAGAACCACGCTTTTCTTATTCCATCAGAAATCAATTTACTATTGTTTCTAATAGATGAGGTTAAATTTTGTAAAACATATGCTTATAGAAATTACATTTTTATACTGCATTAGCTTCGATTTTGAACACCACTTTCAAATCTCAAAGTGAATTCTGAATGAGGTTTCAAATTGAAAAAAGGAAAATTCCTTGTTGCCGTGCTTGGAGTGGTTCTATTGATTGCTGCAGGTGCTTTTTCTGTGACAGCAGTTCCGGGTCAGACAAATCCCTGCGGTAACTGTCACTCAGCCACAGGCGTACTTATTCTAACATCTAATGCAACGGGGACTGTGGATGCAACAGTCGGCGTTCCATTCGTTGTAATGTTGAACCAGACGGGTTACTCGGGAGGCGATAGCAAAGTCGCTATTGCTGTTAGGTCAGGATGGGCTGACAATGCACAGTTCACATTCGTAGAACAATCCACTGAAGATGGAACTGGTTCAGATCTCAATCCTACATCTGACGCAGTAACCATCTCGATTGAGTTTACGCCAACCTCAGCTGGTTCCTGGACTATCCGGGCATGGACCGCTGGTGCTTCTGGGATGGTGGGTACCAGTCTGGACATATCTGTATCAGTGTCCGCAGCAACTACTACGACTACCACACCACCTACCAGCACAACCCCGATAGCGACTACACCCACAGGCACCTCTCCCACAACGACCACATCTCCAACCACTACCCCCACACCACCACCAGGAGATTCAAACATACTGATGCTAGCTCTCGCTGGTGTCGGCGTCATTATTGTCATCGTTGTGATTGTTTATGCGGTGAGGAGATAGTCTAGCATAGCAAGAGCTACGAATCTATTTGATTCATAGTGACACGTCAACCAAGTTGCTCTCCCTGAATCAAGGGGGAGCAATGTCATTATTTTCATCCTCTTCATCAAACACCTCAAGTCTGTCAAAGAGAGGTATGAGTGTAACAAGGCCCCCCCTATCGCTCTCTTTGATCAGTTTTCCACGACGATACTGTCTATAGAGTGTCCCTTCGTAGAAATAGTGAACGAAAAATTTGATGTAGACCATCAGGATGAACACCAGCAACATTCCAAGTGCAAACATTGCGTATGCTAGGTTTGAACCCAGCCAGTCTGCAAATGAGGCTTGAATCATTAGTCTATTACACTCTCCTGTTGTTGATTCAACATCACTCAACAATTAGTAAATGTAAGGGAACAGTCGTTTAGTTCGTTTCATATATTCCTCATATTCTTCTCCGAATTTAGATTTCAAGGATTGTTCCTCGATCTCCATCCTTTTTCTAAATATTCCAAAATAAACAAGTACGTAGACGACTGTACCCATATAACCTCGAAATGCCAATCCAAGTCCTAGACGTCCAATCATTCCTCCGGAGTATAATGGATGGCGTATGTGGTTGTAGATTCCCTCTTTCAGAAGGTGATGGTCTTCCTTTAATTCGGGAGTCCCATCCCCATATCTTCCAAGTTGTATTCTACTCCTCAGAACAAGTATCCCTCCCACAATATAGACAATGATACCAATGTATGAGACTACTGGCGTGTCAAGAGCTAGGAATAGTATTGGGGTCAGCAAGAGATTCTCATAGAAAAGAATGACTAGGATGAATGGATGCAATAAGAGTAGAAGACCTACCAGCCTAGTTGTAGTGTCTATATCTTCTCTTCGTGTTGCTGGTCGTATCATTATATCTGCAAAAACAACAAGCTGGTCCAGTGCGATGATGGTCAATGTGATTATGTCTAGGTAAATACCACTCGCAAGTATAAAGAGGGGGATGTTGTAATATGTCAGGTATATCAGAGCCTTCGGAATCTTTTCTAGCAAAACTCTTACCCTCGAATCCATCCATCTTGAACTTGAATAAATGTCTGCTTGTGGGATTCACTCCACAATTCTTTTAACCGTTCTAACACGATTTGCGAACCAACACGTGGGCCGGTAGATCAGCCCGGTAGATCGCCTCCTTGGCATGGAGGAGGTCGCGAGTTCGAATCTCGCCCGGTCCACCACTTCTTCACTACTCTCAATTGCCCCCTTTTGCTCTGCTCATCTTCGTCTGAGAATGACGATTGCTATTAGAACTACACCAACACCGGTTCCAACAATCAGAACAAAAAACACTGGACCGGGTGGGGGTGGGGTTGAGGTTGGTGTAGTAGGTGTTGTTGGTGTAGTAGTTGAGTCCACATGATTCCAAAATTCTTCGGGATCATTATCAACAACTAGGTTGTCGATGGCAGCACCAGAGCAATTTTCACAATAAAACTGGAGATACGTAGAACTTGTGACATCATTGTTGGTAAAGTTTGCTTCGAGAGTTCCATTGAAGGCGACCAAAAATCGATTCTCACTTGACCTACTTATAGCAATGTGGTGCCATCCTTCTAAGGGATAAACATTGATGTTTGAGAGAATATCTATTTCCTCTTCTACCCACTCCCAGACGATAAACTTCTCGTTGAAATATCCAACAGAAATAAAACTAGTGTTTGTAGCTCCGAACCACCCATAGGTTCCGTTGGACATGATCTCGACATAGAAAGCTGAAAAACCATAAAAAAGACCGTTTGGAACAAACATATCGAAACTCCATGTCCCTTCAGTCACAGTGCTATCATTTCTTGCGCAGTTGATATCGTCATCAAGTACCTTCAACATGAA
>JBHLRS010000051.1:0-19269 GCA_048882325.1 Candidatus Thorarchaeota archaeon | reverse complement strand
GATGAGTGCCATCACAATGCATCCTTCGTACATGGGGTCGTCCAAGGCAAGTTGTTGATCCGGAACTCCTAATTGCCCATATACAACTGCAGGTGCTCCTTGCTCGTCAATTGCTGTGAAGACAACTTCCGCACCATTGTTAATCAGATCAAAAATGAAGTCCTCATTGAAATCTTGAGCAAGAACAACGGAACCAGTGTTGTATGCAGCTACAGCTGGTATAGAGAATAGGAATCCTATCGCTAGTATGACGATTGCGTGCTTTTTATTTAGTTTCATTCTAGAAGTCCTCCTTTGGCCTGACTACTGCTCCAACAATCGCAGCTACTATGACCACAACAGCTGGTGTCAGTATCCACAATAAGAAAGGCAGAAGAAGTGTCATCAGTGAGGTCGGGTCAAATGCACCACCGCCGCCGAAAACTCCTGAAATAAGTGGTAGCACTTGGTCAATTAGGTCTTGAAATATTGGAATCCCAAGAATATCAACGAGTGATGATCCTGGGGGAATGACAAATGACCCTAATGCTATACCACCCTGTATAATCAGGTAGATACACAGGGCTATGAGAACAAAGCAAGAGAGCCAGGTCATCAAACCGACAACAAAGGCGCCCTTCTTAGTTCCAGCCATCATTCCTCCCACAAAGCCAGCTCCAGCCCAGACCGCTATCATGGTGAAATTACTCATCGGATTGACGAGTAAGAGGTTAACCAAGACGACTGTCGGCCTCAAGTAATTACCAAACTGAGGCGCGAAGATGGCAATCAAAGATTCATAACCATCTGGCAAAAGGAACCAACTTCCAGCGAGGACAATTACTAGAGCAATGAGCCAACCGAAGTATTTGCTGGAAAATGATGAAATAGCATTTACCTCCTAACTAGTTAGGTTCTAGTACACTTCTCTTGAATTTTTATTATTAACACTTTGGCGGATGTTTCCCTTCCATAAATCGCTAAAATCAGTAAAGTAGAATCAGTAAGAGAGATATAGGTGGTGTACTACCGACATTATCGTAGGGCTTTGAGAGAGAAACTTTCGAAGCCATAATATTATGTGTTTTCCTGAACACAACAATGGTAATAGTAGGTCGGTGGAAAGTGGAGATTGACACCAATGACGCATCAGTGTATGAATTAATCCAGTTAATGTCATCACTGAATGATACAAGAAGAGCAATTCTTCTTGCACTGGCCCACATCTACCCTCGAAGCGTTAGTGGTGTTCAATTGAGCCGCTTGATCGGCTATAGTGGAAAGTCAAGAAGTCTGTACAGAGGCGTGATATCCCACCTGAAAGAGAATGAAATGATTCAGATTGACCAGCTCACACCGAAGCTTTACGCAATCCGAATAAATAATGAGCATCCGTTGCTCAATATCCTGGTGGATCTCTGCAAGGTTCATGGGAAACACTCTCGTGAGATTTACATGAAAGCACTGGAGGAAGAGTGAAAGTGGAGAACGAACTCCTACTTGAAGCAAAGGCACTCTATAAAGACAGAATTAGGATTGCCCTTTCAGCCTTCATTATAGTGTTTTCAATCACCTTCTTTGTCTATTACACAACTGGAATTGCAGGACTTGGTGAATTTACATCAGGGACAGGTTGGACTCAAAGCTTGCGGGTTGTCGCGGCTTTCAATAATATAGGCCTCATAACTGCAGTAGCTTTGATGATCATCGCCTTTCGTTTCTGGTCATGGGCCTTCCTCCCTGGTCCAGCTTCATTGTTCACTACCTCTGTCCTTCGAGGAATTCTCGGTCCAAATGTGACAATCAAGCAATCAATTGGCAAGAGATTCAAAGTGACTCTCGAAAATGGACTCTCGTTCAACATCAGTTGTTATGTCCAAGAAAAAGGAACTGAAGATTGGTTTTCCTTTAGGCTTGTGTCATCGGAGCTAAAGAATGGAAACCTTAAGGATGTGGCATTGCGTCACGGCTTTGCCCTTAAGGAAGGTCGTTTTGTAGCTAACGTCAGTAATGATGAGTTACACCACAGAACGCTACTCTTAGCAAAAGCCATGAGCATTGCTAGCGGCGTTGGTTAGTTGTGGGGATGTCTTAAGGCTCGTGGAGTCTTTTTCCGTTTCTTCTTTCTTGCGTAGTTGTCTATATCTGTCATCCAGCGGGTGAGCATCATTGGATGTGTTCGATATCTTGCTGGAATTGTGTGTCCAATGGGTGACTTCTTTCGTCTTTTTGCTCGCCCTTTCTCTTTCCTATTCTTCAAGATCAAATATCACTGGGTTGGAAATCTCATCAACCTTTTCATACTACATTCAAGGAATCTATTTTTGAAGAAGTCATGTGAACACCTTGAATATACCATGGTTATGAGAATCAAACGTACAATTGATATCGCAATGAGTAATTATACAGAAATTACTGGTTTCTGTGTCTTTACATATGAAGGAAAGGTAGCATATGCTAGCGAGAACATGAATATAGCTGCTGAAATAGGGACCATAATCCAGGCATGGAATGGCCAAATCCAGAGTTTCTTCTTGAAGAATATAGCATTCCTTAGAGCGCTAGCAACAGAGCAAGGATTTGTTGCTATCAATCCAGATGGTGCAGTCAGTTTGATCTGCGGCACGGGGAAAGGAGTTTGGTTTGTGTCAGTCTTCACGCGGATGGATGTTGACAAAGAAGGTATCTTACGAGAGTGTATTCAGGCTGCAAAAAATTTGGAGACATCAGTTTCAATTTTCGACGTGTGAAATTTAGCGATCGACCAGGGGTTTCTGTTCAGCAATAATTCTCGCAATAAATGCCAATATCGCTCCGATCCAGCCGAGGGATTGGTGGAGCTGCACTACAAGATTCATAACAAATACTCCAGTTGAAGCCATTTGCACCAGAGTCATAAGAAGACCAACAATCCCGACAATTATTCCGAGCATTATGATGTATCCGCCAAATCTGACTTTATCGGTGGTCAAAACAAAACCACCGAAAATCACTACGATTCCTCCAACTGCAGCCCACGCTGCGAGTCCCATCATGAAGTTCTCGAATGTTTCAAGGAAAGCCAATCCAAAGACATACTGGATTATTTCTGATAACTCCCCAATCACTCCTATTGCTCCACTAAAACCGGAGAAAATCATGAGAATACCTCCTCCTAAGCAGAGGAGTAGTGGGTTTCGATTGTGAAGGGTCATACGAGATATTTTCGCCAATTGATTTTGATTTAAAGGTAGCTTCTCTGTATTAATAGCCAGACTTTTCTGCTTGAGAGTATGCCAGAGGTTAGAGTGATTTGTCATGCCTGTACATTTTGAGGAATCAGGTGCACGTGATAGTAGGACAGTGATCTTTGTGCATGGCGCTGGCGGATCAACTGCAACTTGGTTTATGCAACTGAGAGGGCTCTCATCAAAGCTTCATGTGGTTGCCATCGATCTCAATGGTCACGGAAAGACTCCAGATAGAGCCGAGGAGGATGTCCTTCATTCATATTTTAGTGATGTTCATGAGGTGGTTTCAAAGTTCGACAAACCATTCCTCGCGGGTCATAGTATGGGTGGCGCGCTTGCACAACTTTATGCCCTAAAATACCCAGAATATCTTAGAGGAATAATATTGGTTGGAACTGGAGCTAAACTAAGGGTCACTCCTGTGGTGTTCAATCTCCTGGAGAATGACTTTGATGGATATGTGGAAGCTATTGGAAATTTCATGTTTCATGAAGAAACTTCAGAAGATGTGATTGAAGCCTCCAGACATGAGGTTCGAAAATGTCCTCCACAGATAATTACCAGAGATTTCAAGGTTTGTGACAAGTTTGATATAATGGACAAGGTTCACCAGATAAAGTCCTCCACATTGATTCTTGTGGGTGACGCTGATGTGATGACACCTGCCAAGTATGCCACCTACTTGAAAGACAAAATTGAAAGTTCCGAGATGCACGTGATCAAAGATGCTGGACATGCGGTCATGCTTGAGAAGTTTGGAGTGTTCAATGAAATAGTAGCAAACTGGACAAAGAGATTCGACTAAAGATCTGCAGATCGACGGTCTCTGCGTTTCTTCTCAATTGCTGCCATCAATCGGGTTCTATCGAAATAGACCTCGTTCCTTGTTATCTTATCACCATCGATCTCGACAATGTCGAGGCCGATTTCATGAATAGTTTCTTGACCCACCGGGATTGTGCACTCCCATTTTACAATCGCTCCAGTTTCAATTGGAAACACTTCGATAGGTCTCCAAGTCCAGTCTTGGTAAGCATCCAGAAGACGCTCAAAGTATCGTGCCATCTCTTTGTGGCCTTTGAGACCATCTCTATTCGCAGGATCGACATAGAGAGCTTCTTCACTGTAATACCTGAGAAGTGCCTTAGGATTGTTTCCGTTCCAAGCACTGAGCCATTCCTTACAAAACTCAAAGAGCTCCTTTTTCCTCATCTTTATCACTGATACACTACTTCTCTCACTCATTCTCTTATTGTTTACCTAAGAGCGTGAATCTTTCAAATCCCTCAGGGTTAAATATAGGCTATGGTCAATGCTTCTGGTCTATCAAGACAAATCAGGAGTAGAAACGAATGGGAGAAGATGAAATCCCAACCGATAGGAAAGAACGGTTTGGCTGGTATCTATACGATCTAGCAAACACCAGCTTCACGGTTCTAATAGTGACTGCTCTATATCCGCTCTACTTCCGAGTGTTGGTCTGGAATGAAACCCTCGGAGATGCAATGTGGGGCTATGCAGGAAGTGTCACTATGTTAATCATTGCAGTAACTGCACCTGTGCTTGGTGCAATTGCAGACTTTGGAGGAACCAAGAAAAAGTTCCTGATGTTCTATACTTCAGTCTGTATTGCATTAACTGCATTCATGGTGTTCCTTCCAGGGCTCACATATTCTCAGATTGATGCCATTCCCGAAATTAGACCTGAAAATCCTTTACCCGGTTTCGACTTTGCACCCATTTTAGGTTTAGACATCTGGGTTTGGGCATGGATAATCTTCATCATCGCTAATGTTGGATTTCAAGGAGCACTGCCCTTCTATAATGCGTGGCTCCCGGAGATAAGCAATGAGGAGAATATAGGTCGCATTAGTGGATATGGCTATGCAGCAGGATATGTTGGAGCCATGGCCACAATAATTATTGCTCTTCTTGTTATCCTAGCTGATCTACCATACACTTACGCATTCTTTGCAAGTGCCATTTTCTTCCTTGTCTTTGCTATTCCAAGTATAATGGCTCTCAAGAATAGACCTGCGACAGTGTTTCCAGGAGAGGAGGATCAATCTCTAGCTAGTCTAGGCTATCGACGTGTGAGAAACACAGTCAAGAACATCCGCAACTATCAGGGTCTTCCCCTGTTCCTAGTTGCTTATTTCCTCTTCAGTGATGCGATTACTACCGTAATCTACTATGCAGCCATCTTTGGTCAAGAGGTCTACTTGTTCAGTACGACGAACATTCTCATCTTCTTTGCTGTGACACAGCTCGCAGCTATCCCAGGTGCGTTCGTCTTCGGTATTGTTGCAGACAAAATTGGCACAAAAAGAGCGCTTATCATCACACTGTTCATTTGGGTCATTGCCCTCTCAATAGCATACCTCTTTGTAGATTTTGGTGCCATCATCTGGTGGACAGTTGGCATGATTGCTGGGGTAGGAATGGGATCATCACAAAGCATCGCACGAGGTATGTATGGCCAATTCATCCCGGAGGACAAGAAATCAGAGATGTATGGTTTCTATGCTCTTACCGGCAAATTTGCAGCTATACTTGGACCATTTGTGTATGCATCCGTTCTGCTTCTAGCGAATCCTACTCAGGATCCTGCATTGATACGTGATGCACACCTAAATGCAATGCTAGCAATACTATTGTTCTTTGTTGTTTCTATCCTCCTCCTTCTAAAGGTCCGTCAACCAGTGAAGGGAGAGGCTAAAGTATATCTTGAAGATGACCAACCAGCAACAATGGCTTAAGACCAATTTAGGAATGGGCCGCTCCCTCGCGCTTTGTGAGGGGTATCAACCCATTCCTCTCCTGGCTTTTGAAGTAAGAACATTCGAATTCTCGTCCCAGCAAGTTCTGGATCAACAGCTATTTAGAGTAGGGGAACCACGCTCTCGCCAAATAGGTTAATCTGTTCCCTCATCTCCCCATATGGAAACATGAGGACAATGTCAGAAACTCCTTGCTCCTTGTACTGTACAAGTCTTTCAGCGACGGTCTCAGGGGTGCCCCAGAGGGATGATGCGACCCTTTTTCGGTATGCTTCTTTAGAGATTCCGCGCTTAGCTGCATTCTCCTTGATTCTATCTTCTATCTCAGCTTCAGTCTTCATGACTCTTGTCCAAAGACCAACAGACTTAGCAATCATTCCTGATTTTCGACCATGTTTTTCTGCAAATTCTTCTAGCTGATTGAAGATCTTATTTGTCTGGTCTGGAGAGAATCCCCACGCGACGTTGATACCATCCCCATATTGAGCTGCTATCTCAATCATTCTTGGTCCACCTCTGTTTGAACCAACCCATATTTTGGGAACTGGATTTTGAACAGGTTTTGGAAATGATACGACCTCTTTCACTTGGTAGTGTTTGCCTTTGAAGGTAAATTTCTCCTGCGTCCAGATACCCCTGATGATTTGAATTGCCTCCTCAAGCTGCTCTGCTCTAGTCGCAAATTTAGGAAATTTGTAGCCATAGGCTAAAAATTCTAATCTCTTCCATCCTGCTCCAATTCCAAAATCAAGACGTCCATTTGAAATGACATCGATTGTAGCAGCCATCTTTGCGTGAAGAGCCGGAGGTCTGTAGCTATTACAGAACACCAAGCTACCAACTCGAATCTTCTTATTGTCGCGCACCAGCGCGGCCATCAATAGCCAAGGATCAAGAAGCTCTTTGTCCACTGCATTAGCGTCTAACATAAAGTGGTCTGAAAACCAGACACCAGTGAAACCATTGTCAAGAGCTCTATCTGAGAGTTCGGTAACATCATCATAACTGAAACCAAATTGGGGTTCAATCTGAATGCCAAACCTCATTTTCTATGATACTCCTCCCATCTTATCTTCCATTTCGACGACGATTCTAATTGCATCTTCAACAAATTGAGGACAGATTCTATGAAAAACCCCGGTATCAATAGCTTTGGTTCGCGCATCCTTGTCCGACATAGTAATTCCTGTAAGCTCATCGCAGATTATGGTCTCGTGCTTCTTCCTGAATTTGTACATGAATTTCAAAGCTGAGGTATAGGTTTCATTCTTGTGTTGTTCAAAATCCTCAAACCGCCTACTGTTGAGCACTCCGAGAGCAGCTACTGCTCCGCTTACTGCTCCACAAACATTTCCATCTAGACCTACACCACCTCCGAGTCCTGCCATAGCCTTCGTTGACTCTTTGAAATCCATACCATAGTGCTCCAGCACTGTTCGCATAACAGTCTGTGCACAATTATGCCCTTCTTTATTGAAGTACTTCATCCCGAGTGCGACAACATCATCTGACATACTGACCACTCCGTTTATGCAATAAATATAAAGGAGCATATCAGTTCTCCGTCTAACAACCAACCTTTTCGTTGGCATATGATTATCCGGTCATTTGATATTACTGGGAGGATCAGCCCGACTGATCATAAGCCATCCTGCAATCAGGACACCTAGGCCAATCATGACCACTGCACCGCCCACATGTTCCATGACTGCGTTGAAAGTTCTTAAGCCACTGGCGATGTATCCAGCTATCATTGTTGCAAGACCAGCGATGAGGACAATCTTCCCCTGACGTGTGTCTGCCTTCGCAATCTCATATCCCTTATCCCTAGTTGGAGCAACAGGTGCATCGGAAACCTTGACATCGGAGAGAAAGAACCTCTCACCATCGTCAGTGAATGAACCGGTCAAGGTTCCATCATCGACAAGTTCTTCCAACAAAGAGCGGGTCTGGTCCTCATCGATCCCTGCCATCCCACATATCATACTTAGTGAACTAATCTTTTCCTCAGTTACAATCTGATAGAGTCTAGTCTTCAAGTCAGTTGGATTAGACGAAGTCTTGTCAATAATCATGATATTTCCCCTTTTTTTTCTACCCACAATAGTATATAACCTAAAGGCACTGCGCAGGCTCTCACCAGAGGGTCACAGATTGCGGACTCATAATGCGAACGCAACTTGTTACTTTTATAATTGTTTGAACAAAAATATGGCTGAATATTTAAATCCACTATATTTTGCTTAGAGCAATTTGAAAGTGTTTTAAAAGTGCATTTTTAGAAGAGGTTTTTTTAGTGAGTTTGTAAATCTTTGAGTAACACAAATCTGAAATATTCAGAACATGTGTCAATTGCATCTCAATTGAGGTGGAGTGAAATGGAACAAAGAACAACAGCGGTCATTCTCATAGTGATTCTTGTCATTGGATTAGGTGCTGTAGTCTTTCTGGGTCCTATGCTCTTCCCTGCTCCCGCAAAAGTAGCTATCATACTGGGAACTGGAGGAAGAGGTGACCTCAGTTTCAATGACGGTACTTATGCAGGAGGACTAAGAGCCAGAGCGGAGCTAGGCTGGAATTTTGATGTAGCTGAGCCCGATCAGGTAACCGAGTTTGAAACATATCTTAGAGACTATGCAGCGGCTGGTACATATGAAATCATCATTTGTGGTAGTTTTGATCAAGCTGACGCGTTAACTGCGGTTGCTGCTGACTTTCCAAACCAGACGTTTGCTATAATTGATAATGTCGTAATTGCGCCAAATGTGCGTAGTTGCGTTTTCCAGGAACAAAAAGGATCTGCCCTTGTTGGCGCTCTTGCAGGTCTAATGACCAAAACTGACAATGTTGGTTTTATTGGTGGCGAAGACATGTGGCTGATTCACAGATTCGCAGCTGGTTTTGTGTGGGGTGCAAACTACACCAATCCTGGTGTTAACTTCACAGTACAGTACACCAACAGCTGGGTTGACACTGCAATAGGTCAAAATTTGGCTGATGCAATGCATGCAGCTGATGTTGATATCATTTATGCGGCTGCAGGAAGATCTGGGATTGGTGCATGGACGGCAACAAGAAACAAGATCAATGCAGGAACCAACACAACTCCTCTGTGGATGGTTGGAGTGGATTCGCCACAAATGTGGTTTGGAACTTCAAGCTATGATGATCCAGCAGGAGCTTCATCACCAACATTCGCACTTACTAGTATGTTGAAGAGAGTGGATGTTGCAGCTTTTGATGCTATCAAAGACACTCATGATGGGACTTTGAATAAGACATCTGGTACCATTGAGGTCTACAACCTTTCAAATAATGGTCTGGGTTGGGAGATTGGTGGTCTTCGACCATTCAGTAATCTGACTCAAGTCTATGAGCTCGTCCCATACGATCCGCCATTACTAGACATTCCACAGTCTTGGATCGATATTGTGAATGATCTGAAGGATGACATCATAAATGGGGTTGAAACCGTACCTGAAGTAATATACTGGACTTAGTAAAACTGAGAGGCTTTTGCCTCTCTCCTCTTCTTTTTTCAGTTTATTTGGGCAGAGATAAATAGGAGTTGCTGCTTTCCTCGTCCTATAGGACTGCCCAATAGGAGGTCTTACCATCTACGCAGTAGAGCTTGAGAACATTTCGAAAACCTTTCCCGGAGGAGTCCAAGCAAACAAGGATATCACCCTAAGGATACGAGAGGGTGAGGTACATGGGTTGTTGGGTGAAAATGGGGCGGGAAAGTCCACGCTGATGAATATTCTTTACGGTTTTCTCTCGAAAGATTCCGGAATAATAAAAATCAAGGGGGAGGAGGTAGAGCTTCAGTCACCTCAGGATGCAATCATTCGCGGTGTCGGTATGGTGCATCAACATTTCAAGCTCATTCCAACATTGACAGTAACTGAGAATGTAATTCTTGGTCTTGAACCAGTTCTAAGAAGAGCTAGTGCAGAAAAGCTCATGGGAGCAAAAATGATGAGTTCTCTTCTGCCGATTGATTTCAAAGGTGCTGCAGCCAGAATAAAGAGAATCGCTGAAGAGAATGGTCTTCAGATTGAACCAAATGAGAAAATACAGGACATCTCAGTTGGTCTTCAACAAAGAGTAGAGATAATAAAGACACTCTATAGGAATGCAGATATTCTGATCCTTGATGAACCAACCTCAGTCCTCACACCGCAAGAAGTTGATGACCTTTTTATTACCCTTGAACGGTTTAAAGAGAGTGGTCGTACAATCATCCTGATCACTCACAAACTAAGGGAGCCAATGGCACTTGCTGATAGAATCAGTGTCCTTAGAGATGGAGAATTAATTGGGACAGTCAACAAAGAAGACACCTCACCTGAAGAATTAGCAAGAATGATGGTTGGCAGACCAGTTGTATTTAGGGTCGAAAAGAGTCCTGCAACACCGGGAAACATTGTCCTTTCTGTCAATGATCTTGTTGTTGAAGACAAGAGGAAGGTCACGGCAGTTAAAGGAATCAATCTTGAAGTGAGAGCAGGAGAAATACTTGGAATAGCGGGTGTTGAAGGAAATGGACAGACAGAGCTTGTTGAAGCAATTGCGGGACTGCTAAAACCTAAAGCTGGAAAAATTCTGCTTAACGGAGCTGACATCACTGGTCTTAGTCCACGCGAAGTTCGAGAATCTGGCGTGAGTCATATCCCTGAAGACCGCCATCTAAGAGGACTTATTCTTGGTTTCACTATTGCAGAAAATACATCGCTGGGCATACATCACAAACCTCCATATGCTACGGGCCCTGCTATGCAGTTATTAGACCTATCCGAATCTGATAATCTTGCTGATCAACTTGTTTATGATTACTCGATCAAGGTATCCAATATTCATAGTCTAGCCAGCACGCTATCCGGTGGTAATCAGCAGAAGGTCATAGTTGCACGTGAACTTGCAAGAAATCCAAAACTGATTCTGGCTGCTCAACCAACTAGAGGACTTGATGTTGGGGCAACAGAATACATTCACAATGTGCTTGTATCCATGAGAGATGATGGTGTGGCAATTTTAATGGTGTCAGCAGAACTGGATGAGATTTTGAGTGTGGCGGACCGAATAGCAGTCATATTTGATGGTCAGATTGTTGCTTTGAAAACTCCTAATGAAACAACTGCTGAAGAGCTGGGCTTGCTGATGGCAGGACATGGGATTGATCAGCGTAGGGAGGAGGCTTTCGTATGAGTGAGGAGAGAATTGAGGAAGAGTATGCAGATGAACAGGGCAAATTCGATCTGAGGTTTTTCTATGATAACATGATTGAGAAATTATCTGATCCTTCGTTTCATAAAACTGCAATTTGGGCGACTGGTTCCATTATATTAGCACTAGTGGTAGGTGCGTTAGTAATGGTGATGACAGGATACAATGTTGGACTTGGATTTCTAACTCTTCTCTATGGCGCCATTACTCAATTTGACAGGGTTCTATTCTTTGCTACACCACTTGTCTTTACAGGGCTCTCGGTAGCTTTGGCTTTCAAGTGTGGTCTTTTCAACATAGGACCAGAAGGGCAACTCTACATGGGTGCAATGGCTGCAGCTATTATAGGGTATATGTTTTCACTGCCAATTGTGATTCACCAAATCACAGCACTACTTTTCGGAGCGTTTGCTGGATTTCTATATGGATTGCTTCCTGGAATATTAAAGGCATATAGAGGTACACATGAAGTAGTCACTACAATGATGATGTCATACTCAGCAATACTGTTCACAGCATGGTTAGTTACATATCCTCTGAAAGATACCTCTCAAGCACTTGATCGGACTCCCGAAATATTAGCCACTGCAGAGTTGCCTAAACTTGTGGGTTACTTCCTAAATGCAAGCTTTATCGTAGCCATTTTAGCTGTGATTGCAGTTGATTACTTAATCAACCGAACTGTCCTCGGGTATGAAATGCGTGCTGTGGGACAGAATAAAGATGCAGCAGAAACTGCTGGGATAAATCCCAAAAAGAATATCGCGTTGGCTCTTGGCATTGCAGGAGCTTTAGCGGGAATGGGAGGATCAGGAGAGATTCTCGGTTACCACCATCTTTTCCAAGACAACTGGTCAGTTGGGCTTGGTTGGGATGGGATAACTGTAGCTGTGCTGGGTAACAATAATCCATGGGGTGTTCTAGCTGCAGCAATATTCTTTGGTGCTCTCAGAACAGGTGGAATCCAGATGCAGCGAATTGCAGGGATTCCCTTGGAGATGGTCCGAGTTATTCAGGGTCTGATTGTTCTATTTATTGCAGCACCAAAAGCAATAGACTGGTTAGCAAAAAGAGGGAGTGATTATGCTATCTGGCTGAGGACAGATCGTGTTCCTGCATTTATCCACCTGTTTACAACGGGTATGGCGGGAACATCAGCAATCTTCTGTCTTACACTCTTTGGTTCATATGCTTCATTGTTGGATGCGAGCGTTTCTAACTCTGGAGGTTCTATTGCGCTATTATTATTCTTAACGAGTCTTATCAGTATGTTTGCACTTGTTGAACTCGCATCGAGAAGTCGACGGGGAGTGATTCTTGTTGTTTTTGCAGCTATTGAATGGCTTCTCATTGCTGCAATGGGAATTGTTGCAGGAGTTATGGTTATCGTTGGTCAGAGTCTAGTGTTTGGTATAACTATCATCTTGCTAGTCGTTGTAGGTTCGAGGATCTTTCCAGAAGATCTTTATGAGTCGGGAGGTGAAGGCTGATGCAGACAGGAGACCCAATGCTGGAGCTAATGGGTTGGTTACTGAAAGCTACCTTGCAGATGGCAACGCCCCTTGTTTTGACCGCTTTAGGTGGAATGTTCTCAGAACGCACTGGAGTCGTAAACATAGGTCTTGAAGGTATGATGCTTGTAGGCGCTTTCTCAGCTGTAGCTGGTACATATTATACAGGAAGCCCTTGGATTGGGCTGATAATAGCAATGATTGCTGGGGGAACTCTCGCTGCAGCACATGCGTTAGTCTGTGTCAAGTTTAAAGGAAACCACATTGTGAGTGGAACCGGAATCATCCTCTTTGGAATGGGATCAACAACACTGGGCTTGCAAGTTGTTTGGGGAAAACAGGGTCTTTCTGATTCTGTTACAAGAATTCCTGAGGTAGTCATCCCTCAGATACAAGGCGTACCATTGATTGGCACTGCTTTTGGTTCTCTCTCCCCGATAATCTACTATATGTTCATTATAACAGCTTTGAGCTGGTATGTTCTCTATCGAACTCCATTCGGTCTCAGAATAAGAGCAGCAGGAGAAGATCCTAGTACTTTAGATGCTGCGGGAGTAAGTGTTGAGTGGACACGCGTGATTGGAGTTGTCATAAGTGGTGCTCTTGCAGGTCTAGGTGGCGCTTACCTAAGCATCGGTTTTGAGAATGCTTTCGGAAAAGGAATGACTGCAGGTAAGGGTTTCATCGCATTAGCAGCCCTCATCTTTGGGAATTGGACCCCTATTGGCTGCTTCCTTGCAGGACTTTTCTTTGGTTTTGTAACTGGCTTGCAGTTTGTTTTTCCAATCCTATTACCTGAGCTTGTCACATTGACAAATCTCGTGAAGATAATTCCCTATGCTCTAGTAATCGTGGCTCTTGCAGGAATACGTAGATCAGTCCCGCCAAAGGGAATAGCGGTACCCTATGAGAAAGAGAAGAAGGCTTAGACAATCAGAATCGTTGATAGGAAACGAAAGAATCAGCGGGGAATATAGCCTCCAGATTCTGAGCAACAAGGTCAGGACAGTTGATCATCCCAAGACTACGAAGTGATGTGGCTGGGTGAAGTCCTCCAATTACATTTGAGAGGGCTAGGGCATTTAGAGAAATATCTGGCTCAGTTGAACCCTCAAGTCGCTCTATTTCAAGAGCGCTATTTACTGGTGTGAGTTTAAATGTGCCTTGATTCCACGGACACATGTCATCACTCAGTCGTATAATTACTGATTCGGTAGCTTCTTTGGAAACTTCAATTGATTGACAATATGTTTCCAAATCAACCACTCGCATCATCATACCGCCCCAATCAATCGTATTCCAGTGTTGTAAGTCGTCCATGTAATAACGCACAGGTAGTTGAGGATCGCAATACCACCGTATCGTTGTTGCATTGGCAGCGTATTGTCCCACAAGTTCAACTATGGATGGGAAAATATCGAGCGAGGTACACGTTGTTGCATACACCGACAGGTCAAGGTGGTCTTCTTTCACCTGATTAAAGTGGAATTTTACTGTGCCCACAGGATTTCCGCTACTTTCAAAGATGTGAAAGTGATTTTGCTCTATCAATCGTTCCAATGTTGAGATTGTATGGAAATTTCTTGAGCCATAGCGACTCATTGAGGCTTGCATCTCTTGAGCGACCTTCGCTTCACTTTTGTCAATAAGTTCTCTATTTGTGATTTGGTCATTACCCTTAATGATTCGAAGAAGAGTCCTAGGAAACTCGTGCTTAACGCGATATTCTGCTAAAGCGTAACCAAATTTCTCATAATAAGCCTTGTAGAATGGAGCAAGAATTGATAGACTTATGTCCTTCTCTCTCATGCTTTTGAAAGATTCAACGAAGAGTTTTCGAATCAAACCCTTTCGTCTGTGTTGAGGAAGAGTGCCTACTCCCCACACAGCAGAGAATGGGATGGATTTCCCGCGAATAATATTCTCTCGATCCTCGAAGAATGAAACATTTGCTACAACCTCCTTGTCATCCATTGCTACGTATGACCAATCTTTCTTTGAAGGGCTATGCCATCCTTTGGCCCAATCTTTTTCGCGGATTTCTTCAAGGTCATCGGTGACACTATGTGCTTTCCAAAGAAGACGGATTGCAGAATGCCTGTCTTCATCTTTTGCCTCTCGTATCTCATACATTTCGATCAATTCACCACCTCCCTGACAGTCTTTTCACTTTTCCGAAGTGAGAAATAATCCGATGATTTAAGATAGAATTCTATTCACTCACACTGCATCTTCTTGGTGAGGAAGTATGAACCAACGATTAATCAGACCAAAGGCAATTTGCGTAATCAGGAATGACTCAAGGATTCTAGTGGAGTACGCAAGGTGGCCCACAGAGAAGGACATTTTCTATATCCCGCTGGGTGGTCAGATTCAATACGGAGAATATGGGAAGGATACAATTCAGAGAGAAGTGAAGGAAGAGATAGGAGCCAAAATCGAGAACATACGTTTTTTGGGAACTATCGAAAACATATACGAACTATTTGATACTGAAGATGATATAGGACATGAAATTGTTCTTGTCTTTGAAGCAGATTTTGCGGACAAATCGTTCTATAGTAGAGAGGTCATAGAAGGTCTTGAAACTGAAACTGATCCTCCTCTTCCGATACAAGCATATTGGAAGACTTTAGAAGATATAGATCGCGAGGGTTTGCCTCTCTATCCTGACAGGCTTCGAGAGTTACTTGGAGAGTAATGCGTCATGGCGAAGGAATCTGATATCCTAATCAAGAATGGAAAACTGGTTGATGGGACTGGTGTGGAACCTTACTTTGCAGACCTACTAGTAAGAGATGGAAGAATCAGAGAAATTGGAACAGAACTAGATCAGAATGTCGATATCACCATAGATGGTCAGGATCTAGTTGTGTGTCCTGGTTTCATTGATATGCACAGTCATTCCGATACAGCTCTGCCTTTTAGCAATCGTCTTGAATCCACTCTCAGACAGGGTATAACTACGTCAGTTGTTGGAAGTTGTGGATTTTCTCTTGCACCTGTGAATAAAGAGCGGATTGATTTAATAAAAAAGGAGTTTGACATTTTCTCACCTCCTGGCGCGTCATTTGATATTACTTGGCGATCCTTTGGTGAATACCTATCCGCACTGGAGAAAACAAAGCTATCATCAAATATCGTTCCACTCGTGGGGTATGGCGCAATTAGGATAGCAGGTGGTCCAGCTTATGAAGATAGAGCACCTAATTCGGATGAATTTGATGCAATGAAGAGCTATGCGTCCGAAGCTATGGAATCGGGTGCGTTTGGAATGAGTACCGGACTCATTTATCCACCTCAGGTTTATGCATCGACAGATGAAATCATCGAAGTTGCCAAGGTTGTCGGGGAAAATGGTGGACTATACTTTTCGCACATTAGAGGTGAAGGTGCCACCGTTGTAAAGGCAGTTCAAGAAGTAATTGATATTGTTGAGGGGTCTGGTTGTGTAGGAGGGCAGATTGCTCATCATAAAGTCGCTGGTAAATCGTTTTGGGGGATGAGCAAAAAAACTCTGCAACTCTTAGCTGATGCTAATGCAAGGGGAATCAATGTAACATGTGATCAGTACCCTTACAATAGAGGGAGTACATCATTGATCTCTCTCCTTCCCCCTTGGGTACACGAGGGGGGTGTTGATGAACTTCTCAAAAGGATCCATATGAAGGAACATCAGTCAAGAATTAGAGATGAGATAGAGAGGGAGAGAGGTTGGGAGAATATAGTCGAAGAAGCAGGATGGGACAAGATATTCATATCTTCAGTAAAGACCAAGAAATGGAAAGACATTGAAGGACTAAGCATTACGGAGATAGCCCGAGCGCGTGATTATCCTGATGAATTCTCAGTTCTTTTTGAAATGCTCTTGGATGAGAAAGCAGAAGTTATGATGACCATGGAGAGCATGGGACAGGAAGACATTGAACGCATCATGACATCTGAATTTACTATGATTGGTACTGATGGTGGAGGAGTCGCTCCAACAGGGATCCTGAGTCATGGAAGACCACATCCCCGACACTACGGAACATATCCACGAATATTGGGTAGATATGTCCGTGAAAAAGGACTTCTAAGTTTGGAGGAAGCCATCTATAAGATGACTGGATACCCTGCAAGTCGACTCAATCTCAAGGATAGAGGACTACTTCGAGAGGATAACTGGGCGGATATTGTGATTTTCAATCCTGACACCATTATTGACAATGCTACATTTCTTGATCCACATCAATTTCCCACAGGAATTTCCTACGTTCTAGTCAATGGCACTCTTGTTGTTTCAGATGATAGACAACTGGATGATCTTCCAGGAAGAGTTTTGAGGAGAACGTTGGATCACACGCTATGATACCCTTCCCTCAGTTTATGTTCCTGACGTTTAATCAGGAACTCTTTTGCAAGATTATGTGTCTTGAACTCACGTGACGCGCGGTGTCCCTGAGTACCCACTTTTCCAAAATGAATTGTGACAGTTCTACCTTGAACTTCTCCAATCCAAAATTCATGTTTTCCAGTCAGGTCATCCGTGCGCTCAAGACGTTCAGTTGAAAATCGATATCCAGACATTTGCATCCTTCGATTTTATTCTAGTCAAAGAATCATATATATGAAGGTGTACTAGTTCTATCTTGGGTTGGGGTGTTATCGACGGACGAGAAACGGCGGCAATTCGAAGCTGCGAACTTCTTCAAGCTAGGTTATTCATACGTCAAGCGAGATTTCCTAGAAAAAGCAGAGGTCGCATTTCAGAAAGCTGTCAAGCTTGCACCTAACCATGCACAATCATGGGCATATCTGAGTAAGATCTATGAAAAATGGGGGAAACATGACGAAGCTAAAGAGTGTCACAAGAAAGCATCAAAACTGGACAAGAGCATCGATTTCAAACTCATCGCAGATGAATGCCGTCTTCTTGAGGATAGACAATCAATTACGACCGTGATGCTTCGATATCAAGATGGCAAAATGACGACAACAGAGTTCATCGCATATGTCGAAGGTCTCTCCGCAAGGTCTCTAGCATTAATATCAAACGACACAACAAGTAGGATCTTTTTCAGTAGTGCCATTGAAAATGCTGTGATGGAGAGAGTCCTCGCATTTGAGTTCGAGGGCCTCTCGTCCTTGTTGAGTTCACTCACATTTACCTACAGCAAGATTGTCCATGCGTTGGAAATGAACCTAATTCCAATGTTCCTTACGATTGATGATATCGAGAAATTCAATGAATTTGTAAACTTCTTGCACTCCAAGCTAGCTGATTCAAAAGAAGCCAAGAAATTGCAGACAAGAGCAAAACTGTGGAGGTCACTAGCAAAGGAGTTTCAAGACACAGCAAAAGCAACATCAAACGCGTTTGAACGTGCTATTGAGTTGTTCAACATTATCGAAACGAGAAAGAAGCATGAAACTGAAACCATTCTGACAACGCCTCTACTGAATGAAATTGTAGCGTTCATCATAACAACTACCGCTGAGGAAGGAAAGAAAGGAACTCAGAGACTCCTTAAAGCGTTCAAAGTGCCAATTCACAGAGTTGTCGAAATCCTCGAGTCAAACATAGTTATTGCTTTTCTCTCATCAAAAAGTAGGAAACATGTAATCGACCTAGTCACATCTCTACAGAAGGAGATGATCGAGAAGAAAAAAGCCAAGAAGCATATCACTCGAGTAGCTAATTGGTTGAGAATTCTGAACTTACTCAAGGAGGCCTTTGAGAAGTCTATTAATGAACATGATAGAATTGTGAATCTTCTAGATGTGATCGTCGAAACCAATGCAGAATTTCAACCTATGACCATTGCAGAGCAATCACTGCGAATGATAGAAAGAGACCTTGTTCAAATTGAGCGACGAGGATACGAGTCCTATCTCCAATCCAGGGTCCTTCATTGGGACCTGTTTGAAAGGAGACATGTAGATAAAAAGACTGTCCGACGCTGGCTCTCAGCTGTGAAGCGAGCATACTTCAAACTGCATCTCATGAGTAAGAACAGTAGCTTGAAACTTAGTGAAGAGGAACGGGCGAAAATCCGTGAAATTGCTGAGAAGATGCTGAAATTCATGATTGTAAGCAGGAAGGAAGACTTGATTGAAAGAATGACTCTTTCAGGAATGCGCCGCTTCAATGTGATAGATGTGTTCCTCCCTGAAGAGTATCTTGCGTTCTCAGTGCCTGCTTTTAGAGTCATGAACGATTTTCTAAAAGATCCTTATAGTGTAGCGGCGGAGATTGAGTTCAAAAATCCAAGAATTAGGTTCAACGTAGAGTTCTGGTCCCTATCACTCGCTGTGACTCTAACGGTCCTTCCGCCGTTTCTTTTCAGCGACAATCAATATATTGACTTCATAGTTCCTGAATATCTCAAGACACTAGCCCTTGCGATGAAAAAGAATCTTGGATCTCTCAGCTGTTTTCATCGACTTGCAAGTCTAAACATCTACCCTCAAGATATCATGATAAGCATCTTCAAAGGTCTCTCAGACCACTCTGCAACTCAACTCACGAGAGAACAAGTCCTAGAGGCATTGGAATACGGG
>JBHLRS010000050.1:0-19380 GCA_048882325.1 Candidatus Thorarchaeota archaeon | reverse complement strand
GATTGTTTTCCAGCGGCTTTGAATGGTATCTTGGTTGAACAGAGATGAATGAACATAGTCACTGGCTCCGACGTGCTAATACCATATCGGGACCAATTCACTCTCTTCAGGACTCTTGTCAAGATATCCTCATTTGCGTCATACAGAAGAGGAACGCGGTTCACAAATCTGTAGAGTGTGGGTACATCAGAACGCGGAAAATCGTCCCCAGTTGCAATAATGGACTCGATCACAAAGGGATTACCCTGCCATTCACTGACTCCACGTTTAGAATATTCAGCAAACCTAACATTGAAGACCGATTTTACAGCACTTAGAAATTCAACCTTTCCAATAGGACTTAGACACTTGCTATCTGGACTCTCGAAACCATCATACTTTCTCAATGCCTGAGCAAGTCTGACGAGTTCATCTCTACTCAAGTCTGAAACGATTCTGTCTGGATTCAAGTTCATGAACTTTAGAAAACGTCCCGAGGTTCTAACCCCAATCTTCTGAAAGGACTTGCGGAGAAATTCATTGAGAGTCGCTTCACCATGTCTTGTTATGAGTCTTCGAAGGACCTCCATATCCACTGATCTCGGATGTGGTTTGGATGGTCTGATTGGAGCTGGAATGTTTCTAGACCAACCTCCCAGATTCAAATGCATTTCGTCATCAATACTCAGAGTGATTGTTGAATGAGGCGTAGAGATGGTGGAGAGGCGTAGATACTCTATGATTCTTTCTTGTGCTCTGTTTAGATCACCCTTTAGTTGGACGATGACTGTTGTACCTATTTGTGAGCGATTAAGGGGCTCTTTGCATTCTATAACTGGGCTATTGTTCTCGACGTCTACTAATAATCGATAGATGAACCCCTTGTTGTCTTGTGTTCTAGTATGAATGACTACCGGAGAGTCTGTGGTGATTTGGCCATACAGGATAGCCATAGTGACTCCGAGACCGAAAGTTCCCCGTTTCTGCTGTTGAGAGTACTTGCTTCCATAGAGCACACGACCAAATGCTTCGGGTACTTGGTCTGTGGGAACTCCTGTTCCATTATCTGAAACCTTTATGGTAATCAGATCAGACTGGACATTTTGTATCACAACGTCTATAGATGGATAGGTCTGTGCATCATCACATGAGTCAAGACTATTTTCAACTAACTCACGCACAGTAGAATAGACAGCCTGAGTAGGATTGCCAAAACCAGCCATCTGTCGATTCCTATAGAAGAACTCTGCTGGTGAGATACTTGCGAAACTAGCATCTATTGTATTTTGATGACTCATGCTACTCAAGAATTAAGGAGTGGTTAGTCATATTAGACAGGGTATTACAGGCATCATAGGTCAGTATCTTCCCAGAGTTCAGCCCGCTGGCGGTTCATGTCTCTACGCATCTTCTCCAAGCGAGAGTAGACTGCACTATGAGGAGCTCCAGCCACAAGCATGTCGATGGCGCGTCTAGCATAGTCAAGACCTGGACTCATCCCAATAATAGACACCGTCTTACCATAGATTGAGATCTTTGTTTCCGTGGTCTGTTCAATTACACGTCTAGTACGTCCATTCTCTCCGATGATACGTCCCGCGACACGTTTCATCTGACTCTGTGAAGACCCCACAACATCACGAAGTGATATGACAATGAGTTGCATATCATCATCAATCAGAGTGAGTGCGTTTTTGGGACTGAACCCCCTTGCCATTGCCCGAATGATATCGCGAGCCTTCCATGCTAGAACTGGGTCCTCTGTTTTCTCAGGCGCAGTTATGGTCACAACTCCCTCAGAGTTCACTTCTATCTTAACATTGGCTAGTTGTTCAACACGACGTCGTACCCTACCATTCCGTCCAACAATGACACCCACTCGGTCCTCGGGCACCTTGATTGTTTCATGATAGAGCATTCATGTATCACCAACTGAAACTATATGTCTGGCAATGATCTCTGGGTCTTCTGTGTCGACACCCAATCTCGTGAAGTAGTTGGTTATGTTTTGAATGTCACGGAATAGATACTTTTTCGCATAATCATGACCTATCAGAACAGCCTGTGACACATCAATGAAAATTGGTTTCTTCAGCCATAGGATGTTGTACTCGGAGAGATCAGCATGCACCAGACCAGCGTTTGTATAACCATTTTCTATCATCCGAATAATCTCATTGAATGTCTTCACCGGAGAGGGAATCTCAACGTTCTTCATTAGAGGTGCAGGTAGATTGCGTTTAACATCACCAATGAACTCCATTACCAATACGTTGCGCTCGATATCAATAGGTTTTGGAACGCGAATACCTGCATCATGGTATCTCTTGAGGTTCTTGTATTCCTTTGTTGCCCATTGAGGAATAAGCGAACGACTTCGGCGCTTGATCTTCTTGAATCGTGGGTCTCCCACAATATACTCAAGCATGAAATCAGTTTCAGCAGTAGAAACGCGGTATATCTTCACAGCGACAGGTTTACCATTGGCATCCTCTCCTCTGTAAACATTGGCTTCTTTCCCTGTGCTGATGGCGCCATGAAGTGCCTGTATGGTTCCCCTATTCAGGAGCTTGTAGAGTGTCTTGAGGGTTGGTGCATCAATTACACCCTCCACTACTTTGAACTCGTCATCATCTTTCCGTCGTTTCAGTTTACGGCGGTCGAGTTCCGAGATGATCTTCTCGTGTTGCTCATCAGCTCTCTTCAATGTCGTTTGCCTTCCTGAATGCTACTCACATGAAGTCATGTGAAGTAGGAAACTGTCCTCAAAAAAGGATTGACTTCCTATTAGAACATCTTGAGGATGCCCTTTTTCTGGAGCCAGTCTATCTCGTTGCCTCGATATCTATAGACTACATCACACTTCTCATCACTCTGGAAATCCCAGGGTGTGATAAGTACAGTATCACCTATTCTCATCCAGACTCTCTTCTTCATCCTACCAGGAATCCGACCTATACGGATGTTTTGATCCTCACATCTGACTCGGACTCTGTCAAACCCCAGCATCTGGATAATGATTCCAAACATCTCTCCATCATCACGTCTAGGGGTCCTCACTCTAAGAGGCTCGTCTGGACTATCACCTTGTTGCGGTCTTCTGCCGCCTTTCTTACGGGACAAAATATTCCTCCGTTCAATCGCTGGACTACACTGTCCTATAGCGACTATTGCAGGAGTCTTGGAGAGGCCATTTAAGCGTACCGAAACCTGATTCTATTCGGTAGGGAGTAAGAAGAATTCCTCATCGACTAGTAAACCGTAGACAGAAGACCCAGCTTCAATACTCTCGTCAAGAAGATCTTCATCGATTTCCCGTATTTCGTAGGTTTCAGAGTCCATCAACTGGACAGGTTGACCGTACACCCTTGTTGTGACCATAAACTCCCGTCTGTCATCTTTGGAGGTCAGATACTCAAGGGAGCGCCACTTGGAGCTCTTGGGATTCATCGTGAATCGCTGTCTTTGTACCAAATCAAAGCAGGTGAGACCACCCTTACTCATTGCTAAGACCTGGCAAGGATTCTCAAGCACCCTCACAAAGTCACCTATTCCAAACCTTTGGAGTCGGATCAAAATTGTTGTGCGAAACTTGTCCTTACCACCCTTGTCCTGGCCTACAAGCTTGTAGTTCTGTTTTCGTTGAGCCAGATACTTGGACTCAAGAACATCAGCGATGGAGCGACACAGGTGCTCAGAGCCTATTTGAAAATCCATACCGAATTTATCACTGCTGACCTTTGTTACAAAGGCCTTGTCATCAGAGCCATACTGAGCAATTGTCATCTCAGTCACAATTTGGACTATGTCGTCCTCTTCTTCATCTGTCAGTTGTCGACCATCGGCACGAATCTGAAGTGTTGCTTCATAGTAACCTCCACTTTGCATTCCGCAGGTGTCGCAGGTTCCATATGAGAATCTGACCTCAATGGAATATTCTTCCTCATGAGGGGGGAGAGCCTCATGAGATTTCCCGATAGCTCTTAGCACAACATGAAGAACGCGGTCTAGTCTTTTCTCCTCTTGAATTTCAAGTTCGATTCCACGAGCGAGAGGTTTGACTTCTGTGTCCAGGAGAATGTCTAACTGATGAGGCCAAAGATCATATGAATCTGCAGCATCAAAGGATAATTTCTTCCAGCCACCTGGTATCTTCACTGACCCGCATCTTTTACAGCTGAGTAGTGATAGTGGAGTTTTGACTGTGATTAAAGGATGTTCCTTGTTGTAGCAGTTGGCACAAAGACCATCAATGACTGCAGTTTCCCCACATTGATAACAGGGAGCTTTCAATTGAACCAACCTGAGTTTGTCATACATTTTTGCTTAAAACGTGGACTGTTGAGTACAAAACGTAAGTACAGTCCGTTCGAACATATCTGAAAGGAGTAGGAGAACTGATGAGTCAGGATGGTCTGTGTAGTGGCGGCAGTGGAGGTTGTCAGCACTAGAGCTTGACCCATTGTGCGTGTGGATGACCCTCAATATACAGGACTGCCTGCTCATGTACTAGACCTGCATTCATTGCAGCCTCTACGGTCTTCTTTCCCACCATATTCGCAATTGTTGCTTTCTCAAGGTGCTGCATGCAAACTTTGAGGTCAACAAGCTCTCCACCGTAGAATTCCTCACTCACTTTGAAATGCAGTTCACCCTGCTTCAGGGTCTTTCCTAAGAGGCTCTTATCGCACATTGCTACAACATAGTGCTCGTGTGTTTCGCTCACTCGCATGTAGACCTGCACCAATTCTGGGTCCCTCCGGTTAGACAGGACGTATGGCAGTTCTAGCCCCACACGCGCTACATACAAGCAGATATACATTGTCGTCCTTCTGGATTTCGGTATCTGGACGAGTACAAACAGGGCAAATAACATACGAGTCGATGTAACGGTTGAGAACATCGTCTACCTGTTCTTGGTTAAACTTACCATTGAACAGAGCGTTGCTGCCCTCTATGTTTCCTGCAGTTCCGAGCTGCTGAGCTACGAACTTCAAAACCTCTTTTCCAGGACGATGTAGGATATTGATGATTTCCTGAAAGTTCTGCCAGATACTTCTGTTCCCTTGAACAATCATTTGAACATCAGGAACCTGAAATCGTTCTCCGGATCTTTTGAAGGCATCCTCAGGCACCTGTGAACGGGCTCTATCTAGAAGCTTGTCGTAGTCGTCCATACATGATTTCTCTCCTAATCGCTATTGAAGGTATTGCTCCGACTGATGCCTTGATCACATGTCTGATGTGCGGAAGTGTCCAATACTGACCTCATTGAGTGCACCCTCAGCAACGAGATTGAAGACCTTGGTCTGAGTCCTCTCAGAGTCCTGTCCTTTCTTCTCAAAGTACGCAACAATATCCTTCAGAGGTATTCCTTCAGGAGGCGCTTCCAGTCTAACGTACGCAATGATATCATTCGCTAGCTTTCCAGAAACAGGTTTTGCAGGAGCTGATGGCAGCAGTTCCTGTTGTTGTTCCATCGTATCAGGCAGAGATACACCACTACGATTCAGAATAGCTTTGTACCGTTCCATAAGATGAAGGCTCATGAAGTTGGGGTCGGTCAACTCTCTGACCACTTCGGGTATTACATGAATCTCGTCATTGTACATTCGTACCTTGCCAATCACCATGGCCAGAATATTCTCTTTTACTCCTTCAAGGACATTCGCTTCATCCTCACCCCAGACTTTCACTCCAATGGTTTCAGTCCCATCATCCAGTGTTATACTCTCAAACCGCTTCTTACCTGTGTCATCAGCATCCCTGTGAAACTTATTCACAACGAATCCGATAAGCACCACTCGCCTTAGTTCGACACCGAAGGGAGAAACCACATGTGGGCCATTGTCATCCGAGTAAGTACCATTGGTGATGTCAGAGATGGAAGCTCTGACTGCAGTTATTCTCTCTCTCATTTGAGCTATTCACCGTACCTTACTAATGCCTCGTAGTGTCACTATATATCCGTCACGGAAGTTAGAAGAAATCAGAGAGTGAACTCTGAAGTGTCGAGTCTCGTAGTTCCTCAAGTGCATTTGTTAATCTCTCAAGTGACTTCTGCACTCTAGACTCGCTGAAGTCATGTTCTGAACAGAGAATCTTCTGAATCTCATCAGGCTTTGGGTTGGACCATTCGGGGGTTGTTGTTTCCATTTGTGGAGGATTGAGAAAGATCTCTCGGATTTCATCATATGGAATGCCCTGAATCTCAACAAGTTTCTCCTTATCCTTGGGATTCTTTGAGCTCTTGAAGGCGGATTCGATGTCCTCTAAAGAGCCATGTTTTTTTACAAGCTTCAGAGCTGTTTTCGGACCCACACCCGTCACATTATCGTTGTAGTCGGTACCTATCAGGATTGCTACATCGATGAGCTGTTCTCGTGTAAGTTCCAATAGTCGTAAGTTCTTGTCGAGATCGATGAGCTCAGGAGTAACTGGTTTCGAAGATCTCCCTCCTCTGCGTCTTCCTGACAGAGAGAGGTTTCGAATCATCCGAGGACAATTGTAGAGAAGCGAATCATTGTCTTGGCTAGCGCTTGCCCAAACTACTCCATCACGGGCCATTTGTGCAGCAAGAGCTTCACCCTCTGAGGGTGCTTGGATGGCTGGGATTCCCAAAGCAACAAGTAGCTGCTTACTCTCCTCAATCATTGGAGAAGTCAGTCGAGAGCTTCCTTTAGCAGCTTTAAGCGCATCCTCAATTCTGCCTTCAGCTTTGGCCGCCTGCCACTCGACATATGCGGTCTCTCTGATCTCTCGCCTTTTTTCAACCTCTCTTGCCTTTAACTTTGGAGCTTCACCGTCGAATACATACACAGGATAGATTCCATTCTCCAGAAGGTTAATGTTACGGTAGAACAGGCCGCTAAGGTGACTGGTCACTCTTCCTTGTCTATCTGATAAAGGGGTTCCATCGGGTTGTCTGATAATGGAGAGAAATGCATAGATTGCGTTGAAGGCATCAATGGCAACTTTCTTTCCTGACAGGTCTGCCAGTGAGATTGGTGTCGCATCAACTATGTTCCCGAGCTTTGTACCCATTCAATCCGCTCCGTGTTGTTTATACAATCAGACGTATCTCAAGAATATATGCTTGGGGATGATACTTACACTTCGACAGATTTATAATAACTCATCAGCACGCCCCCAAAACTGGTGCCCTAGGTATCAGTAAACCTTCTGGTGATAATTTGGCAACTATGAGAGCTATCAGGTGTACTTCGTGTCACGCGTCTGTTTCTCCTCAGGAGGACGGTGTGAAGTTCAAGTGTCCATCATGTGGTGAGTTCACTATCTGGCGATGTGAGTCGTGCAGGCGATTCTCTAACAGGTACACTTGCCCGAATTGCGGGTTCGAGGGGCCATAGTCGAATTTTGGAGACGAACATAATGGCACGAGTAGTTATGACCCTACGGATTATGCCCGAAGACATTGAAGTTGACTTAGATGACCTACTTGAAAAAATCAAGAATGTGATTCCAGAGGGAACGGATTTAGGTGCAACAGAAACACAGCCAGTGGCTTTTGGACTCAAAGCACTAAGAATGAATCTCGCAAGAGATGAGTCAATGGGTGGTACTGACGATATAGAAGAGGCCATAAGCGCTGTCGAGGGAGTGTCACAGGTCGAAGTGGAAAGAGTTTCCAGGATGTAGTGGCGCGTAATCCACGAATTCTTGACTCTCCCAGGGCCCTCTAACAGGTATTAAACACCCTTAGAACTATATACACAGGTTCTGTATCTGATTAAATGGGCAAACAAAGAAACATTGAATAGCAGAAGCAGGACGAATTTCAATGATTTGACACATTCCGTCCGGTTTCTCATAGTATAATAACGAATTGGGAGGATGCTTCAACGAAATGGTCGAAATTATTCTTAAGGTCGCAGAGGCCGAACACAGAGACATTGGCAGGTTCATAGTCCGTATTGACGCTGTTTCAATGGAGAAGCTGGGAGTCAGAACTGGAGACATTATCCAGATTAAGGGCAAGAGAGTCACTGCAGCTATTGCTTGGCCAGCGTATCAGGGCGACAAAGGTCGCGAGATCATACGGATGGATGGTCGAATCAGAAGGAACGCAGGGGTAAGTCTGAGTGAGAAGGTGACTGTCACTCGAGCCAATGAAGAACCAGCAAAGAATGTGACACTTGCGCCAACCTCTGTGCCAATCAGACCAGAGCCACGATTTGAGGAATTCGTCAAGCGAAAGCTCCTGAACTGTCCTGTTACAACCCAAGACACTGTTTTCATTCCAATTCTTGGGAGAGCTATACCGTTCAAGGTTACTTCCATAAAACCAACTGGAACAGTTGTGGTTCAGCATTCCACAATACTAGCCATTGCAGAGAAGCCAACCGGAGATGTTGTTGGTGCGGCACAGGTGACCTACGAGGAAATTGGTGGGTTGTCTGATGAGATTCAAAGAATCAGAGAGATGGTGGAGCTTCCGATGAAACACCCAGAGATTTTCAAGAGACTGGGAATTGATCCGCCAAGAGGTCTGATTCTTCATGGACCGCCAGGCACAGGAAAGACACTACTGGCAAAGGCTGTTGCTGGAGAGTCTGAGGCAAACTTTGTTCATATCAATGGTCCAGAGATCATGTCCAAGTTCTATGGTGAATCAGAGCAAAAACTACGAAAAATCTTTGAAGAAGCAGAAGAGAACGCCCCGAGTATTATATTCATCGATGAGTTGGATGCAATCGCACCCAAGAGGGAAGATGTACAGGGTGAGGTTGAGCGACGTGTAGTTGCACAGCTTCTAGCTACAATGGATGGACTCAAGGTACGTGGTCAGGTTGTAGTTATAGGTGCAACAAATCGAGTGAACGCACTGGATCCAGCACTTCGTCGCCCTGGCAGGTTTGATCGTGAGATTGAGATTGGAGTGCCTGATGAAACGGGAAGACTGGAGGTGCTTCTTATCCACTCAAGGGGAATGCCCTTGACCACAGAGGGTGATGGCACAGTCAATCTTCAGAATCTTGCCAAGATTACTCATGGATTTGTTGGTGCAGACCTCAATGCACTATGCAGAGAGGCGGCCATGAAGGCACTTAGAAGATACCTTCCTCAAATAGACCTGGAGGCTGACGAGATACCCCAGGATGTACTCGAAAAGCTAGAGGTTCATAATGGAGATTTCCTTGAGGCTCTGAAAGAGATACAGCCATCAGCTGTCAGAGAGGTCTTCATTGAAGTTCCAGATGTGAGTTGGAGTGACATCGGAGGGCTTGAAAAGGCTAAGCAAGAACTGAAAGAGGTTGTTGAATGGCCTCTTAAGAGACCCGAATCATTCCGTCGCCTAGGAATCACTCCACCAAAGGGAGTACTCGTCTTTGGACCTCCAGGATGTGGTAAAACACTCTTGGCACGAGCAGTAGCAACTGAGAGTGAGGCTAACTTCATCAGTGTAAAAGGTCCTGAACTCATTTCAAAGTGGGTTGGGGAGAGCGAGAAGGCAATCCGAGAGGTCTTCCGAAAGGCGAGAACTGCAGCACCTGCTATCATATTCTTCGATGAAATTGATGCCCTAGCACCTACAAGGGGAGCTGGAGGAGATGGTCCAGGAGCAGTACACAATCAGAGAGTAATCAGTCAGCTCCTGACGGAGATGGATGGACTTGAGTCAATGAAGGACATTGTAGTGATTGCAGCAACAAACCGTCCTGAACTCATAGACAAAGCTTTGCTCAGAACAGGCAGGTTTGACAGATTTGTTTACGTTGACGCACCTGATTCCGAAAGCAGGAAAGCAATCTTTCAAATCTACACAGAGGGAATGCCACTGGCGGATGATGTTGAAAAACAGATCGGCAAGCTCGTAGAAATGACTGAGCACTATGTTGGTGGAGACATCGAGGCAATCTGTAGAGAAGCAGGAATGAGAGCTCTTAGGGATGATTTTGATAACGACGTTGTTTCGTGGAAACATTTCGAAGAAGCAATCGAGTCAGTACACTCTTCAGTGACTAAAGAGATGCTAGAGCGTTACCGGAAGATGGACAAGACACTCCGTAGAACCACAGAGGTAGACCAGCATGCTCATGCAATCTACGGATAATCAGTAAGGTGAGAAGAACTTGGCTCCATGGAATGCAATGCCTATGACGAATTTGGTCGTCGATATAGTAAAGAAGCGACGCGGAGTTATCCTTGACGACGAACTCATCAGAGCACTGAAGAAAGAACTTGGAACAGAACCAAGTGAAGCAGAACTCAACGCAGCTCTGTTACAGCTTGAGATCAATGGACTTGTTCATGTCAGTCAGATAACCAAAACAAAACGTCGTGTTGAGGTTATCACTGAGAGCGATATGTTCCTCGCTGTGGATGAGGACTAAGTCACAGGTGTTATCCCGATGAAAGGAAAAAGAGTCCTTGCAGCGGGAAAGTTCGACATCCTTCATCTTGGGCATGTTTCCTATCTTGAACAGGCAAAAGAACTGGCTGGAGAAGACGGGGAGCTAATTGTGGTCATTGCTCTGGACAAGACCATTGTCAGGGAACGTGGGGCGCCACCAGTGTTTCCTGCAGAACAGCGACGTAGGATTGTTGAGTCATTGAAGTTTGTTGATAGAGCCATAGTTGGTCTAGACACGGATGACCACACCAAGATTGTTTCAGAGGTCAAACCCGACATTATTGCACTTGGATATGACCAATACACTGACACAAGTGCATTGGAAGCCCTCTTCGCGGATAAGGGTCTGAACACCAAGATTGTGAGATTGGAGAAACGTGATGCAGATGGACTTTGTTCGTCGACATTGATTAGACAGCGCATAATTGATTATTATCGTGAGAATGGGACTCCTCGTTAGTATCAGATAATGAGTTCTCCACGAATTTCTGCTTCACGAATTAGCTTTTGTTTTCTGTCCCTGCGATTGAATTCCCATCTCCATAGTACGTATGTCAGACTTGCAAGAATAGCAATTAGAGCCACTCCTAGAATGGTGTTTTCGCCCTGCGGAAAGTGTCCAATGAAGTCAGGCAATGGATATGAGATGAAGTAGTGCCAGTTACAGAACAGACCTATTAGGTATAGAAAACCCACAACCGTTAGCTGTTTCATATAACCTACTGCCTGTTCATCTTTGTCAAATAGTAAAACGACGATAGCCAACCAATATAGATACCAAGGCATAATCCAGCGAAACACGAAGAGTATGCCGGGTAGTAGATATAGATAGAATGGTTTGAGTTCCAGCAGCTTAAATCGAATCGATTTGCCTTCAAAGTCTTTCTTTGATGGAAGATATCGTCTGATTGTCATCAGTAGGAAGAATGCATAGAGGAATAGCGGAATAGCGGCAGGTGGCCACCAGTAATATTCGATTACAGCCGCATTTGGGTCTACAGGAGTGGCCCAGATCAACCCCGGGAAAATTGGATTTACGATGTACACACTATAGCTGGACGTGTTTAGGAAGTGCGATATGAGGGAGTCAAAACTGGCTCCAAAGAATGATGGAATCACCGAAACAAGCATTGATGCGAGGAACCATATCGATGAAACAGGATTTGTCAGGAAAAGTACTGGAAACACTACAACTGAGTATACTTTGGTCTGTACACTCAAACCAAGTGTAAACATTGCTTTGCCATATTGTCCCTCCTGCCAGAGTACCAGTGCCATTAGCAGCAAGCAGTCTACAAGTGGTTCAAGTTTCCCTCCTCCCGAAGACATGACAAGGCCATATACAAAGTAACCAGCAAAGAACATCCGAGCCCAATTTTTCGTCTGGAGTTTGTCTTTCAGTAGTATTGCAATTAGAACCAGGTTCAAATTGAATACAAGGGCTAACAGGAAGTTGATCCATAAGTGCTGTAGACCTCCCTCGCCAGGAAACAGCCATGTGGCAACTGCAAAGAATATCAAACCAAAGACAGGATACTCATATGCAATTCCTCCCAGATACGATGGGAGTTCATGAAAAGTGTCATTGAAATGTTCTCCCATAAGTTCAGCCAGGTCAGTGTCAGTCAGTGTATAGACTCCGAATCCGTATTGCCAGAAAGCCTCACCATACATCTCGTTTCTATTGCGGTCTCGCTCTATGACAAGAGTGTCAGCGATAGGTATAGCGATTAGTGAAATAACAAGTGTGAGCACCAGGTATTTCCGATACCTGTAGATGTGCAAACTAATCGCTGCCAACATTTCGTGCTCGACCGAGGCTTCTGTCAAAAGCGGAGATAATAACCTTGCTGTTACATGGTAGTAATTGACTCTTCATGCAAGGTATGTTGGACAAGGCCAATTATCGCACTTGAGGCAGTTTGTGCATTTCTCCTCATCCACAGTAATCTTTCCTTTGTCCAAAGAAAGTGCTCCATGTTCACACTGAGGGACACACGAACCACATTCTTGGCAAAAGATAGCTCTTCGAACTGCACGTGCCATCTTCTCTGTCAGCCGCTCAACAGTTTTTTCATCATTTCCTCTTACCACAACAGAACCTGAACTGAAGAGTGAAATGCTGTTTTCACCACTCTTGGTTCGAACGACGCCCATCTCCTCAGATAGTCTTGTCTGACCTAAGATTGGAAACACTTTGGAAATCCTGTTCAAATCAACACCGGAAGAGAATGCACCTTCAAGACTGAAGCCAGATTTAGTACATGGAGCAATTCCTTTGGTGACCTTTAGCTCAAGGTCTTCACCTGGACTCGTTCGGTCAGGTTCAATATCCAGTCCAAGTTTATTGATCAGTTCCATCTGACCTTTCGGTAGCTTCTTCCATCTCCAAAAACCCATCTCAATCCATTCATCAGGAAAACCATACTTTTGCGCCCATTCTTGCATCTTAGACTCCCATTTCTCATGGAACTCAGGATGAGTTTCACGGAGACCTTCCAACTCAGCCAGAGGAGAAGAAGGACAAAGATAACAGCCCATTCTGTGGTACCCTTGGTTGTACAACTGATTGAATTCGGATTTTTCCCTGAAGATATAGAGCCATACCTCAAGAGCGTTCCAGTTCTGAATTGGATTTGCTGACAGCTGACCGGGAACCCACGGGTTCTCTGTCACCCGTGGCTCAATCGATCTTTGGAAGGACTCCAGCTTTCGTTGACCCATGAAGCTCAGGGTTTCTCCACCCATCTCATCAGCTATCGAAGTGGCCGCAGGACCAAGCTTCAGGACCTTGCAACACCATCGAAAGTCACGAGCTGGAGGGCCAAAGATATCAACAGACTCCCAGAACCGGTCTCCTGCCTCTTGCCCGATAATCGATACACCTCGAGACTTCGCAAATTGTTTGATGTACTCAATAGTTTCAGGGAGTTCAATCCCTGTATCCATGAAGAAGATTGGCGGACTGGATCCTATGGCTTTTTCAACTGCAAGATAGGTGGCTAGTGAATCCTTTCCACCACTGAATCCCACAACTATTGGGAGGTCTTCTTTTGCAGCGATACGTTTGACGAAGGCAACTGCTTCGTCTTCTACCCTGGTCAAGTCGCTCAGGTTGGCATTCACTGCATCCTCCCATGAGGCAGACTTTGAATTCTCAGAGGATGGCGTCGGGTCTTCAACCGCACGGATCTTAACTGCGAAGCCTTTCTTCTCTTTTGCCATATCCGCTCCAGTCATTCGGGATATTCCGGATCCTACAACTTGACCATTAGTGTCTGCGATCCATACCTCATCATCAACTTGAATCCCTGAGTCACACCCCACTATTCCAGGAACCATGAGGTTGGCACCATCTTTCAGGTACTTCAAGACTCCATCGTGAATTGTGACCCACTTCTGTCTACTCACAGTACCAATCCTACGGGCACCCTCAAGTGACAGAAGGAAAGTGTAACTTCGTTTTGGTATTTCAAACCTTAACCGACCCACAATGTAGCCATCAACAATAATCTCATACATCGCATCAAGTGAAGACACCTTGTTCAGAATGATGGTCTTGTCAGATGGGAGTAACTCTGCACCGACTCCATTGCCATACTGTGCATCGATGGCAATCTTTGCACGCTCAAGATGTCCCTCCATGGCAGGAAAAGGGTCTCCAGGAGGAGAGAGTTCAATCTTTCTCGACATGGTTCTGCATGCGCTACACTCAGTCTTTGCAATGCGAGGCACATTGCAAGTATCGCACCAGAAGAAACGGATTTTTGCAAGATATGGAGCGTGCCCTCTACGGAATTTCCTGCGTCTTCGGTTTCCTCTGGCCAGTTAGTTCCATCTCCATTGGTTCTGATGGAGCCACTCAGATTAGCTATTTCAAGAAACCGGAAGGTCCAACTTCTTCAACGTGTCTTTGGTTGGTCTACCTTCTTTGTCCCATCCACGGAGTTTGTAGTATTCCTTCAGCATCTGTTCCAGATGTACTACACGCTTTCGTGAGCCGCCCTCTGGGAGTGGTTTGAAGAACCTTGGCGGGAGCGTGTCGTCCTTCGAGGTGAATCCCTCCCGCAGGTTGAAGAGGCGCTCTAGATTGTAAATTCGCGCACCCAGTTGAAGTAAATCTCTACCACTGAGCTCTAATCCAGTTCCTGCAGAAATCATCTCTGCATAGTCATCAACAGTCCAAGCAAAGTTTGTGAAGCGACAGACGACCATGCAGTCCATAGCTGCTGACAAGTCCTGATAGAGCATCACAAGGTCAGCCTTTCCATCGGGCCTATCACGGTCAACTAAGACGGGAGAACCTAGAACCTCGGGACCGATCAAGTATGACCGCAAGTGACAACCTCCTCGGTTTGAGGTGGCATAGCCAAGCGCGTGACCTTGTGCTCCACGTGGGTCATAAGCCGGGAGTTCAAGCCCTTTCACTTGCATGGCTAATTCTGGTGCACCATAACGTTCAGCCAACCTCTTTGACCCTTCGCTCATCTCAGCCCCAAGACCTCGCATATAGGCTATGTCCTCGATGATTTCGAGAATGCCAGTTGTATCACCGAATTTCAGGGGTGCATCTAGTTTCCCTTTCTCAACGAGTTCCATTGCAGCACCAATTGTGGATCCTGTAGAAATTGTGTCTAGACCGAGATGGTTGCATCTGTCATTAGCGATTGCAATCCATTCCAAGTCATTAATACCACACTGAGGACCAAGAGCCCAGAGTGACTCGTATTCTGGTCCACCTATCTTCTCTCCCTTTATCAGACTTGTACGGCCACAGCCTATCGGGCATCCATGACAGTTGTAAGTGCCTGCAGAGAACCGTTCTAAGAGTTTCTCACCTGACACGCCATCAGCATCATTGAATGTGCCTTCTTGGAAGTTGTTTGTAGGAAGCATGCCTAATTCATTTGCCACACTCACAAGCACAGGAGTACCATAAACAGGGAGTGACTTGTTAGTGACAGCGTTCTTCTTGATTAATCTTCGAGCCCGCTCTACTGCAGCATTGAGACGTTCTTGATCATGAGAATTGACTTCACCGGTCCCCTTTGCTACGATTGCTTTGAGGTTCTTAGATCCCATTACAGCCCCGACTCCACCACGACCAGCTGCTCTGTGTTTGTCTGTCATGATGGCAGCCATTAACCCTAGATTCTCTCCAGCTGGACCTATACAAGCGACTTGTGCCTTTTCATCGGTTTCTCTCAACAGGTGGTCGGTTGTTTCATAGACATCCTTACCCCAGACCTTTGATGCATCTCTGATTTCGACCTCGTCATTATTGATCCAGAGGTACACTGGAGACTCCGCTTTTCCGTAAAGGACCACAGCTGCGAACCCTGCTCTTCTCAATTGAGCACCGAAATATCCTCCAGCATGAGAATCGAACATAGTTCCAGTTGTTGGAGACTTTGTGACCACTACGAATCTTCCTGCAGTTGGAACCCTCGTCGCTGTTGAGGGGCCTACCGCAAACACAAGGATATTCTCGGGAGAGAGTGCATCGGTTCCTGGAGCAAGATGGTCATAGACAAGTTTGACACCAAGTCCTCGACCACCGAGGTATTCTTTGAAGATCTCAGGAGCGATTGGTTCTCTACGAATACTCTTGTCACTCAGGTTGACATGTAGAATTGGGACATCAGCATATAGTGAAGACTTAGACATTCATTAGACCTCCTAATCAGTGAACACATTGTGCTCCTTATCGGGACAAGTGAGACAACGTTCCTTGTACCACTTGTAGACCTCTTTCGGTTGCTTTGCCATGTTCGCCATTCGACTTGGACAGGTCCAACATGGTCTGTCCGGTGTCATCCAAGAGTCACTGTATTGAGCCCATCTAAAGTCCTCCACAATGGCTACACCGGCACTGGTTCCAAGACGATTTGCTCCAGCATCGATAACACGAATTGCATCTTTGAACGAGCGAATTCCACCTGCAGCCTTGACACCCATATCGGGACCAACTGTGTCCCGCATCAGCTTGACATCATGAGGGGTGGCACCCATGGGACCAAATCCAGTTGATGTCTTGACAAAATCAGCTCCTGCTTCTTTGCAAATCAGGCATGCCTTTACCTTCTGATCATCAGTAAAGTATCCAGTTTCTAGAATGACCTTTACATGTGCGTCTCCAGAAGCCTCTATTACGGCCTGTATATCACGCTTGACAAGGTCATAATTCTCATCTCGCATTGCTCCGACATTGATTACCATGTCAACCTCCTGAGCACCAGCTGCAACAACATCTGCTGTTTCACATGCTTTCACCGCAGGTGTTGTAGCACCTAGAGGGAATCCTACTACAACACAAACTTTCACATCAGTATCCTTGAGTAGTTCCACAGCATATGGAACATGAATAGGATTGATACAAACTGCAGCAAATTCATAGATAGTTGCCTCATCACACAGCTGTTTGATCTTTGCCCTGGTTGTTTCCGGTTTTAGAACAGTGTGATCAATCATCTTGGCTAGTTTTTCCATAGTGAGGTCCATGGAAACACCTCCAGATAGGAAAATGCAACGCTCACCACTATTAAATCTTCGAATATGTCAGATGTAAAGTTTAGCGAGTACCCAGATATGATTTGATGTCGTCTAGAACCTCTTTCTGAAGTCTGATGACATCGTGGACCTCAATCTCCTCAGCGTCTTTCACAACGGAGTTAAGCTGGACTACTGTTCCAACTGCATCTACCTTTGAGAAATCAACAGGGAATTCCACCTCGGCGCCCTTAACAATGAGTTCTGAGCGTGTTGGATTAAGCGCAATCCTGATGCTTCGCACAATGCCAATTCTTCTGGCTCTGTTATCTAGAACTTCTTTTCCCAACAGTCTTCCGGGCATACTGAGCTCATATAGCTCTGCTTCAACACTGGGTGGGGTGTCCTTAGTCGTAGTAGTCATTTCAACTTGGCTCCTTGCCTAATTCTTCTTTTTGTAAGAGGCTTTTTACAGTGAGTATTATGAGGCGGGTACAAATTATTGGTTGTCCAATACTGTACGAACTATGCAGAGGTATCTATTATCTCAAACAAGACGTAGGAAGAGTATGATATAGATTGAGCACAATCCTATCTGTATGATATTCACTAGCATCACAATGAGGAGAGACCTACGCCATGATTGTAGGCATGAAAGATGATTGATTTCGCTTCTAACCGTTGTTCATTTCACTCGACACCAAAAGGTGCCCACGTAATCGCAAATAAGCCACTTTCCAAAATTAAGAAAAAAATCTTTTGGAAAAATATATATTGTAAAGGCCATTATAGGTATTGGGATCGGTCGGGACTCCGATTCAGAGGGGAAGATACTTGCTACGTTCGAGTGGTTCTTTGAAAGAGTACATACGGTTTGTCTTGTCCTTCGTTTTGCCACTAGTATTCTCTCTGTCTGCTAAGCCCGACAAGAAAGAACAATAGTTGTGGTGATATTCTAATGGTGAACAGAATAGAAGTACCAACTCAAATTGGGTTAAAAACCGGCGATAAAGGCGACGAAGTAGGTCGTCTACAGGGTTACCTCAAAAAATTTGGCTACATTCGTCCTGACGAGGTTGCACCATTCGGTGTGAAAGTTGACCTAGAAAAGGCTATTGAAGAACCAGAACCCAAAGATTTCGATAATAAAACAGAAATAGCACTCAAAGAGTTCCAACGATTTAACAGTCTACCAGTCACAGGAATCCTTGATAAACCGACAATCAATCTAATGCTGAAGCCAAGATGCGGACTCCCAGACTTTTTGGTGTCTGAAGGGCAGGTCGACGATTATGTCTATAGTGGAAGAAAGTGGGACAAATTAGCTCTCACGTACCGCTTCCTCAATTATACCCCAGACTTGGCCCAGAGCGTAGTGAGGAGAGCTGTTCTGGATGCATTTAATCAATGGGCTTCAGAATCATGTGTTAGTTTTAGCGAAGTAAAATCTGGAGGCGATATAAGTCTGAGCTGGGAATCGGGAGATCACGGCGATGGCTCTGCCTTTGATGGTCCAGGGGGTGTTTTAGCGCATGCTTTCTACCCTCAAGATGGAAGACTACACTTTGATGAGGACGAACTGTGGACTGATGATGACCCTCCGACTGGATTTGATCTTGTTACCGTGGCTCTTCACGAGCTAGGTCATATATTGGGTTTATCACACTCAACAGACACTCAAGCTGTGATGTATGCCTACTATAGTGGGAAACGACGAACCCTAAGAACAGATGATAAGAATGGGATTCAATCTATCTATGGGAGTTGTAAAAGTATTTGTCCTATTACAAGAACTGTTTCCAGTTCATCACTCCCAGTGATGCTTTCAAACTTGCAGTATCTTCGACAGTTCAGGGATGAGATCGTTTTGAATTCGAGGTTCAAGGCTCCATTCGAATCGATTCTGAACCGCTATTATCAATTTACTCCAGCCATCAACAGAAAAATGGAAAAATCTTCGACATTCAGGAAATTTGTGAAAGGCATAGTATATCCTTTCATCATCAGCGCAAAATGGGTGACATCGGTAGCAAACGCAACCCTGGGGAATCGAAATCGCTCCCCTTAACGAATACAATTGTCGTTGGTAAACTAGGTATTAGTATGGAGTTGCAGATTTCAATCGACACCATCATAGGGAGTGAGCATTTTAACCCATCCTAATCTTATTTTCAAGCTTAACCAGTCTTATTCTTCTTGATGAGAATTTTCACACAACCTCAATCAAAAAGACATTCGAAACATCGCCTTGTCCTTCCCAAGTCGCCATAATATTAAGATGATAAGTCCCCTTTGGGACTTGAACTTTCATCTCCGTTTCGATAGCTTCGTGTAGTATGATATTCATTCCTGAAAATAGAGTTACATGAAGTTTTTCAGAGCGGATATGCCCTATCACCCTGAACGAGATTGTTGTATCCTGTCGAATGGATAGCTTCTCTTGAATATCTTTACGGCTGGAGGGCATTACATAGTCTACACTTATTCCATTCCAGCTATAGCTGCCTTGAACACCACGATGTTCTCCTTCTTCATCT
>JBHLRS010000049.1:0-19927 GCA_048882325.1 Candidatus Thorarchaeota archaeon | reverse complement strand
GTAGCTACCTCAAGACATCCAGTGTTGTTACAGATGATGGTGGGACCGCGAAGCGCCATCCCCATTAGCTTGATCACTGGCGGCGCAGCGCAACCTGCACACATTCTGTGCCCTGAGCTGATAATTGGCTCGCGCTTGAGCATGTCCTTGATTGAGACTGCCGGTTTATCACTCATTACTTGCGCACCCCCAATGTTTCGTACATCGGAGCTTCACCCTTCTTGAGGTATTCCTTAGTCTTCTCGATTCCTTCAACGAATGTTGTAGGGGGAACGTCACGACCACCCAGTCCAACCACAAAGTCGACCACCATGGGTCTTTCCTTGGCATCATAGAGGGCAGTTCTGACCTCTAGAGCGAGTGGATGTGTTGCTGCTCCGAAGGACATTGCCTTCTCGAAGACTGCTACTGCTTTTGCTTTTCCAAGGACCTTAGCAATCTCCTTTGCAGGGAACGGTCTAAACATCTTGAGTCGAACGACACCAACTTTGTCACCCTTCTCACGCATTGCATCCGCAACAACCTTAGCTGTTCCTCCCATGGAACTCATTGCTACGATGATGATGTCTACATCGTTTGTCTTGTAGGTTTCAAAGAGACCGTATTTACGACCTGTGAGTTTTGAGAACTCTGCCTCAATCTCCTTGTATGCCTTGGGCACACCCATAATCGCTTCCTCTTGTTGCTCCTTGAACTCAAAGTAGTAGTCTGTGAGTGTAAGTGGACCCATGGTGATGGGGTTGTCAGGGTCTAGTACTATAAATGGCTCACGCACTCCAAGGAACTTCTGAACAACATCATCAGGGAGCATCTCTACTCGTTCGACGTTGTGACTAACGATAAATCCATCAATACCGACCATCACTGGGAGTAACACATCGTGGCGCTCTGCAAGTTTGAATGCCATGATGGTTGTATCATATGCTTCCTGGGAACTTTGACAATATAGTTGGATGAATCCACTGTCGCGCATTCCCATTCCGTCTGAATGGTCATTGTGGATGTTAATTGGCCCGGATAACGCCCGGTTTGCCACTGCAAATACGATTGGCATCCTCATCGATGCTGCACAGTATAGTATTTCCCACATGAGAGCCAGTCCAGCTGAAGCTGAAGCAGTTGCGACTCTGGCGCCCACAGCAGAAGCTCCAACACATGCACTCATAGCTGAGTGTTCCGATTCTACTGGAATGACACGTGCCTTGATTTCTCCATTTGCCACAAATTTCTGATACTGCTCAACAATCAAAGTCTGTGGCGTTATGGGATAAGCAGCCATAACGTCTAGGTCTGCTTGTTTAAACGCATAAGCAATAGCGTCATTTCCAGTTAATCCTTCAACTACCATTTTCGTCAATATTACTGGGCTCTCCAAGATGTTGATTATGCGAAGGTCAATTGCTGTTGTATAAGTATCTTGCTTTCTGGATGCTATCTATTACTCAATACGAAAGTTCTCCTAATCTTGTAGATTATATGTTGTGAACCACAGAAGACAAATCCTCCAATATGGGCGAAATGTCACTGAAGGCTATCTATCTACAGATCCTTTTCCTAAATCATGGAACTCAAAACATTATTGCACTCTGGTGAAAGGATGAACGGATTGAAACCTTCTCCAATGACTTGTCTGATTTTATCAAGTCGCTTCTTTTTAACCTCATCCGAAAATGGCCATTTGTGTTCGGGTTTTGGAGTGAGTCCCAACTCATCACACTTGTCCACAATTTTGAGTACTATTTTTAGTAATTCGCTTCTAGTCTTATTTTCAGGGTATATCTCGTTCGAATGAAGAATAAGCCCAAAGGTTGCAGTGTTGTCACCCCTGTACCATTTGCTAGGTCCATGTCCGTATTTTGCAAAAGGAGTCATGCCTTGAGAAGCAAGTAACTCATCTATTTCATTAATACTATCTTGTAGCTTCAAAAGATTATTTCCATGGAAACCATATCCCTCAAAAAGTGATACTTGTTGTCCTTTTTTCGGATTTCGTTTTGCCATATTGATTCTGAATTCCTTCATTCGGGCTAACTGCTCATAATCAAGTGCTTTTAATTCAATAATCTCGCTGATGTCTGATTTATATTCTGCAGGAAACTCAACGATTTGTAATGGTGGTTTCAAGTCCTCGCGAATATCCTCATGTACAAAAGAGATTACTTCTCCATATCTGATGGGACTGCCTTTCTTTATCATTTCAGTTAGAGCTTTCCCAAGTGCATTACATTCTGGGAATTCAGTGACACCACCAATGAGAGCTTCATTCACTGTAGGTTTAATGAGGAGTCGCATCTCTGTAATGAATCCAAGTGTTCCATGCGAGCTTGCCACGTCATGAAGCGTGACACCAATCTTGTTGAGCCTCTCCTCGAGGTCTGCATCATTACTCTTGACTCCCTTCTTGTCAACTGTCAACAGACGACCATCATAGAGGACCATCTTTACATGGATGGTATTGTCTCTCATTGTACCATTGACCCAGGTGTCGTTTCCACCGCCGTCAGTGCTGAGAATCCCACCAACAGTAGCGATATCTCTGCTGCTCGGGGCTACATAGAAGTGCACACCCATTGGATCTAGAATTGCGTTAATCTGGTTTGGATTGATACCTGGTTGGACATCAATGTACCCCTGATCCTTAGATATTGTTAGAATCTCTTTCATCTGGAGGCTGCTAATCATGACTCTCTCATCCTTTCCTCCAGTGCACGCTCCACTGAGTCCTGATCCGCCACCCTTCGGAGTCACGGTGAAACCATTGTCTTTAGCATGCTTGACTGCTGCGATGACTTCCTGCGTATTTCTGGGGTAGTAGACTCCCTTGATTTTTCTGAAGTCGAGCTTGTAGTACATGCTTGCATTTGCGCCAATGGCAACATCTTTTATTCTCATTATTTACCATCACTCTCAAGCGCTTCAGACATCAATTCCATTATGTCCTTGGTATTCAAATCTTGACCAAGTAATTGCTCTCTGCAAGAGGGACAGGCTGTGATAACTGTGGTGTCCTTCACACTCTCTCGCGCCGCCTTGAGTTGAATAATCTTGTCACTGAGGTTTGAGTCAGTCATTCTAAGCAGACCACCACCTCCGCAGCAACTAAGGTCCATCTCTCTGAACTCGATTCCCATCTTGTTTATGACTGATCTGGGTTCGGTCTTTATTTCGAGAATTCTATGAAGTTCACAGGGGTCGTGATAGGAGAACTCCTCTGTCTGATTGTACTTCGGAATTGTCTTTAGTTTTCGGTCAAAGAACTGAGTGTGATGGAGTGCCTCAACATTGTCAAGATTGTGGTGTTCTCTCAACTGAATGAGACAGCCTGGGCAACATGTAATCACATTCTTTGTTTTCGCTGCTTCTATGACTCCTTTGTTGTGTTGCCTCAGTTTCTCAGCTCCCTCATCATCTCCCATTAGATAGAGGGGGTGTCCACAACAGAACTCCTCTGAACCCATTACTAGATAGTCGACATCTAGTTCCTCTAGAGTCTGGAAGAGTGACCTGAGCACGCCAATCTGACTTCCCCGGAACGACATAAGGCAACCTAGAAACACCATGACTTCTGCAGTTTTGCGTCTCTCATAAACCCGTTCCTCCAGTCCTGGAAACTCATCCTCCAGTTCATCTAGCCAATAGATTGCTCTATCCTCAGCTGCAAGACCGTAGATGTTCTTCACATTAGCTAATGCATTCTTTAATGGCTCAAGGTATGTAAACTCCTCCGGTGCATTTTCAATTGCTTTGGCTCTCTGTTCATGCCAGATTTTGAGCAAATCTACTCCAGAGGCACACTTTTCTTCGCAGCGACCGCAGAGTGTACATTCGAACAAAAGCTGTCTGAACTCCTTTGCCAGTTCTTTGTCATCATCGATTTCGTCCATGACCTGTAAAAGGTAGGTCTTTCCCCGTGGTGAGTACTGTTCCTCCCCAGTTGCATCAAACATAGGACAGAACATCAGGCAGGATCCGCAGCGGACACATTTGTCATAGGACATTTCTGATTCTCCAAAGGTGTAATCAAGTTGATTGCTCATGTAGAATGGTCCATCGAGTTGCTGTTGAACTTTCCAAGTCTTAATAATCTAGCGCAAAAAATCCTTACATATGAGTAAAGACCTAGAATAATTGTTGAAAAGAAAAATAATGAGAATTTATTGCAGTCTTTAAGAGATTTGATGATTACTTTAAGAATGCGTCTTCTATAGGGTCGTAGAAACCAGTCCGTGACCAGCTTCAAAGTGATGAATTATTACGAGCAAATTGCTAAAAATAGGATAGAATATGACTTTGCATTATTCTGTTTATATGTACCTCCCACAAAATCTTGGATTAACAATTATTAATTAAATAACACTTAATAATAGCGTGAATCAACATTCTTTGACTTAAAATGCCGTCGAAAGATGAAATAATAAAACAAAGTCGAGAACATTGCCTACATGGCTGGGGCTATTCCCCAATCGTGTTCGTCGAAGGCAAAGGAGCCATAGTACGAGACATTGATGGGAAAGAATACATCGACGCTCTGGGTCAGACGGCTGGAGTATTAGGGATAGGTCATTCTCATCCAAAATACGTGAAAGCAGTACAAGATCAAGTAGCGAAGATTTCCCACACACTGACTATGTTCACTAACCCTCCAAGGGCAGAACTTGCTAAGAAACTGTCAGATATTGCTCCTGGAAAAATGAAAGGAAATGCAATGTCTTACTTCTCATGTGGTGGAACTGAAGCCAATGAGACAGCTTTGAAACTCGCAATGCAAATAACTGGAAGGCGTGAAGCAATTTCGGTGCATTACTCTTACCATGGTGGCACCCTTGCAATGATGAGTCTTCTTGGTCAATCCTATATTATAAAGGGTTATCCAAGATTCCCAGGATTCAGTCAAATTCCGAACGCATACTGCTATAGGTGTGTTTATGGGAAGGAATACCCCGGATGCGACTTTGAATGTGCAAGAGCCCTTGAACAACAGGTAAAATATGGCGCAACTGAGGACGGAGTAGCTGCGTTTATCCTTGAACCAATTCAAGGTAATGGTGGACATCAATGCCCTCCAGATCCAGAATATTTCAAAATCATTAGGGAAACCTGTGATAAGTACGGTATCTTCTTCATTGCTGATGAGATTCAGACAGGAATGGGTAGGACCGGCAAGATTTGGGCCTGTGATTATTACGGCGTGACACCAGATATCTTCACAACCGCGAAGGCTATCGGTGGTGGAATGCCAGTGTCTGCAACCGTCATAAACAAGGACCATGTTCCCAAGGACATGCCTGATAGTCAATGGCACATCTTCACCTTTGGAGGTGGACCTGTACTATGTGCCGCTGCCAATGCAACCATTGATGTTATGCAGGAAGAGAAACTTGCTGACAAGGCTGCAGCGCAAGGCAAGAGGATGACCAAAAGATTACTGGAGATGCAAGAGGATCACAAGATAATTGGAGATGTCCGAGGGCCTGGACTTTTCATTGGTGTTGAATTAGTCAAGGACCGAAAAACAAAAGCTCCTGCTATCGACGAAGCTGGAGAGGCATTTGTAAAAGCTCTTGAGAAAGGAGTCTTTTTCGGTGTTTCGAATATCGGTGGTGTTGGCAACATCATAAAACTCAAACCACCCTTATCGATTACTGATGAGCAAGCAGATAAAGTCCTAGATGTTCTTGACGAAGTCTTAAAGGAAATAGCATAAGACATAACACAATTTTCCTCGATGCTTGGTTATTGAGGGGAGGTGGTCCAGCACAGTTCTGGACCACTTTCACCTTATTTTCAAAATCACAAGCTTGACCAGTTGAGTCAGTTTAATTGATTTTAATGCAGAAAAAGGAAATGTCAGATGCACTGTGTCTTGAAAAAGCAGAAGCAAATTTCCCATTTGTGATAAAATGTAAATCATGTTATCCAGACTTGCATTCTATTCCATGACGGTTCCTAGATTATGACCGATTTTAGTGTTTGGCCATAAATTCTTCTAAACGATTCATTGCTTCTTCAATCATGTATGGTGGAGGGAGAAATACACTCCTGAAGTGTCCCGCACCATACTCTGCACAAAAACCACGACCTGGAACGAAGACTACGCCAGTATTCGCAAGAACATCCTTGACAAACTCGGCATCATCCTTCCATCTACCGCGTAGATCTATTTTGGGCATAATGTAGAATGCAGCCTCAGGTAGCCTTGTTGAGACTGAATCAATCTCATTCAGTCTCTTGTAAATAAAATCCCTCCTGATACGTAGACGTTCCATTGTTGCTTTCAGATGACTACCATCACCTGCAAGCGCGACCGCAGATGCGATTTGTGCTGGGGAGTTCAAACATATCCTTACTCTAGCTTGACGAATCATAGCATCATTCAGAGGATCAAGCTCTCCATTTGAGTCACAGAAATATGTGTACCCAACACGCCATCCTGGAGCCAGATACACTTTGCTTACACCGTTAAATCCAATTACTGGTACATCTTTTGCTATTCGGACCATCGGAGTTTGTTTTTTGTCATACGTAAGCTGATCGTAGATTTCATCAGATATCAAGGGAAGCTCATGTTCACCAGCTATCCCAACAATCTCCTTCAATATTTTCTCATTATATACGGAACCAGTTGGATTGTTGGGGTTGATAACAAGAATTCCCCTTGTTTTGTCGGTGATTTTCTTTCGCAGGTCCTCAGTGTCCGGGTTCCAATCCTCTTCCTCAATGGTTCTATATGAAACAGGTATACCTCCAAAAAATTTCACATAGCTGACATATGGAGGATAACTTGGACCGGGGACTAATAGTTCAGAGCCATTATCAATTAACGCACCTGTGAGGAACTGAATCGCTTCTGAAACTCCTGCAGTAACAATCATCCGATTTGGGTCCACATCAATACCATTAACTCGTTTTTCCTTTTCTGCTGCAGCTATCCGAAGTTGCTCTTCTCCTTCTGACGGAGAGTATCCATTCCATCCATCTTGTGTAGCATTACAAATTGCATCTACCATATATTGGGGTGTTTCCCAGTCATACTTAATTGGATCTCCTATATTAAGATAAAGTGGTTTTTCACCAGTTTTCTTCTGGTATTGTCTTGCTAAAACAACTATATCACGAATTGCATATTGGAGATTTGCGGCGCGTGGTGTGATATTAAGCTTCATTTTATCTTCTAGCGTGCTGTACTATGACGCCGTATATTAGTTTCTATAGATATTATACCTTTATCTATATTTGATTAATATTTCATAATTATAGTTAAAGTAAATTAAAATAATAGCATAATCCTTAAGTAGAGGCTCGCCACGAAACATCGTTTAGGTACTCGCAATGGCGGAAACTGAAATACGCAAATACGGATTATGGCAGAATGTTGTATTAGGCCTGGCATTTATGGCGCCAGCGCTTTCTTTCCTAGCAACATTCAGTCTTGTGTTAGCAGCAGGGTTTTCCTGGATTGCAATTCCATTAGATTACTTAGTTGCTGGAATTGCCGCTACTATCACAGCCATTTCATTTGCAGAACTTGTAAAAGCTTATCCAAAATCCGGTAGTATCTGGAATTTTGCGGAGGATACTTTAGGACCAAAGTTTGGACAATTATCAGTCTGGATATATTTACTAGAATTGATTGTTGCTCCAGCAGCAGCTCTTATCCCCGTAGGCTTCTTTGCCTATTATTGGCTCGGAATCGCACCATGGGTAATCGTATTAGTTTTTGCAGTGGTTGTAATGCTACTCTCCATTTTTGGTGCTGTATTAAGCATTAGAACAATGGCAATCCTATTCATTATAGAAATCGCCATTCTATTCATTTTTGCTGGAAGCTCGATCGGTTGGTCGTTGTCTTCTGGCAGTTATGATATTATGGCTGGACTGGCCTTCACACCTAGTGGATCTCTATTTGGGGTCGCAGGAATTATGGTTGGAGCAACTGTCGCAATTTTCTCATATATCGGATATGAGTCATCAGCGACAATGGCTGAAGAAACAAATGAACCAACAAGAAATATCCCGAGGGCAATTGTGCTCTCAGCCATCCTTGGGACTGTTATCTATACATTCCTTGCATGGGCATTTGTATTAGCTATCCCTACAAGAGGATTGTTTAATTTACAATACTTCTTCAATCCTGTTCCCTATATGGCTGAAGTCATTTGGGGTGGAGGTTTAGCAAATCTCCTTAATTTTGCAGGAATATTAGCTGGTATCACATCTGCTTTGGCTGCTGTAACTGCAACAAGTAGATTGGTTCAGAAATTAGGCGAAGATAATATTCTCCCAACTGCATTCAGTAAGACCAAGACAAAATACATTACACCACTCGCTTCAATTCTCTTTGTTTCAGTGGTGACATTGGTCTTAGCTGAATTTGTGCCATGGGAAGTTATCGTGTATGTATTAGCTTCTGGAGCTATTCCAGCTTTCATCCTTACTAACTTCCTTGCATACTGGCATTACAAAAAGGATGGTTGGGGAATCAAGAACATAGTCCTTCATGGGCTGATACCGCTTGCTGGTATCATTCTTTGTTCTTGGTTTGTCATTGTTGGACTACCCTTCCGTTTTCAATTCATGCTCTTAATTTGGCTTGTCCTTGGGGTCTTTCTGGTCTTCGTTAATGCTTGTTTCAGACCCAAGGTCTTTGCAAGAGGAACAGAAATGGGAACCAAACCTGCAGTACCAAAAGTTCATTGGTTGGGTTTGCTGTTGTCCCTTATTGCACTAATTGTGGTTGTAGCTGGATTTGCTTTCTGGTACAACTTCTATAGTGGCATTATCCTCTGGTGGCACATTCTTGCACCCTTTGCCTCGGTTGATTTATTAGCAACTGCTACAACATTAGTCGTTGCTGCAGCCATTTTTGTGGGGATGGGTTATAGCATACTTAAGAGAGTTGAGGAGGTTCAATAATTTGATTAAATTAAAACAAAAAAGCAGACGACTACAAATTATGAGTCTTGCGGCCTTAATGCTGCTGTCGCTAATCCTAATTCCTCCATCGGCCGCACAAGCTGAAACACCTCGGACCATCATTTTACCAATGGAAGATTGGATCAAAAATGATGATGTCGGTGTGATTGAATTAGTGAATCAATTACTGGAAGAAGAAGTTCCAGTGATGTGGGCGCAAGAATCGTTCACTGCAGGTGGTGTAACCTATCCTGCAGGTACATTCTACTTCCAAACTCCGTTCACAACGAGACTGGGAGTCAGTAGCGCTAAAACCGTTAGATGGTTAAAGGATGAGGCGAAGAATTACAGAGTTTGGAGAATCGATATTACAAACGATGTGAGCTTCACAGCCAATGCTCAGGCACTGGTCTTACCCAGGATAACTCTGTTCTATGATACGAGTACATATCTGAACGCATTAGTGCACTACCAAAGGTTCCAAGAGTTGGGTTTCAAGGTTGTTCTAGCAAATGCTGTCGACCTTTATTCCTCTTGGTGGAATGACACAAGTAATCCACTTAGTCACTCTAATGTATTCGTAATGCCAGGAGGTGCTTTGCATCTCTATTCATTCCCCTATGGCGTTACTCGAGCCAATGCTATCGCTAACATAACAGAGTTCCTTCGACATGGAGGTGGATATATCGGAGTATGCGCAGGTGCGACAGAATCTTTGATACAAACGCCCTATACTAGTTTGGACATTGTTAATGCATCATACAGCTATGATTGGTTCGACCATGATGAGTACTGGGAGCCTCATTGGAGGACTCTTATTGGACCAATTTCATTATCTGTAGAGGATCCTACAAATCCTGTGACCTTTGGATATGGTCCCGGTGCAGTAAGACCTGGCTACGAGTTTGTGAACATTTACTATTATGGCGGACCAGCTATAGTTGAAGAATCTCTTGGTCCTGGTGTAGAAGTCCTAGGTAGATTTGAAGCACCAATTACTCAATTAGCCTCTCCAATTGTAGAGAATATTTGGGGCTCACCAGGTATCCTGACTGGACCGGTTGGTGAAGGTCAATTTGTGACTTTCTCACCACATCCAGAATGGCCTGGACCTGGTGCTAGAATCTATGCACAGGCCCTGTACTATGTTGCTGATGACGTACAAGGGTCAAGACTATCTCCCAGTGCGTCTCTGCCTGCTGATATCACTGCAGAAAGAGTCAACTCAATCACATCAACAGTTGCTGAAATCAAACCAATACTTGCAGAAACAATGCGGGTCGCAACTGAAATTGTTAACCTTAGAGCGGGAGATCACTATTTTGCACTTGGATTATGGTATGATTCAACTGTGGAAACATATGCACACGAGGTCTACGAACAACTAAACGATATACAACGAGATGCAGTACACTTTCAATATGAGTATCACAAACTGAACCTGTTGAAAGCGTCGATAACAGATCCTGTGAACCTTGCACTAATCGATGAAGCTCAGGGAATGATTGAAAGCTGGTTCTATGCAACAGAGAATTTTGCTTCAGAACCACATCAAATCCTACCGACTTCTTGGGCTGGTGAAGGACCATTCATGCCATTTGAGGCGTCTGATGAAGCTACATCCTTTGATGAACTTGTAAGTGTGTTTGAGTTCATCAACAATGAAACCGTCAATGGACTAGTCCCAATTGCTGAGGACTATTTAGCAACACTTCAGGAGCTTGATCGCCTTGTTGAGCTAAATCGGACAGCTTACACATCCGAAACTAACTCAACACTGTTGGGTTTCTACGCAAATGTAAGTGCCTCATATCCAGCTGGTGACTACTATAAGGCACTTTATGCATTCCAGCACACAAGTAAGCTCTTTCAGTACAAGGTTGATTATCACCTCTTGAATCTCATCACGATTGGTGATAGGACGAGAGAAATCTTGTCATTTGTCAATCATGTTCTGGCTGGTTCTGTTGGTTCATGGAGCTATGCGATTGCTGAATTGCAAGCAATCATAGCACATCCGGGAGGCCGGTTTACTTAGGGGGTTGAGTTTGATGACAGAAGAAAGTACTATTGGAAACGTCGCAAGCGTAGGAATAGTCGGTCAACTAGAAATCATGGTCTTTGGAATAGTAGTCACGCTATTTAGCTGGTGGCTATTCGGAGGATTTGGTTATTGGTTATGGCCTGGTTTAGTGATCGTGTTTATCGGTCTGTCTGAACTCATCACGAAGCAAATCGGTATTATGGAACTACGAGTTGGAATGCTTGTTACTTTGTTTGGTTTAGCAAGCTACCTGAGTTTTTCCGTACATGTACTAATGGGAGGATATCAAATCCTCTCCATGGTTGTACTTGTCATTGGGATACTCCTTCTGATTCGTGGATTCATGGCCAGACGTGGATAACGTGATTTGATATCGATCCAAAACATGGAGCTAGTGCGGTAGAATATCGCACGAAGCTCCAACACTCTTTTTATTGTGACATATCTTTTTTGATTGATTTTATTTTTCGATTACCATCGAAAATATTCATTTTCAGCGAAAACAAATCGTTATGCATAAACATGCATGTCGATATGTACCTCTTGGCCACAACGAATATTAGGTGCAAAATGAGAACCGAAAGGAAGGAGTTTGATCATTATGGGAAAACTGCTTAGAGTAAATATGAGTGATTTAACCCACAAATGGGAGAATATTCCCGCTAAGTACAAAGATCTTGCTGGGCGAGCTCTCACCTCAGCAGTCGTTAACGAAGAGGTTGAGGCAACGTGTCACCCACTCCGAGAGAAGAATAAGTTGATAATTTCCCCGGGGCTTCTTGCTGGAACAACTGCTCCATCTTCAGGTCGCCTAAGTGTCGGTGCAAAGTCACCTTTAACCGGTGGTATTAAAGAAGCAAATGCTGGAGGACTAACTGGCAATCGTTTAGGTCGTCTTGGAGTCCAAGGTATCATCATTGAAGGAGCACCACCAGCTGGAACCAAGGATTGGTATAGTATAGTGGTTGGCAAAGATAAATGTGAAATTGTGAAAACAAACAAATATGCAGGCATCGGAGCATATGAAATCATTGCGAAGGTCTGGAAAGATTATCCAGTCAAACCAGGAATTATTGGTTGTGGCATCGCTGGTCAACGTCTTCTAGCTGGAGCTGGTGTTTTTGGTAACAATATTGAAAATTCTGACCCAGGTCGATATGCAGGTCGCGGCGGATTAGGTGCAGTTTTGGGATCAAAACGAGTAGTCACTGTGATTAGTGACCCCACTGGTGCTGAGAGACCTGAGCCAAAAGACAAAGACCGATATGAAAAGGGTCGAAAAGCTCTGGTTGAAGCATTACAAGGTCATGGTGTTACTGGAAATCTCAAAGATGATAAAGGAGAACCCTTTGGAGGTCTCAAGAATTATGGTACAAATGTCCTTCAAACTGTGATGAGCGAAGCAGGTGGACTACCTACTAGAAACTTCAGGTCTGGTCGATTCAAGGATGCTGCTAAAATCTCAGGAGAAGCAGTCCATGAACTTGTGGATAAAACAAAGGAAAAGTTTGGTGATGCCGCTGAAGGTCGATATGCTCACTCATGCCATCCTGGGTGCATAATTGCATGTTCTAATGTAGTTCCTTATGAAGACACTGGAAAGGCCCATGTTTCACCACTTGAGTATGAAACTGCATGGTCGCTTGGTAGCAACCTCGAAATCGGAAAACTTTCTGATGTTGCAGAGCTGAACAGACTTTGTAATGATATCGGCCTTGATACTATCGAAACTGGTTGTACACTTGGTGTCATTATGGAATCGGGTCTTCTTGAGTTTGGTGATGGTGCTGGAGCTATTGCTGCTTTGAAAGAGGCTTACGACGAGAAATCTGCCATGGGTCGTCTAGTAGGTGCGGGAGCACTTAATGCAGGTAGAACTCTTGGTGTGACAAGGATTCCTGTAGCTAAGGGTCAAGGACTACCAGCATATGATCCCCGTCCAGTCAAGGGTATTGGTGTGACCTATGCAACAACTCCTCAAGGAGCTGATCACACAGCTGGCTACACAGTTGCCGCAGAAATTCTCGGAATCAAAGGTGAGATTACAGATCCTCGAGATATAAAAAAGGCAGAACTATCGCGAACCTTCCAGGCAGTAACTGCATATGTTGATTTCACAGGATACTGTTTGTTCATTACATTTGCAACCAATGATGTTGACAGCGGTCATAATGGAATGGTTGACACAATAAATGGTTTCTTGGGTAAGGAAATTGACCCAGTGGAGTTCGGTCTATCAATTCTCAAGAATGAAAGAGACTTCAACAAAAGAGCTGGATTTACAAAGAATGATGACAGATTAGCTGAGTTCTTCTACACAGAGAAGCTTCCGCCTCATGATGTAACATTTGATGTTCCAGACTCGGAGCTGGATGAAGTCTTTAAGGGAATGTAACTCAGAAATATGGTTGAAGGGGAACTTCCCCCTTCCTTTTTTGCTTTTCAAACAACAAGTCTTATCTGATTTAATAGGACCCAACGAGTATGATTGAGATACATCTCTATGGAAGTCTAAAGAAACTGGTTGAAGGAAGTCGTTTATCAGAAGATACGATTCTTATGATGGAGTTTGTTGAGAACGAAACATATTCAGAACTAATTCTTAGAATGGGTCTTAAACTTCAAGATCTTGGTGATTGTTTCATAAATGGGACTATTGCCAAAAAGAACCAGGTCCTCTCAGATGGAGATAGAGTTGGACTATTTCCGTTTAATATGGTCTTGCTTTGTGGCGGTCATCACATTAACGGTCATGGAATCACAAAAGGCAAATTTGATGTTGATTACTACTAGCGGTGTCATGTTATGATTGTAAACATCAAACTATACGCTACACTAAGGCATCTCAGTCCTCCCGGGACTGAGGTAGGCGAGGCATTCCCTTTGGAACTTGAATCTGGAACTATTCCTGAAGTTCTTGAAAAACTTAAGATCGATATTAGTAAGACTAAGATGTTACTCTTAAATGGTGTACACGTTCGAAACATTGACCTTCAATTAAAGGATGGAGATTTATTGGTCATCTTTCCACCAGTTGCTGGTGGATAACATTATTTTTTGAAATACCATCAGTCCTTTAGCAGCATCTCCTCAACTGAAGCATAGAAGGTATTCATACTAGTTGAACAACGAGTAAACCAAAGAGATGCATCCGATATATTGTCTTTGTCATAAATACGTGAGGAATTTTAAATACTGACGAATCCGAACTCGAAAAACAGTGACTCAAGTTCTCTTAATTCTACCTCCAAAACCGCCTATTACAAATATTAGAATTATACCACCTATTGCCGCAATTTGTGTTATTATTTTCATTGGAATAGTATTAGGTGTTTCAAGAGTACCAGGTGAATCTGCAACGGTGTGAGTTGAATTACTAATCGTGATGTATTTAGTAACAACCGGCCATGCAGCATCATCAGAATCTTTCGTTGAAACTTGAACTTTGAGTTGATCACCCTCAGATCCATTTACATGGAACGAATCACTCATCACCCATGCCTGTTCTGGTTTGGTATAGTTTCTTTCCTCTAAGAAAACATCTGTAGGAACAGAAACTTTGTAGATTGCAATCTGTGAAACATAATTCTCACTTAATTGGCATAGTACCTGCGTACACTGAACGACTGACACTGTTAGTTCCTGTAAAGAGAAATCATATTCTAAAATAATGTTATCAGCCGTAGGCTGGTCTGCATTGACCTGGTTTGATAATGAGTTGAAAAGAAGGAATACAATGAGAAGTGCAAAAGTAATTTTCTTTTTCATCCTTTTCTCACCTTTCAATTATAGAATATTAAAGCTGGTAAGCAGTCAATTCAATATGAAACGTTAATCCTATTGATGATAGAACATTGTCTTAGTTTCATTGTGTAACTTTATCTACTTATTTACTTTGATAAATAAATATGTCTCTTTAGACAAAGAACAAGAGAGAATTATCAGCCACGCAGGAGAGCGAATCTCCTTCGGAAAGCTCAGTAATGACCGAGCTTCCAATAGGCTATATCTCCTAATCAACTAGACTAACTTTGATAAATCAATGTCCAATATGTCACCCCTTGCACACAATAGGTATAGGAACTTGAATCGATTGGAATGTTCTCCAAGACTTAAAGGCAAGACGCTAATATGGGATTCAATCTGGACAATTCTAGTCTATTTTGCACTATTATCTTGGATTTAGTCTTCAACATGATTCATCTGCATGTGAATGCTGTCCGTTGGACACTCAGTAGCACAAATTCCACAACCCTTACAGTAATCGTAATTGAATGCGTAGAGATAATTTCCATCTTTTTCAGTCAGGACAACTGCCATATCTGGACAGAAGATCCAACATCGACCGCAGGTACCATTCTTTATCCATAGACATTTCTCGTCACTGTGGATTGGTTTTTGAGCACGCCATCCTCCCGTCTTGTATTTCTGTGAATTACCCGGGTCTTTAATAATCCCGGCAATTGGAATCTCATTGTATTTTTCATTCATCCTATGGTAGTCTCCTTTACTGCTCTTTCAATTGCTACCTTGTTTAAGTTTCCAACCTTACCGGGGTATCTCTGTAGAACCTCGTTGATTACAGTATCGACAGATACTACACCTGTAACCTTCACTGCTGCTGCCATGGTAGGCATGTTGGTAAAAGGTCGACCCATGACCTCCATAGCAATTGTGCTAGCATCAACTGTGACAACCTTACCACCCGTGAAACCAAACTTATCCCTGATGGTTTGTGGTTCTAAACGGCTGTTGACCACGAGAGTGCCATCCTTCTTGAGTCCCTCGGTAGGATTCACAACATCAAGTAGGGTGGGGTCAATGCAGACCACCACATCCGGATGGTACACCTGAGCATACACTTGGATGGGCTTCTTACTGATTCTCAAGAATGCCCTCACTGGTGCTCCAGTCCTCTCAGGACCAAACTCAGGAAATGCCTGGATATAGTCTCCTTCTGCAAGAGCGGCTTTACCTAGCATCTGGTTGCTTGTCACTACGCCTTGGCCCCCACGACCGTGCCAACGAAATTCAGTAATTCCTTTTGCGAAATCCATCGCCATTGTAATTCTCACCTACATTGGGAGAGTATTCAAGAGAGGCTCGCTTGGGGCTGCTTATGTATTTAGTGATACAGGTTCAATCATCCAGAAATCTTTTCCAACAATCCGACTTCAACTGTTATGCCTGGGCCGAATGCCGCTGCGAACACTTTACCTTTCTTTTTCTCATCCTTCAGAATGTCATCAAGAACAAACATAATGGTCGCAGAGCTCATGTTTCCATATTCATGCATGATTCTGTATGAAGCATCCAGATCCTCCTTTGTTATCCCCAACGATTCCTCAGCTCTTTCTAGGATAGACCTACCTCCCGGGTGTATAGCCCAGATATCGATTTCATCCTGTTTGATCCCTGATTCCTCGAACAGACCATCCATGAGTGGTTTGATATTGTCCTTGACAATTTGAGGAACATAGACAGAGAGTTTCATCAAGAAGCCGTGGTCACCGATTCTCCAAGCCATGTCATTCTCAGTATTTGATGCAAAACTTGTGGCGAAATTGTCCATCCGATACTTAATCCCCTTGACATCCTCCTTGTTGGCTGAGATCAAGGCAGCAGAGATTCCATCAGCAAAGATTGCATTTGAAACGACAATGTCCATCTCCTCCCGCTGTTGGATATGTACTGAACACAGTTCGACATTAACAAGCAATACACGTGCCTCTGGGTCTGCAATACAGATATCCCGAGCGAGCTTCATTCCTGGAAATGCACCCTGACAACCCATGAATCCAATATTGTATCGATGTACTGTTGGTTTAAGTCCTAGATCGCGTGTCAAGAAGAAGTCCAGCCCTGGTGCCACAAATCCTGTGCAACTAACAGTTATCACATGAGATATCTTTTGACGGTCAAACTCAGGTGTTTCCTCCAAAAGCTGAGTTGCTGCTTTCAGAGTTAGTCGCTTGGCTTCTTTGATGTAAAGATCGTTCCTCTGAGCAGTAGAAGGTTCAGGTAATAATGTAGGATTTTTCGGATAGAATGTATACTCAGACGGGTCCTTATCATAGTCATCAATCACTGTGTGTCGTTTCTTGATCTGTGTTCCTTTGTAGAGTTTCGTCAACAGTTTTCTCTTCTTCTCAGAGTCACCTGCCAGCTTCAGTAGAAAATTCAATGCAAATTCCTGTGTATAGAACTTCTCAGGAACAACAGTCGTGATTTTGTGGAGATAGACTTGATGCGATGACATGATTAGTACAACCTAACGATGAGTGTTGGTAAATTTCGAAATTGTAGTAATTAGTAAGTTGACGCTATGTTGTGCAAATAAACTTCATGTTGCGGAAGTGCTAATCAAACTTCCCAGTATCACTCTTGCAATAGGTAATAACAATCGTATCCAATTAGCAATAGTCCAAAAACAGAATGAGTGCTTGCTGGAGAGCATATGCGAGGCACACGAGTCGACACCTCTCCAGCCCTTTTATGTACGTGAGGAGAACGCTATGTAACTCCGAACTCTATTCGGTCGACCTCGAATCGGACCGGAATACGCCCATATACGTAGTATTAGAGAATATTAACTACTCCTTCCGCGCAAGAATCTTCGGCAATCACCGAAGTTTACTAAGACAATTTCTTGATGAGAACCACTATAATTAGGAAGCTGACAACTGTGACAGCCGAAGCTATCATAACAAGTTCTGTTCCAATTCCACCCAGGACAAAAGACACGACTGAAACAAGAATCTCATCTGAAGCCATATTCCCAGCACCATCATAGACTTCTAGTTTTATTATGTGCGTACCTACTTCAAGTTCATCTAGATTGTAGGTGATGTCATAACCGTTCCAGACCGCACTTTCAACATTGAGGTCGTTATACTTGAGAATGTATGACTCGGGGAATTCGTCAAACCCTGACCACGTTACAGTATTCCCAACTGAGTCAACATCAATAGCCATGTCAAGAAGTTCAGAAAGGACCGGATTCGTGGTGTCCTCAAGAAGTTGCGCAAAATTGTCAACTGATCCTCCAGTCCCTGGTATCGTAAACGGTTCAGTCCCATTGAAGTCTGTCCAGCGATTTCCCACACTCACGCCATCATCGAATACATTGTCTGCTCCACTGTCAAGGACATTCTCATCGCCACTGTTATTCCATCCAATGTCATTTCCATAGATTGAGTTATTATGTGAGTAGAACGCGACCTCTAAACCAAAATCTGTACTGGAATAAATCGAGTTATTGACAATATCAACATGGTCCGAATGTTCCATTAGAATACCTTTCTCATTGTTGTGAATATTGGTCTCCACGATACTACTGTTGGATGTGTTGATGAAAGTAACTCCATAATAACAGCTATAAATTATGCAATCTATTACTTCGCAGTCCAATGAATCATAGAAAATGACACCATTCGATCCTCCGGTAATCACACATTGCTCCACTCTACCATTCTCGACGTTGTCAAACTCGATAGCTGGAACCGAATTATCTGTTTCAAAGAAACTATTAGATATGACGAAGTAAGCTGTTGTGTTCTGGATTCGGATACATGTGTCAGTCGACTGGATTCTCAGACCATCAAAGGTGTAAGGATCTGAAGGAGTACCCACACCAGTTGCACCCAAGAGTGCAAAATCAGCATTGCTTGTGAGGACCATTGGCTCTCTATCAGTCTGTGCTGGTATTGTTTCAGAATTTAGATTTAATGTGATAGTCTTCAAACCAAACTGATTAGTTGTAACTGCGATATTGGCAGTAAATGACAGAACTAGTACAGACAGAAGTAGAGTTGTCGCAGCAAATCGATTCGTTCTAACGTCAGATTCCTCCTGTTGCCTTGATTCACAGTACTCTGACACCACTTGAAGCTTACCCATGACCTAATCGTTGACTTCCGTCTCTTCATCGGCGACAGTATCGGATGACATCTCATTGATTTCTAAGAAGAGTCCATAGTACTCAGCATTTGCTAGTGACAGGTCAACAGTATCCCTCACTCGATTAACATCATGAAAACGAACGGCTCGTTCCAAAGCTCGTGGGAAGAGTCCATAGAGTAATATCAAGATGAGGGCTGTGGTTGTGATTCCAAAGCCAAGCAGCGGTTCTGTCAACGATCTTGAATAGACTAATGATACATTGATTCGTAGCAGAAAGTAAATGATAGGATAGAACAGGATAAAGAACCCAAGAGCTGCAATCAGCTTCTTCCTCAATGAACGAACACTCTTGCTGCCATGACGCATGCAAGTAGGAATTGCAAAAGTAGTAGATCCTTTGGCGGATTCTAGTGCGACATCTGTCTGGTCTTGCTTCGCCCAAGAACTTGAAGTATAATCATCCGACACCTTCTCTATGACTGTGACAAACACGAGGTCCTCTGGTTCCTCCAAACAGACTGGACAAGCTTCTGGAAATTGGATTCTTGATATCTTCACTTTTACTCTCGTTGAGCGTTTCTGTGTCTTTGTCACTAGTTCAGACTCCTTCTGTCATGCAGGTGGCATCACGATAATCTGAACACTTGTAACCGGACGTTCCGTCTTAGGATCTAATGCATCAAAAGTGTCAAAGGTCATCTCATATGTGAACTTACTCTCTCTGATTTTTAATTCATGAGCAACACGGACCGCAAGGCCAATCCCTTTAAAACCAAAGCCACGAATGGCAACCATTTTCCTATCCGTCTTTACAAGGTCTCGGAGAGTATTTGCGACCTTTGGGATGTTCACCTTTCCAGCATTGTGAGAGATCTCGAGTAGAATATAGTCACTGGTTGGATAGACCGCAATGTCTTCCTCAATAGTTATTGAAATTACCTCTTCTCCAATCCTAAGCTGGTCTGGAATGCGGTCTCGGAGTGACATACACTAGGAATAGAAACCCCGACTAATCAACTTGATGGAAAAATACACCTTAATCTCAATCCTCATAAACAAATTGGAAAG
>JBHLRS010000048.1:10736-19959 GCA_048882325.1 Candidatus Thorarchaeota archaeon | reverse complement strand
AAGCCCTAGAGCTGTATGAAGAGGTTCTCAATGAGAAGTTTGACTATGAATTGGAGCTTTTCATCCAAGTCCATCTTAGTGAATTATTACTAGATGAATTGAAGCTCTATGGTGAAGAGGCGGTCCTTAGCGAGCTCAAAGATGTTCTGTCGAGAATCTCTGAAACAGCTGACAAGCAGCGTTCAATCATCTCGCTCATATGGTTGTACATTCTCCAAGCAAAACTAGCAGTCATCGAAGGGGACACTGAGCACGCAGGAGCCCTCCTCGACAGAGCTCTGGCTATAACTGAGGAGAAGGGACTTAACCTCTTGTTTCATCAAGTTAGAGCAGAACAACAACTTGTTTCTGAGCAGTTGAAGGAGTGGAAAACGCTCTTCGTAAAGAATTCATCAATTCAGGAGCAAATCGAGCTCCTACAGTTGAAAGAGTACATCACCGAGGCAGTAACATCAATCTTGGAGAAGAGATTCGAATCAGCAGACAAGTTCAATCTGGTCTTCAAAGACTTTCTGAAGGGTAGAACACCGGTTGAATCATGTTGTGTAGGAATCGCCCAAATCGGTCTGAGTGAAAGCAATAGTTTCCTAGAGGAGTATTTCTTAGAAGATGCTCCGGGGATATTCCGACTCAAAAATGAGAAAATAGAACTAGTCAGAAAACGTCTAGTTGAACTTGTAGATAAAGCAGCAAGTAGCAACGTCAACATCCTTCTGTTTCCTGAACTGAGTATAGATCTGGGACATCAATCACTCCACAAGACATTAAGTGATCTTGCTTCAAAATACAAGATGTATATCATTCCTGGCTCATACCATGATACCAAGAACTTGAAGAACACCAGTATTGTCTTCAGTCCGGAAGGAATCCTGTGGGAACAGGAGAAACACACTCCAGCTATCATTCGTTTCGAAGGAAACAGGATTGAAGAAGGAATTAAGGTTGGTTCCCGTCCTCATCAGATTGTGGTGTCGGACACTGAATACGGAAGGATTGCTATTGTTATATGCAGAGATTTTCTTGACCTTGATCTTCGCGTTGAATTAAAGAACAGCGAGAACCCCATCGATATCATTCTGAATCCTGCATTCACTCCAGTCACAGCGGACTTCAAAGCAGCACATTTTGATGCACGTCGTTCAATCTATGCATACTGCTTTTTTGCTAATGTAGCAGAATATGGTAACTCCTCTATCTACACTCCTGAAAAAGAAAGAACAGAGTATGAAATTCCTGCTAAGGAAGAGGGTCTTATCTACAAGGATGTCGATTTATTCCAACTGAGGACGGAACGTAGACGATGGGAAAAGCAACAGACAAGGAAACGCTCATTCATACAAAGCACACGAACCTAGTTTCATCTCATTTCGACATCAAGAACTAAAGAGAGAAGGACCAGATTGGCCGCTATCTTAGTAAGAACCTCTGTCTTTATTTCAATGGAACATAAGCAGAAGACTTTGTAGCGCCGATACCTGGATTTCCGTGCTTAACAGCTTTCATCGGACTCGAAAACTCACCCAGGACGTGTCCAATCATCTGTGGGATGATCTTGACACGAACAAAGTCCTTACCGTTGTGTACAGCAATAGTCAGGTCAACCATCTCAGGCAAAATTACCATGTCACGACAATGAGTGCGAACGACGACATCCTTACCCTTTCTCTGCTGCTTCCTCGCTGCCCTCAGCTTCATGAGCAGTTTCTTCTGACGTGGGGGTAGGCCGCGCTTGAGGGTCCTTCTCCTGCGTGTTGGGAGCAGTTCGATGAGGGAGTCCATGTTCATCTTAGCAAGCTCTGACAGGGGATACCCACGGTACATTGGTTCGCCTTTCTGTGACATGTTACCACCAATTGTGATATACGGAGTCGGATGTCACGACTCACAACTGTGCTCAAGCCGAGAGGTGCCAATTTAAGCATTGCGTACTGTCCATCATTCTGGACGATGAATCACATTGCCATCATTGTCCAGCATCCCTGCCTTTCTCATTGCCACTCTGACCCACCCCATTGATGCCTCAAGACCGGGATCTCTGATTAGAGCTAGCTTAGCTAGACGGATTGCCTCCTCCCATCTCTCCAACTCATAGTTGACCTCCGCCATATTTGCAAGCGCTAGCGGCTGCCGTTCCTCTCTCTCGATGGCTTTCTCGAAGCTCACTAGAGATTCCTCTAGCTGTCCCAGATTCCTAAGCATCACTCCCATGTTGAAGTGGGGGATAGAATTCTTTGGGTCTAGTTCTGCAACTGTATCCAGCAGCGCAAATGCTTCCACAGTTTCAGGACTATCTCTTGTTGGGTTCTCTTGAACTTCCATCAGTGCTACAGCAAGTGAGACATAGGAGTTGATGTGCTCAGGACTCTTCTCGATAATGATTCTGAGTTCAGAGATTGCCTCCTCTACCTTTCCCTCGTTCAGCAATCTTGCTGCGTTTCTGTACTCCGCGTCTTTTGACCGTCTGAAGAGTGGCACCTGATAACACCGAGTCAGGAATTCAGCAACAACTCTTAAGTCATGACCTAGTTGCAGAATACTCTGGAAGCATTTGCCATGACCAAGCTGTTTGGAACAAATGGGATTCGGGGTCTCATCAATGAGGAGATCACAGTTGATTTGGTCCTCAATCTCGCCCGTGCAGTCGGTACCGTTCTGGGTCCTGGGCAGATTGCTATTGCTCTCGACTCACGAATGGGTGGTCAGATGTACCATCGAGTCCTGACTTCTGGACTTGTATCGACTGGGTGCTCAGTCATAGATTTCGGACTAGTTCCAACTCCAACACTTCAATTCATGATTCCCCGATTGCAGTGTGTCGCAGGAGTCATGATAACTGCGTCTCACAACCCTCCCGAGTTCAATGGGATTAAAGTGATGGGTGATAATGGCATAGAGGTTTCACGTGAGACAGAAGAGGAGATTGAAGCAAAGTACTACTCAGGTGACTTTGCCGTTGCAGACTGGAAGAAAATTGGAAAGGTCGAGTTTGATGACAGTGCAATTCATCACTATATTGAGGGCATCAAACAGCATCTTGACGTAGAATCGATACGAAAGAGGAACCTCACAGTTGTGATTGACTGTGCAAACAGTGTAGGAGCTCAAGCGACGCCTCAGCTCCTTCGAGACCTCGGATGCAAGGTTGTTTCTCTTAATTCGCAAATTGATGGGAGTTTCCCTGGAAGAAACCCTGAACCTACTCCTGAAAATATAGCTGAACTAGCCAGGACGGTCAAGTCCATGGGAGCTGATTTGGGGATTGCCCATGATGGTGATGCGGATAGGTCCACATTCGTTGATGAAACTGGAAACATAGTATGGGGTGACCAATCTCTGGCTTTAATAATCAAGCAAGTCCTCACTAAGAAACCAGGGTCTGTACTTGTGACGCCAGTGAGTAGCGGTAAGCTCATCGAGGATGTTGCAAAACAAGCTGGAGCATCCATAGACTGGACCGTTGTTGGCAGTGTTGTTGTGTCCCATAGACTAGTCGAGATCGGCGGAGATCTGGGGGGAGAGGAGAATGGAGGCGTTTTCTATCCTCCGCATCAATCTGTGCGAGACGGAGCTATGACAGCCGCGCAGATTATAGAAATCATTGCAACTGAGGGAAAGACGCTCTCAGAACTTGTGAGCCAACTACCTGTATACTTCACCACAAAGGTGAAGGTTCCTGTACCCTCTGACAAAAAGGAAGGGATCCTTCAAGCACTACTCAGATCCACAGAGGGGATGGACCGTATAACAATGGATGGTGTAAAGATTCTATATGAAGAAGGATGGATTCTCATTAGACCATCAGGTACCGAACCACTCTATCGAAGTTATGCAGAAGGGAAGACCCAGGAAGAGTCAGACAGACTCTGTCAAATTGGTGTTGAGCTTATCAATTCTGCAATCAAACAAATCTAGCTGATTGACTAGATTATCGACTACTACAAGATGAGATGATGGGCCTCTCGGCCCAATCGATTAGTTGTAGTCCTGATGATTACTCAGGCTTTGCAACCTCTTCTTCATCGAAGTCGAAGTCCTCGAGTGGCTCTGGAGCTGGAGTGGTCAACATGGTCCAACCAATCCACATAGCAATGATCATGATCAGAACCACGCCCAGGTAAATCGGTAGTTGTACTAGGAAAGCTGGGTCTGGTCTGAAGAAGGGTGCAAAAGCACCGAAAGTATCGTCAACCCAGTTCACAAGGCCCGGGAAGAGTTGTAGTATGACTAGCCCCCAAGTGTAGTATAATAGCACCAGCAGGGCGAAGATGAAGATAAGGGCACCAATCGCCTTTTCTTTTCCGATCGTGATTACTCTCCTTCAATTGTTAGAAGAACTAAGTCGGTTAGGTCTAGCGCACTAATAAAAGGGTTACGTAGGGTGACAGGATATATGAATGGTCTATTTATTGTATCACCCCGGCAACATGTTCGTCTTCTGTTTCAGTTGAACAGAATGAACGACCTACTACGTATTCCTTATATCGAGGACATCATCGAACCTGACCCGCATTAGACAATTGGATGTGAACAATCTGACATTGAAAATCATTGTTCCAGTGAAACAAGTTCCTGAAGTTGCTGAGGTTCAAGTCAACGAGGAAACTGGTACCCTCATTCGAGATGGTGTGCCAAGCATATTGAACCCATTTGACGAATATGCTGTAGAGGCAGCAATCCAACTGAAGGAGAAATACGGTGGCGAGGTGACCATAATCACAATGGGCCCACCTCAAGCAAAGGAAGCCCTGCTCAAAGCATTGGCCATGGGTGGCGACAAAGCTATCCATATGACTGATCGTGCCTTTGCGGGAGCAGATACGTGGGTCACTGCACTCACACTTGCTGAACAGATTAAGAAGCTCGAATTTGACATTGTAATCTGCGGCAAGCAGGCAATTGATGGTGATACTGCTCAAGTAGGCCCCGAGATTGCTGAACTTCTGAGTGTCCCACAAATCTGTTATGTGCGACATCTTGAGCTGAGTGATAATGAGAAGTTTGTCATCGCACACAGAGAGACCGATGAGGGGTATGATGTTGTGAGGGCGAAGATGCCTGTTCTACTCACAGCGACCAAGGGACTGAATGAGCCAAGATTACCAAACATCATGGGTATCATGCAGGCCAAGAAGAAACCATTTGAAGAGGTCAATGCAGAGACCCTTGGTTATGATGTTGACAGACTTGGGCTGAAGGGCTCACCAACCCAAGTGAGGAAGGTATTCCCCCCTGAGAAGAAAAAGGGTGGAATCAAGATAGATGCTGAGGATCCGAAGGCAGCAGCCAAGCAGCTTGTTGAATTTCTCGCAAAGAAGGGGGTAATCTAGATTGACTCTACATTATGACAGAGATACGTGCACTGGTTGCATGCTATGCCCCAAGGTCTGCAACTTCGGAGCCATCGAGAAGGACGGTGACAAAGTCAAATTCGATCTAGACAAGTGTGTGTTGTGTGGCTCTTGCGAGGAGGTCTGTCCAGTCGATGCTATCAAGATTGAGCGGAAGGCGATTGACAAGGAAACCATTGCCCAGTACAAGGACGTCTGGGTCTGGTGTGAAACCAGCGAGGGTCACATGAAGGGTGTCGCACTGGAGCTCATCACAAAGGGGAGAGAACTAGCTGACAAACTTGGGGAGAATCTGGTTGCTGTTCTGATTGGGCATGGAATAGAAACTCATGCTGAAAAACTCATCCAGCACGGTGCAGACAAGGTTCTTGTCGTGGATGAGAAGGTCTTCGAGCACTACACAACTGATGCCTATACAATCGCATTGAACACGCTGATTGCTCCACGAAAACCCGCGGTCGTTCTATATGGAGCAACAAGCAATGGACGTGATCTCGCTCCCCGTGTTGCTGCTCGAATGGCACTTGGTCTCACTGCTGACTGTACAGGACTAGATATTGATGATGAACGTCAGCTTGTACAGACTCGTCCGGCTTTTGGTGGGAACATCATGGCTGAGATTCTCTCACCATATACGCGTCCACAGATGGCCACAGTTCGACCAAACGTGTTCAAGCCAGGAGAGCCTGACACCTCCCGAAAGGGTGAGATTGAGAAGATAGAGATGACCATCAGTCCAGTCCAAATACGGACCAGAGTTCTGGAGACAGTCAATGAGATTGTTGAGGGGATGCTGTCAGTTGAGGAGGCAGAAACCATCGTCAGCAGCGGACGCGGCATTAAAGATCCCTCAAACCTTGAACTTTCAAAGCAACTTGCAGATTTGCTGGGTGCAGCTGTTGGTGGTTCACGGCCAATAGTTGATCTTGGGTGGCTCCCACCATCACAACAAGTTGGTCAGTCAGGCAGGACAGTCTGTCCAAATCTCTACATTGCTTTAGGAATCTCTGGAGCCATTCAGCATCTTGCGGGGTGCTCCTCGGCTGATACTATAGTGGCTATTAACAAAGACCCTGAAGCTCCAATATTTGAGATTGCAGACTTTGGTATTGTAGGTGATCTCTTCGCAGTGGTGCCAGAGATCATTGAGGAGATCAAGAAGCTCAAAGCTAATAGGTAGAGGAATCTCCTCTATCTTTCTCTTTTTGTCTTGCTATCTCATCAAGCAACGCAATAGAATAGTCTTCAGGAGTCACTAATGGTTCTATTCCATCCGGTTTCTTCCTGTTTTTGTCCGAATATGCAGAGATGTGTATTTTGCCCTCTATCAAAATACAAGTCAAAAACAGAGCAATATGCGTTAGGTAGAGTATTTCTTCCATAAGGGAGGCCTGTGATATAGCGTAGAGAAGAGGGGCCACTATTGTGCTGAGTTCACCAAATACGGATAACAGCAGACTACCGCTAGCCCAATGGTCCACTGTCGAACTGGTTGGATAATTGTAGAATTGCACACCGTATAAGATCTCTAAACCTACAATTCCTGCGGGAACAAATCCTATGCCAGCCGAAATGGTGGATAGGTACTGCTCAAATGATCTCTGGAGTTGATAGGTCACCATGGTGAAATTTAGTATGAATACCAACAGAGCTCCCATCAAGAGTACAGCTCTAACAAATCTAAGAATCGGGATTAGAGAATACTTGTTTGTGGTTTCAGCTTCCTCCGGATTCAACCTACTCACAACCAGCCCTGGATAATTAGGATGCAAGTATTAAGATTCTATCTTTCCAGCATCTGGCTATGAGGTCAACTTCGGGCATTATCGTGGCAATCTACAAAGATTCTGAAGTACAATCCTTAGTGTCGCTGACTTTGGTATCGTAGACGATCTCTTCGTAGATATGCTGGAAATCATTGAAGAAATAAAGAAGCTTCAAGCAAGTCGATAAAGGCAACATTTCTGTCTTCCTAATCTTTATTCAACACCTAGTTTCTTTGCTCTATGGTTAATCAAATAACTTGACCAATGATTCATTGAATCGCACTTTTGTTGGACCTCACAATTCCAAAAAGACAGACTATATTGAAATCTTTATTTTATCGATGACCCTCCTCCTAGGTCGAGGTTTTATTATGCGTGCACAGTTATTTGGCCCGATTCATAAGGGGCTTCGACACTTATTGAGTACTAGAGTATTGCAATTGGGCCAGCTAGACCTACGTGTAGTGGCAGATGTCAAAACGCAAAGTGAAGAGGTCAACAAATCTTTTGAGGTGCTGCACGTTCATGCCGCAGCAGAAGAGGAGTTTGTGTTTCCACATATTGAGGAAAAAGACTCGGACCTATTCGATCGATTGAATCGTGACCACCAGACATTTACACCAATAATGGATTCGTTCGAACAGCAGGTGATGTCCCTTATTGTTGATGGGGAGCGAACAATGAAGGGAAATAAAGTTGCACAGGCCTTCAATGATTTCGTAGTCAAATACTCTGCACACATGCAGGTCGAAGAAACGATGGCAATGCCAATTCTCTGGGAGGTGCTAAATGATAATCAAATCATGGAGATAATAGGGAAAATGTCAATGAAGCCAGCTCCAGAGGTTTCCCAATATTTTCTACCATACCTGTTTCAAGCAACCAATCCCATGGAACGCATTGGCATAATATCTGGAATGAAATCCCTCATGCCAGCAAATGTGTTTCAGGGAGCAATCAAGATTGTCCAGAAGGCGCTCTCTACCAGAGACTGGGATGCGCTTCGACAAGCCTTAGAATAGCTGACTATCTGAATGCCTATAGAGGGCATCAAAGGCTGAACTAGTGTCGCACTGGATAGTTTCAAGACTGGAGATACTATTGATATTTTAGAAATGGACTCGGTTCATTAACGGACTCTTTCTTCGATTCTCTATTATTGAAGCAAATGTAGTCAAGGCACTTCAATCCTAAGCGCAGCAAGAATAGAAGGTAGAACCTATATTCGAGCATTGCAGTTGGCTACGAACGCTGATAAAGCCATGAATCCTCTCTTTGGATCTTGTGATTGCAAATAGCAAAAATCCTGACGCACTGATTTGCAATGTAACAGACTTTGGCATTCTTGGAAATCTCTTCGCAGTTGTGCCAGAAATCATTGAATAGATTAAGAGGCTCAAGGCCGAGAGATAGAGGTGAAACTCCTATCTCTCTCTTTTTGCTTATGTATTTGGAATCTTACCTCGAAGTACGGCTAGAATACTGATCACAGGAAAAATAGGTAGAGGGATTGCTAACGCACTCGTTGTTGCGTCCAATTGGTATGAGAAAAAGCCAATCAACAGAAGTGCATGTACACACAAAGCAATGACAATTATATACAGAACATTTTTCCTTGAAACTGTACCTTTTGCATACCCCCATTGACTCAATAGTATTGCAATATTGATTATCAAAGTCAGTGTATTCAATAGAACTGCTGAGGTGGGAGGAAGTATGAATCCTTTACTATATGAACCAACGATATTTGTTCCCGATTCATAGAATAGAGTCAGTAATACCAAGATCAAACTATACCGCGTAAAGGAATTATCAGGGATAATTTGACTTGAGATCTCAAATGTGTGTGGAGCAATCAAAGCTGCCAAAAGGATGAACAACCAGAATCTCCTCACAATCATTGAATTGTCATTCAAATTTCATCACCAAAAATTAATTTTCTAAAATTCCGAAGCATTTCTCTGATATACCTTATGTTCTAATCATTACTCCACCTGTGATACAAGTTGTTGGCCCAGCTTCGCCGAACTCATTCCATAATCTCTTCTTTTAGTTCTGACATCACTGGGAACTCTTCCCCATGGTAATGAAACTGGAAATGAGGTCGGT
>JBHLRS010000048.1:5319-10636 GCA_048882325.1 Candidatus Thorarchaeota archaeon | reverse complement strand
TCTTCGTATACTAAACAACCTAGAAGTCATAAGCCTTCAGGGTCTTTCTCTTGTTCTCCTTACAGCGCATCGCTGCCTCTTTCAGCATCTCGTCAACCTGGACGTTGATGGCGTCGTAGGCATCTGATCCAACCATCATCTTGTTGGCCTTTGCGAAGTCCTGTATGGCCTTTTTCACAAAATAGGTAAACTTTGGTTTTGCCATTTCGTTGTTTCCCCTAAGAGATTATTACTTGGCCCACGGAGTGATTAGTTGAGATGTTCAAAGCTCATCTGAACCTCCCCGGGTTCAAGTAGAAACCTGTGTAGTTGTGTTATTAATAAGGATATGTCGTAGAAACGGCTTCAGTCTCAGCTGGGGGCCTTTCTGTCGATTTTATCTATAATTTGATTTTTACTTCAAGAGCTAATTTCCGAACCACTGTACTACAATACATTTATATACAAACTGTAATAATGTACAGTTGGCGAACAAAATAATGAGTGACGATTTAGATGCAATTAAGAAAGAACTTGAAGAGGTTCGCAGATTAAAAGAAGAACTCCGGCGTGAGGTTGAAGATGTACGCCGTGAGAAAGAAGATCGACGTCGAGAGAGAGAAGACTCTCGCAGACACAGAGCAGAAGAACGCCGTAGACGAGTTGAGATCAGCCGACCACCAAAAACACCAAAGGTACCACGAGTAACAAGAGTACCTCGTGTTCCCAGAGTGGCAAGGTTAGATCTCGATCTTGAAGGACTCACTGAGTCCCTGGAGACGATGATGGATGGTCTTGGTCAACAAATCGAGATGAGTCTGAGCAACATAGATGGTCTGAAGGTACCGGGTATTCGACTCCATAAGGGATATCGAAGAACAAAAAGCCGGAAAGCACAGCGTCAGGAGATCGAATCGATAAACCCCGAGCGAGTAGCAAAGATTGTCGCGCCACTTGGAAATGAGGAACGCCTGAAGATTCTTGATTATCTCAAGTCGGGAGGCAAGACCTTCAATGATATCGAGAACTTCATCGACAAGACTGGCAGTTCACTGACACACCACCTCAATCCATTGATGGAGGCAGGTTATATCGTCAAAGGTGAAGTCCGTGGAACATACTATGTCACGGTGGAAGGACGCCTAGCCTACAGACTTGCCCAGTGGCTGACTCACAGGGTCGAGAAACAACGCGAACGGACTGCAAATGGTGAATCAGATGTCGATATCGAGTTCGATGACACCGACTTGGAGAGTGATGACATCGAACGTGCGGAGGAACACCTTGAGAACCTTGCTGAGGAACTAGAAGAAGCCCAGGAGGCTGTTGAGGCTCATCAGGAGGAGATCGAGGAAGCGCGAGAAGCTCTCGAAGAGGCTCATGAAGAACAATTAGAAGATCTTGAGGCGGCTCAAGAAGCACTTGAGGAGGAGTTTGATGAACCCGAAGATCTTGACGATCTAGACTGGGATGACTAGGGAGGAAGAACGAGATGAAGAGAATAATACCTGACAGTAATGTAATGGTAACAACACAGGACATCGACATAATCTCGCATGAGAAGGCCTATGTCCGAATGAGCGCAGGCTGCGTGTGGGCATATCTGCTCCAGGATGGAGTTCGGGTAGGTGTCGCTTTTGCTGGTCCATCACGCTTTGCAGTTGATGCGATTGCTGAAACCGACATGGGTGCCATGGGTGAGTCGATTACAGGTGATCTGGCTGGAGTACAGCTGTTCATCGGAGCGACCTCTCTAGAGAACATATCAAAGAATGCTGAGCGATCAGATACACAGTCGCAGGGATACCAAGACTCCGAAGGCTTTACACGAGCTATTGCAGCCACTATTGAGGAGCATATCAATGGCGACAACAAGAAGACTAAGATAGATAGTAAGAAGGACTCTAAGATTTTCTTTGGGACAGACTCAAACACCAAGAAGTTGCTTCTTGTCCTGAGCGCAGAGAAGGGACTTGTCTTCACCTACAATAAGACAGTCTTCGTCCTGGGTGACGACAACTTAGTATCAGTCAGTAAATCTGGAGTGGTAGTATCAAACAAACAAGGTCGACAGATCATTGTGGGAAAGAGTGGAGTGGTAGGACTTGATAACTTCCTAGACATAGGTCCAATCATCACACAGTCCGTCACAAGTGCAATGAGGGGTTTGAAAGGGTTGAAATCCCTGAAGTCGATGAAGCACACGATGAGGGGCTTTCCTTACGCATGGGACAACGTCGACGACTTCGATTGGGAGGACTGATGGAGGATGGATGATAATATGCCTAACCAGTCCCGATTGAACTCAAAGGTAGTCAATTTTCTCTGGCATGTGTCATCCTCTGTTTCCTCCAAAATTCATGGTGACATTAGTCTTAATGACTAATTCACATTTTTTCAAAGCAGAAAGCATGTTTCGGGCCCCTTTGTCTTTCGGGGGCCCACCCCTATTTTTGTGATGGAGTTCTGATGGCTCTTGGTCTGATCTGAAGCTCGTAGAGTGAATAGTACTTACTCTTCCGTCGCATAAGTTCCGCATGTGTTCCAGTTTCCACTATCTTACCGCCTTCTATCACAATTATCCTATCTGCGTTCACGATGGTCGATAGTCTGTGGGCTATTACGATGGAAGTTCGATTCTGAAGGAGCGCCTTCATTCCCTTTTGGATAGCATGTTCTGTATAGATGTCCACTGAACTTGTGGCTTCATCCAGAACCAGAATCTTTGGATTAGCCAGAAGAGCTCTAGCAAAACTGACTAGCTGACGTTCTCCCTCTGAGAGCTTGTTACCCCGCTCTCCAACTTCGGTATCAAAACCAATCTCCAAATTCTCGAAGATTCTCCTTGCACCAATCGCCTCTGTTGCTGCGAGAATCTCTTCGTCAGTGGCCTCAGGTCTTCCGTACCTGATGTTTTCTTTCACTGAACCCATGAATAGGAATGGATCCTGAAGGACTAGTCCGATTTTGGAATGCAGTGACTTCTGTGTTACAGATCTGATGTCAATACCATCAATCTTGACAGAACCGTCAATGACTTCATAGAACCTGTTGAGAAGACTAACCACAGTTGTCTTGCCTGCACCAGTGTCTCCCACAAGAGCGATAGTTTCTCCTGATTGAATGGTGAGTTGAAAATCCTGTAAGACAACTGGACCATCACCGTATCTGAACTCGTTGATATTGAACTGGATGAGTCCTGTGACCTCAGGCATTGGTGCAGCATCAGGTCTGTCAACGACCGTAGGTCTCGAATCAATGACTGTGAAGACACGTTCTCCACCAGCAAATGCACTCTGTACTGAGGTGTAGAAGTTGGCTATGATGAGTATTGGTCTGAAGAAACGGTCATTGAACTGAAGGAAGAGGACAATGGTTCCAAGTGTTATTGTCAAAGGATCTTGGATGTAAAGCATACCACCCACAAGAAGAACTATGGCAATACCCAGTCCACTGATGAATCTGATTCCTGGGAAAAATGTTGCTTGGGCTCTTCCTGCATCAACGTTAGCTTCGTAATCCGCCCTATTTAGTTCATCAAAGATCTCAGCACTGATTCGTTCTCTCGCAAAACTCTTGGTCACCTTTGCTCCTGAGATACTCTCTGCATAGTTGGCTGTGACACTGGAGATTGTTTTTCTTGTTGACCTATAGGCCTCTCGAAGTTTCTTTCTGAAGTAGAGAGTTGTGATTAGAAGAACTGGTACAACAGAGAGTGATGCTAATGCTAATCTTGAATCCACTGTAAAAATCACGATACCAATTGCAAAGACGACGAAGATTTGTGCAAAGGTACTGATGAGCCCTCCACTAAGAAGCTCGCTCATCCTATCCACGTCATTTGTCAGTCTAGAGATTACTCTCCCACTCGATGAGTGGTCATGGAACTCTTCAGACATTTCTTGTACATGTGTGTAAAGTTCTTGCCGAATGTCATAGACAGCTCGTTGACCCATTAGTGCCATCAAATATTCCTGACCATATGCGGTGAGCCATGCAAAAACCTGTAGTACGATGTAGAACAACGCCGTGAATAGGATTGCTTGAATGTTTCCACTGGGAAAGTCAAAGTCTATTGCATGCATCAACACGAAGGGAGTCCAGACACTAATCGTGATGCCGAAAACTGTGAGGATGACCACTAGCGAGAACAGTTTGCGATAGACTAGGAGATACTTTACCATTCGCCAGAGAAGCGTTCTGTCCTTGTACTCGTATGTTCTGGCATCTGGGTCATCAGCACTGTCTAGACTCATGGACTCCCATCTCCGCTAATTTCTACTTCGGTAGGAGAACCATCTTGTATAGCAGCTGCCATCTCCATTTCAACAAGAGTCTGATGAATTCCTGAATAGAAACCCTCCCCTTTGATTAGGTCTTCGTGAGAGCCCATTTCAACAATCCTGCCTCGCTCCATCATTACAATCAAGTCAGCATTTCTGACTGTACTCAATCTGTGAGTGATGATGAACGTAGTCCTATCTTTCATCAGATTCTCTAGGGCTTTCTGAATGAGCATCTCAGTCTTTGCATCAACTGAGCTGGTTGAGTCATCAAGGATCAAGATTCTTGGGTCAGCTAACAAAGCTCTAGCAATGGCGATTCGTTGTTTCTGTCCTCCGCTTAAGGTAACCCCTCGCTCACCAATCTCTGAATCATACTTCTCCTCTAGAGTCATGATGAAATCATGTATCATCGCTGCTTTGGCTGCATCTTGAACCTCTTCCAAGGTTGCATCAGGTTTTCCAAACGCAATGTTCTCTCTGATTGTGGCTGAGAACAAGAAAGGATCCTGATGGACCATCCCGATTCGTTTCCTGAGATCGTTAATGGCATAAAGCCGCACATCGATTCCGTCTATGCAAACGGTACCTGGAGGTTTGACCTCTAACATCACTCCATCTATCTCTACATAATCGCCCTTAACCGTAAACTCATCATCACCAATCTTCACCTTTCCATTGCTCCTCACGCTGTGAGCATTTCCTTGATAGGTGATGGTCCCATTCGAATCAACATCATAGAACCTGGGTATGAGATTCACAAGACTGGTCTTTCCAGAACCTGTCCCACCAAGCAGTGCAACAACTTGACCTGGTTTCACGCTCAGGGAAACATCGTGAAGGATGAAGTTGTCATCCCTATAGCTGAAGTAGACATTATCAAAATCTACCGCACCTTTCATCTCTGTCACTTCAACTGGAACATCTGGATTGGTCACTGCTTCTGCTGCATCTAGGATATAGAAAGTCCTCTCTCCTGCAGCAGAGGCTCTCTGATACATTCCCACTCCCCAACTCAGGAATCTAGCTGGGAGCATCAACATACCAACTAACGA
>JBHLRS010000048.1:0-5219 GCA_048882325.1 Candidatus Thorarchaeota archaeon | reverse complement strand
GAGCAAGAACATGTAGCGAGTGAGTTCAGGACTGACTGTATACATGACAACGAATGTTCCAACCAGCATGGCTGAACCGATGAACACCACCCTGATGCCCCAGAACAGGAATTCTCTCATTGTAGTGACATCAGTGGTTGCTCGTGCTAGGAGCTGGCCTGTTTCATTCTCGTCATAGAATGCGAGGTCCTTTTCCATCAGACTGTCATAGATGTCCTTTCTTAGGTCATAGATGACTCTCTGGGAAGATATTGCAGCTCCATATCTCCCAACTATGTCAAAGAGGGCATATAGTCCACCCAGTGAGATATAGAATAGGACATTTGGTAGTAACTGATCAAGATTGTCTGCTAGAATGACATTATCAATGATATGAATTAGAACCAATGGAGCTAGGAGATTGAATATCGTGCCTATGCCTGCTGAGACAAGGAATCCGAATAAGATACCTTTGTGTCTTAGGGAGTATCCAATCAGTCTTCCAATATGACCCATTTATTCAGCTCCGAGTTCGTCGAGAAATTTTGTGAATGATAAGACTTGTGCAGCCTGCAGTTGGCTTCTGCATCAGTTTCCACATTTTTCAGCTAGTCTTTGCCCAAGTGCCCGACACTGGTCTAGGATTGAGTCACTCGGATAATCTTTTGCTTTTATCGGATTCTCATCAACCAGATTCCCACCAGCCTCCTTCAGTCTAGTTGCAATCTCGTCCGGAGCCTCTCCGCTCCAACCATAGGAACCAAAGCCAGCTGAAGGAAGCCCATTTAGCGGGGGCAGTTCGGAGAGAATTCTCTTCACCATTGGGAGAGTTCTCTTCATACGAGTCGAACTCCCTACTGCGATACCGCAAAGGTCGTCAAACCCGGGAAACTCTTTCGCATCAAACACCACACATTCAACACCCGCAGATGTTGCTCCTTCGCAGATTGCATCCGCCATTGCCTTTGTCCTGCCTCTTGTGCTTTCGAATACTATTGCCACTTTCATTATGACTCCTGCTTGAGTTGAGGGGCCTTTTACAAAAGATTATCGAAATGGAAGCTTCATAATCTGCAAACCAGTGTGTAGATAAGGCCGAATCTATCTACATTTGAGTACGCATGAGTACCGAAATAACCGCTGTCAAAACCCGCCTTAAGGCAAAGAAAATCTGCGACATACTGATTCGCTACTACGGAAAATCAGTGAGTGTAAGAAAGCTCCCGCCACTTGATGAACTAGTGATGACAATCTTGAGTCAGCATACCAATGATGTCAATATGTTACGTGCATACGAAGCGCTAAAGGAACGGTTTTCATCATGGGAGGAGGTTCTTGAAGCCCCACAGGATGAGGTTGCTCTATTTATCAAGTCATCAGGAATGTACAACCTGAAGGCAAAACGGATTCAGACCGCACTCAGAGAGATAAAAGAGAGAGTGGGTCGACTGGACCTCTCTCATCTCGCAACCATGGAACTGGGGGCTGCAAAGAAGTGGCTCACATCGCTCCATGGGGTGGGTCCGAAGACTGCAGCCATTGTTCTTCTCTTCTCGTTTGAACGACCTGTGTTACCAGTGGACACTCATGTATGGAGGGTCACCAAACGTCTCGGGTTGATTGGGGCGAAGGTGTCGCGAGAGAAAGCTCATGTTCTCCTCGAGCAGATCATGCCAAGTAGCTGTATTCCTTCATTAAACAAAAACTTGGTTCGTCATGGAAGGGAGGTCTGTCGGGCTCAGAACCCCAAATGCGACGAGTGCTTTCTAAGTCATCTATGTAATTACTATGAGTCGCTCAAACGATGATTGATGCGCTTAGATACACATTTCAAATGTGGTTCTAACAATACCTTCAAATGTCTCCGAATTTCCATAGATGAATATCTATACAAAACTGTGGAGCTTCAGGCTTTGGATTTCTTCCTATTGACAGTTGGTGCAGCCCTTGTGTTGGCGTACATTGGCGCTTTCATACTCAAGAAACTGGGGATTCCTCAGACACTTGGTTTCATGCTTGCTGGTGTGTTTCTTGGCCTGACCAGTATCCTCACTGAACAGACAATCCACGACCTACAATTCTTTGTTGCTCTTGCGCTGGGGCTTATCGGATACAACATTGGTCATGAGTTGAAAAGCCCCAATCTCCCGAGAGCGAGAATACGAAAGCTCCTGATTATAGTCTTTATTGAAGCAACAGCTGCATTTGCTGTTGTCACGCTTTTGACACTCACTATTCTTTCTACTGTCGGGTTTCCTCATGCCCTTGCTACTGCACTCCTTTTTGGAGCCGTAGCAAGTGCAACAGCACCTGCTGCAACCGCTGATGTGGTTTGGGAGTGCGAATGCGAGGGACCAGTAACCTCCTCGCTCATGTTTGTTCTTGCAGCTGATGACATCGCTGCGGTGATACTCACCAACTCTGCCATTGCTTTTGCACTGTGGGTTTATGTGCCTGACACAGTAGGTTTCGTTTCAGTAATCTTTGAACCTGTTGTGGGTATTATTGGTTCGATAGCTCTTGGTATTGTTTTTGGTCTGATCTTCATTTATCCAGTGAACCAAGAAAGAGATAGAGGGAAACTGCTTGAGCTTGAGATTGGTATGGTAATTCTATTGATTGGGATTATTGAAACCATCAATGGGTTTCTTAAAACTCAAGGATTTCTGATACATGTCAGTGACATCTTTGCAGCCATGGTTTTTGGTTACATAGTCCGCTCTCAAATTGATTCCGATAAAGAAGAAGTACCAGAGCTCCTAGAACGAGTGATGGCTCCGGTCGTGATGATCTTCTTTGTCATGGTTGGAGGTAGAATGGCTCAACTTCTAACAACCTCTGAAACTCTCCTGCTGATTGCATTAATCGCAGCACTGTATCTCGGAGGCCGGACACTTGCCAAGTACTTTGGAGCATCCATGGGAGGCCGAATCGTCAACGAAGTTCCTACAATTCAAAAATACCTTGGTGGATGTCTTCTATGTCAAGCTGGAGTGGCTCTTGGTCTGTCTTTCATTATCGAGGAAACCTTTGTTGCATTGGGTGGTGACGCTCAGACGATGGGTATGCTGATTCTAGGTGTTGTTGCTGTATCGACAATGGTTCTAGAAATGATTGGACCTCTTGCTGTCAAAATCAGTTTGAGAGCCGCGGGTGAGTTGCCTGAGGATGAGGACATCTTTGACCCACATGACTTGTCATTGAGAGATATTGCAGATAAAACTGATTCTCCTCAGTCCGATAACGAAACTCTAACTTCAGATGATGATGATGTGCTAGATTGAATCCGGCAGATTAACAAAGACGTCCTGCAAGAAACCTAATCATGACAGATGATACATGTATACGAGATGAGCCTTGGCAAATCCTTTGTCGAGTTGTGAAACAAGAAGGTCGTTGCATCGCTGGTCATAAGGTTGGCGATGAGGTCCTGTTCACTGGTGATGAGGTCAGGGGAAAGATCTGTATCAGTGCAATGTACTCCATGTTACCAAAAGTATATGCTATGATGTACAACGCAAAACTCCCATGGCTTGATGACCAATGCACTGCTACACATGCATGTCCTGATGGGTTCAATCCTCTGATGTATGAGCTACGACGCGTCCCCCAGGAATGACTCGAAGTCATCATCATCATCAATGACCTCATCCACTTTATCTGGAAGTTGGTCCTCATTTGGATCCATAAGTGGTGCAAAGGCTCCTTGAAGGTCCTCTAGGACAGCATCCTTCTGTGGACGGTTCGACATCACAGGCGCAATTCGGCCATACCACCCACAGTCGATGCAATAGAATGCTGGTTGAAACGAACCTGGAAAGATTCCCAAATCATGAGCTGATGTCAAATCAACAAGCCGAGGACTCTTGCAGACCGGGCACACTGGTATATCTACGTCGAAACCCTTTCTTTTCCACTCATTAAGAGCTTGTCGAACTGCCTTGAGTCTCCTTAATTCTTCTAACTCCTTCCTCGTCAATTGCCCTGAGGCTGGTCTTGACATCAAAGTCACTATGCGGACTCTTTGTGAAAGCAATTTACCTTTTGTGATTGACCACTACTTGTACCAAGAATTCACTTGAGACGCATTCATAAGCCCTGAAACATTCACCAACTGCAGGTGTTGAGATGTCCCGCGCCGGAGAGTGGAGAAAGAGGATTGACATTATTCTTGTCATTGTTTCTCTAGTGATACTCTCTGTTGCTCTCTGGACCTGGGTGTCTGCAATGCCAGTTGCCAAAGAGATTGTTTTTCTAGCGACCACTATTGCCCTCGTCATCTCACTTGTGCTTGTTCTCAATGTAGCGGTTCTCGTCGTTATCCGACTTCAGAGAAGAGTTTCACATCTTGAGGGTATGATGGTAAGTGCAAACGCCCAGGAAACACTCCCACCTGAGAAGGTCTTAGTTGTCACGTTGACAAACACAGAGCGCCGGATAATCAATAGACTGGAAGAGAATGGAGGTCAGATGGCACAAGATGAGCTACGACGCGCTACAGGTCTCAGTAAATCCACACTCAGCGTGACACTATCCACACTGGAGCGCAAGTCATTGATTAGTCGGAGTGAGAGTGGCCGTACGAAGATTGTGACCTTAGAACGTGACATTGCAAAGTAGCTACTCTTCTAATCCCTATCGAACGGTCATAGGTCGTCATAACCCATTAATCCAAAAAAGGGGCGTTCATAACCCTCCTTTCTTATAGCAATTGAACAGTTCACAGAAAACCGCTATTATACTTTGTTTCCTGTATCTGTGACATGGAAAACAAACTCGAGATGAAAAGCCACGATGAAACTAACGTTAAAACAACTTACATCTCTTGTGCTACTCTCAAGTATTCTACTGCTGGGAGTAGGGACAAATGCCGCAATCGCTCTGGACGGGGTATATAGTCCTTCACAGATCGTCAGTCCGTTCACCGAGATGCAACCTGGAGTCTATGTTGCATGGGAATGGTGGAATGAGACTGGAAGTGAACAGTATGAGGATTATGGATTTACGTCTCCGGGTTACGATCCCGGTTACATCTCGAACGATACCGACGCCAATCCAAGTGGGTCTAATGACTATTATTACTGGGAGTATGTTGTCGAGGACATCTTCGGCAATAACTATACAATCACTGAGACTAGCAGGTATAACTGGACCTCTGATTGGGAGTTCTCCAATCTGCTTGTTGTGATACTTCTGGATCCTGATGCCTCCTATATGGCATGGATGGCGCGTCAACCCGA
>JBHLRS010000047.1:20467-23376 GCA_048882325.1 Candidatus Thorarchaeota archaeon | reverse complement strand
GAAGGCATGCAACCTGTCTACTATCGAGCTCAAGATACGGCTGGCAATCTGAATTCCAAATTCGAGTATGTAGATGTCATCATTCTGCCTGTACTCACTCCTACAGACATCATCTACTCAGGTGATACATCAGGTGTCTACTCAGACCCAATCAGTCTTGAAGCAACATTGTTCGATTCGCTGACTGGACTACCAGTTCCAGACAAGTGGATCGTCTTTACTGTAGGGAGTCAAGGCACATCCGCACTAACAGATGCTGATGGAATTGCACAGGCAACGCTGATTCTCAACCAACCTGCAGAAGTCTACGAGGTTTCAGCATCGTTTGCTGGTGATGATGTCTATCTTGACTCGCTCGTAGTTTCTGAGTTCACAATCTTCAAGGAATCAGCAACTCTCCAATACTCTGGACTCACGATATTCTCGAACACAGGTGACACACTCACTCTGATGGCAACTGCAATTGATGACGCTGATGGTTATTTGGGAAATCTCTCCAAAGTCTATGTGACATTCACTATCTTTCTCACCTCTGAACCAACAACCCCCATTCAGATAGTGGCCCCAATCATGGTCGAACCAACAGATGCTGCTGGTTTTGGAATTGCCTCAGCTGTGATTCCTAATCTACCTGAGGGGGAGTATCTTGTAGTGGTCAGCCTTAATCCAGACCATAATCCGTACTACTCGAGTCCTGACTCCGAATATGCCACAATCACAGTCTATGAACCCAACCGTGATTCAGCAATGGGTGCAGGATGGATAACTGACGCAGATGGAAATAGAGGGCACTTTGCATTCATGGTCCGGTATTCATGTAGCGGTGTCTTGAAGGGATTTGCATTCTACAAACTTCGAGTGGACAACATTGTGTACTTTCTGAAGACCACTGACATCACTGGATTCTCAGTAGAGGAAAACCATGCGTTCTTCGAAGCGACAGCAGTAATCTTTCAATATGATTTAGACACTGAAGAGTGGTCACAGGTGGATGGTTCATTCAGAATCAGAATTGATGTCTGGGCAAGCAAAAGGAGATGCGGTGACGACATCTTTCAGATCAGGGTCTATGATGAACGCGGCTTATTGGTCTATCAGGCTGGAATTGACTCCTACGTGGAGCGTGGGAATGTGATTGTTAAGACACATCCAAGGAAACATAGACATAGACATCACCATTAACCTACTCAACTATCCTGTATGTACCTGTGGCTGTCATTTGAACCAAGCCATCTGCTACCAGGTCATCAATGATTGAGCTTAGTTCAGAATCATTCAACTCGCAATCAAGTCGCAGTTTGAGCTCTCGGAACTCCATCGTGTCTGACGATGTCAAGATCTTGACAATCTCTCCACGCACCTGTCTGGTGGACCCCTCATAACATGACTGTGAAGACTTTGGTGAAATACCTGTAGAACCTGATGTCAGCACCTGTGACCCATAGTCCATGAGCGCATTATGCCAGTCACTAGACCTTCCCTTCAGTAACACTCTGTCCGCAACTTGTTGAACTTGCATGTCTGACATGGTTTCATCTGCGAAACCTGAGGCTATGAGAACACGTCGGATGTTTGTGTCGACTGCAGCAAGGTCCTTGTTGAACGCGAAGATTAGGATTGAACGAGAGGTATAGGGCCCGACACCTTTGAGCTTACGTAGCTCTTCCGCTGATTGAGGAAAACCTCCTCTTTGGACTATCTGTCGTGCAGCCTCCTTCAACCAGATTGCCCTACGGTTATACCCTAGTCCACTCCATATTTTCAGTAAGTGTTTGGTCTTGGCGTCTGCTAAGGACTCTACCGTTGGGAACTCTTTCTTGAACTCAATGAACTTCGGAACGACTCGACTGACCTGGGTCTGTTGAAGCATTATCTCAGATACCAGCACGTTGTATGGACTGGGGTCTAGCCTCCAAGGCAAGTCCCGCGCATTATCAGTCCACCAACCCATGATCATGTTCTGGAATGCTTTCAGTTCTGTTTCTTCTGGTTCAGTAGTCAATCTAGTTCAATCACCAGACCTTTTCTAACACTCTTAACGCATTCTTTCCGGCAATCTTAGCAATCTCGGCGTCTGAGTAGCCATTTTTGACCAACCAACGAATGACATTATGGACAGCTTCAGTTGGGTTCTCGAGGCCCTTTACATGCGACGGAAGCTCGGTGACCGTAAGGTCTTCCTGTTGCTTTGGACGTTGATAATGCCCCATTCCAGCTTTTGTCATCAGGTCATCATAGAGCTTGTAAAGGCCTACGTGATCTCCATAGAGTGTATCCGGACCGCATCCGACATGGTCAATCCCCATCAGTTCGATGCAGTACTCCATGTGGGCCATATAGGTGTCAATTGAGGGAACTGGATTGTCCTTTGTAGCTGTGTATCCAGGAGCCGCTTCTATTCCAATCACACCACCAATCTCAGCAAGTGCTTGAAGGACATCGTCTGGAACCATGCGTTTGATTGGATGGACAGTCTTGGAGCCAGCATGAGAGATGATGATGGGCTTCTTGCTTGACTCGATAGCGTCTCTTGCGGTTTGATCACTGACATGACTCACGTCAATAAGCATTCCAACCTTATTCATCCTGATGACACAGTCATACCCAAAGTCAGTGAGACCTCCATCACGCATCTCGTCAAGACCGGTACCAAGTTGGTTTGACTCACTGTATACAAGTCCCATCTGTCGAATTCCGAGACCATAGAGTATATCGATTCTGTCCACCTCATTCTCGATGCAAGTTGATGATTCAAGCACAGCGACCCATGCTAGTTTTCCATGTTCGAACGCATAGTGGATGTCTTGAACAGTCTTACAATGAATGACAAAGTCTTGGTGTGCAATATCGCACAGTCGTTGACCTAGGTCGTGGATAGTGTCTGTCCACTTCCATCCATGTTTTGATGT
>JBHLRS010000047.1:4000-20367 GCA_048882325.1 Candidatus Thorarchaeota archaeon | reverse complement strand
GCTGCAGTCAGCGGATTGATGATAGGTATTCCCACATCCCAATCTGCATTGGCTGTCCGAAATGCCATCGACATACAACCCAGAACTACTGCTCCAGCTCCGTGTTCCTTTGCCTTATTGATGGCGGCAGTAGCCTGTTTGATGACAGCTGTAGGGTCATCTCCCCACATCTCTGTGATCGGCATATCCACGAATTCAACAGATGCAAGTCGACTGTTGATACCCATCTCTCGTGTTCGAGCAACAAGATCATCTGCAACATCGTGACCCCCAGCCTGTCTTGGGGATATCACACTGAATCGGTCTGCCACCATGCACGCAATATGATATGCTGACTCTGCTGGACCAATGACTGGGACGTCCATCAGTTCTCTTGCAGCTCCCAACCCAGGGTCCCCAGCACACCCGATGATGATAGCATCGAACTTGTTATCCTTCCGAATATTGAAGAGCCACTCTAACATTGGTCCAATCGACATGTAAGCTTCAATCTCGGACTCAATAGACAGCGCTCCTTTTCCGACCTCCTTCACTGCGACTTCTGTTCCCTTTCGTGCTAAGGCGTTTGCGACCGATTCTCGACGCTTGATCTCTTCTTCGGGCATCCCTTCTCCAGGGATTAGGTAGAGCAGTTCCATAGACACACCGGCCAAATAGGTCTCTACAACCGGGTATTATACACTTTCGAGTTGCGTAAGACTCTTCTTGAGCGCGTAAAATGGGTGGATCATGTCAAAAGCTAGAGTTCTTCGGACTCCTGACGACCGATTTGAGAATCTTCCCGATTATGACTTCTCTCCCAACTATCTTGACATATCTGGTCTGAGAATTCATTATGTGGATGAGGGACACAGGGATGCGCCTCCCATTCTTCTGATGCATGGAGAACCGTCCTGGAGCTATCTGTATAGAAAGATGATTCCTCCTTTGGTCGAGGCTGGGTTTCGTGCAATTGCACCTGACCTGCTAGGGTTTGGAAAGTCCGACAAACCCGCTAACACCAGGGACTACAGCTATCAGAAGCACGTCGACCTTATGATACAGCTAGTGAAGCATCTGAATCTTCAGAACATCACTCTGTTTGGCCAAGACTGGGGTGGACTCATTGGATTTAGAATCCTTGGAGACCAGCCAGACAGGTTTGTTCGTGTGGTGGCTGCAAATACTGGATTTCCCTCTGCGAGGGGTATCAAGGCGATAATCGGCTACCCTCTCTTCAAGCTACGAATCAGACGGCTTGGCAAGGTGACTGCGGAACAGCTCCAAAAGAATCCGAACTTAATGACATGGGTTGCATACTCTCAAACAGTTCCAGAACTTCCCATCGGTGAGCTTATTCAAAATTCAACCCTGACGAATCTCTCTCCTGCTGTTGTAAAAGCCTATGATGCTCCATTTCCTGATGCATCGTACAAAGCAGGTGCAAGAATCTTTCCCTATCTAGTCCAATCACAGTTGTCAGAGAACCGAAAGGTATGGGACAACGTCTTGACAAAATGGAAGAAACCATTCCTCACAGCGTTCAGTGACAAAGATCCAATCACAAGAGGCGGTGAAAGATACTTCCAGAAGATGATTCCAGGGGCACAGAACCGGCAGCACATCACCATCAAAGGTGCCGGCCACTTTCTTCAGGAAGATAAGGGGGAGGAGCTCGTACAGGCTATCCTGGACTTCATCTCATCCGACTGAGTCCTCTCTTGGTGAGTCACCCATCAGACAGGTCATTTCTGTTTTCTGATCATCAGAAGTAACGACATCCAAGAATCCATCCATTTCCATTGTTTCACAATGTTCATCCTCCACGACAAGAGAGATTATATTTACAAGAGGAACAGCGGAAACCGGAGTCGTTTAGATGACCTGTTATTTCAAGAACTCTCGAATGAAGGAACTGCTGAGCGAGATTGAGATCGAAGATACTAAAGAGAACATAGAGATGGTCGATGAGATTCTCCATGATATGTTAAGTGTTGACTACCCAAACTGTGCTGCCACCTGGAAGATGCTTCGAAAGAAGCTCAAGTATGATGCAGAAGGATTCAAGGAACGACTCAAAGTTAATGTCCATGCACGTCTTTGACCCTTTAAATCACAATCAGCTATACTTTTGTGTGGAAATGACGTTATACTAGATTGCGTTCAGGAGGTTCCGACGATGGTTGTGGTGATCGTTCTAATACAGGTCAAAGCTGGAACAGCAAGTTCTGCTTTTACCGAGATTGAGAAAATCAAAGATATTCAACATGTCCATATGGTAACAGGACCGTATGACATCATTGCCTATGCTGACATACCTGTAAAAGCGGGTTTTAGAAAGCTAGTTGAAGCAATTCATGATGCACCTGGCGTCGAGAGAACTGAGACCTGTATGGCAATCTGATACAGCTCGACCCTCGCAGAAATGTGCAAGAGTCTAGTGGAAACTAGATAGATGCCTTGTTCACATTTAGGATCAAGGAGTAATGATGTAAACGCCTCCATATCGTGAAACCTGTTCATAGGCGATATCCATACCCGCTATCTTGAACTCATCTGCAGCCCAGTAATACTCATCATCATCCCATTCATACCCAAGCTTCTTTCGGGCTTGTTCACGAGTCTTGACAGTTGGAAATGAAATATCTGCGATGATGATTCTCCCTCCCTCTTTGAGTAGTTCATTCGCCATGCGTTGAACAGCTTCTGTCTTGTCTTCAAGTGTGAGATGATGAAGCGTGTATGCAGAAACAACTCTGTCGAATTCGCTGAGTTGAGGTGGCCACTCCGATCGAACGTCAACATGTAGGAGTTGTGCGTTGGGGACTTTCTTCCTGGCCTCTTCAAGCATCCTTGAGGAGTAGTCAATCCCCCAGATTTCGCAGTCGAACTCTGAGAATCTTACAGCCAGACAACCAGTCCCGATACCAACATCCAGTATCTTCATGCCTGGCTCGGGATTTGCATGGTCAACGACTCTAGAAAGGACATCATCGTATCCCAGGAATGGAAAGCTATCTTTTCCTGCCTCAATGAAGTAGTCGTAAGATGAGGCCCATGAATCGAAAAGTTCTGGAGTTCTCTCTGGACTCATTTCGATTGTGATGTCCTAAAACAATCTTGAATGCTCCGGTGTGAGAATGATATCAGCCAGCTGCGTATATGACAGCTGATGTAGACCAGAGCAGGTCGCTGTTCTTGCACAGCTCTTCTGTTAACTCTGTTCGCGAAACTGCAAAGTAGGCTGCTTTGGACTTCATCACGCCATTGGGTCCTTCAAACTTCAGTCTCATCAGAAAGGCAATAGCTCGTGCTGTTGCGCTCTCCTTCCCGAGTGGCTTTCTTGTTTCCTTGTAGTGTTCCATGACCAGCCTCTCTACGAAGTTGATCCTCTCCCAGAACATGTCGACCTCCATGTGAAGCTTGAATGCCACTATGTCGCCTAGTGAGTCCAAAACAAAAACGCCACATGAGTTTCTGGGGAGGCTTCCTACGATGACCTTGTGTACATACTCTGTCAAAATGGTTCGACTGAGCTTTCTTCGTCCTGTTTGAATTGGTTGGTCAACCCTGACGATTGGGACAATGACAATTCCCGAGTAGGAAAGAGGCTCGCTCAAGGCCAGAACCTGACCCTTGAGGATCTCATCAGCCACGACTCTTACGCGATTGGACTCACTCATCTCTTCATCTCTCAAACTATTGTAATTCTATTACGTATTACATGACACGAAAGAATATAAACTCTTCCAAAGGTGATAAATGCTCAAAAAAGTGAGTTGCAGCGTCTGAAAATCACGCCGCAATTGTACTACCTATCTCTCTTCCAAGCTGGAAGAAAGATGCTTCGACTCCTGACTCAAGTGGTCCTTCCCTTCCAATCACGATAGCGGATGAACGGGACCTGACAATCTTGACTTTCATACGTTTCAACGCCTTCTCAATGGTCCTGGCAGCACTGTTCTCTAGAACTAATAGGCCGCGACGATTCATCCGTGATTCGTTCCTAGTGTCAAAACTGAACCCTGCAAGTCCGGAGAGGTTTAGTTTACCTAGCCTAATTAGAAACCCTTTCATCTTCTTTGAGGGTCGAATCATATGTGTTGGACTTCCAATAGCGATGAAATCATAGTTGGGAATCACGGACATGTCGACATCTTCAATGCTTAGACACTTCACCTCGAGACCAGCCGCCTCCAAACCTTGAGAGAGTTTTTGGGCGACACTCTTGGTGTTTCCAAAGACCGAATGATAAAGGACTAACGCACTCTTCATTCTATCACTCTCCTGTGTTTCTGATCAGTCCGACAACTAGACCAAGCATGACACCAACAGCGACACCTGATCCCATTCCCATGTACATGGTGACATCAATGCCTCCGAGGAGTCCTACCAGCAAACCAACTGCAGTCCCTGTAAATACAACAAGTCCTATGTTTCTCACTCGTTTCAGCTTGTAGGCTACGACTGACAGAACGCCAACCGTACTGAGGAGGATCATTGTACTGACCGGAACAAAGGGGCAGTGGGAAACATACCCGATGAGGTTGACCTTGGTCGCCCCCCATGACAGCATATCTGTTGGAATCACGGTCCAGACCGCTGCTGCCAGAGCACCCACTATCCCCGCGGACACGAATGCCCATATGAGGGTCAGTCCGATCACTTTGAGGACTCTCAAGAGCCCTGAAGGATGACGTACTATGTTCTCTTCTTCATTCCTGTATTGAATAACCTCTGTTTCGTTCATTATCTATTACCTTCAGAAACTAGTTCAATCTACATAGTGCTTCAGACCCTGGTCAACGATTGTGAAGAAGATGGAGAGATACTCTCGGGTCTTCACTTCTGGCTGTTCATTCCTTTTACCACGTATGACCAGTTCTCGGATTGTCTGTGCGAATGTACTGAGGACCATGATCACAGAGAAAGGGTCCACCTTGCTCTGGACTCCTGACTTCTTCATGGTTTCTGTTATGACGGAGGTCATGAGTTCCTCAATCTGTATCATGTAGTGCCTGAACTCTTGCTCGCTCTCAGTCATCTGTTCCCCGGTTTCTACTTTCCTCAGCAAATTGGAGATCACAATGCCTAGACGCCCTGACTCAAAGAGAATCGCATCCTCTGGATATTTCTCAAAGAATAGAAGATACGCATCTCCCATGGACCTAAGTTCGAAGCTCACATCATCTCTCTTGAGATGACTGTCCATTATATCGAACAACTTCTGGTATGCCTCCGAAATCACTGCCAGGAAGAGGTCATCCTTGGACTCAAAGTAGTTGTAGATGGTCATCTTGGTATAACCTGCAGCTTCTGCGATGTCTTCGACCATTGCCTGATCATAACCCTGGGTTGCGAAGAACTCTCTAGCGATTGCGATAATGGCTTTTCGTCGCTGCTTTCTCAGACGTTCGAGCCTCTGTGCTTTTGGTGACGCGGCGTTCTTCTTACTCATGGTCATCACACTGATGATTTTACTCAAGTAAAATAAAGTTGACCTAAGTAAATAAATCTTGCTTTAAGCGTAAGAGGAGAAAGAAATTCTCTGTCAGAAAGATATCGCGCATATTGTAAAGAGTGAGAAGCAGACACTGTGCCTAATCCAATAATGAAACCCTCATAAAATGAAAGAATTATCAGACCGTAAAGTACAAAATAAAGGCTTATGAGTGCCTTAAATTTAGTTAGATATGTTTATATCAAATTAAAACGCAAATAAGGCTACGGGTTTTTTGTACAGACTTCTCGTCTCAGTCCCTTTCGGATGCAACGGTGTCCAAGGCAAATTGACCCCGAATGTCAAGTGAGGTGACATTAATGGGTAAGAACAAGCAGAAGAAAGAACAGAAGACCGCTCAGAAACCAAAGAAATAGCTTCTAGTTTCTGAAATCCTAGATTTTCGTTCATTCCCCGGGGAGGTCCCCACCTCCCCACTTTATTCTCCTTTGCCAAGGTTTACTAGGTCTTGATGCAATTCCGAAAAAGTTCAATCAGAGCATGTGGTGCATAGAACATGAAGAAAGTCCTAGTCATTTTCGACTCAACCTATGGAAACACAGAGAAACTGGCCAGAGAGATCGCTGCTGCAATCACTGAGACCGGGAAGGCAGAATGCACAGTCATAGGCATCAATGAGGTCAACTCACATGATATTGGGTCTTTTGACGGTGTTCTTCTCGGCGGACCAATCCACATGTTTAGACCTGCTGGCGGACTCAGAGGTGCGGTGAAGAATGTCCTCAAACAAGGCTTGAAGGGCAAGTTAGTTGGCGCTTTTGAAACCTATCAGGCTCCAGGACATGCAGGTCGTGCAGTGAAGTTTGTTGAAGATGCGGTTGCAGACAAAGAACCAGAGGCCAGACTGTTCAAGCCTGGACTCGCTGCGCTTGTAGAGGGACTGAAGGGACCACTCGGTGCATCGGAACCCGCGAAGGCTCGAGATTTTGGAGTGCGGTTTGCAGAAGAACTCGCAGGTTAAGGCATTCTGATAAAATGGGAATGCGGGCTCTAAATGGAATATTAGAGAGTTACAAAAGTGAAATAAGGTGCCACCTAACGAGATTTCATCATGGAGGGAATGGTTCGTAAGCAAGGACCTCCCATAGAGAGGATCTGTATTGTCACTATGATAGTCAACTTAGTCAGCATACTCCTGATCTTATACTTCAGGATTTCAGAACTCCTGAATGATCCTGCAACATTCATTGCAGGAGTGTTTTTCCCTCCCTATCTCATTGCAGGATATATCTTCACTCGAAATAGGCACAGAGAGATCAGAAGATTCTGGTTTGGTCTGACTCTGGCCACCATGGTAGTGCTTGGTGTATTCCTTGTCACTGTGGTTGACTATACAACGGGACTCAAGTATGCTCCGGACATACAGACCTTTCTAATCAAAGAGTCCCTTCTCATCCTGATTTTGTCCATCATGACTTTAGACCTATACCGACGAAAGGAATTAAGAAAGGTCTTCAGCTATGGTTCATAGCGTCGTCAGGTTTTATAACAACAGAGTGCAATAGGTATCTTTTGATAAATATGAGAAGGAGGTGAGAAAATGCCAGTGTTCGTGATAATGGGTAGTCTGACTGAGAAAGGAGTCAAGAACATAAAGGACGCACCAAAACGACAGAAGCAGGCTGAAGACATCATCAAGTCAGTCGGTGGAAAGTTACTAGGTCTCTACTATACCTTTGGTAAGTACGACTGGGTCTCGATTGTCGAAGGTCCATCTATCGAGGCTGCTATGAAGGCCCTCTTAACATTTGGAAAGGCTGGAACAAACAGGACCAGAACTATGGTCGCTGTCACAGCAGCGGAGGCAAACAAGATAATTGGTGAGCTTCCTGACTAGTCCAACTACTGTGAAAGGAAGATACAAAGGGAATTCTAGGAAACAGACCCGTGGGTTTTGAATATGGACTTGGGATACTGCAAACGACTTAGTGCACTGACTAGCCCAGCACGGGAGAATCCTGACACCATAGAGCTCTCGATGTGCGACCCACCCCGGTTTGGATTTGGGCCAGATCCCGACCTGACTGCATCAATGAATATAGAGAGTCCAGAGCAGGGCTATCCCTCTGTCAATGAGGAGCTCATCCAAGGAATAAAACAACGTACGAGGTCATTCACAGGAGTGTCCGTTGATGACTCTGAGGTGGTCATCACCAATGGGTGCGGAGGAGCATTTGGTGTCCTGTCAATAGCACTAAGAGGATGGACTGTCGGTATTGAAACCCCATTCTACCTACCAGCCTATGAGTACTTTCGAAGGACTACTGATATCTGGTATGCTCGATGTAGACCAGAACTAGATTGGGCTCTGGACCTTGACCTGCTGCGGAAAGAACTGGCGGGCAGAAACAATCCAGGCGCCCTTTTCCTCGTCAGTCCGTCCAATCCAACAGGTCATATACACAGTGAATCTGACTTGCGAAAGATCGTCGACCTTGCTGGAGAGTTCGACCAAATCCTGATCACTGACGAGGTCTACGATGAGATGAGCTTCAGTCCATTCGCCTCGTTGCTCAAGGTGTCAAAGGATATACCTGTCATTTACATGCACGGATTCAGCAAAGTCTGGAGGGCTCCTGAAATCCGCGTGGGCTTCCTTATCCTTCACGACCCGTCAAACAGTGTAGATGAGTTATTTAGTGAGATACAACAGGTGGCTGCACTTGGTTTTGGAGTAAATCCCCTCTCACAGATGCTTGCACTGAGATTGCTGGAGGAGAATGAATCTTATCGAAAGGCACAATTCGATTCTATCCGAGCCCGAAGGAATGTTTTACAAAAAGCTATCATGGAGTCAACGAATCTCAAGAGTGTTGAAGCTAGAGGGGCAACGTACCAAATTGTAAAGACCCCGTGGAACGATTGGGAAACCTGTACTCGTCTTGTTATGAACCACAATATCCTAGTAACCCCTGCTAGTGTCCATGATCCATATATCGGGGATCGATACATTCGTGTGGTCTTCCTCAGTTCTCCTGAGCACTTGTCACGGTTTGTGCAAGTGCTTGATACTGAACTCTATTGATTTGATTCGAAGATGTCATCCCCGCCAAAGACGAGTGGGGCTAGAAGCACCCATCCAATGAGGATTCCAACTAGGACATGCACAAACATAACATTAGCAACTAGGATATCAACAGCAAACCCAATTAGAACTGCTAATATTCCCAGATAGCTTCCGATCTTGTTCCGCTGAAAAATCAACCATGCGGTCGCCATTGCAAGCACAGCACTAACAAGAACGAGTGGTCCCCAGAAGTACAACCGTGAGGTCCATTGAAGGAAATGATATGTCAGATAGTTTCCAGCTATGTCCTCGAGCAAGACCTCATTGCCAGTTTGAATCATCCCCCATGCAATAAATGCACCAATTCCTCCGACTGTATAGAACAGGAACTGGGCTGACACAATCTTCGCATTCGGCCATTTCATGAACTGTACTAGAATAGTTCAAGTATTCACTGTTTCCCAAGTTTAGGGGTTGTACTACTTGATATCTAGACTAGTGTGGTACGCCCGGAAGACAAACGACTTGGCCCAGATTGCGACTGTCTGGTCTATGGATGAGCCTGCACCATGGCCCGCCTGACTCTCTGTGTGAAGAATCTGAGGTCTCTTCTCATCAATCTCACCAGCAACATTCTGGAGCTTTGACACCATCTTGAAGGCATGCATCGAGTCCACTCGTGTATCACCCAGAGCTGTATGGAGAAACGTAGCTGGATACTCCACATCTTTCACATGATGATATGGGCTGTATGGATAGATCCACTCGAACTCTTCCTTGATTTCAGGGTCACCATACTCAGTAGCCCATGTCTTTGCGACTTGGAAGTTGGTGTATCTGACCATATCGAGTAGCGGCACATGACAGGAGACCGCTTTGAATAGGTCTGGTCGCTGAACAAGTGCAGCTCCCACTAGGAGACCCCCATTACTACCCCCAAGAATTGCAATGGTCTCTCGACTGCCAATCTTGTTCTCAATCAACCACTCTGCAGCGGCAATGAAGTCATCAAAGACATTCTGTTTGTTCTCGCGGTTGCCAGCCCGATGCCACTTCTGTCCGTACTCGCCACCACCCCGGAGATGTGCAACAGCCACTATCCCACCCCGTTCAACCCATGCAACATAGGCTGGGGAGTATATTGGAGTATTTGATATTGCGAACCCGCCATAACCAGCAAGAGTCACTGGTGTCTTCTCTGATACCTCCATTCCCTTCTTCGATAGAATGAACATGGAAACCTTAGTCCCGTCTTTGGATGTATACCAGACCAGTTTTGTCTGGAACTGGTCATCATCTAAGTCAAGTTTCGGTTTGTAGAAGAGCTTCGACTCGCCATCACTATAGGTGTAGTGAGTCGCAGGGTAGAAGTACCCTCCATAACTGTAATAGAAGGCATCCAGCCCTGGGGCTGTTGATACATTGTTCACCGTCACCTGTGAGTCGAAGTTGACCTCCTTCACAAGATTGCCTGATTCTATATCATACACCTTGAGTCTGCTGGCTGCGCTTTTCTCCTCGACGACAGCAATCTGGTCCCCAAAGACTGCGAAAATGTCAGGAGTAATTGTCAGGACTCCGTCTGTTTCCTTAACAATGGTCTCGAGTTTGGGAACTGCATCCTTGAACTCAGACATGTCATACCTTGTGATCTGCCCGTTTGGAGCGCTAATCTGAGTGACCACATAGAAGTAGTTGCCATAGAACTCCCCCATGCTGTTCACTTGGTCGTTCTCGATCAAAGGCACAAAATTAAGGTCTGATGGATTACCAGGGTCAATCCGGGCCACATGAGTGTCAGAGCTTATGAAACGGTAACTACAGATCGCTAACAGCGTGTGGTCTTCATTGATGGTTACGATGGGGTGTTCCGTCTTAGGCCTGCCCTCACCGAATACCTTCACGTCGTTCTTGTAGTCATCACCCAGTTTGTGATAATAGATATGGTGGTAGTAGTTCTCATCCTCAGGCGAAACCGTACCGGGAAGTGGATACCTACTATAATAGAATCCCTCGTTCTTGTACCATACGATACTACACCACTTAGTCTGAGGTATTGCTTCCGAGAGGGATTCTTTTGTTTCAACCTCCTTCACGTAGAGTGTGCTCTGCTCTGTTCCACCGTGTGATTTCCCGTAAGCGATGTAACTGCCATCACTGCTTGGTGCAAACCAATCTGCAGAGATGAGACCCTCCTCTGAATCCCAGAAGGGATCATAGAGCACAATCCTCTTGCCGTCCTCACCATCCTGATAGCAGATCGATGGTTGGTTCTTTCCGGCCTCTCTATAGAAGTAGAAGAACCTCGGGCCCTTCTCGGTCTTGACGACCCAGAAATTGAGCGCCTGGATGTAATCGTAGTGGAACAGGTCTAGGAGTCGTTTCTTGACGATGTCCTCCCCTCCATATCCTTCTAGGATTGAGGAAGTCAACTTGTTCTGTTCCTCGACCCAATCTAGGACTTCCTTTGAGGTTGCATCCTCTAGCCATCGATATGGATCTTCTATCTTGACACCATGTATCTCATCAACAATGTTCTCTCTTCGTGTGACTGGATATTTTTGTCCCATGTACACTCCCTCAGATACGAATTTTCCTCTGATTTCATAATAAGTGTCTTTAGGAATGTGTAAGATGTTGCTACTCAAATACGTAGATTGAAATCTTAGCAAACTGGGGGTGGCTAGGATGCGTGCGACATGACCGGACCTGAGAAGTTCTTTGAAGCCAATCGAGCCATTTGGGACAGATTTGCCAAGATCAACTACGACTCTGAAACATATAGAGTAAAGGAGTTTCTCAAGGGCAAGACCTCTCTCAACTCCATCGAATTGGAGGAGGTGGGGGATGTCAAGGGAAAATCACTGCTTCATCTTCAGTGCCACTTTGGATTGGATACACTATCTTGGGCTCGTGAAGGGGCTGTGGTCACTGGAGTAGACTTCTCCGGAGATGCCATTCAATTGGCTAGGAATCTTGCTGAAGAATCAGGATTAGAAGCCAACTTCATACAGTCCAACATCTATGACCTTCCTGATGTCTTGGATGAGAAGTTCGATATCGTTTTCACATCCTATGGTGTCCACTGCTGGTTGAACGACCTTCCACGATGGGGTGAAATCGTCGCTCACTATGTCAAACCTGGCGGGATGTTCTACATCGCAGAGTTTCACCCACTGCTATGGACCTTTGATTGGGATGCCAAGGATGACTTCAAGATAGTACGTGGATATTTTCACAACTCATCACCATGTGAGTTCGAGGTTGAAGGATCCTATGCTGATGGAGAAGCCAAGTTTGACACTCAACCAGATTATGAGTGGGCACACACTTTGGCTGATGCTGTCAATGCTATCATCAGTGCTGGACTCAGAATCGAGTTTCTCAATGAACATGCCAAGACACCATTCCAGTCTTTTTCCTTTTTGAAACAGATGGATGATGGCTATTGGTATTATGACAATCCGGATGTCCAGCTTCCTTTGGTGTTCTCCATTAGGGCTGCAAAGACTGATTGAGTGAGACGGCCTTTGAGCAAGCTCTACTATACACTCACGCAGGCTTCCATTTGTCTCTGTTTAATATACTGACTGCCAATAATATGACTCCAATTACAAGTAGTCCACCCATTGATCGATTCGAAATCAAGAGAGCTGCACCAGCTCCAATGAGTGTTATTCCCAAAACAAACAAAACCTCGTAACTTACCATTGGCTCAGAACTGTCAGTTTGTTCAAGGTCCTCACTCATAATTACACCATATCAGGTGTAATGCTACGATGGATTTATGCCTTCTCAAGACAAAACAACTGAAGTAGACTTTGTCGAAAAGGTATGCATATGTGGTGAATCTGATGGTTCATGAATCCGGAGAGGAAACCTCACATCCTGATATTGACAGTGCTCTTGAGATTCATATCAAGAGTGGTGACTTCAGCTACAAGACGAGAATCGTGGATGGCACAACTGAACACCTCATCATGAAATTCAAGAGCAACCAATGGACTGTTCACTTTCAGATTGAGGATGATGACGTCAAGACACTAGACAAAGAAGAGCTCGTGACCTTTCTCATTCATCAGATACAGACGAACCGTAAAATCAGAAGGCAGTATCATGGTATGATAGTCCTTGCCTTTGCCGTTGGAATCCCAGTGATACTCTTCTCGGTGTTGGTTCTCAGGATTCAAGGCACAGATGACTTCGAGATATTCCTGATTGCAGGTGGCGTCACAGTAGCCATGATTCCTGTGTTATGCTTTCTGATGAGTTCAGCGGAGCGGTCGGTTGATGCAGATGTCTATGCCATTCGACCGAATCTTGTTGATGTGTTCAAGAAGCAAATGGACCTCAAGGAATATCCCTTTGAGAAGGTAGCACTTGAGAAGAGAATTGAAAGACTCACAGAACCTCAATAGATGTTATGGTTGGCAATCCTACTTGAGCTTTCCAAGAATAGCATCTTGAGCCTCTTTCATAGCAGCATCCTGTCTTTCACTTAGACTTGCTGCCTGTTTCCTAATGTCGTCGAACAGATCCTCTCTAGAAGATATAGCCCCCTCTACCAGAGCTGCTGCAGCCTCTGACCGACTCTTGAAGATACCAATAGCGACCATTGAATCCAGGGTCTCCACGACCCGTTTGTTCATCCTAGCCACAACCGGGATTTCTCTCTCTTCTCCCTCGAATCCGTCGGCTGAGATGTTTTTCAAGACACGGTCGCGTAATGTTGTCTTTTTTGGCTTCTCCTCTTTCTTTGCCACTGTAACTTACCTGCCTCGTATTTGGTTTCATTTGTATTTAAGATTGCGTATCGCGTATTTATCTTACATATGCGGGCAATACTATCGTCAATATGAATCTTTCGAGTTGCTGAAAAAAGGACTCCCCCTCTCCTTTTCCTTTGTCCCCTTTGCTTTAGGTATCCAATGATTACCTCTTCATCCACAAATGGGTCGTTTGAAACATTGGGTCATTCTTTCTGCTTCATATACGAAACAATACCGAGGATTAGCAGTATTGGCATTATGAGTAGGTCCATAACATGGAACCCTATTGCTTCTGTAGATAGTGTTGGATACGATAAAACAAAGTATGACCCTTCTATGATTAGACAGCTCACGATCATGGCATATAGCAGGAACCACCCAAATTTGATGTATTCCCAATCCCAATCCTTTTTGATTAGTATAAGAAAATCGAAGATAGCGATCGTGAAAAATATCCCACCCAACATTCGTGGATATATAAGATCCATCGGTAATCCTAGAGTCGCCAGTATCATTTCAGTCATAAATACTGTAAGCACACCGTAAAGTGTGCAAACAAGACCGTAAATCAGAAGCGATATTTTTGTGAGCATTTTAATTTCCGTCATTCTCCAAATCAACTCCTACGATACGCATTTGGTAAATCGCGTGACTACCTTACGAACTGGTCTTTTGGACTAGTTCTCGCCACTTTTCGATCAATCTCATCCTCGGGACCGCTTTCAGCTTCCTTCGAGATGAATGACTTAGCTTCACGAATTTGACTTACTTTCGAATGTGTCCAGTCAAGGAGGTAGACCTCGGCAACGAGAACAAGTATGAACAAGCCCGGTAGAGTGATCAGCGGCACAAAGAGAAGTGCAACAATCACCGCAAACCCACTCAGAGACTGAGCATATAGGAGTGTATTCCTTGGGTCTTGGTATTTCCTCTTGGATTTGACTTCTGTTTCAGCAAAATCTTCCCGTTCATCAAGCACGGTACCAATTTCGAATTTTATTTTTTCAGATTCAGCAACACTTTCCACTTTCTACACCACACCACGACACACGTTTTATGTATCGCGTATCGTGTATAATGTATACTCGACATTACTATATATGTGTTGTCTCTTTGTTGGACCGGCCGTTTGATTGCTGGAACTCTGGAGGGAGTGTAATCAGGTGGAACCACTTGGGACCATTACAAAATACTACCAATTCATCGATGAGGAAGCAAAGTCAATACTAGACTCCCTCATGGAAGAGTCAAGTAGTTACTATGATTTCGTGAATCGATTGTGCGATGTTGTTCTCGAAAACGAAGTTCCAGTCAATCTATCTTATCTTGCGGCAGTCCATTCGTGGTGGTGCCGATTAGAAGACAAGAAGGGCATGATTCAGGAGAGGTACAAGGATGTCCCATGCATAAGGCCCTGGGGATATGCCCATAATTCCTACCAGCGGGATCAAATACTGTATCATGACGAAGTTGTTGAGGGGATTGACAAGACTCTGCAGTCTTCTATTGAGGATTGGATGGAGACAGAGCTACACCTTCTTCATGCGTTCTATCATTGGCCTGGGGGTGTCATTCCAGATCTTCTTGAACCAGTTGAGAAGGCAAAGACTTTGATTGATTCAAACCCCCACTTGAACTGCTTTAGTCCCCTAGTCTATGCCTTTGAAGCAATGGTGAAGGCAAGAGAGGCATGTCGAGAGGAGTCTATTGATTTGGTTGAGAGAGGTAGAGAGATTGCAGAAACATATGATGACGCTCCTTTCATTTACATGAATATCCTAGAACATGCGACTTTCTTGAGGAATAGCGGAGTTCAAGAATCGATTGCACTCTTCGAGGAACTTTACCAACTGGCCCAAGACCTAGAGGTGCCATATTTCCTGGGTGAAACCCTGCACGATTCAGCCTTGGTTTTCGAAACAGCTGGTGAATATGACCTAGCACTATCGAGTCACGTCGAGAAGATGAAGGTCTATGGACTTGAGGATACACCAGATATCTTTCCCGGTAGAATCTATGCTACAATGGGTGATGGGGAGAAAGCTATTGCATCTATCAATGCGTACTTTGATTTCTATGAAACTGTTGAAACACCAGTCTTCTATCTTTGGAAAGCCTGGGCATTGGCTCTGGTTGATAATTTTGAGGAAGCAGAACGAACCTTGGAAATCGCATATTCAATGATAATCAAATCAGGTGTAGAACGAGCCTTGGGTAACTACTATCACTTCACAGGAGTAGTTGAGCTAAGAAGAGGCAATCTCTTAGAGGCGATTGATTTGTTCGAGAAGGCATGGGAAATCGCAGAACGCAATCCGGCTGGTACGAATCAAAACCGAGCTCTGCTTGATTTAGCACTTGCTGAGATCATGCTGTCTTGTAAATCCGAAGACAGAACGAAAATTCCCACTCCGGGTATGTGGCTCTGTAGACTTGAGGACTATACCTTAGAAAATGACTTGCCAGGAATAAGGATGCAAGCAGCTCTTCTCAAGTCAAAGTTCTATGAACTGCATGGTCAACTCAAGGATGCTCAGGCAGTCCTTCGGGAGGCATTGAATATCAGCGACTCTCCAGGTGTTACGACTCTGAAAAAGAGAATCACTACTAGGATTCATGAGATAGAAAAACATCTTCATGATGAGGAGATTGTTTCATGAAACCAATGGGGACCATCACCAAGTACTATCCCTTCATCGACGAAGAAAGTAAGTCGATACTGGACTCTCTGATAGATGAGTCGAATAGCTACTATGATTTTGTGCAGCGACTGTGTAATATGGTCCTTGAGAAAGACACCTCAGATAACTTGGTGTATATTGCAGCGGGTCAATGCTGGTATGCCGATTTCAGTGACCTCAGAAATGCGGTATTGGAGAAGTACAACTCGCTTACATCTATCAGGCCATGGACATATTACTGGGGGACACAAGAGAGTTACAAACACGAAAACTGTCAAGCAATATTGCAGTCTTTGGATTCAGCATTGAAACCTCCAATAGATAGTTGGATTGCAGCAGAGCTCCTTCTCGCGCATGCATATAACTTGGCAATGCGCCCTGAAGGAACTAATTTGCTTTCAAAAGCGAAT
>JBHLRS010000047.1:0-3900 GCA_048882325.1 Candidatus Thorarchaeota archaeon | reverse complement strand
GACCGCTCTCTGGACGATAAGGAATTTCATTTTGGCTATCTCAGGAGAGCTCGAGCCCTTATAGTCCTAAACCGTCTTGATGAAGCTGAAGAAACTTTGGATATTGCTAGTCGAAAGGTATTGCAGGCTGGAAGTGAGTCTGCTCTAGCATTGTACCATTTTGTATCGGGCTTACTTGATATGGCTCGGGGGGAATTTGCCAATGCTATGGCGACTCTTGAACAATCATATGAGATAGTCTATCCGCAGGAAGAAATGGTCTATCTCAACGAAACCCTGATAGCTCTAGCAACTGTGGAAGTGGCTCTGCTCCCGCAATCTCCGAAAAGCAATAAAGCAACACCAAGAAAGTGGCTTTCAATCCTTGAAAGTCATGCGCGTATGTTCGACATGCCCGGAATTGCTATGCAGGCTGCTTTGTTGAGATCTGAGGTTTTCCAGATGCAAGGTCAGCTTCAGGATGCAAACGAAACACTTCGACGTGCACTTGAAATATCTAACTCTCCTGGAGTCAAGACTCTTAGGAAGAGAATTACCACTCGAATGAAGGAGATTGAACATCAATTACACGATGAGGGGACGGCTTCATGAAGCCCATGGGAACTATAACAAAGTACTATCCGTTCATTGATGAAGAAAGCAGGATGATATTGGACTCACTCATGGATGAGTCGAGTAACTATTACGATTTTGTCCAACGTCTTACTGAACTGGTTCTAGAGAAACAGGTTTCAGAGAATTTGGTGTATATCGCGACAGGTCAATGTTGGTATGCGCAAGCTAGTGACCTCAGAAATGCCATTTTAGATAAGTACAACTCCTTTGAAATAATTAAACCATGGAGATATTACTGGGATACACCTGAGAGTTATAACTCCGAAAATTCTCAAGCTATTTTGCAGTCTTTGGACTCAGCAATGATGCCTCCCAAAGATAATTGGATTGCAGTAGAGCTTTTACTCTCACATGCGCTAAGGTTAGTAGAGCTCCTCCTCTCAGATGCGTTTAACTTAGGTGCCACATTTCTTTCAAAGGCGAACGCACTCATTGATCAACGCACAGAACTGTTGTGTTTCAAACCACTGGCATATCTTGTTGAAAGTAGGATGAACTACGTAGAGGCAAAGGTTGCTGAAGCAGCAGCTTTGAGCCGTACGGCCTACGAGCTAGCAAGCGAAAATAATGATGCAATGTATGAATTCTTATCTATTCTATCTCTAGCAGATTCGATCAAGCATAAGAATCCTCGAGAGAGTCTTAGTCTATTTGAACAAGCCTATCGGATTGCCCAAAGTCTCGAGGTCCCAGTCCTTATCGGAGAAACATTTCATGCTGTTGGTTTAGCCTATGAAACATTGGGTGAATACGATCTAGCAATCTCAGGTCAATTAGAATATCTAGACAAATCCCATACTATTGATGATGAGATCATTTCTGTGGTACTTTCTAGACTCTATGCTTCTTCGGGCGACGGTAGACAAGCTCTTGAGTGGGCCAACCGTTCTCTGGATGATGAGGAGTTTTACGTGGGTTATCTCAGGAAAGCTCGAGCATTAATAATCTTGAATCGTCTTGATGAAGCCGAAGAGACTTTAGATATTGCTAGGCAGAAAGTATTGCGGGCCGGGCACGATTATTATTTGGCGGAATACTATTCTGTATCGGGTTTACTTGATATGGCTAAGGGAGAATTAGCCAACGCTATGGCAACTCTTGAACAAGCATATCAGATACTCTATCCACTTGAAAGATTAGCCTATCTCAATGAAACTCTTATTGCTTTAGCAACCGTAGAAGTAACCATGCTGCAGCGGCAATCTCATGGTGGTACTGACGCGGCGACAGGAAAGTGGCTTTCAATCCTTGAAAATCATGCACGTACCTTCGACATGCCTGGGATCGCAATGCGGGCGGCTTTACTGAGGTCTGAAGTCTTCAAGAGCGAAGGTCACCTTCAGGATGCAAGCGAAACACTTCGACATGCACTCGAACTATCTGATTCTCTAGGAGTCAGGACTCTGAGGAATAGAATTGAAGCCAGCATGCTGGAGATTGATCGTCTTATGCGTGATGAGGGGTTTGAGCCTTAAAACCGATAGGCATCATCAAGTACTATCCTGAACTCATCCTACCACCATCCCGAATATGCTTATTATATCATATTATTAGATGTGGCATGGTGAACCATTGTGAGCCTAGAGAAAAGAACGATCTGTGTTTCATTAATAATACTCACAATATTGAATGGGGCGGTTCATGTCAACCCCGTTTCAGCCTCAGTACCTGAGGACATGCAACTTGTCTATGATTATGGTACGCAGACACTGTCGGTGAATGTGTCTCATTATACTCCAAACCTAAAGAATCACTACATTGAGAACATCGAGGTACTGAAGAATGGACTTTCTCTTCTGAACAGGTCCTATCCTAATCAGACAGTCAACTGGGGTGTATATGATACATTTAGTGTTTCAGCAGATGTAGATGACAATCTGACTGTGACTGCCTTCTGCTATAAAGGCCAATCACTCACCCGCTGGTTAATCGTCACCTCAACTGTAGCGACCAATCCCCAATCCTCAGACACAACAACCACCACTACCACAGAACCTGATGGAGGACCTGAGCCACTAGCAGGAGGTTCACTTGGTACAGGTATCGCTATTGCCGCAGCAGCAGGAGTTGTCATATTCCTTATTGTATTCTTTGCCTGGCTCAATCCTGACAAGGTTCCCACATCTCTCAGAGGAATTGGGACAAGACTCAAACCAGGTGTGTCTTGGTTAGAGCAGAAACTTAAAGGAGCTTTCTCATGGATAAAGGGCGGGTTTGGAACTCTTATTCAGCGTATCAAGACTAAAACAGCCTAGCATCTTCTCGCAACAGGTCAACCTAACCATACGATTGTAGTCGTGTCTGCATAAATGGATCATGCTCATCTGAACGCCTACTCCTTAGCTGTGAAAGAAATTTCTCTCCAAGTTGCCGAATTGCGCTCCAAGCATTCTTCTCCGATTTTGTAACAGTTCGGATGGATTTCAACAGTTCCTCAGTGTAAGGGGGTCTCAGGTGAGTGTTCACCATCCGGAGGTAGTCCTCAAGACGCCTTCTCGCTCTGGCCTCTCTACGCCTCCAGTAGTAGCTATACCCATGGTTTGCCCTGTTCTCCAAGCTTTTGATCTCCCTTCCGAGATTCTCGATACGTTTTGCGAAGTACTGATGAACAGACTCCATCCTGTTCACTCCACGAATGGTCATCAGCTTCAGAAGTGCCTGTCTAGATGGCTTGTCATACCCGATTCTCTTGATCACAATGGGTGCCTGTGCTCTAATCAGAGACTCACCCTCATCACCTAGCTCCGCAAGAGCGAGAACACTGGCTCGAACAACTGGTCTGCTCTTGTGAACAAGATATGGGGATAGTAACTGCAACATGCCCGTTCGGTCCTGATTTGAGAGGGCCTGGATTGCGGCTGCTTTCAGTGTGTTTCCACCATTTTTGAGCAGTTCTCTCAGGATCTCCTTGCTCTGACGGGAGTAGATCTCTCCGAGTGCTTCAACCATGGCTAGTCCCTCTTTGTTCATGTATCTACTTCGTGGAGTCGCTCGCTCTTTCAGAAGTTCGATTGATGATGTGTGACCCACTAGTCCAAGTGCATTCGCGATTGCGATTCGAGTCCGCATGTTCTGTTCTAGAGGTAAACGATGGTGGAGAAATGGTAACACCCTTGAATCACCAGTACGACCAAGTCGCTTTGCAGCACTTGCTCTATGTCCCGGGGTCTTATACAGGGCAAGACGTACTGCATTTTCCAGAATGTCTGCTGTGGGTCTGGTGCATCTTTCGCGAAACACACGACTGCTACCCAGAGTCCGGTATGTCTTGTCCATGTCCACCTC
>JBHLRS010000046.1:4067-25784 GCA_048882325.1 Candidatus Thorarchaeota archaeon | reverse complement strand
TCTTTTACTGTCACTATACTGTACAACTATTGACGCTCCTTGCCTAGCAGGACAATTCTTATCAGAACAATCAGACTCGAGCACTAACCCGAGGTCTGAACCCGACGGCTCAGCGCAGACTCGCTTTGTAAAACATAAAAACGTTGTGACACGGTCTCAAAAAATAGTACCTTGGAGTTCTAGGTGTTTCTTACCTCGAAGCATAAGGACCGGTATACCACGTTCTAATGCCTTGTCTCTGAGCTCCCGATCATTTGTGGCCAACACACCTCCAACGGATGTGGCATGCTCCAAGAGCTGGTCATCCACCTTGAGGTCTCTCAAAGGTTGATCAACCGTAACCACTCTACACCTCTTGGACAAATCTAATGCGACATTGAACATTCGACTCTCAGTCTTTCGAGCTCTCTCAATCTTTGATTTAATCTCGTCGATGACAGACTGCAGGAGTACGAACTCAACGCTCCGTTCAAGCACTCTTTCTGCCTCATCAAAAACATCTACCCCAAACTGCACTGGGACCGTCAAGAAGTTCGTATCAAGAATAACCTGAAGTGGCAAAGTGTTCACCTGTTTGAGGTGATGGTTCCTATTGCGGATTGTGCTTTAAATCTCAGCATAACCAATCAATCGCCACTTGTTTTCGACTCTGCGGCCAATTGCAATCCTTTGTCCTCTCTCTGCGACTACTGGGCGCTTGAGAGTGAGTTCTATCTCATCCCCATGCAGTCTGGTGATTACACCCACTGTTGGCGCAGTTCCAACCACTAGCATCATGGGCTCATTCAATCTGAGGTTTTCCACTTCCTTCTTTGATTCAGTTCCGACCACTCTCTGCATGAGAATAGGTGTCAGCATGAGCTTGTCATGGATCTTTGGTATCTTGCCCGCTCTACCAACAACATTCCCAACTAATCTGTCAGCTCGAGTTGATGCGGGGTCCAGTCCAGTTCCAACGCCGATCAGCCCTCCAGGATACGCTTCTTGTAGCGAGTTTCCACTACCCGATAAGAGACTCACAACCTTCGCCTTGATTGGTTTGAATCCTTTCTCCCCCTTCGCTCCGGGTGCAATCTCAATCTCATCACCAACACTTAGTTTTCCTTGGACAATGGAACCGCCAACAACACCGCCTTGCATTTCCATCGGCAACGTTCCGGGCCGGTTGATATCAAAAGACCTAGCGACAAACATCTTGGGCTGAGTATCATCATCTCGTTCAGGAGTTGGAATCACTTCCTGAATTGTCTGAATAAGCAGGTCCGCGTTTGCTCCGAAGATTGCCGAAACTGGTACTATAGGTGCGTCTTCCGCTGCTGTCCCTTTCACAAACGCTTTAATCTGCTCATAGTGCTCTTTAGCCTGCTCTTTACTCACGAGCTCGATTTTGTTCTGCACAATTATGATGTTCTTCACGCCAACTATCTCCAAGGCATGAAGATGCTCAGAAGTCTGAGGCATTGGACAGGGTTCATTAGCTGCAATAACAAGAATTGCCCCATCCATGAGGCTAGCTCCACTCAGGCAGGTTGCCATGAGTGATTCGTGACCAGGACTGTCAACAAAGGAGATCTCTCGAAGAATCTCTAGATCTCCCCCACATTTTCCACACTTGCCATCCTTTGCCAAATGTGAAGTAGTATAGGCTTCCGGTTCAGGACAACTTTTGCACTTCATAAGAACAGTTGCAGCATACCCCAGTCTGATGGAAATACCACGTCTGATTTCGTCTGAATGACGATCAGTCCACTCTCCTGTCAGATAGGAAACAAGTGTGGTCTTGCCATGGTCGACATGCCCCAACGTTCCAATGCTAATCTCAGATTGTCCTTCGTATTTTCTGGTCACCTAGTCTTCACTTCCGACTGTTCTGTGTGGGCGTTAGTCTGTGTCTTCCCGTTGCCCATATGAAGTATATGGTTCGAACTAAGAGCATTACAATGATCGAGTAGAGATTAGATCTATGCCGCCTTCATTACAAGCTCTTCGAGGGGTGTACCACCCTTCTCTTCAACCCGCATGTTTACCTGGGATATATCGGCGCTCAGTTCTCTCCCACGGACGGTCTTTCGTTTAGCTATCCCCTTCCTCTTTGGCCTGAAGCCAGGAGCACCATGTATCAGAACACGTTTCTTACCACTACCATGAACATCAGGTCGAATTGCAAAACCAGACCTGTCACTACCGCCTGTGATCTTCAACTTGTATCCGGGCAGTCCTAATACATCTCCTTCGACAATCTCGCCAACTGTCCTTCCAACGAGAGCATTTGTCTTGACGTCATCTAATTCATACTGGATGGCTTTTCCAGTTTCTGGGTCTGATATCACAAGTTTGAACGGCAATTATCGCTTCGCCTACCTGGATTAGTGGTAATGGGTCCTTCGGACACCAGCGGTAGCCAAATTCCCTCACTTTATGAGGATTGTGGTCGGACCTCCTGCTTGGGTGTGATATAGGCGGTTCTTAGGACAAATACCGCGTACATAATCATTATAACTCGTACCAATCACTGCACCCACCCACGCTGAGGATTGACTGTCAATGGATCCGGTTCAAGTTTTTGGAATCATAGGAATCATCTGGCTTGTGATCTACGCTGTCGCGCAGATAATTGGCGTTGAGAAACTGAGTGAGAGGGGCATAGACGCCGGGTTTCCCTTCTTCATCATGTGGCGCACAGAACGACTGAATGCTTTTCTCACCCGGATGGGAAAGAAGTTTCCACGTGTTTTCTTCAATATCGGTATAGTTGTGGGTTTTGGTGGAATGTTATTTAGCTTCTGGCTGTTTGGTGACAACCTGATCAAGTTCTTTGTGCAACCTACTGCTGCAGGAGGTGTTGTACCAATAATCCCCGGTATCACTATCTCCGGTCTTCCTCTGGTCTATATGCTGATTGGCTTGGCTGTCACACTGCTCACCCATGAGTTTGCTCATGGACTCGCAGCCTCCAAGGATGACATAACCATCAAGAGCTCAGGACTGTTGGCCTTCTTGGTGCTGTTCGGTGGCTTTGTAGAACCGGACGAGGAGGAGTTTGAGAACAAGACCACACCACAGGCACGCATGCGTATGCTGGCTGCTGGCTCGTTCGCTAACCTAGCTTGGGGCTTTGTGTTTCTTATCATTCTAGCAAACTTCTACCCATTGATGTCGATTGGATACTATCCACCTAATGGTGCATACATATTCAACTTGCAGCCTGGTAGTCCTGCCGCTGCTGCTCTCGACGTTGGGGATGTCATCATAGGACTCAACGACACAGAGATAGCCAACTGGACAGCTGTCGTAAGATTCATGGATGATGCAACAGCAGGCTCTGAACTCACTATACATACAAAGAATGGTGGCAGTGCAATCATAATACTGGCGCCAAGTGTGCAAAACGAAACCAAGGGATACATGGGAATATCCGGGGCCGACTATTGGGAACCAAAACCCGGATGGAATGTTGTCTTTACACCCATGTTTGCGGTCCATCTTCAATACATCATCCAGTGGACTTTCGTAATCCTGATGTCCATTGCACTGTTCAACCTCTTGCCCATCCCCGTGTTTGATGGCGACAAGCTGTTATCAAACGGTCTGAGTCTTGTTATCAAGGAAGAGAAGAAGATCAAGTACATCATGTGGCCAGTACGAATAGCTGCTATTGCAATCGTTCTCTTGAGCATCATTCTGAGCTTCATCACCGGCAAAGCACTGTTCTGAACACCATTATTCGGTTCTGTGGGACCTAAAAAGGCATGATATTGCATGATAGTCCGATGAAAGATGATGACCCATCAGATTGGTACTAAGCAAGAAGTGCGTGAAAAAGCTAGGAAAGCACTTACAGACTACCTTACAATGTTCATACCTAGTTCTTGGAAAGAGCCCCTCGAGAAAGTGAGGTTATTACTTCAGTCAAATGGAGATATTGATTGGGAGGCCCTCAAGGGCCACGCTCTCCTATACTTTGATGAACAACGACTCTCTGAAGATCGAGTCGAGTGTTTAGCTCGTGTTGAGCGGCTGAGTGACACGTTCAAGGAGATTCACAGCGTGCTCTCTCCTGCTGAGTGGTATAAGACAGTCGATGATATCATGTCTGCAGCTAACTTTCGAACAAGCAAAGCTGCACTCCAACTTAGACGTGTCCAAATTGTGGATGACTTGAAAGAGAAGGAGAAACCGGAAGTAAAGAAGACGAAATGAGTGAAGCCTTCCTTTCCACTCATTCCTAACGACCAAATTGTGCGTGTAAATAGCTTTAACTTGGTATCCAGTGACATTGGCGACGTGGAGTCGCTAAGATGCAGTCAGGATGTTCAAAGTGTGGCAACCCTGCAGTATATCTGCGTAGGTACACAGCTGAACGTCTATGCCAGTCATGCCTTGCCCAGACAACAACAGATAGGGTTCGCCGGACAATCAATCGCCAGAAGATGTTGTTAGAGGATGATAGGATAGCTGTAGCAATCTCCGGTGGAAAAGATAGTGCAGTCCTACTCCACATCCTACACAATATAGAGAGTAACTTTCCCAAGTCGAAACTCATTCCAGTGATAATTGATGAGGGAATCACTGGATATAGGGACAAAGCGCTCGAGGCTGCAAAACAGCTTACAAAATCACTCAGTCTTCCTCTTGAGATCATCTCTTTCAAGAGCCTCTTTGGATACTCACTGGATGAGCTTGTGAAGATGCGTACTGACACATCTCTGGGGGCATGCTCTTACTGCGGAGTCCTCCGTCGGCGAGCAATGAATGATGCTGCAGAGCGATTGAAAGCGGATGTCATCGCGACGGGTCACAACCTCGATGATGAGGCTCAGACTGTGCTGATGAATGTCATGCGTGGAGACAGTCGGCGAATAGCACGAACAAATGTCCCTCGGAGTAGATCCATTGAAGGTTTGGTTCCACGAATCAAACCACTCACAGAGATATCAGAGAGGGACATCGTCGCATACTCGCATCACATGAATCTGGTCTATCATGATGTTCCCTGCCCATATGCAGGCGAAGCATATCGAAACGACCTGAGGGTATTTCTGAATGACATGGAGCATAAGCGACCTGGCACATTGTTAGCTATCTTAAGATCAGCAGAAGACATGACTGAGGCGTTTTTGAACAGTCCCTCTGAATGGACCCTGCAGCGATGTGAAAAATGCAATACTCCCTCGTCATCATCCATCTGCAAGGCATGCAAGATGCTCGACGAAATCAAGAGGTGACTCGTGAGTGGCAAAAAAGCCCGAAGTCATGCATGAGCCACAGGAGGTCATTTATGAGCAGGAACACTGGGACCATCTGGAAACACTCAGAAACATTGCAACTGAAACAATTCACGAACTTGAAGCAATTGGACTCAAGCCATTTGTCTATGGCTCAGTTGCACGTGGTGACATATCAAAATCCTCGGACATCGACATCATCGTTTTACGTCCAGTGTCCAGCTATCGAATTGAGCTTGCATTGGGAACTCCCCTCAAGAGGGAGCTTGTCCAAGCTACACCTTCTATGGTCCTCAAGGGGCACATTTACCTACCCGACGACGTTGTCGTGACTTTTCCAATGTTCAAACTCAGGCCAAGAGAGGAAGAGTTCTATCGATGGGGTGGTCTAATTGATGCATTTGGTCTGAAGGACAACACGAGAGTACCCGGTGTAGACAAGCGTCTGGTTTTCATTGAACCAACCATGACCGGTCATATTGAACAGGGTGCGATAGGTCATGAACAGGAAGTTGCAAAGAGACTAGATGTGAGCATTGGCATCGCAGAGGAACGAGTCAGGGTTCTGACAAGACGCGACAGTGTTGGAAGGACTGGAGTCTATCTGACCAGAACACTGAATGCTGACGAGAGCTTTGAGGCCGTTGCCAAAGACCTCAAAGACAGTGACCCTGCACTACGTAGAACAATAAAGCGAAGAGGTGGATGAGAAATGAAAAGAGAGATCAGAGAGTTGGAAGGTGAATCACTCCTCGTCGGAAATCTACCGCTTGGTTGTAATTACTGTACTAAAGGATCCAAGATGGTACTATTTGTGACAGGTCTTTGTGATAGTGCTTGCTACTACTGTCCACTGTCGCAGGATAAGTCTGGCAAAGATGTCGTATTCGCTGATGAGATGCCTGTGACTGATAACTCCGATATTCTGTTTGAGGCTCGAGCAATTCAGGGAGAAGGTGCTGGAATCAGTGGTGGAGATCCCCTCTGTGACTTGGACCGCACTCTGAAATACATCCGTCTTCTAAAGGAAGAGTATGGACCAAGTTTTCACCTGCATCTCTATACAAGCCAAACAGATGTCAGTCAGGAGGTGCTGACTAGTCTGAGAGAGGCAGGACTTGATGAGATTCGATTTCATCCTCAGACTGCTGATTGGTCTGGAATTGAACGAGCAGTGGCAAGCGGTTTGAATGTCGGTATCGAGGTGCCTACAATCCCAGGAAAGCAGGACGACCTAAAGGAGCTCGCAAAGAGGGCGGAGGAGATAGGGGTTTCTTTTCTCAATATCAATGAGCTAGAAGCCAGCGAAACAAACTTTGACAAGCTGGTGTCAATGGGTATGCGACTCACAAGTCTAGAGAGCGCCAGCATCGAGGGTAGTGCATCCACTGCAAAGGATGTCCTAGTGTGGGCCAAAGATGGGCTTCAAACCCTCTCGGTTCACTTTTGCTCAGCGCGGTTCAAGGATGCTGTCCAGATGAGGCGAAGGCTTGAGCGTAGGCTTGAGCAGACGATTAGGAGTTTCGAGGAACGGGATGACCAAGACCCTCTCCTGATACTCGGCGTGATTAGGGCTGTTCATGGTGCGAATCTCGACAATGAACAACTCGCGACGATACACACTGTTCTACAGAACCATTTTGATGTGCCAGACGATCTCATGAACATTGATGAAACAAGGTGGAGAGTGGAGGTTGCCCCCTGGGTCATCGAAGAGATCTCAGACCAGCTCAAAGACAAGCTGGCCGATATCAAGAACTTAGAGGTTGGCATCGCGTATGAATATCCTACATGGGACAGGCTTCAGACAATGTTTGATCCATTCTGATTAATGCGCGATTTTGAAGCGTAGAATGGCTCCAATACCTCCCAGACGTTGGAGCTGATCCCCTGCTGGGTGGTCTGTTGAAACAATATGGAATGCTCCCCTCGTCTTCTCAGTGTTTCTAATCAGAGAGTCCATCCAACGCCGCTCCTCATCTGCCCCCTCTCTGAGTTTCTTATCTGTGATGAGAAGGTCTTCTACTGCTCCGTATTGCACCGCATTGGAAACTTCATCATTCCCATATGCTCCGAGACCGTCATCCTTGGAAATATGCTCAATGAGTGACTCAACAAGTCTTGTTTCAGTTTCAACCTTCAGCTCAGTCACTGCCGTAGAGATGACTCCTCGAAAGAGTATCTCTTTCGCACCAGGAATCCCAATGGAGTTAGTGCTCTCAACCACCACTGGTGGTAAATCCTTAATCTTTGCTGCCATCAGATGATCTCTGAAGTGGTCCTTTACAAACCCAGGGCCCGCTATAACTATCAGTCCAAACTCATGCTGTTCAAGCTGAGACCGTATTGCGAGAAGCGTGTCTGCAAAGAAATCCTTCATTGTCGCATCATATGACTTCTGGTCGCCTCTCTTTCTCGAGATGCTCATCCGAACCCGAACAGCTTCCTGTATTCCCGAATCTGCAGCCAAGAACAGTTCTGCAGTACCATCCTCAATTGTGACAATAAGACATCTAGGTCGGAGCTGCGCTTTCTCCGCTTCCTTGAGCCTGTCAAGTACGAATTTTGGCCAGTGTTCTTTGATAATGGTCACAGTGTCTCCTGTTTCTACATTGATAGTATGATATGACCCAATGTTGACAAGGTCTCTAGGTCCCTCCATAATCACTCCCTTTATCCGAACTCTATTCGAGAAGTTATGAAATGATACATCCTCCACCTTTAGCTGTAAAACCATAGTCTTCCTGACGCTCTCAGATTTTCGACTTTCCTCATCTCCAACTCTGACACGTCGAGATGTTTTGGAAATGATGACGTCACTGGGTCCTACTGTATTGTAGAGGTGCCAGAGATCGTCTAATGTTTCGATTTTCAGAACAATCTTACCTTCCTTGAGGACCCGCTTTACAATCTTCACGTAGTCACCTCCGGTAGCTCTCCTCATCAGAAGAAATAGTCTCTGCTAATCGAGGATTCTGGAGTCCTGTGCTCCATGAACTGAGGATTACTTTCATCGATACCTCTACTCAATACTTCCGCTTGTTGCACATGACCCTGCAGAACGAGGTCGCTTGCATCTCTCACGGCCAGGTCACCAGCGATTCTAATCAATCCACCAAGCTCACGTAGACGGAGTGTATAGGCGTCTTTCCGACCATCCAACCGAAGAGCCAACTCTTCAGAAACCTCAAGAACACGTTCAACGGCCTTCACTGTGAGATGAGGTATCTTCCCGTCCTCCTCTACAGTCTGGGAGATGAACCGTACAAGGTCATTCGCGATATCCTGACTCTTAAGGATCCACGAATCAAGCATGATCTCGTACCCATACCCACGTATCCTTGACCTAAGAGGTGGTAGGATGTTCTTTAGATTCTCAATGTTGCATGAAGCAAATAGCACGAAATCACAAGGAACATCATTGACACGGACAGCTGCACCTGAGCTCAGGGGATTATGACCTGAAATTGAGTACACCTTATCCTGCATTGCAGTTAGTAAATGGCCCTGATAGTTTCCGAGTGCCGCAATCTCATCTATGTACAGAATTCCCTCATGTGCCTCATGCATCGCACCTGGGACCACTCTTTGATGCGCCGCAAGCCCAAGCGATTCTGCGCTACCATAAGGATCGTGCTTGACATCCCCAAGGAGTTCTACCGGACTTGCACCACTCACTCTGATGAAGCGACTTGCTTTCAGGGGAATTAGAACTCGTTCCTGATGATTCTGATCCTCCATACGGCTTTCTTCGTCAGATGATATTCTACGCTGTGTCACCCTAATTTCGCCAGACTCGACCCGTTCATACATGACATGAAATGTTTCATTATTTATCTCCTCAAGAGTAGTCAGAGTTGCTAGAGCCGGTTCTCTGACAACATCAAGCATCCTGAATAGTCCATGATACGATTCACCCTGGGCCCAATCAAAACGTTTCTCGGACTCACAATTGACACACACACTCGCTTCAGGTGTAGATATATGACCACAAGAGGGACACCGGAATCCCATTTTGATGGATACATCAAGTGGGAGTCTGTCAGGTGTTACATAGAGCTCATTCAGGATCTTGTTCTCTGGTTCATTCCCTTGTATTGGATACTGTGGGCGGGTGACAATTACTTCAGGTCGGTCAGGGTCAGATCGGTTGTATCTGAGACGAATCTCTTCCTTTGGCGGTTCTAGTAGTGTGTAAGCGGCTTTTGCTAGCATTGATTTGCCTATTCCGGGTACACCACAGAGAAGAACATGTCTTCGCTGTTTCACCGCAGATTTGACTAGGGATACAGCATGGTCCTGTCCAACAATCCTCTGGAATGGATCTTTGGAAATTTCTACCTGTTCCGTTGTTTGCAACCCATCCAAGATTGATGTCACGTTCAAGAACCTCATGTCTACTGGGTATGATGAATCATGGGTGCAGTGAGATAATTGTGAGTATTACTTGACTCATCAATCCAGAAAAAAGAGAATTGGCCTTGGGATATCCCAAGGCCTTTAGTTTTCTATTCTAATGACCAAGGTCGTCAAAGGTCACAAGCTTCAGGCTACTTGGCTTGTTCTCAATATCTGCAACAGCAGCTCCAATCATTAACTGAGTGTTCTTTTTGCTGGCGATGTCCACAAGCCTTTGGGTGATGACACCATCAAAAACTATGGTTGGTACCACTTCTTGGTTTTCGAGCGTCTTCGCCAGTTCAGCCACCCCACATTCTACAATGACTTTCTTGTCCTTACCAAACAAGAGTGCCTTGAAGGACTCCTTGATGTCTCCTATCTTTGCCACATAGGCTTCATCCACTGTCACAGGTATCCTTCTTGTTGCAGGTCTTCGTCTGGCGGTTCGACGGTCCTCGATTGGTTTGGCTTCGCCAAAATCATCCGTTGGCTGGGCTCCCCTTCGTGTGCGTGTGGTTTTCTTTGTGGATCGTTTCTTCTTGCTTGGAGTTGCTTTCCTATCCTTCACTAGAGCGAGTGCTTGATCAGCTGGAATTTGTGTCTGGAGAGCTTTTGTGACTTCTCTTCGTGTGAGATCCTCCACTTCTTTTCCTTCTGGTGCCCGTGCTATATAGTGGACTTTTGCCACCTGCATCAGCTCCCTAAGGATGAGGTCCCCGCCACGGTCTCCATCAAGAAAGGCAATTATTTTCTTGCCTCTCTTTTTTGTGAGGTCCACAATGCTCTTGGGAACGTGAGTTCCCTCAACTGCAACTGTGTTTGTTATTCCACATTTTATGAGGTTGATTACGTCAGCTCTTCCTTCTACGATTATAATCTCAGAACTGCCATTGAGTCCTGGACCTGCTGGTAGTCCATCAGGACCATATTTTGAAACAGAGACCTTACTTCCCTTGGTGACCGCAGTCTTGATCTCATCTGTGCCAGGTGAGATGTCCTCTTCCCACCCTTTCAGGATGCTGATTGCTCTACTGACCACTTTTCGTCTTTTCGCACCCCTAATGTCCTCAAGTTTTTCGAGGGTCACCTTAGCGGTGCATGGACCAACACGGTCAACTGTTTCTAATGATGCTGCAAGAATAGCTGTTGCAGTTTTATTCAGTGAAACTGGAATTACAACCTCTCCAGTACTGTTTCCGCCCTCTGACCTTATCACAATCTGAATTCTACCTATACGACCAGTACGCTGAAGCTCTCTAAGATCGAGATCTTCTCCTAACAGCCCCTCTGTCTGACCAAATATCGCTCCAACGACATCCGGCTTATCAACCACGCCGTCAATCTCAATTCGTGCGCGGATGACATACTTGGCTGCACTCTGGTCGAAGTCTGTTCCTATTTCTATACACGTCTCCTATGGTATGCTACCACGTACCCTCGCCCTCTAAACCGAGGTGTTTCTGCCTGCGTTGTGTCGCGGACCTGCCTATGCATCTAGACTGTGATCGGAATCAAACCTGTGAGATTCTACTCTAACCGGTGCCCGAACATATGCTATGATAATCGTGATGATAATCCTGTGAATGATAATCGTCCTAAGACTTTGCGCAGTGCTCTCACCGACTCGTGTTATTGGTCTAGAGCCGGGGTCGCGTGGCGCTGTGATATGATGATATGATGATTTGCAAAGCACGGAATGACTCTAGGTCTCCTGTGCTGTACATGGGGGCTGTTTCCCCAGCGTATTTGAAGATGTCGCTACCACCAAATAGTCTGTGTCTGGATGCTTCTCTCTCTCAGACCAACTGACATGAATCGCGCCATGTGAAAATCCTAATAACATAAGAAATCAAGACGCTCTTGTTCAGGAGTATCAAGTCCCGTTCACGAGGGCGCGCTGAGGCTTTGCCAATGAGGTGTTGCGCATAGGACGGGTCACATCCTGAACAAATGCCTGCCAAACACCAATAGGACGAGCCCTAACGGACTCGCTTGATGGGGATGTTTGTCCTTTAGATGAAAAGCGGGTCACCCCGGTTTCGTACATTGGCGGGCCGGTCGATGTCACTCTACCTGACACGAGACAACTCAGTGGAGCCAGATGCAATATCTGATGCTATGATTCTGGGAGTTAGTGTGAAGGGATACAGGCATCGACCACCTTCTTAACTTGGAATTCTATGGCATTTGATTTGGACCAATTTATTTTAAAAATGCCAGTCTTTCTTGCCTTCTAAAATTACGGACCTCTTGCGTATGAGAACTCATTATTCTACATTGCAAAGGATATACAATATTCTAGTTGAACCTGACCCGGGAATAACAGGAAACAGAAATCGTCAATTAGCTAGTCAACTCTCAGCATTTCTTCTAGCAGTGAGCCCATTTGCTACTCTGACGATTCTTTTTGGTGACTTATTGAGTAATATAGAACCACTAATACTCGTCGTTAATCTATTGATATTCTCAATCTATCTGATGTCTAGAACCCATTACTATAAGATCACTTTAGTAATTACACTCTCATTGATTACATTCTTACCAATCGTAATTTGGTTCTCTGTGACAGATTGGGCTCCCCAAGATATTTCGCGATTAATGCCTTGGATTATTGTTGCTTTAGGTGCTGGAGCATTATTTGCTGATGAAAGAGTAATCTTGATTCAAACCACAATTATATCGTCAATTATGATCTTTTTTGTTAGTTTCATTCGGAGTATCCCTTTCAGTGAATATGATAGCCATCTGCTTTCCATTGTAATTCTATCTGCACTAGTCATTTTTGCCACACGAATGATAGACTCGTACGTGATTGAGGTAAAAAACCAATCTGCTGAGCTGGAAACTCAAAAGAGAGAACTTGAGATTTATACCAGACTTCTTAGACATGATCTATCAAATGATCTTCAGGCCATAATTAATTCTGTAGAGCTGTCCAAATTGCTTCTCTCTGTGAATACCGAGAAAGTAGATGAAAACCTTGATCAATCTCTGAATATGGGGGTAAGAATGCAGAAACTGCTTCATGTCTTCAAACTTGCCATTGAACAACCAAGTGTAAACCTGATAGAGAACATCCAGAAGGTCGCTTTTGAAAGTGAGAGAGCTCACGGCAATCTAAGTATTGAGGTTTCTTGGTCAAATGAGGCTGAAAGAGAGAAAATCATACCAAGTAGACTCTTACCATTGGTATGGACGAATATCTTCCGAAACGCCTCTCAACATGCTGGGGATTATCCAGTTGTACATGTCAATATCTCTGTTGACGACCATCATTATCACATTGTAATTACAGATAATGGTCCAGGAATCCCACCTGAAAAGAGAGAGACTCTATTCAAGAAGGCGCCAGACTCTGAACATCAAGACAAAGGAATCGGTCTCTATCTTTCAAAAGTGATTATCGAATCGCATGGGGGCACAATAGAGCTCTCCGACACACCTGAAACTCAATTCATTATTAGACTTCCAACTAGCTCTGACTACGAAAATTCTGGCCCGGTCTAAGCACTCTACACCCTCATATCTCTGTTTCTTCTCCCGGTTTGAGAATAATCACGTTCGTGTCCGGACTTGTTTCAGACACAAGTGCCTTGAACTTCTCAGGATTTGCTTCTATGACCGGAAATGTGTCATAATGCATAGGAATGACGTGACTTGGTTTTACTAGTTTCGTTGCTAGAGCTGCTTGGTGTACATCCATGACAAAATAAGAACCGATTGGAGCGAAAAACATGTCGATTGGATATAGCTCTCCGAGTAGCTGCATTGAAGCAAACACTCCAGTATCTCCCGGATGATAGAACGAGCTGCTTGGGAACCGGACAATGAAGCCTGTTGGTGCTCCGACGCCTGATGAGTGGAATGCTTGAACAAGAGTCACGACCACGCCACCGATATTCACACTTCCTCCAATATTCAGCGTGTGAATTTCCTTAACACCTTGAGACCCAGCCTTATGGGCTAATTCATTTATGGCAACAAACGTGGCTCCTGTATTCTTGCAGATTCCAAGAGCCTCTGCATAGCCATGGTCTCCATGATCGTGCGTGACAAGCACAATATCCGCCTTGTTGACATCATCAACCGTAATTGGTGATGTCGGACCACTGAGCCATGGGTCTACATAGACAATCTTCCCATCCTCTTCAATTTTGAATGCTGCATGACCAAGATATGTGACTTTCATGGTTTAGTTTCTCTCAATCAGAATTCATGACCTCTTACTTCTATGTTTTGTCATTAAGAACAATAATCCTGCCCAATCTGAAAGTTAATACATCTCATCGTTGACGAAAAGACAGTGATAATTCATGGACCCCAAGCCTCATCCAGATTTTATGAAAGCAGGGAGAATCGCTGCACGTGCATTGAGCTTTGTTACTCCGATGGTACGTCCAGGGGTCAAAGTACTAAAGATCTGTCAACTAGCTGAGAAGAAGATTCTAGAATCTGGTGCCACTGGAGTCGCCTTTCCATGCAATATATCAATCAATGATGAGGCTGCACACTATACAAGCCCCCACGCTGACATCAAGACATTTCCAGACAGGGGCCTCGTGAAGATTGATGTAGGTGCCCATGTGAATGGACACCTCTCTGACACTGCACTCACCGTTGACCTGGACGGGTCTTACGAGAAGTTCGTTGAGGCGGCCCGAGCGGCCCTGGAATCCGCAATTGAAACTGTCACACCGGATGTTTCTCTGGGAGAGGTTGGGAAATCAGTCGAGCGAACGATAAAGCAGCATGGTCTCAAACCAATCCATCAACTCTCGGGACATCAGCTGAAACCATGGAACCTCCATGCTGGAAAGAACGTTCCAAATGTTGGAATGAAACTAACCGCGAAAATGCGTCTTGGAGAGACCTTCGCCATAGAACCCTTCGCCACCGATGGTAATGGTACGATAAAGAGTGGTCCCCACGCCTATATCTTCTCAAACGACTTGAGGAGCAAGAAGAAACTCGACAAGACAACTCTCAGGGTTCGTAATGCTGCACGTCAGCGATTTGGAAGTCTTCCCTGGGCTGGAAGATGGCTCCATTCAAAGAGTGGAGCTATTGATGTGACTGCTGCAATTAAGAATCTCGAGCGTGCAGGAGCCATCCATGGATATGCTGTTCTGTACGAGGGTAAGAACGGTATGGTCTCACAGTTTGAGCACAGTATCTTTGTCGGGAAAACAGGTGCAATTGTGTCCACTAGACGTGACGATGAATAAGTCTAGCAGGCATGGAACCGCTTAAGAGTGCATTATCCTCCACTCTCAACAAGGTGATTGAGTGTCTGCTGGTCCAAACCCCTCAGCAATTAGTTCAGGGAAGATTGCAGCACGTGTGTTAGATGAGATTTGTGATGAGATAGAACCTGGTAAGAGAATAATCAAGATTTGTGCTCTGGCTGAGAACAAGATCAAGGAATACGGAGGGACTCCTGCCTTTCCCCTCAATGTTTCAATCAATCACATTGCAGCTCATAGTACCTCTCCCAGGGGTGATAAGAGTGAGATTCCTGAATTTGGACTGGTGAAACTGGATGTGGGAGTTCATGTTGATGGTTACATCACAGATACGGCACGAACCATTGATCTCGATGGCACACTTGAGGGGTTTGTAATCGCCACTGAAGATGCATTGTCCGATGCAATTGACCTGATGAGACCAGGTGCAGAACTGGGAGATATTGGACATACTATTGAGAAAGTAATCAAAGAGTATGGACTCAGACCTATCAAGAACCTATCGGGTCACAATATCAAGAAGTACAGACTCCATGCAGGGAAAATAGTTCCAAATGTGAAGAAGAAAGGAATTGGCACCGTTGAAGTGGGAGAATATTATGCGATAGAACCGTTTGCGACAACCGGGACTGGGACAGTAATTGATAGTGAATACGTGTACATCTTCTCAAATACTGGTGTTGATGAACCACTGGAAGGTACAGCTGAAAAACTTCGACTTTACCTTCGCGAAAGGTATGGTCCGCTCCCATTTGCATCTCGTTGGATAGGTACAAAATCCAAAGATGTAGATTTGATTGAGGAGATCAAGGCTCTACTAAAAGCAAAAGCAATCCGCGGGTATCCAATGCAGATAGAGAAGAAGGGGCGTCCCGTGAGTCAGACTGAACACACAGTCTACATCTCTGAGGACGGTCCCATAGTCTTAACCCAAAAGGACTAGATCTTATCCTTGTCCTCGGGTTCTTCTCTCACAATATAGACGCCTTCAATGGTCATGGAACTCTGACACTTAGGACAAGACGCCTCTACAGGTTTTAATACATAATCACCCTTCTGGAAATCTCGAATCTCCTTGAAGTCACAACTGTCACATCTGATTTCCGTGACTGTTGGTGGCGGAGGTTTCGCCTCTTTCTGTTGCCGTCCTGCAGTCAATAATGTGAAACCCATGGCCATGACGAACATCCCGACGAAGGACCAGATGAACTGACCGGGTGTTCCCCAGGTCAACCATAAGATTAGGAATCCTGCTGCAGCAAATACTAGTCCTAGAATTCTACTAACTATTCCCACAACATTCACCTCACAAGCCGATTCCCATAGTGTTTCCAATCCCTGCAAGAATCACGCTATCACCGGGTTTTGTGCGCTTGAGGATTGCTGTCTTTATTCGCTCGATGACCTCTGGGACCGAATCTAGGATTCGTTTATCCATAACACCAACAGCTGCCGCTTCATCCTGTTTGATGACAATGGCCTCTATACCAATCCCACGTTCGGTGGCGGTCTGTTCCATTGCATGCTTTTCGGGTCCCAAGTCGCCTATAGCTGCTCCGGTGCCTTCAGACACTCTTCCGAGTTCCTCGCCCTCGAGTTTTAATGCAGCATCTATCGTGATAATTCGTGTCACATTCTTACCAATCTTATCTGCCAGCTTTTTCACTGCAAGGCCTGGTTTTCCCACAGTGCCGCCAGGACCAGTGGCCCTGAGAGCATAGACTGTTCTTCCTTCAGCTTCAACTTTGTAGTAACCAACTTCGCGTGAGATCTCGTGGTTGTAATTCTCAGAAGTACCACCATATTCTCTCGCAAATTTAGTAATGACCAAGGGTCCGATTCCATCCCCAATTGGTTTACCGTCTGCAAAGGCACCAAGTGCATCAAAGTATGCCTTAGCCAGCCTGAGAAGATCGGGCATTTGCATCTGAATCTGCATTATCATGATCTGGCTGCCAGTCTTCTTCCCTAGAAGGTAGAAGTGTCTGACCACCCTGAAGATGAGTCCAAGTACCTGAGTGACCTCAAGTGTGTTCTCTAGATTCTGAACTGTACTCTCTCCTGACTCAGGGGCCAACTCAGCCACAAATTCTTGGAAGCGGTCTCTACGTTCGTCTAGAAGGTGATCCAATCGCTTCAAGATGCCTGCTGGATCCAAATCAACTGGCATGATTGTGAAATAATCCATCCACCGATCCAAGTCCTTTGCTACTTCTTCCTCGGACTTACCAAATTCCTTGAATGTATCAATGGCTGTCTGACGTGACTCAATGAACATCCGCTTTAACTCATGTAAGCCAGTTTCAATCTGCTTCAACCACTGCCACATCTGAAACCTCGCCCCATAGAGGCTGAAGATCATGATGAACGCGAAGAATGCTAGATTGATAATCCAGCTGAATTCGTTTGGTTCGCCTATCTGCATCTAAATCAGTCTCGACCTCGTTCGTTGTTCTTTTAATGACTTCTATCTCTACATTTTCGTATTATCATGAATCAAGAAGAAGGAAAATGTGGCAGCTTTGGGCCCTGTCACGCGCTCGCGCAGCGCACATCTGCCCAAACGATTCCCGGCTTAACTTCTGAGTTCGGCCGAGTTCAGGTGTACCCGGGAACCTATGGCCGCCATCAAGTCGCTCGTTTTCCACGTTTGGTTTTAAGCATTACTCTTTGACAGTTCCTTACGCTTAGAACGAGCCTGCGAGAGAAATGCACTCACATCATCGTCCCATATTCCATTGGGTTTCCACAGCCTTTGGTATAGATTTGATGTGTAGCCCCGAAATGTGGTTGGTCGCATACAACGAATTGTCACTTCATGGTCGATTGACCGTGAGGTCAATTGTGAAGCGATAGAATGAACTGATTCCTCCGTGAGTCTTGAGAGCAAAACTCCGCTCTCCCCCATCTTATCCAATCTAGCATATGTTGTGGGTGTACTTCTCAGGAATTCAGCTACGACAGAAGTGACGGTTTCACTCTTCCCCTGCAAAATCAAAGCCATGGTTGCTAAGTTAGGATCAAACAATTCGTATTTCAGATTGATGACTTTGCGTTTAATTAGATTCTTCAATTGTCTGCGTACCTTTCTTTTGTCCAAACCTAAGTCACTAAAGAAGTCCGGTTCTTCAAAGGATGTCAGAAAGACACCTTCAGAGAAGAGATCAGCAATCTTGGAATCAGTATACGACATTGAATATGTTTCAGAAACTTCTTTCCCCCCATACCGGTTCATCAATTTTCTAATCGTGCTTTTCTTCTCAAGCGAATCAACAATCTGTTGGACCGGTATTGCCCAAGTGTTTGACTGTTTATCAATTAAATCCAAATTCAAAGTTCTTGCTGACCAAGATACGCTCATAACACTTGGAAGCGCTCTTCGGACCCGTTCTGCTGCATTGAGAGGCATGAGCATTACTTGTAGATGTGGTGGGTTCTCACTTGAAGCTCCCAGTCGAGTTATGAACTTCATATGTCTATGTGGCCATCTGTAGGCTGAACCAAGATAGACAAGCTCAACCAAACCCAGAGCCGATGCTTCAATGTATCCTCTTACCATCAAGTCATAGGAAATCTCTGCAAACCGTTTCTTCCAATGAGCCCTACTCTTTCTAGCGGCACTCTTCGTGGTCGGCAGACCCAATACCACTCGACCTGATTCATTCAGGCTTTTTACGGAATCCACTGCAATATTCAGCCAACTAGGAAGCAGCTCTACACATTTGTGGATATACACCTGCCAAGGCTCACTTAGAATCGAATCCGAAACAGCTCTTTTCGGGGCTTCAAGTTGACCTCTGGCAGCTAGAATCATGAGTTTCACGTAAGATGGCCACTCTGTCTTGTCAATCAGATGCATCAGGTGTCCGGTCACAAGACTTTCTAGTATGGCCGTTGAAGAGAACCTTGCCATGTATGCCAAAGGGTCTTCCTCAGGAAGTTTCCTTTGGATAACATATGCAAGGAATGCCATTAGTTCCTCTCGGATTTGATCTGGAAATGAAGTCGGAACAATGTGTGTAAGTGTGTCCCTCATTGTATCTCCCATTTGCAAATTAGGAATCGAAACATCTTCAACAAGCTTGGAAAGCTCTTGCCACGATGGAGCTGGAGAGTCTAGTATATCCAAGACATCTTCATCCGTTTCAACCACTTTGCTCGATTGAATTCGCTTGAGTCTATAATCGTCTACTAATGAAAGAGCCTCTGCTTCATATGGTTGAATTACTTGTGTTTCGAAGATTCTTGAAGTGAGTGGATCCGTTATTGTCAACCAAAACTGTTTGCTATTCTTCACCTGCTGAATAAAAAAGAGGGACTCGTTCTCTCCATTCAACAGTCTGCCATAGAACCCTGAAGTTGAGGGTGGAAATATATCCTCAATGACTTGACCCCCAAGGTTTGTATAAGGATGACGAATAACCAAGATAGGTTTCAATTGTATTTCGAGCCTTGATCTCATTGGCTCAACGACACTTTGGCCACTCTTGGCGAGGGAAATCTGATTACTCACCTCAAAAGTTGCTTTGCTAGAGGTCTTATCAGAGATGATTGCACCAGATTCTAATTCTATTGTAACACCATCCCTTGCATAGTTGATGACACCTACCTCAAACTCTTCCAATGTTGTCCAAACCCGTACTGAGAGCGTAAGAGAAGAAGCCATCAGAGATTCGCCTGAGTAATGTCGATTCAATTTCTGTTACTACATTTTAGACTTGTCCTTAATCAAATCAATTGATTGAAGAACGTAATTGATTACAACTCAAAAATAGGTTACAATCGTCCCATCAGTGGGACAAGTGTTCATTCATGGAATCTTTGCAGGATAATCATTGACTCAGTGATTCCAAGGTTCTGGATCAGTTTCTGATGGGCCCGGTCGCAATGTCATGATCCAAGGCTCTGGGTCAGTTTCTGATGGACCCGGTCTCAGTGTTTTAATCCAAGTGTTTGAATCGATCTCTTGTCGGCCTTGTCTCATTGCAATCACTGATTACTTATCAGTGACAGAAGTATAACCCACATGAAATCCACAATGAGCTAATCTAGACCATCCGGAACGGATAAAATTCGTCATTCATTCTGACAGTACATTGTATTTTCAGGGTTCTTTATTTAGCATTCAAAGAACAGATTTTGATGAATTGACACTGGCACCTGCTTCTATCATTTGTCTGATATCTGACTAATCTCATCAATGCCAAGTACGTCAACAACATCCGAAGGTCCTGATGAGGTCAAACATTCACCTTCTCCATATGTTTCGATACCAAAACGTCTGCAGACATCCTTTAGAGTTGATACAGCAGTCTTTGTCCAACCAGTGACATCCAATTCCCCTGGACAGGCTATATCACGTACCATGATACTGAATGGTTTCACATGCTCGGCTGTTAAGATTCGTGCAACCTTGCACAGGACATGCCTTCTCTCATCATGGAGTGATTGGGCATAGACAAGAATCAACCGATCGACTGCGTCGGGGTTTCCTAGCGCTACAAGAAGGTCTATACCCATGAGCCAATCCTCATAGTCCTCAGAACCCAAAAGCCCCTCACAATAGTCCATTAACAGGTCGTCATGTCTGCGAGCCAGTTCTAATAATGCAGGTCTTCTGAGGACCAAGTGGACTGTCTCATCCTCAATAAGATTCCACAGCCGCGCACTATCGACATCGACATAAAGAGGGGTGTGGTCTTCGATGTGGGAAGGCGTCGACAGTAAGCGCAGCCGTGGCTGGGTCATGTAGTCCGGTATCGACTGACGCTATTAAGGTCGTACATCAGTGTGTCAATTGGATATCTTTTTATGAGAACAATTCGGACCAACCAGCAGAGGTAAACAAGATGCCTGGTTCACACGGTTCACTCACAAAGGCCGGTAAGGTTCGTGAATCCACACCCAAAGTTCAGGGTCGTGAGAGACACACACCTATTCCTCGTGTCCGTAACAAGAGGAACTACGTAAAGCGATTCGTCAAAGGCCAAACTATCGGAGTTCGCAAGTAATCCGATCATCTGAGTGCAGGTCATATCAGACCTGTGCTTCAGTATCAAAACTTCTTCTTCAAACCCATTGCATCTCTGTGGTATTTCCCAAATTCTGTTGTTCTCGACAGCTGGTCTCCTGAATATATCGGTCCATCCACACAGACAAGCGACCCAGTTGGGTCCAGTGCACAGGTCCCACAGATGCCACAACCACACTTCATGAAGCGTTCAAGAGATGCTTGAAAGACCATCTTCTTGTCTTTGACCAGATTATAGAGACCATATATCATCAGTTCAGGACCGCAGGTATACAGCGTGTCAAAGTCACTCTTCATCAAAATTTCACTCGCTGCCTTAGTTGCCAGTCCTTTGAAACCCTCTGAGCCGTCATCGGTTGAAACATTGACACTCAATCTGTCACCCTCTGTCTGAGAGAACTCCCCGTAGTAGATGAGTTCGTTTTTAGTTTTAGCAGCAATCAACAAGGTCACATCTGCGCCTATCTCAAGGAGTGAGTAGACCAAGGGTCTCAGTGGCGCCATTCCAACTCCACCCCCCACGACCAGCGTGCTCTTAGACTCAAGTGTGAATGATGACCCAAATGGTCCTCTGATGCCAATCCAGTTCCCTGGTCGAAGTGAAGCCAGTGCATTAGTCGCTTCACCGACAGGGAGCACAGTGACTCCCATTTTAGGAGGTTTCCAGAGTGAGATACTCATTGGAATCTCATCGACTCCTGGGACCCAGATCATGAGAAACTGACCTGGTGCAAAACTCTGACCGGAACCATTGATATCAAAGATGATAGTATTTGCATGATTGCTTTCACGTACTACTTCGGACAATCTAACAGAT
>JBHLRS010000046.1:0-3967 GCA_048882325.1 Candidatus Thorarchaeota archaeon | reverse complement strand
TGACCAAGAACTGGACGCATCTGATGGATATCTATCTTCATTCCTCTGAGTGTGTTTATGGCAACAATGGCATCAGCACCCGCATCCTCTGCAGCCTTCCCTACTGCAATAATGTCCGAGGCATTTGGGGTCAGTTTAGCAAACACTTGACAATCAACAGCATCTTTGACTGCTGAAACATACTTGTGAGTCAAATCGGGATCATGTGCTATCTGTCCAATCTCTGCATGGGGACATGAGAGATTCAGTTCAATGGCAGCTGGTCTCAGTTTGACACCCTTTCTCGCAACTTCAACAATCTCCTCGACTGTGTTTCCAAAAATACTGAGCACTACTGGTAGTTTTTGTTTCCTAAGGAGTTTCATTTCCTCCCCAAATGCATCAATTCCGGGATTGGTCAAGCCTATTGCATTTACAAGTCCACCATGAGATGTCGTGAGCACTGGACCGGGATGACCCTTCCGCGGGTTTAGGCCAATGGATTTTGTCACAACAGCATCGGCACCTGCCAAAAGTATTCGGTTCATTGTGGCGGCCGTTACTCCCAAAATCCCAGATGCTAACCAGTAACCTTGTATCTTCAATCTGACACCTTGAAACTGACTACCTACAAGTCTGTAATAAGCTAAATGGACAAACTTATCCGGACTTCGCCTCTCACAGCAATCAGTTAACGAAGGAATGGTTCAAGGTGCCGGTCTATCTCACACTTACTGCATTTGGGGTCTTTGCATTGGATGAGAAAGGGAATGTGACCTCAAAGCACCTGTTCTACCCAGACCCAGATCTGGCCGCCACGTCACTGATGGCGATCAACGATGAGTCTATTCCTAGCACAATCAACAGCTATCTGAATGGATTGAAGGAGAAAGACCTCATTGTTGAAGATGCTCTGTTTGCTCGTGCACTATCAAAGATCACAGGACTTGAAGTGAGAGTCAAGGAAGGAAATGCTCCACGATGGTTCAGAGATGGCCAAGATGACTTCCTGATTAAAGAAGAAATTGTGGCATCACAGGAGGATGTCGCTCTATTTAGACGCGAGGTTTCTATTGCGCTTGCTAAGACTAAAGTGAGTGCAGCAAGCGAAGAGAAGGATCTCCTCATAAAAAACGCAATAGACGCAGTAGATGAGATTGACAAGTCGATCAATGTACTGATCATGCGGCTGCGTGAGTGGTATTCACTGCATCATCCTTCTTTGAACAGACTTGTTGAAGAACAGGAGCAGTTTGCGAAGGTTCTGAGCGCATGTGCCGGGAAATCTAACATAACCAAGAAGTGTCTCGAGTCTGCTGGACTCCCTACACAGCTCGTCGAACAGGTAATCAAGGCTCTGACAGGAGATATTGGGGCTGAGCTACAGGATTCCGACCTAGTAGTGATAACCAGTCTTGCAAGGAGTGTGGACGGTCTGTATCAGATGAGGACTGAGCTTGAAGGCTATACCTCCTCGATGATGGAAGTGGTGGCACCGAACATCAGTGCGTTGGCTGGACCAATGATAGGTGCCAGATTGATCAGTTTGGCTGGCTCGCTCAAAGAACTGGCAAGAAAGCCATCTAGTACGATTCAAGTCTTTGGTGCAGAGAAGGCTCTGTTCCGGAGTCTGAAGACAGGTGCAGACCCCCCCAAACATGGCATCATCTATCGAGTCCCAGAGGTTAACACTGCACCATTCTGGCAACGAGGAAAGATTGCACGGTCTCTGGCTGGGAAACTCTCCATTGCAGCAAGGATTGATGCATATTCAGACAGAGATGCAGGAACCAGTCTGAGGGAGCAGTTCCTGACAAGAGTAGAGGAAATCCGAAGGCAGAATCCAGAGGCACCACCTCCAAAGCCTCCAAAACCCAAAACAGCACCCAAGAAGAAACGCGAGAGGAAAGGGCGCCCTAAGAGAAAACGAGGAGGTCGCTAGCTTGGTTTCTGTCAAACCTGAGCAGTTCCCCGGCGTCTTCACAATCACGGACAATGACCGCACATCACTCTGTACAGAATCATTGGCTCCTGGTATCAGTGTGTACGGCGAGAAACTCATTAGTCATGGGAACAAGGAGTACCGTATCTGGTCCACTAGAAGATCGAAACTGTCTGCAGCAATTAAGAATGGTCTCTCGGAGATGCCAATCCAACCCGGTTCCAAGATCCTCTACCTCGGAGCGGCCTCTGGAACAACCGTGAGCCACTGTTCAGACATCATCGGAAATAACGGCATCGTCTATGCAGTGGAGTTCTCAGAACGGACCGCACGAGAGTTGATCCACCTTGCTGCAACTCGGCGAAATATAATCCCAATCGTAGATGATGCAAGGCATCCTACGAGATACGCATCTATTGTTGCAGGTCCCATAGAAGTGGTCTATCAGGATGTCGCACAGCCAAATCAGGCAACAATTCTTTATGAGAACCTCAAAACCTTCTGCTCTTTTGGTGCATGGGGCATGCTCGCAATCAAGGCAAGGTCCATCGACTCCACCTCCGATCTCGATAAGATATACAGCAAAGAGATCTCAACACTTGACAGGCTAGGTCTTCAGATTGTTGACAACATAGACCTGAGTCCTCTTGAGAAGGATCACCGACTAATTGTCTGTCGCGTCACGGAGGAGCTGACTTGAACAGGTTCATTGACAAGATGATTGAACATGACATTGACACACTCAATGACCATCTTCCTGAGTCAAGAATCCCACTGAGTGATCTGATTGGTTTAGAATCTCCACAGTTCAGGACCCGAATAGGGGAAACCTCCGTGTTTCGAATCGAAGAGATAGAGGATTTGATGCTTGAAGTGCCGCCAAAATTTCATGAGGACATTAGACTTCCGATTGTTATCCTGAGACGGCTTGACCATGGCGCAGGAATCTACACAGTAGCAGGGAATAAAGCTGAGCTTTTCTTGGTCCACCGTCTTATAGGATATGTTAACCTAGGATGGGAGAATTTTGCACTTTGGAAACCGGTTGAGAAACTAGCTAGACCCCAAGTTCAGATCTTGCGACGAAAGTTACCGTCGACCACTACAATAGGCATAGGGATGTCATCAAAAAAGAAACCCAATCTCGATGTTGACTGATAATCTCCTTATTTTCACTATTAGATAGCCTGAAAAAGGTTCGAAATGAGATGACTGTGGTAATCATCATTGACTAAAGCAAGAACCCAGCTAATACAGGAGGCCGTCTCTCACTTAGAGGATGCTGGGTTTATGCTTTCTTCACAATGTGATGTCCGGCCAAGTTGCTTCGATCTTGTGGCACGACGGGGTGAGCAGCTCATTCTCGTCAAGGTCCTTGCAAATATCGATGCCCTTACCAGTGAGGATGCTATGGCTCTTCAGCTTGTGGCTCATTTCTTCAATGCAACTCCACTAGTGGTGGGAAAGAAGACGAGGAGAGGTGAGCTGGACTCCGGTGTGGTGTACAAGCGATATGGTGTTTCTACCATTGCTCCGCCAAGCTTCCGGAGCATGATGTCAGAAGAAAGACTACCCAGAGAGTTCATCCAGAGGGGCGGTCGATTTGTCGCAATAGATGGGTCGAAGCTCAGGGAGGCCAGACTTGAACAGCAGATGACCACTGAGGAGCTTGCTGACTGCGTTGAGGTGTCCGCAAGGGCAATTCTAGCATATGAGAAAGATGAGATAGATGTCAGTACTGATATCGCTGAGAGACTTGAGAAGGTGCTAGAAACTGAACTGATGATTCCTATTGATCTGCTAGCTGAGAAGCCCCCGGGCAAAGCTCTCCGCCAGTATGACAAACCACCTCATGATATTCCAGATCTAGAACGACGAGTGAACCAGTTCTTTGAGCGATTGGGGATGACGGTTCTTTGGACAGATAGGGCTCCATTTCATGTTGCTGCGAAAGAAACAGGACCGCCTTTGATGTCTGGCGTTGGCTCAATCACCAGTTGGACTCTCAAGAAACGAATGGAGATTCTCAAGAGTGTATCAAAGGTG
>JBHLRS010000045.1:0-26100 GCA_048882325.1 Candidatus Thorarchaeota archaeon | reverse complement strand
GTGGTTTTTAGGATTTATTACTACAAGCTACTGGCTAGGTTTTATTTTAATGATGTTGACAGTATGATGGGAGGGAAAATCCGTGTCCCACTTCATCACTCCAACTCGATAGATATCTAATTCCTGTCAATAGATAAAGAACAAAATCAGACGCTCTTTCTATTATTTGGGACATCGTCAATTTTGCGGAGTATCAAGTCAGATTGATGTACTCATTTCTTGCGTCTGACAGGTCGAGTCACACGGGCACCAAAACTGAGTACCTTTTTCCGAACCATAGCCTTGACACCAGGTCCTTTTTCTCTGTCTTGGGCTTTGTTAGCAAAAGGGAAGTCAACATCAGGTAGTTCTTTGCCTAAAAATCTACAGAGTTTCTCCCAACCATCTCCTGCAGGTAAATTCATCACAAGAAAGTCATCAGGTCGATCCTTGAAGTACTCCTGAACATCCCGATTGTGTTTGTTAAAACGGTTGATATAGATATCCTCATGCCCAGCAGGATGACCTACACCATAGATCCATTCTCTCATTGCAGTGTTCGTTGTTCCGAAATGACGGACGGCACTTCGAATCCAATCCTCAGGTGGTCTGATTGTAAGAATGAATTTACTACCTGGATATCTCACATCAAGTTCTTTGTAGATGATTGGCCATGGATTATCCTGAAACGCGTCATATCGCGCAACAAGATCGGCGGCGATATCAAGTACCTCAGTAGCAATGTTCGGATTACGAACTCCATTGGGTCCGGTAACAGTATATCCCAGTATCTTCAGAGCCTCTGCTAGAGAGGTTGTTCCTGTCTTGTGGAAACCAATCCCGAAGATTTTCATTTCGATCACGTAGTGATTGTCGTGGCTATGCCTTCGTCTTATGTAGCTTTCCACAAAGGTCAATCAGTTTCTAAAAATCCGAATTTCGGGCTTCCACGCAGGAAACCCGAAATATGTTTGCTGCTAATTCACGTGTTAATACCTGCGACGCCGGTCACGGCCACCATAGTCTCCACTACGACGATCTCTTCTGTCGCGGCCTCCATAGCCACCACCATAGCCGCCTCCGCCACCTCGATCGTAACCACCGCCATAGCTTCGCCGTCGACGAGTATCCTCATGCTCCTCGGCACTCATGTCGATTTCTTCGTTGATCTCTTCAATGGCTTCCTCAGATTCAGCAACCTCTCCGTATTTTCCAATATTTAAACGGAGGTTTCCACGGAATAGTCCAGTGTAGCCATTTTTCAAGGTGTAGGTAGTTCCAGCCTTAATATCATCAATAGAGGAGTCCCACAGAGGTAGCTGAACGCAACCAGTGGAATCACCAACTGTTGCGTCTGCAACTCGATGACTTGCCCCATCACTTCGTGATGTGACCTCACGCTCTTCGCCTATAGCAACCACCTTGAAGGTGATTGTAATATTCTTCATTCTTGGCTTTAACTCAGCCACAGTAGCCTCAATGGGCTCACGTTCTTCATAGCTCATCGTATATTCTCTCGCTTGTGCGATAGCAGGACAAACAAAACCAGGGTAAACTTCAGTGGGTAAGTGTGCAATCGTGTTGACCCCTCACCAGACCACTAGTAGAAGGCGCCTTGAACTTGGTATACCTGCACTCTCTTGCTAATGATATTCCCTTAAGAACTTGTGTACAATGGCCTCTGAATCTAGAAGTATAGAAAGAAAAAGAGGGTTACACGGACCTAAAATCAATGAGTCCGTGTCGATAATCTAGACTTACGAATGATTAACTAATATCTGCGACGCCTATCACGGCCACCGTAACCGCTACCACTACGCCGATCCCTACCGCCATAGCCGCCTCCGCCGCCATAGCTTCTTCCACCACCGTAGCCTCCGCCTCCACGACCACCATAGCCGCCTCCGCCACCGTAGCTTCCTCTCCTGCGAGTGTCCTCGTGCTCTTCAGCGCTCATGTCTACTTCTTCATTTACCGCTTCAATCTCATCTTCCGCTTCTGTGATTTCCCCATACTTTCCAATGTTGAGTCGAAGGTTACCTCGGAATAAACCTGTATAGCCGTTCTTCAGGTCATAGGTTTTTCCAACTTCGATGTCATCAATTGAAGAGTCCCACAACGGTACTTGTACAATACCGGTTGAATCACCCACGGTTGCGTCTGCAACACGATGAGTCGCTCCATCACTTCGGGATGAAACTTCACGTTCTTCGCCTGTAGCAACCACCTTGATAGTGATTGAAACATTCTTCATTCTTGGCTTTAACTCAGCCACAGTAGCCTCAATGGGCTCACGTTCTTCATAGCTCATAGTATATTCTCTCGCTTGTGCGATAACAGGTCAAACAAAAACAGGGTGTTCTTCAGTGGGCATGTGTGTAATCGTTTCGACCCCTCACTGGGCCACGTCTCGAAATCGCCTCGTACTTGGTATTCCTGCGTGGTGTAGGAACAAATGATTCCTTAAGAACTTGTGTACAGTGGCTTTTTCGAATCAGGTATCAAATTGATACCTCCGCAACGATTAATATCGAGCGGCTGAGATGTGTACTGGTAACCAATGAATCCAAAACTCAAAATAGTTGCTGGTGCTGCGGTCGCAATTGTGGTAATTGTCGTTCTGTTTAGTCCAAGTCTTTTCATCAATCCTCCACCAACAGGAATTTCTGAAGAGTTTCCAGATTTCTTCACATCCAATGATGACTATTATATCACTAGAATTGGACCAGTACCGAATATCAATCGGGATACTTACGAGCTTGAAATATTAGGGCTCGTGGAAAATCCCACTAGTTTCTCACTAGTCGAACTCCAATCTTTGAATCTGACCTCATTACCTCTAACCATAGAATGTATTGGAAATGGCAAGACAGGAAAGCTCCTATCAACTGCAAACTGGACAGGATTTAGTGTGTTTGAACTGCTGAACTCGTTAGGTATTGATGAAACTGCAACTGGTGTTAGATACATGGCTGCTGATGGCTACTACGCATCACATACGATGGAACAGCTTCAGAACAATGGAGTTCTTGGTGCACTATACATGAATGGCGTTGAAATACCTCCGGTTCAAGGTTTCCCTCTTCGGATTCTCAATCCAGGATATTACGGAGTGAAGCAACCTGCGTGGGTGACCAGCATCGAGGTGATTGATAGACCGCTAGAGGACTATTGGCAGGATCGTGGGTGGGACACATCTCCACCGATGGTCATAGACTCCAAAATCTTCTTTCCAACGGGTTATTCAAATTACAATGTTAGCCAAGATATCAAAGTTGGGGGATGTGCGTATGGAGGTACTCGAGTCAAACTCGTGGAATATACTCTTGATGATGGAGAAACCTGGCATGATGCACCGATTGTTCTGCAGATTGATTATGACAACGTTTGGGTTTTCTGGGAGATTACAACCAGTTTCTCCGAAGCTGGAGAATACACCTTCATGATTAGAGCAACAGACATCAATGACAACCAACAAATGAGATCAGATCCTGAACCTCTCGATGGATTTAGTAGTTGGTCAGTTCTTACAATCATTGTGAGATGAAATACACCTCAGATACTTGCTATTGCAGTCAAGGAACAACTGGTGATTGTCATTGAAAAGCTTGAAGATCTATGTAGCGGGACCATATACAGGGTCTAGTTTGGAGGAGATTGAGGAGAATGTCCGTCGAGCTATGGAGGCGGGCTTAAGGATCTGGAAAAAAGGACACTTCCCCTATATCCCACATCTCACTCACTGGCCAGATATCCTCGCAAGAGAGCTCAAGATTGCCATGGACTGGGAAGATTATATGAACTGGCACGCGCCTTGGGTCGATCACTGCGATGCCTTATTCTTGCTTGCTGAGTCCAAGGGAGCTCTGCTAGAATTAGATAGAGCAAAGGAAGAAGGAAAGACAGTGTTTCATACATTGGATGAAATTCCCATTGTCAAGAGAACTCAAACCTGGGCCCATGGGTGTGTGAATGACAGCATTTGAGGGTGACAAGTAGTACCGACAACAAGCAGATTTTCTTCGATGATGACTAAGGAATCTCTGGGACAATCTTATTGATTTCGTCATGATGTGTTCTCAATATTCGAAGAAATAGGGAACCCGTACCACTGGCACGGGTTGTGGCTACTACTCGGTAATTTGGTCAAGACCAGCCAAGCCTAGGCAAGCCAGAGCAATCCCAGCGACGGATTAATCAACTGGTTGACCAACGATTGGAAGTATTATGATAACAACTCCCATAGCTAATGCAATTGCATAAAGTACAAGATTTACTAATTTCTTGAGAGATAGTCCCTCAGAATCCCGAATCTTCTTTAATTTCCTCCATTTTTGTTCATTATCACACTGATATTTCTACTCATAAACTAGCAGGTCAAAATGCCTTTATGAGAGAAACACAATTTCAATCGACTTAGTGATTGCAACGACGCCGATGAGTGTGCGATAAAAATGGCTAGTCTATATCATCGAGCCTTGAGCATAGCAGGTTTGAACCTGGAAGCGAAACAGTTTATTTCGAGAGCAACAAGCTTAATGCTTGCATATAGTTTCGCAGTGATGCTAACCAACACATTCCTCATTCTACATGCCCTTGAGTTCGTTTCACTGTCAGAGCTATCCTTGATTCTAGCAGTGCAATTCGCAATTCAAGCAGTTGCAAGTTATCCAGCGGGTGCTATTGGAGATTGGATTGGACAGCGTTGGGTACTTTTTATAGCAGCCCTCTCTTATGGAGTTGGTTTCATAGTTTTATCACAGTCATTTGACGTTCTGTCTGTCTTGATTTCATTCATCTTTGTCGCAGTTGCCCAGAGTCAAGAAGCAGGGACATACATAGCATGGTTCGATAACAACTACAAACTATACGCGACAGAGGACAAAGATAGGCGAACTTACTCCGAGTTCTATGGTAAATTCACGATGTTCAGAGAGGTCTTGACTGCAGTGTCCTTTATTTTGGGAGGCGTCTTTCTTGCATTCATCGGCCGCCAGATCCTGTTTATCGTTCAAGGTTTGTTAGTCCTAATGGTATCTCTGCTGCTACTGAGATTCATGAAAGACCACAAAGACCTCAAACGTGATAAAGTAAATATCAGAATCTACTTCCGCTATCTCAGAGGTGGACTGACAACAGTTGCTCGAAACAGGACTCTTAGAATTATGGTTCTTGGTCTAATGATTTCTGGGGCAGGATGGGCAATCTGGGGTGGCTTGATCCTTTTCCCACTCTATGCAGCGTATGCACTTACTGATACTGGAACTGCATTATTACGTTCAAGTATCTTCATTCTTGGAGCAATCTGCGCAGGTACTGCAGGAGCTGTGTCAAAGCGAATTGGGAACTTGCAGAAGTGGCTCGCTTTGGCTATTCTTCTAACGGACATTATTTTCTTCCTAGCAATTTTCACTATGGTACAGTTCAATCCTGCTCCATCCACCTTTGCAATAATACCATTTGTCCTCGTGATTGTGACTTTCACAATTGCATTTGGTCCAAGGTACATTGCTGATGTATTGAGACCTCGCTTCTACTTGGATGTTATTCCAGATGAGAATCGAAATGCAGTCTATTCACTAATACCTACATTGATGATGATTGTTAGCATATTTTCCGTGCCCGTTGGCGGAGTTCTCATTGAAGTGTGGGGTTTAGAGACAACTCTATTGATTCTAGCGCTCAATGGTTTGCTTGGTTCCAGCATCACAGCATTTGCAATCTACAAACATGTTGTAGAGAAGGAGATTAGTGCAGAAACGATTGACCTCTGTTGTCCAATCTTTCCAAGTAAAATACTCGATACACAAACGATTGTTCCACTATCTCTCCCATGTTGTTGGTCATTTGATCCTGTGACTGAATACATATGGAGCCAACTTCGAGAGACAGCCCTTGCAGACAATGTAATCTCAGAAGAGGAAGGAGCTCTTATTGAAAGAATAGTGCTTGACCTCCGAACCTACGGTGATGTTCTTGAAGAAGCACTCAAGGATGGAAAGATTGACAAGAACGAACAAGACAGCCTGTATCAGGCCCGTGAGAGAATCTGGATAGAGGCAAACAATCTAGTTGCAAAACCTGATGAATTGAGTGATGATGTGAAAGAGATTCTGTCGACCTTGACAGACCTCCTAGAGTTCATAGATGCAAAACGTATGTTCCAAATTTCAGATAAAGTGTAAGAGTGGCAAAAGAACTTCTGCGATAGTTTATTGTAGTTGTAGATACTTCATTCACTCGTGAGGCTCTAAATGACATGAATGAAAGAGGTCGGGAACAAAGATTCGATGAGGTGTTTCAAATGATTCTAATCATTGTAGCACTCTTATTTGACATTCTTTTCACTTCAGAAGAATTTCCACTAGCTGAAATCGCAGTCTTCATTTGGATCCTGACATTCTGGGCTTATGGAAATCTCAAAGGAGGAATCTGGGAGTATCCTCTAAAATTGGGCAGTTTCAATCTATCAACCACATTGATGACCAATTTTTATTCAGTGGCTATTTTTGGGGAAATTTCAGTTCTCAAGACCACTGAATTCGTTATTGCTGTCATTGTCCTACCATTTCTGTGTCTAATCATATCTTTGGTGTTCGCGACTTACCTCAAGGAATTTGCAGACCGAGTAATTACGCTACCCGTTCTAATTGGCGGAACTCTGGGTTATATCCTATCAGTGACAGCTGTTGCTATTCTTCGCTGATTTGATTGCTCAAAGATGATTCAGTTTTCTTTTGTGAAAACTAAGACATGACGAAATGGATTACCACCTTCTCGTTTCAGCTTGAATCCTGCCTGCTGTGCCCACCGAATCACAGTTCCTCTTAATGGAAAGTCAGGATCGAGTAAGAATTCATAGTTCGCATATATCCCATCCTCCTTCAGAAGACGCTTCACTTGAAGTAAGGTCTTAGATGGATCAGGAATCTCAGATAGCATTGTCACTGAGAACACTGCATCCGCGATTCCATCGTCTAGCGGAATATAGCCTTCTGCATCCGCAAGCACAGGAATGATGTTTTCTACACCCTTACGTTCCATCCTTGTTTGTAGTTTGTCAAGCATCCCTTGTTGGATATCGACAGCAAAGACAATCCCTGCTGGTTGAATTGCCTTTGCCACAGCAACAGTATAGTATCCTGATCCACACCCCAACTCAACTATCTCCATCCCAGGTCTGAGTTCCAAGGCTTTGATTAGTATCGAAGGAGGTTGAACTCGCGATCTGAAAGACGGATTTGCGATTACATTTCCCATGAATGCAGGCATTGGGAATTTCCAGAAGTATCGTATCGATCTAGCAATTACGCACACCCACAAAAATAGAATCAGAAAAAGAAGTAGAACTACTTCGATTACCCAATGAACACCTGGTAGCCAAAAACCTTCAGAGATAAAGTTGTGCACTCGACTCACCACAGGAGTTAAATGACTAACACTCGTTAGTCGGCTAACTTTACTCGACTACTATATAGGTTGTTGTAACATGTCTAGTGAAGAGTCTACCAAGAAACAGATTCTCGAATCAGCCTACCATTTGTTCATAGAAAGGGGATTCTCAGGAAGCTCAATGCGCGATATAGCTAAGAACGCAGGAATCAAGGCAGCCTCCATCTATAACCACTTTGAAAATAAAGATCAGATCTTTGAAGCTGTCTTTATTGAACGACATCCCCTTTTTAGAATTCTTGAGATTCTTGGGGGTATATCTGGAAATAGTGCTGAGGAGCTACTAACCAACGCAGCTAATAGACTCTTCAAGGAGCTAAGAGAGGATTCCAAGCTTCTCAATCTCTTCTTCGTTGAGATTGTAGAGATGAACGGAAAACATGTCGAGAAAGCGATAAATACCAACTTTCCAGAAGATTCTGATTTTATCAGGCAGATTTACAAGTTGAAGTCAGAGGTTAGGAATATCCCGATTCCAGTAATGATTAGGTCTCTAATTGGTGCTGTTTTTGCGAATGTCGTCTTCAGTTGGTTTGTTGGCAAGGGTAACTTGAAGAGATGGGGAACACAGTCTCAGATGGTAGATGTCCTCCTCAGGGGGATTCTAGAGAAGCAGGAACTTCCACATTCATGAAGACATGAGTGAAACGTTCTAGTGCGTCATCAATGACTGAATCATCATCAGCCATACTTGTGTACATTCGAGATCCAGCAAGCGTGACCAGACCTTCAGCCATGTAAGCGGCACCCATCTCCTCCATGAAATGCTGCCTTCTGCTAATCTCTTGCAGAATTGATTTTATCTTGAGAAGGTTGATTTTCACAAACATCGTGCCCGATGTTTCCAAGTGACATATTGCTCCCTGATTGTAGGCGACAAAAGGAAGGTTAAGGTCATCAATGATTTGTACGAGACCATTGTTCAGCCTAGATGCAGCATTTCCAGCCTTTTCACATGCGTTAGTTCGTTCTATTTCCTGAATAGTGAAATAACCTGCTGCTGAACTCATAGGATTCGCTGCTAGAGTACCACCAACGTAAGCTCTCTTTTTCCCGCCTTCAATACCCGCTGCAACATGTTCCATGAGGTCTCGTCGACCACCGAGTCCACCTGCTGCTGGATAGCCTCCAGCGACAATTTTCCCGAAGGTTGTAAGGTCTGGAGTGATATTGAAGTAACCTTGAGCTCCTGAGAGACCTATCCTCCCAAAAGTAACTACTTCATCAAAGATGAGAAGGGCTTCATACTGGTCACAAAGCTCTCGTATCTGTTTATTGTAATCCCTGTCAATCGGCCGAGTTCCTGATTCAGGGCCAACTGGTTCTACAATGACAGCTGCAGTTCCTCCTAGGATTCGGTTCCTGGACATCTTCTTTCGAAGAGCATCGATGTCATTCGGGTAGACCTCATGGGTATGCTTTCTACATCCTCCAGGAATACCATGTGCTTCATAACTACCAGTGCCTGGGATATGTAGTCCATAAACCATCTGGTCGCTCCATCCATGATAAGCACCTCCCATCTTGATGATTTTCTTTTTTCCAGTTGCTAAACGAGCTACTCTTATTGCAGCCATAGCAGATTCAGTCCCACTCCCGAGCATCCTGAACATTTCTACTGAAGGAATGTGCTTGTTTATCTCTTTGGCAAGTTTCAATTCAAATTCAGAGAATAGACCTGTGACAGGACCACATTCCTTGATAAGTTCCAGAATCTTCTCTCTAACCGGGGCATAGTTGTTTCCGAGAATGATTGCTCCTCCGGACTGGAGGAAGTCAATGTACCGATTCCCATCAATGTCCCATAGATATGCACCATCAGCCCTGTCAATCACAATAGGGAAAGGATAATTGAATGCCAGATTATGCTGAACGCCACCTGGAATAAACCTCTTAGCTTCAGAGATCATCTCCTTTGACTTCATGCATTTTTCCTCGAAGTATCGAAGATATCCACTCATCGCTTCCTGATTGAATCCATAGATTGGTAGATGCATCAGATGGTCTATTTTTTGATATATTGCAGTGGTGTCGTGATACTCCGATATACTAAAACCAGCCATATCCAATCACGAAATCAAGAAAGTACCTAGTAATGAAAAGAGTTGCGGATTGATGTTCTGAAATTGAGCTATTGTTCCTTTTGTAAAGCCATAAATCGAACAATCAGTTCACTTGTTGCCTTCAATATGGAATAGTTGGGAGGTGAATAAGTGTGAAGTATCTTGTAGAATGGCACATCAAACCGAAACACCGGAAAGAAGCAGTAAAGGCAGCTGACGTCTTCAAACAACCGAAGGAGATGAAGACAATACTAGCTGCACACCAATGCGTTGCATCAAATAGAGGTGTTGCTGTGATTGATGTTGATGATGTGAAGCTGATTCATGATACCTTTAGAGATATGTTGAGTTTCATGGAATTCAAGGTGACTCCGGTCATTCCACTCTTCTCTGATTAGCTCCATTTCTTTATTTTGTTGGAGTAATCCCACCATATCCGATGTATTCACGCGCACCCTTAGAGGATTCCTTAACTGACTTACGACGTTCTTCAAACCGTGCTAGAAATGCATTGTATTCTTCATTCCAGATATCGGCTGCTTCCTTTGACATGAAATCAAATGTGAATGCTACACGTGATTTCATTTCTGACGATGATTGGTTCTTCTCTATCCTATCTGCCTTTGCCTGCAGGAGATTGGAAACAATATGAAGATGTGCAGATGCTGATTTCAGAAACATGATTCGTTCTTCTAGTGCAATCGTGTCTTTGCCTTCTATGCAAACCTCCTCCATAAAGTCAGGATTATGGCTATAGAACTTTATTGCCCTGCCCATCTCTTGCACTCTAACTTGGAAGACCTTTTCTTCAACGAACCTTGAGAGATGGTGGGACATTGTGCTACGACTGATCTTGATATTGTTCAGTAGCTGTTGTGCAGTGACCTCCTGCTTAATCAGCACTTCAAGATAGATTCTTGCGCGTACAGGATCCGAAAGAAGTTCTGGTAGTGTCAAATTGTCTTTCTCCGTGAAGCTTGCTTGTTGTTGCTAAAGGAGGAGACCTTATAAGTTCGACGATGTCCAATTATTTCGATATAATCGAAACATTTTGACCATTTCGGAGGTTTTGTGATGACTGAATTCAATGTTGCTGATCTCCAGCATATGATTGAGAACTATGTTGAACAGGACAAATTCTCTGGTGCAGTCCTGGTCACGAAGGATGACAAAGTGATTTTCGAGAATGCTTATGGAATAGCGGAGAAACGATTTGGTGTTCCGAACCAGGTGGACACGAAGTTCAATCTAGGTTCATTGAATAAGATAATCACTAAGGTCGCGATTCTTCAGCTTGTACAAAGAGGAAAAGTAGATCTAGATGATTATGTGGGAAAGTATCTACCAGATTTCAGGAATGACATTGCTTCAAAGGTAGAGATTAGACATCTTGTTTCTTTCACATCAGGAATGGGGGATTACTTTGGCGATAAATTCGATGCAGCGCTAGGTAAGCTCCGAAAGATATCAGACTTTGTTCCGTTCTTCATTGAAGACCCTTTGGTTTCAGAACCAGGAGAGAGATGGAACTATAGTAATGCTGGATATGTTATACTCGGTCTGGTCATAGAGGCGATTTCAGGTATGGACTATTATGAATATGTCATGGAGAATATCTACAAACCCGCAGGAATGATGAACACAGACCATTATGAAGTGGATTCATTGGTGCCAAATTTAGCAACCGGCTATACAAGACATATGCCTGATGGCTCTATACATCCAACAAAAAGAAGGAGCAACATCTTTGTAATTGGTAGTCGAGGTAGTCCAGCGGGAGGCGGTTATTCTACAGTTCGTGACTGGTTGCTATTTGAGAGAGCCATTACTCAGGAAAAACTCTTGAACTCAGAGTTTTCTAAGAGAGTTTTCATACCTCTCAATGCTGACCCTGACAAGATGCCCGGAGGTTTAGCCATGGCTGGAGGGGCTCCAGGATTATCAGCTCTCTATTTCAAATTCTTCAAGAGAGGATATTCTTTCATAGTCTTCTCAAACTATGATCCAGAAGATGTTGAGCCATTACTTGAGAAGATACGGATCTTGGTTGTACCTCAGAGTGCGAAAGGAAAGGTTGTGAAGATGCGAAACGAAGAGTAAGAAAAACAAAGGAAGGAGTTGTTAGATTTCTTTCCTTGCATAGATGTACTCCCGATTCTCGTCTCCTACAATCTCTATCAGATTCCATTTCATGAGAGCGAGTAGGTTCTCAAGAATGACTCCCTTCTCCATCTTGGTTGCCTTTGCAATCTCACTGATAGTTGCAGGACCATCCTGGATCTCTCTCATAATGTGGCTTGTATCTATTTCCTCTCTGACAGTTTGCTCCATTTCATTAATATTTCGTGCATAAGCACAAAATAACCATAACATGACACGAGTTGTAATTCAAATATGTGCCGCTGAAAAACAAAAGGAGAAGAGGGTCTCGCAAGACCCTCTGTGTACACACGGAATAGAAAGTGACATATACTTACTGATATTTTCTCCGGGTGTATGGTCCTTCAATTACTCGAAGTATCTGTTCCGATGTCAGAGTAGTATACTCCGAATCTGGAAACTGCATATTCTTATGCTGATCCTCAATCATATCTGCAAAGTACTTGATGTACCATCGGATCTCTTCTTTGCTTCTTTGTCTCATTGCTTTACTTTTCCTTCTTCGTGAAATACTTCCTGACATTCTTGTATTACCTCCAAATGAGGACAAGACATCCAGAGCAGCTGTTCGCATATAGCTACAGTCCGCAGACCTAGCCCTCTTCCCCGAGAGGACCACGAGAAAAGCAGACATCACGAGGAAAAGGACATAGCATTAGTTGCCACTAAGTGGTGGAAACATGTGCTGGATTGTCGTATATCCTCGCATTGTAAATGAGTATCGGAAAAAATCGGATATAAGCATTTACTTCAACGTAGCGAATAATTTTCTGGAAATCCTTTAAGACAAGTTCAGGACATGAAAGATATACATACTATGGAGGTAAGTAAGTGAAGGACTCTGAGAAATTATCTCACGCAAAAGCCCTCCGCGAGGAAGGAAAAATATCAGAAGCCCTCACTATCTTAGACGACATCATTGATGGCAAAGAAACCAAGGACAATCTGCTCATCATTGATGCTCTGGTACAGAAGGCGGACATATCATGGCGCTCAGGGAAACTGGATATTGGACTAGTTGCTATAGAAAGGGCTGAGTCTCTCTTAATTTCGGAGGAGAAGAAGCATTCCAAGAAAGAGCTTCAGGAGAGAAGAGGCAATCTTCTCTCACAGAGAGGAGTAATATATTGGTATAAGGGTGAACTTGAAAGAGCTTTAGAGTGTCATGAGGAGTGTCTGAGAATTAGAAAAACACTCAATGATAAAGATGGCATTGCGGCTGCATGCAACAACTTAGGACTCGTCTATTGGACAAAGGGAGAGCTTGATGCAGCATCAGACTTTTTCAATAAGAGTCTTGGTATGAGTAGAGACATAAATGATGAGAATGCAATAGCCAGTGCTCTAAATAACCTGGCAAACCTAAGCTCTTCAAGAGGAGAATTAGACCAAGCTCTTGAATATCTTAAGCAAACTCTTGAGATTAGGGAGAAACTAGCAGTCAAGCTGGACATCGCTAGAACCCTCATCAATATTGGTGTCATGCATCGGTTAAAGGGAGATCTTACTCAAGCAACCGAGTACTATAACAGGAGTCTTGCAATGCAGGAAGAACTTAGTATTGGTCCAGACTTTGCTTTGGCTCTCAACAATTTGGGAGACATATATAGTCTCAAAGGAAACATCGATGCTGCCTTAGAATTCTATCAGAGAAGTCTTCTCATTTATGATGATATGGGAGCTAAGGAGGGGATTGCCCTCACTCTCACAAATATTGGCGAGTGTCACGAAAGGAAAGGAAATACCGAAAACGCATTCGAGTATTATCAACGAAGCCTGTCCATATCTGAAGATATGGGAAACATGAGGTTGATACCTGTTGTGTTGAGTCAACTCATGAGCTTAGCCCTAGACAGTGGCGATATTGATTTAGCAAAGGAATACCTCTCAAAGCTCGAGGAGTTTGATGCACAATCAGATAATGAAGTCCTCAACCAACGTTACCGGATTTCTCAAGCACTGTTCCTGAAGAAGAGTGGGAGAACTCGTGACCTTGGTAAAGCAGAGGGGATTCTTGAGAAGATTGTCGAAGAGGACGTTCGTGATTACTCACTAACCTCTTTAGCTATGATACATCTCTGTGACTTACTCCTAATTGAATTGAAGACAACTAGATCTGAAGAGGTTCTTGACAAGGTGAAAGACCTAACTCAACAATTAGTGTCAATTGCTGAAGACCAAGCTCAATATCCTCTCGTAGTAGAAACCTACCTTCTCCAGTCCAAATTGGCCTTAATTGATTTCGAGGTTAATGAGGCTCGTGGGTTAATGAATGAAGCTAAAAGACTTGCTGATGAAAAAGGATTACTGAAACTTGGTCAGATTGTGCAGAAGGAATTAGACACACTCATGAGTGAGGTGAAGAGATGGGAAACAGTCCTTGAAGTGAAACCCTCAGTTAAAGAGATGGTTGACATCACCAATCTGGATGACCTCCTTGCAAGAATGGTTCAGAAGACTGTCGAGAGTCTTGGAGTTGAATCTAAGACTGCATCAACAACTTCGAAGTACAAACTGGTACACAAGGATCTCCTCCAGGGAACAGACAAATCGGAGAGGAGCAAGTTCAAAGTAGGGATAGCACAGATTGGATTGTCCACTAGTGGGGATATCCTGAACGAGCTTTATGAGGAGAAGACAGATGGACTCGTTGGTTTAAAGGAGGAAATGGTACCCCTGACTAGTAAAAAACTGAGGAAAATGATTGAGAAGGCGAATGTAGAAGGAATCAACATCCTAATATTCCCCGAGATGTCTATTGATTTGAGTTTTGAGCAAATAGCGAAAGATGTTGAAAGTCTAGCAAGGCAATATGACATGTATATCATACCAGGCTCTTATCATGATCAAAATGCCAAACGAAACGTCTGCAGAGTCTATGGACCTAATGGTGTACTATGGGCACAAGAGAAACACACTCCAGCAATCATTCACCTGGGTGGAAAGCGATTCATCGAGAGAATCGACGTTTCAACTCAAACAAAGAACACTTTCATCTGCAAGACAGAATATGGACGGATTGCTATCACCATTTGTCGTGACTTTCTCGATATGGACCTCCGAGTTGAGTTGAAGAACTCAGACCCACCTGTAGACCTAGTCATCAACCCAGCCTTCACACCTGTGACCGCAGATTTCAAAGCCGCACATTTTGATGCAAGAAGATCAATCTATGCGTATTGCTTCTTTGCGAATATTGCTGAGTTTGGTGACTCACTCATCTACACTCCTGAGAGAGAGCGCATTGATAGGAATCTATCACGAGGAGATGAAGGACTCATTTACAAGGAGGTTGACCTGTTTCAGCTCCGGGCAGAGCGTAAGAAGTGGGAGGAGGAAAGAAAGAAACAAGTTTCATTCATTCAGAGTACAAGGTAAGGATTAGATTTCACGCATCATTGAAGGAGAACTTGTACAGAGAGTCGTGAACTCGATTGATTGTTTCATATCTTCTGGCACTTGATCTCTGGAAACAACGACGAATCCTTTTTTCTCGAAGAATTTCTCAGCAGTGTCTGTGAGTAAGAATAGTCGATCGATCCCCCTACCTTTAGCAAACTCAATCATCGCATTGACTAGTCTAGTACCTAATCCCATTCCTCGAAAATCGGAATGAACTGCTAGAGACCTGAGTAGTGCTGAGTCCCTATAAATTTCAAGACCAACAGATCCCACAAGTTGCTTACTCTGTTCTGGTCGCCTAATTATCAAGAAGTTGTCCATATAGAGCTCAACATGATCTGGAGGAAGGTCAGTTTCTCTCAATAAAGCAACTACAGAGGCGTAATCCGAATCTTTAGCGGGCTCGATCAGAAGATCTTTTCTCATATCCAATAAAAAACACTTGATGGTTATAACAACCCCGATTTTCAGGCATGGTCAGTTGTCGTTGACCATACCTTTTCTTATACATCCTTTTCGAGTGAGAATAATGTACACACTAGGAAGTCATCACAATGAAGAGCGAATATAATCTAAGGCCAATGACAGAGGAAGATTGGGATCAACTCAGGGAGATGGAGAAAGAAATCTTCGAGGAAGACCCATTCACTGAGGACCAGCTTTACCATCGGATTGAAAGGGGAAATTTCTTCGCTCTAGAAATGGAGGGAAAAATCATCGGGGAACTTGCACTTGAGAGATTTGGAGCGGATGGCGCAAATCTAGGTAGAGTCGGGATTGCCAAGTCTCATCAAGGACAGGGCCTAGGGAGCTATCTCATGGAATGTACGATGGATTGGTTGAGGAGTGAGAAGGATATCACCAAGGTACATCTATACACACAAGACTACAACAAGGTTGCTCAATCACTCTACAAGAAATTTGGATTCGAAGTTTCTGGAACCACTTGGCACTACATCGTTCCATTTGCTAGTCTTCAGCCTGTAAGAAAGTACAAATGTCAAGAGATCACCGAAGATGAGATCGAGACTGTTGCAGAAGCGTTTCCAACCTTGCCAGCCATTGTGATAAAACAGTATATCGAGAGTGACCTATATCACGTTCTCACGTTGAAAGATAAGGAAGGACAGATTGTTGGTGCATGTCGGTTCACACCTTCATTTCCAGGTTGCTTTCCATTCGAGATCACCAATACTGACAATTTCGATGATTTCATAGCATGGATAGAAGAGCACAGTCTTCCAGAGTTTGATTATGTCAGGACTATCTTCACCGACAATGAGGAATTAGCTGAGCTATGTGGGAATCACTCATATCCCTTGCATCACAGACTATACAAAATGACTCTGAATCTTGATGGCTAGACATTAGCGACCATAGTCTTTCATATAGAAGTGGTAGAATAATCCAAGTGTTGTGGTTTGGATGGTAGAAATTAGACAAGCAATTGGTGAAGACTGGGAAACATTTCACAAGATGGATATTGAGATCTTCCCAGAGGATGCCCTATGGGAGGATTCATTCTGGAAACGAGTAGAAGACGATGGCTTTTTCATCCTTGAGATGGACAAAGAGATGATTGGTTATCTCATGGTGCAAAGGTACGGAAAGGAAGAGGGGTATGTTGGGAGAATAGGTGTAGTTGAAGCACATCGAGGGAAAGGATTTGGAAAGGTACTCATGAATTATGGAATTGACTGGTTTCGCAAACAAGGTAATATCAAGGCCGTTCATCTTCAAGCTGACCTCAATGAAGCCGCTCTTGGTCTGTACAAGAAGACAGGATTCAAGAAAGTTGGAACAACGTGGCATTACTTTGTTCCCTTTGATTCTGTAGAACCAAAAGGTGAATACTCGTGCTATGAGATTCAGGAGAATGAGATTGATACGGTTGCAAACATCTTTCATTCAACTCCTGCAGAACAAATCAGGAAGTTTCTATCTGCTGATGATGTCCATGTATTAGTTCTGAAGGATAGTGAGGGACATATCGAAGGTTTTGCTAGATTCAGCCCCAAGTTTCCGGGGTGCTTCCCCTTTGAGATGACAAGTACTGATTGCTTTGATGACTTTGTGTCAGAGTTGAGGAAGTACAGTCTTCCAGAGTTTGATTATGTACGCACTACTTTCACTAACATTCCTGAGCTTGCTGAGATTTGTGAGAAAAGGAACTATCGGATGCATCATAAACTCCACAAAATGACTCTGAATATTGACAACCAAACTGATGTTTGAATATTACAAAAGCATCATATACGGTTTCACACATTGAAACTTAATCTCCAATATTGGTGAATGACCATGACCAAGGTTGCAGTTATCTCAACGAATGATCGAGTCTATGGAGTGAACAAGTCCTTCGACCTTCTGGGTATTAATCCAGTGAAGGGGAAGAGAGTGGTCTTCAAGCCTAACTTCAACACAGCAGACCCACCACCAGCATCAACTCACATGGATACATTCAGACAGATACTAGTCAGGTTGCAGGAGATGGGTGCAAAGTCAATCATTGTGGCTGAGAGATGTGGACCTGCGAACACTGAAGAAGCCTTCAAGCAGAAGGGACTCTATGCATTAGCAGATGAGTTCGGTTTTGATGTGGTGAACCTTGAAACAATTCCTCACGATGAATGGGTCAAAAAGAATCCTGAAGGTAACCACTGGAAGGACGGGTTTCTCTTTGCAAAGGTCTTTGATGAAGCAGAGTGTGTCATTGAAACCTGTTGCTTGAAGACGCACATGTATGGAGGCCACTTCACACTCTCATTAAAGAACGCCACCGCGCTTGTTCCCAGGGTTGGATATACATACATGAACGAGTTGCACAGTTCGCCACATCAGAGAAAGATGATTGCAGAGATCAATGCCGCATACAAGTGGGACCTCATCATCATGGATGGTGTGATTGTTTTCATCGATGGCGGTCCCATGGAGGGAACTCGCAGGGAGGCCAACGTGTTTGTCGCAGGAACAGACAAAATTGCGATCGATGCAGTCGGTGTTGCCTTGCTGAGAATGCATGGAACGACAGCAAACGTATCGAAGGGATCCATTTTTGAACAGGAACAGATTGCTCGAGCTGTTGAGTTGGGAATCGGGATTTCTTCAATTGATGCGATTGAGTTTCTCACTGACTCCCAAGAGAGTGAAGTGCTAGTTGAGAAGATAAAGGCAGAGTTTTGATTACATCTATTATCAAACGGATTGCGCTAAATTCCATACACTTTGTTGTAAATCAATAATATGTTTTGCAGTTTATTAGTGCGTGTGAAAGAAAATACGCAGTGGATTATTTGGAGCTTATGCACAGAATAATGCGCTTTATTAATCAGAGTTGATGAAGTATACATTTGATGCGCGTGTGGTGGAGTAACATGAAGAAGGTAAACTGGTTTCATAGAGAGCTGTTTTTGAAGTCGTTAGCGATTGTCTTTGCAGTTATGTTCGTTATATCATCCACGTCGATGTTACAGGTTAGCAATGCACCAAGTCGACGCGTTTTGGATGTGACAGATCTCATTCCTCAGTCGTATCAGACTAGACCGTTCGAAGTCAGCCAAGTTTTGGCTCAGAGTAGAGTATGGTATGCCTATGATAATAGCACCCCAGGGACTCCAGCCGAGGCTCATGTCACAATTTCAGATACAACTGGAATCACAATTATTGCAGATTTCTATGGTTTCTGGAGACGCAACGTCACAATAGATGGGAACACGTACGATGCCTTAGACATGCCAGGAACTACACTCAATCATGAAAATGCAACACCAATGGTCCCTGTATTGTCAGAATTTGTTGAGATTCCCCATGGTGTCGATGCATCTATTGAGGTTCTAGCAACAGCAACGGCAGTTCAGAATCTGACTGGCTTCTACATAAGACCAGCCTCACCACCTCAAGTCCCACTAAGTTTTGTGGGGCGTCTAAATGCAACCCATTTGACCGATGCAGAGATTGATATGACTCTTCCAACAGTCAAAGGTCCGGTTTATTCTACAGACTTCTTCCCGGTAAGCGAAGCCGGAATAGTAGGTGGAGCAAATGGATCAGCGCCAGCCCTTATCAGAGGTCATAGATTACTAGCACTAAACTTCAATCCCATTCAATACAATCCTCTAACAAATGAAACCGTAATTCACTCAAAAATAATAGCCAAGGTGAAATACGATGTACCTGCCCAGATAGACCCAATTCCAGACTCCTTACGCTCTGATGCATATGAGCGTATCATGTCGAACCTTCTCTTGAACTATGAGCCGATGAATATGCTGACCGGACCACTTGCAGGGAAGACCAACTTCACCCTGGCATCGGATTCAATACCGGTGGGCAAGGAGCCTGGTGTTGAGTACCTTATCATTACTACTGATGATGAATTAAAGGTTGAAGCGGAACGCTTAGCAGAGTGGAAAACATTGAAGGGTGTTCCAGCAATGGTAGAAACCAATTGGGAAACTACAACTGATATTCAAGATTTGATTCGGTACGCATATGATTACTGGTATCCTGCACCGACCTATGTATTGCTTTTCGGAGATGTTGATAGAATACCAACCACCTATAATATGCAGCATGAAGCAGAATTCAAGAAAGGGATTGCCAGATACAAGTACTATGAACCTGTCACAGTGGAGGATAGCATTCAACGAGATACTGGATACATAGCCTCAGATTTGGGATATTTCAATATTGAGGGAGAGGAATATTTCCCTGATATAATCTATGGCCGGATTTCAGTGGACAATGCCGCCGAAGCCAATGTCATAGTCAACAAGATTCTCAATTATGAGCAGTTTCCTCCAGACTCTGAATCGTTCTACAAAGGAATTCTGTCTGCATCGAAATTTGAAGATCTAAACTTCAATGGAGTTGAAAATCCGAACTTTCCGTTCGTCTATAATATGGAGAGAATCAGACATTACCTTGAAGTAACTTATGGCAAAGAAGTGGAGTACGTTTATTCAGCCACTGGCGATTTTAAAGATCATAAATATCCTGTTCAGTTTCACGATGTACTCGATTTTCTTAATATCGAATCAGACCTGGTAGTAGACCATCCAGATCTAGGTGATCCAAATTTCTATTGGCATGATGGGTATAGTGACCAAGAATCATTCGATGATTCCGGGCCAATGGTCATAGGTAACTTTACCGACGGAAAATTCCTTGTGTTATATTATTCCCATGGCGGGTCCAACAATATGATCCATAGGTTCGACACCAATGCTAATGGTTGGGATAGTGAAAATGATAGGGAAATTATTGAGGGATGGCTCTCACCTTACTTCAATGGTGATGATTTCTCAGGTCTTGATAACCAAGAGTACACACCTCTTGTTGTGAGTATGGCATGCAACAGTGGATGGTTTGATGGAGAAGTAGATGAAGCCTATTTGGACTTGGACACGATCTATGGTCTTCTTGGACCTGATCCTATTGGTCAATCTAACCCATATGCCGATCATCAAGATGAGAGCTTTGCAGAGCTAATCACTAGGTATGCAGATGTAGATAGTCATGATGGCGCTGTCGCAGCAATCGCAGCATCACGTATTGGATACTCTCTCAATAGTGGACATCTACTGGATGGACTCATACAGGCATTCTGGCCGGGATTCCTTGGATCTACAAACCAACCAATCTATAATATGGGAACTGCATTAATTTACGGTAAACTATATGCTGTTCAGCAATGGGGTACACTCCATGATAGACAGGAGGTGCCCCGGACAACCGTCGAGGTGTTTCATCTTTTTGGAGACCCTGAACTAGAACTCTGGACTGATAAACCAGAGGGTCTCGTTGTATCTTATCCATACACAGTTGGAACCTCTGATCCTCAAGCTTTTGCAGTGACTGTGACAAAGGACGGAACTACTCCTGTTAAATTTGCCAAGGTGTGTCTTAAACAGGGAGAACATATCTATGAAGTTGAATATACTGATGGCAATGGACAAGCCCTCTTCGAGCTCGCACCTTCAGCTGATGGCACTCCCATCAGTATTGTTGTGACAAAGCACAACTTCATACCCCATATCGGTAGCATTCCTGTAATTGACAGCACAGCGGGATTAGAAATCAGCTTCTCGCAGTCTAGTGTTTCACATGGTCATGAAATTATCTCAGTGGTTGATAATACAGAAATTTACTTCTTTCCTTCCGGATTTCCATATGGATCCAATATCGATGTAATAATCGATGGGACCGTTGTAATACCTAATGAAAGTCCTAACAATGCCATACCCTGGAGAGTGAAGACGCAAAAGACTAACTACTCAAACGTATTGTTAGTCAGTGATACGGGTCTTGCTGCAACAGTCTTCTGTTTCCAAAGCCGCGTTCAGGAATATCCTCATGACTTGTATATGTACTCTCAAGATGATGAAAGTACATGGGGTCAGTTGAAACTGGTATGGGACAACCCAGACATCAAGATCTTTCGAGAGAAAGATGGGATATACAAAGAGCGACTAAGATTGAAGCAAAACGAACCAAATGATATCGAAGTCACAGTGTATAACAGGGGCTATCATGCCTCAGGTGTATATGCTACTCTCTATTATGCGTCATTTGGTGGAGCATCTACATGGACAAAGTTTGGTAAAGAGCAAATTCCAAGTCTCGATTTTGGACAATCTACTACTGTAACTTTCAAAAACTTTGTACCAACAATACCTAATGTCTGTCTGAAAGTGGTGATTGATCCAAGCAGAGAAATACATGAAGATAGATCCGATAACGTTGGCTACGAAAATACGGAGGTCATCGAAATGCATTCACCGGGTGAGAGATCTTTCGATGTTGGGAATCCGACCAATAGCTCTGCGTACATCACTGTAAAAGTGACACAACTAGTACAGGGTGGTGATGTTTGGAATTCATCGATTTTGGATTACACCTGGTTTCGCATAACAGCTGACACAAATGAGAATGCAAGAATCTACCTGGTCTCACCGTCACAGGAACCTGAATTAGGCACGCTATTCAAGATCGAGCTCTATAGTGATTACCATTTGATTGGTGGTATGGTTTTCAATACCACACGTCCAGAGGGTTCTCTAATTGAATTGGTTATTCTTGCAGGATTCGCAGTTGGAATGGTAATAGCCGTGGTGATTATATATAAGCGCAAACGATGACTAGGAACATCCGTAAGAGATGATAGAACACGACAGAACGTCGCGGCTTAGAGATGAACTTTTAAGGAACCTCAAACAGATTATGAGACTACACGTGTCCCTAGGAGGAAGTGATAATGGATCGTAGAATCCTATATGCCATTGTGATTGTTATTCTCATTGTAATCTTTATTCTGGCTCTTGACTTGACAGGAATAATCGATGTTATCCCAGGTATTGGTCCAACGCGTCCTGACTAAAAAGCGTTGTAACCTATCTGCATCGTGAAACCTGAGGTAACTGATAGTCTGAATCAGGTAGAGAAACCTACAGTTTCGATAATAATCTATCATAATTGGATTTCAGAAATTGTAGATTCTCCTTCTCAGAGAGAGGTTGAAGCTGAAGAACAATTTCTCTTAACGAATCTTCATCGTTCATCAAGAGTGCTATATCTGCTTTGAGCAGAAGTACCTGTCCCAGAAATCCAGGCAAGTCTTCAGTAACTGCTTTGTCTTCTAGGATTGCAAGTGATGGGGATACGATGTCTTCTGACATAGAGGAATAGACCTCGGTCTTTGCTAGCTGATACAGAAAGATGAGTTCCATAAGGTGTCCTGCTTTTAGCTGCTCATAGATCCTAAGTCCTTGTTCAATACTACTCGAAGCTAGTTGGTAGTCACCCTGTGCCATCTCCATGATTCCAGATACAAAGTATAGCCATGCAAGCTGGTCTTCAACACCAGACTTCAAAACAGATTCCCGAATTGATTCAAGCAATAGTTGAGCTTCTGATAATCTTTTCAAGAGGACAAGGGACCACACTTGATTGAGAGTTGCCCGTGTCATCAGAATTGGTCTGCTCTTTAGTTGGTCCTCAGCCATGGATGCCCATTCAAGACCGGAATCAGGTTCACCTACTATATTGTATAAGGTTGAAAGATACCAAGATGCGTTTCCGCTGTTCAAACCAGACCTCTCTCTAATTGATACAACTCTTAGAAAACGACGTATCGCCATATCGAACTCGCCCCTAACAGCATTAATGAGAGCCAGTTTGTCAATAATTGCTTCGTAAAATGCAGGAACTCTAAGAGAAGAATCAACAACCTCATAGGCTTGTTCCAACAGTTCTCGAGCTTCGACTCTATCTTGGTTCAAAATGATATTTGCTTTTCTTATAAGAAAGTGAGCAACTCTGAGCCTATCATCGAACTTCTCTGCAATGCGTAGAGCTTTGTTTATGCATCGAATCCGTTCATCATAGTTTCCATCTGCATGTGCTCGGATTGCTAGATAATCCTGCAGAATCGCATCATACAGTCCAAATCTGGAATCTCCATCAATAAGCGCACGAATACTGTCCATTGTCGATGTCTGATACATAGTTGTGGGATAGTTGCTCATATCAGCCTCGAACTTCATAAAATGCATTTCGAGTGCAACCCAGTCTTCTGGATTAGTTGCGAGGACTGCATCAGCTAGTTTGTGAACTTTCTTTACATCCTCATATTTACCTTGAAATGCTGATGACATGAACAGATTTGGACCTAGTATCTGAAGCCCACCGTATTTCTCCCTGATTTGGTCAATGAGCTTGTAGTTCAAAGTAAGAATTGAATGATGAATAGCAAAATACACCACCATTACTGGACTTTCGGTGTTGAGAACTAATTCACCAAGTCTACTCACGAAGTCATCATAGTCTGACGCTGCCTTCATTACATTCTCCAATACAGTCTTTGTTTCTTCATCGATGTAAGTGAAGTATGAGGTTATCGTCCCAATTGGTTCCATCTTTCTATTCCCTCTTAGACGGATATCCTAACTAGACATTCTATCTCTCATGAGAGAAAAATCTTGTTCTCTGATGAGAAATACCATTCTGATACAAAGGATGACGATGAATCAAGCTTAGAGGTTAGATGAATTTTTAAGGAACCTCAGGTAGATACTGAAACTACTCGTGTCCTTGGGAGGAAGTGATAATGGATCGTAGAATCCTATATGCCATTGTGATTGTAGTCGTTATTGTAATCCTTATCCTGGCTGTTGACTTGACAGGAATAGCTGATGTCATCCCAGGTATTGGTTCAACACGTCCTACCTGAATATCATCCTAGTTCATCTGCACTGGAAATAGGAAACGAATGATACTCAGATTTAGGACTAGTGACTTGCAACTTTGCATTTTTGATGTGTCTATGATTGTTGGATAAACGTAGTGCAGTAATTTTCATACTTGTTGTGGTTATTTTCTTCTTGTGGATTTTAATACAATCAACAATTGTGCTCTTACCATAGTTAGGCCTGTGTGGGTGTTAACAAAGAATGGACAAACAGGATCCTGTAATCATAGTACTAATCATAATTGTTATCGTCTTGCTGATGGAATATTACGGAATTATCAATTCAGTAACTAAAGCTATTAGTCTTACACCACTACCTAAATAATTGGCCAATCACTAGAAACTATCTCAACAAGGAAACTGGTTCTATATTCCAGCTTCTTGGATCATCTCCTCAATCTTTATCCGTCCCAAACGTGGGAATTTCTTAACTGGATATGAAAGAAGTACATCAACTGACTTTGAGAAGGGAGCGCTCTTAGCAATCCGAGACATCTGTTCAGCTTCCCGAAAGTGGTCGGTCACAAATTTAGCAAAGAGAACAGGTTCCATAGCAGAGTAGAAGGAGAACCAATATGCGTTTGGAAATCTTTCCCTAAGCCATCCATCAATCTCATCCATCCTTGAGGCTTGTTCGTCATACTTAATCTTGAGGTAGAACTCTGTGTTCTTTCCGAGACTTAAGTTCCACCTCACCGCAAACCAGAATGCTGTACTGTCCTGCATTTCCTGAATCGCTCTACTCACACGCCTTGAGGTCAATCCAGTCTGCTCTGAGATTTCACTGACCTGCATACGAGCATCCTCAAGAAGATATTTTAGAACTCTGAGGTGGAGCTTCTTGATCTCAAATTTCTCTCCACGCGAAGTCAAAATTGTGTGAAGTTCAATGTCAGTGACCGAGTCCATCGTCCTGAGAAAGGTGCCTAGGTTCTGGAGGCCCTCAGCACCTTCATACTCGCAATGGAGGAAATAGAGCCTTCCAACACTAGTCACTAACTGGCCTACTTGGACAACCATCAGATTCGATCCGATTTGTTCAATGAAGGTCTCTTCATTTTCAGAACCGTCTGTATAGAGAAGTGCAATCAGATAATCAGAGTCCATCATTGCTGATCTGAGAACGATAGAATACTCCTCAATGACTCCAGTTTCGTTGAGTCGATCCATCCTCTTCTTGATGGCAGTTGCTGTTAGACCGAGTTGCTCTGCAAGTGACTGATATGATAATCTACAGTTTTCATCAAGAGCTAGAAGTATTTGCTTGTCTATAGAATCCAAAACCTACACCCTGACTGTTCATTCAGTCTCAGGTGGAATTAGAGCTCTAAATAGGTTGTCTTCAGGAGGATCTTGAATCTCCTTTGATGCGCAATAGATGCACCCAGTTCCGATGACTGACAACTCGAAACCCTCATCCCTCAGTCTTTGAAGATATAACAGATGTTCAGAGAGTCTGTCAATGAGAACGGATGAGTCATACTCCTTTGATTCAACATTCTCAGGGAGAGACATTTCAACCTCAATGAAGAATGAATCTCCCTCTTGGATGTCATGTTCCAGAAGAATACGTACCCAGGAGGTTTTGTGGATGAGGGTTGTCACTTCATCAGGATTATTCGTGTCTTTGAGGAGAGTCGTTGCTTTATCGAATTTCTCCCTGAGGGTGGATTTTGTCATATAGTTCACTTAGTAATACTCTCTTGAACTAAATATCAAGTAGCCTACACCTGCAGGTTAGGAAAACAGCTACTCTTTCTCTGAAACGTTGGCAAGGGACTTCGCGAGTTTCTTCTT
>JBHLRS010000044.1:0-27331 GCA_048882325.1 Candidatus Thorarchaeota archaeon | reverse complement strand
AGGTTCGAGAGATGTTCAGATATCTTCGATACCCAACTAAACAGCAAGGTCACATCTGGCTCAGGCGTCGCCAGAGAGAGAGACCCTCAGATATCGCAAAGGATCTGAAGGTATCACGACCGTTTGTCACCATGGCACAGAAGACAGCTGAGGAACGAATCTATCGACTCCTTCAGCATACTGCATCAGTCAATCGGGTAAAAATAGAACGAATCAGCACACGATTTGGTATCGCCAAAGGTTATTGTGCTGCTTACGATACAGATACATACATCTTCTATTCTCCAAAGATTGGTCTTCAGATTTGGTATGAACATGAGCGTGCTTGTGGTACATGCGATATGCAGGACCAATGCCTAAAGACTCTTCGAACACTGGCAGAGGAATGGGAGATCCCTCTTCCAGATGACAAGCCCCCAACAGAACTTGGCGTGTATCTTGTTGAAATAATTGAGAGGCGACTGAAGTGGAATCAAAAATAAAAAACCGTTCAAGAATATGCCCTATTCCACCACGTTCCAAAACGGGTTTGAACTGGCATTTGAGACCTAGAACAATCATGGCTGTTGGTCTGACATTCATGTTGACAACAACTGGTCTGGCGTATTACTTGATCCGACCACCGCCAATAATTATACTAGATGGTCAGCCACAAAAACTCACCCGACATACTCCCATAATAATTGATGGGGATACGAGTTTCTCTGATATAGCTTTGCTAGAAGGGTGGCTTGGTGATGGATCTCCTGAGAATCCATACATAATTGACGGTTTGAAAATTGACCTTGGCGGTGTAGTTGGCCATGGTATAAACATCAGCAATACACGAGTCAGCTTCACCATTAGCAACTGCATTATCACTGGTGCCTATTGGGGTCATGGACCCTGCTTCTGCATTGATGGAGCCGCAATCTTCCTGATAAATGTTACAAACGGCGAGCTAGTTAACAACACCTGTAATAGCAATGGCTCTGGCATCACCCTCTATGACTCATATTCCAACACTATTGCAAACAACATCTGCAACAACAACACCAATTATGGCATCTACCTTGGAAATTCAGATGGTAACAATGTGACTGGCAACACCTGCAACCGCAACGAACAAGGTATCTACCTCTATGCTGCCTCGGATTCTAACACAGAGATAAACAATATCTGCAACTACAACACAGTTGGTATCATTATCTATAACTCAGATTTCAACACCGTGGAGAACAACACCTGCATCAGCAACGCTGACTTTGGCATCGGCCTCCATGATTCGAATTACATCACAGTGGAAAACAATTACTGCTCCAACGACTCGATTGGCATCTCCCTCTTTTGGTCGAATTATAACGCTATTATTAGTAACACATGCAACGACAATACAATTCGTGGCATCTTCCTAGATGGATCACATGACAACCGCGTGTGGAGTAACACCTGCTCCAAAAACACCGAAAGTGGCATCTACCTCTTTTCTTCAGGTGGAAATCGAGTCTTCAACAACAAGTGTAATAGAAATGGCAATTATGGCATCTTCCTCAATCTCTCAGATATGAACTTCTTAACAGGCAACACCTGCAACAGCAACAAGATTGGCATCTATCTCTATGAATCATTTACCAACACTGTAACAGCCAATATCTACCTAAATAACACCGAACACGATCTGTTCGTAGAGTTTGAATCCTGATGAGAAAACCCTCAGAGCTAATGAGTACCGAATAACAGAAGAAATGGTTCTTTGTTCGCGTGGACAAAGGATGGGAGGAAAATTGTATGAAAACAAGATTCATGCGCCTGATTGCAGGATTTACAATGTTTGTACTCTGCATCTCAGTAAGCACAACTACCACAAATGCAGCAGTTGTATGGAGTGATAACTTCGAAGGCGGACTTGGAGATTGGACAATATTTGCATACCAAAATGATACATCATTAGTCAAGATACCAGGCAACTTCTCAGATGCAGAAGGAACACTGAAGGTACTTGATGATGATCTCAACTATGCCTGGCACAACAGTACCGTGAATGTAGGGACTTGGAGTTTCGATATGTTTGTTCCAGACACTTCAGATATTCTGGGAGTTATCTATGTCTATATCATGTCTAACGGATCCAGACCAATCCCAAATTACCCCTCTGAGTTTATAGCTTTTGGAGCTTGGGGGCACCCACCAAGTCCTTGGTATTTCGTCGCCTGGTCGATGAAGGGACTTTATCATCCAGTTCACTCAAGTTTCAATAAGGATCCCATGCAAGGATGGCACCACATTGATATAAGCAGGACAAGTAATGGCCACTTCGACATCTACTACAATGGAACCTTCGAAGACCACTTTACCTACAATGGTGTCACAATTTCTACTTATCTTGAGTTCTATTGCTACAGTACTGCTGGTGCTGCAATTGACAATCTGGTTATCGACGACGAGCCAACACCATGCAATCATACAATAACACCCACACCAACACCTACGCCAACACCTACGCCAACACCTACAACATCAACCACAACAACACCAACTACAACTCCGTCACCCCTGTCTTGGGAGCTGATAGCTATTGGAGGCGGTGTTGTTGCAGCTGTCATTGTGTTAGCAATCATTTTCCTTAGACGAAGGTGAAATATGAGTCAAACAAAGAATCTAACCGTGCCATACTTGTGACGCTCTCTTCTGAGCTGTTGTCCTTAGTATGTAGAGTTATAACCAACGTCTGACACGGTTCTTGAAGTCCCTGTACTCATCACCGAACTCCTCTTCCAGAATAGTTTCCTCTCTAATGATGAAGTGCCTGAACACAATGAAGATAATGATTGTGCATAGCAACATTACCAACCCACTCCAAACAATAGTCAATCCTATAGCCATGATGAGATTTCCCACGTAGATCGGATTTCGTGTGAATCTGTAGGGTCCTACTTGGACAAGTGTCGATGGTCTTTGCATAGGCTCTCGGTTTCTCAGTCCAATTTTGCCAATATGTAACAGAACGTAGTTTGCCCAGATAACTAGGAACATTCCAAAAGGCAAGAGAGGAAGACCAACCAAATTATACGGTAGAGGGATGAAGTCAACTGGATATGTAAAAAAGTCGACTAGAAGTTGAACATCAGCACCGAATATCAAGAATGGAGCAAAAATAACATACGCAAGAATTGTTGAGAGTATTATTATCCACAATCCTTGCACGACCATCATCGCACGAGGATACCTTTCTTTCATCTTCTCAAGCCCAACCATCCAGACACCTCATCTATGTCATTTGCATTTTTGTGATCTCTTCAGGATTTAATGGGATATTCTCCAGCGCAGGTGACTTTGCATTGACTATGGCTGGGAGTACACATAAATCAGAAGCGTCTAACCAAAGATGAAGTCTTTCCCTTACCACCTCAATAGAGTCCTCTAGTAGGATCGGTACGATGTACGGTATCCTGAATCCGTCAAGCAGAGGGGGGTAATCCAGAATCTTTGAGGAGGTTACTTGGTTTCCAGTGGTTGCATAGACGTTGTTGTCCAGGATTAGTATTTTCAGATTACTCGGTCTAGCAAATGAAGTGGTGGACAAGGAACCTAAACCCATCAGAAGATTTCCATCCCCCACAACCACCAGAACTTGTTTCTCTGGGCGAGCTAATGCCACTCCCAAACCGACTGACACTGGCAATCCCATGCTTCCTCGTAGGTAGATTTGGGGCTGCGGTAAGTAATGATAGACTTGGCGACTGATGTTCCCATTACTGCTCACAATCACCTCATCATCACTTAGCACCTGCGCTAGCTCTTGGATAATCTCAAAACCATACATCTTCACAACACTCCTTGTTTGACCAGTAAGGCAACAGGTTGCGAAGTTTCATTCATCTTCGAAAGGGCGGTGTCTAGGGTTGCTTGCCAGTCTTCTTGCTTCAATTCAAAGTAGGGCACACGATAACTCGATAGTATGTCTTCTGTCACTTCACCCATCAGTGAGTGCTCCGGAAAATCGCGGTCTGGTTCGAGTCCCCTCCAGCTTATGATTAGTAGCATAGGCAGCTTGTATAGCTGAGCTAGGGATGTTAATGCATCACCGATAGTTGCATACCCAGAGTTTTGCATGATGACAAATGCCTGTGCTCCTCCGAAAGCCAAGCCTGACGCTATTCCAACTGCTTCATCCTCTCGTGTCGCGGGGATGTAGCTGATTGTGTCATAATTCTCAAGCCCATTTATTATTCGAGAAAAGTACGAACACGGAACTCCAGTAGCAAAAGCGAATCCTCTTTTATAGAGAACGTCAAGAAACTCAGAGGAATTGATCATAAGCTGGATTCTGTGTATTAGTTCTTTAAATCCAGTGGTCTCTAGAATTCATCTGAAATCTCACGCTAGATTTCTTCATCACGAACATCGTAGAGTTTCTGATAGACCTTAGAGATTTTACCTTCTCTTTGGAGTCGATCGATGTAGTCCTTCTCTTTCTGAAGGTGTATCTTTCCTAGTTCGATTTTCTTGTCCATCCAATCTTTTCCATCTAGCTTGTACCATTTCCACATTACGAAGGCACCAATTAGAAAGCCAAACGCAGGAATCAGTGTGTATCCTAGTCTTATTCCGAGTATTGCTGAATTGGTCTGTACACTTTGTGTATTGTCAAATCCGAAAGCACTGATTACTAGTAGGAACAATGCATTAGCGATTGAGATTGAGGGTTTTGATATCAACGCATTCATTCCAGCATACGTTGTTTCCCTCCTCTTACCGGTCAGAATCTCATCATAGTCAATCACATCTGCTAAAAGTGGTGACCATATCAAGGTCACTGGTGCTAGACCTATTCCAATCACAATAAAACTCAGAATTACAGCGATCATCCAAAGTCCTGATATACCCAGGATAATCAGACCGGCGCTAGTTGTCACGAGCCCCAAGATGTAAACCTGTTTCAGCCCTCTTTGTTTCACCATTCTATTAGCCAGAAAGCTACACAGCAGCATGAGAACAAAGATAACAAATAATGGTAAGGAGGCTGCAAAGCCTTGCAGATTCACGATATACTGAACGAAGTATATCATTGAACCAGTCACAATCGTGAAACCCATTTCACGAAAGAAGTTCATCCCTTCAAAAACTAGGAACTCTCTGTTCTTTACTGTCTGCGCCATCGATTCAATGAATCCCAGTGACTCCTCCGTCCTTGCGTACTCGTTTTCTGTAAGTGCGTAACTTGAGAAGAAGAGAATTGCTCCAGCTCCAACAGCCGCAAGTACAATTACTGGTTTGAAAAGCGGATTTAGTGTTGTTGTTGTTTCATCGGTGAGAAGTATCAAGGGGAGAACCATCGCAAAGAGGCCCCCTATCGATCCTAGAATCACATTGTACAAGCTGAGATTCGACCTCGCTTGTTGAGTGATGGTCATTTCAGCTGGCAGTGCAGTTATCACTAATCCAACCATGGTAAACATAGTGTCAAACAAAAACAGGATGAACAATAAGTTCCAAAACAAGGCGATTTGGGTACTTCCGAAGAATGGGAACCAGCAGATGACAAATGTGATGACATAAAATGGTGCACCATAGCGAAGAACAGGGATTCGCCTACCTATGTCCGTGTCTATTCTCTCTTGAAGTATTCCAAATAACGGATCATTAATTGCATTCCAAAAAGCGAATAATATCCAAGCTAGGGAAATCCATTCCTCGCTCAAACCCAATTTGACATTGTAAAAAAACGTGATAGCAGAACCAAGTGCGATTACTTGCAAAAGATTGATGGAACCTTGAGACAACCCAAATGCCAGTTTTGACTTGAATGGCAATCGCTCATCGAAGTCTACTGTTTGTTCCTCGTTCATATCTGTCATCTTGGATGTTCTCGTGACCGATTTTCAGGGCAACATATACCCAAACTAACAGACCTTTAGCAGTTTCTCCAATAGCATCACTGCTGAGTGTGGAAGTGCGTCGAACAACCCCAAAGCATTTTGGGCTGTGAGGTTGCTGACAGGCACTTCAGCTAGATATCAGGAATCTTTCCTAACCCAATAGACGAAGTACAACAAGATGGGGATGCCAAAGATCAATAGATCCCAGAATATCGCCCATAACCATGAGAATACCCAATCATTCACTGTCCAATCAACGAAGGTTCGGTTCCAGTCACCTGTCACCCAAATGAAGATCAACCAAGTTATACCGACTAAAAACCCGAATGCATCACCTTGTTCTCGTCTACCCCTTTCTCGCTTGGGAAACTTATCCTCTTCAGGAAGGTTGTTGTACCATCTGGTATACAGCACAATAACAGCAACAAGTACCCACAGGCCTACTAGAACAATCTCCCAGAATAGCAAGTGAAGAATGGTTATGACTATGGTGCCAACTGACCAATCTCCCAAGGATTCTGGAATCAGACCAGGCTGCGCATCAGCAATCCACCATAGGAATACTAGTAGTGCTTCTACTGCTGCTGCGATGATCAACGCAACCATCACAGTTGTCATCTTCCAATATTTCCGCAGGAAGTTTCTCCCGACGATTTCCATTATTTCTTCATCATTACTCATTGTTAAAACTCCAGTACTCTGAAGTCATCAGTACTTTGAAATTAATCTGAGGGTTAATAAAGTTTGGCCATTATCAAACATCAAACGTCAAAAGTACTGAAAGACTTATCATCATGATGATGAATCCACACCATTTAATCAATAGTGATTAGGAGATGGAGTATGCCCTCATCAGAAGATGTCTCATGTTTCTATTGTTCTGAATATGTCAAAGTTGTGAAGGATTATCCAGTGAACCTAGCCACAAATGATGTTCAATCCTTCACTCCACGCTGCGAACTACATTGGAAATATGAATGTAGCAAGTGTGGGGATAAGGTTCACTTCAATGGGATTGCTTGGTGTCCTGAATGTCAGACATTCACCTGTCTGGATTGCTCTGAAGAAAGGATGGTGAGAGTGGAATTCTTTGTATACGACTACTACTATGAGATTCAGTGTGATAAATGTGGTAAACTTAATCCAGCTCTAGATTACTCCGAGTATATCGGGATTCACCCATTCCAAACAAGTGATCTTCAACATGTATCAGATGTTGTCGTGTGGAAGCCTAGCAATACAGCTGTGATTTCTCCACAAGAGTCTCCTCATCCTTCATGGGGATCTGAAAGGATCATCTCACTTGGAAGACCTCTGGAATTTCAGAGACTTGAGTCTCTTGAGGAATACAATCCTAAGTCTACATGGGATGCCTTAGCTCCTACTTGGGTAGAGAACATGCGCAGAGCTGATGAATATCACCATACAAACATCATCTTGCCAGAGGTATACCGCTTGCTGGAGGCCCAGAAGAATGAACGGGTCTTGGACGTCGCCTGTGGTGAAGGGAACGTTGCTAGACATTTAGCAAGATGTGGAGCTGTGGTGACTGGAATTGACATCTCGAGAATGCTTGACCACGCCATAGCAAAGGAGAAGGAAGAGAAATTAGGTATTGATTATCAGAAGCTGAATGCTGAGAAACTTGAAGAAGAGTTTGGAGAGTCGCTGTTCCACAAAGTTGTTTGTAACATGGCTCTAATGGATATTGCAGATTACGGAGCAGCATTGAAACAGGTATCGAGAGTTTTGAAGAATAATGGAGTCTTTGTGTTTAGTATTACTCATCCTGCATTCGTATTTCCTGCATGTAGGGGTATTAGAGTTCCATGGGACTCTCAAAGAAATGAGGATAGAATTCGGTTAATCATTAATTACTTTGATGAACGCCCAGCAATAATGAAGGGCTTCAGTTGGCTCCCTTCCCCACTTCTTCAATTTCACAGACCAATAAGCTCGTATGTCAATGAGTTGGTAAAGAACGGATTACATATTGTTGAGATGAGTGAACCAAAGGTTTCTGATGAAGTGGTGCAAAAATACCCAAGAGAAGCCTACTGGGATGATGAGCGAAGACCTGAGTTCTTGATTGTGAAAGCAACGAAGAGATCTGATTGATTGCGGTGGCACCTGCAAGCAAAGGCTTAAATCAAAGTAATTAACAATTGTTAATACTTTCTAGGGGAATAGCTATGACTTCTAATCTTATTGAACTCAACACCTCGAATGATGATGAATTGATCATTGTTAGGGAATTTGCAGTATCAAAGAGTCTATTGTTCAAAGCTCTGACAGACCATGACCATATCAAGAAATGGAGCAGTCCTCAGAATTTTGACGTTACTTTTAGCAAAGGTGAACTCAAGGTTGGTGGGACGTATAGTTATGGTATGCAATCAGGTGATGATCCCGAGAACGTGATGAGTGGCGAATACAAGGAAATTGTACAACCCGATAAACTCGTCTATACACAATCACAAAAAGGGTCCTCAGGTCCAGAGACCGAGATCTCAATTACTCTTGAGGAGCAAGATGGTAAGACAACGATGATGTTTCGTCACACTGGATTTCCGTCAAAGGATTTCAGAGATGGGGCAATTCACGGTTGGAATGATGCTTTTGAAAAACTAGATAGTCACCTAACTTCACAAACCCAGAGGAGTGTGAAAACATCGACAAAAGATGGAAATGTAGAGACCGTTCGTAACTTTGTTAAAATTCTCGAGAAGAGAAGATTCGATGAATTTGTAGAGCTCTTTGCTGAAGATGCAAAATGGATTCATCCATATAGTTCCGGTTTGTTTCCAGCTGAAACTGTCGGTCAGAATGAGATCCTTCGAGCCATTCAGAAAGCCGCCTCTAATTTTGAAGAAATTCGATTCCCGATCGAGGAGATTATTCCTCTCGAGAATCCAAATAGAGTAATAATGAGGCATACTGGAAAACTAACATTGTTGAACGGCAAGGGGCTCTATGAGAATGACTATCTAGCAATATTCACATTTGATGAAAGAGGGAAAATAACAGAGTGGATGGAATACTATAATCCGATTATTGCTGCAAAGGCATTTGGACTAATGGATAAAATAAGGTAAAGAATGTGATGTTGAACTCGGTGATAAAATGGAGCTAAGAGAATTAGTCAAATTGTGGTTCAGGAAGTGGGAGGAAGGAGACTTCGAGAATATTCCGATAGAAGAGAACTTCCAACACACCAGTCCTTATGGCACGATTGAGGGCAAGAAGTCTTATCTCAGTGTAGTTGATGCCAATCGAGATGCATTCTTGGGTAATACTTTTGAACTTCATGATGAAATCTATGATCAGAAGAAGGCTTGTGTTCGATATACCATGAGGTCCGGTGATTTCTCTATGGAAGTAAGTGATTGGTTTTTCGCAGGAGAAAGTAAAATAGAAAAAATCGTATCCTACTATAATGTCGGAAAACAGGTCAGTTATGAGGAAGACCTAAACAAACCTTAGCTAGAATTGTGGAATTGCTTGGTCATTGATTTGAATCGAATTCCACAATTGTTGTGTTTTCCTCTCCCTTATCTATGGGAAGGCGAAAGCCTGCGCTGAAGTGTACTATTAAATTACTTTCTGATTGCTCTTTTTAACATGAGTTAGGTGACTTCGCATGACGCAGAGAATGAGATTGTTTCAAAAGCATAAATTACTCGGTATGTGTTTACTTTCTCTTCTATGTCTAATTCTTGTTTCACCTATTTCCACTGTAGCTCAAGGTGAATACGACGATTTGACTGGAGTCAATATTGCGATATACAATGGAAATGGCGTCATGGGATCTAGTCGCATTGCTCTTACTCGTATGTTTGAATGGATGAATGCGACAGTTGAAGATATCACCGCTTCTCAGATAATTGATGGTGTTCTTGATGATTATGATCTTCTCGCTATTCCCGGTGGGTCGGAATCCACCTGCAGTAGTGAGCTTGATAGTGAAGGACGTGAGAAGGTCATTAGTTTTGTAGCTAATGGAGGGTCCTACTTTGGAATCTGTGGCGGCGCAACATTCGCTGTACGCTACATACATTTGTTCAATGGGTTCATGGGTCCTGTGGGCGAACCTGGCGAATTGATACATATGACTACTATGCATGTGAACCAATCTTCAAAAGGACCAGACCTCTCAGATTTTTCAGAGAATTTCACAACTATGTATTATGGTTCTCAGCATTTCACTCCAAATCCGTATGAAGCGACTTCTATACATACTATAGCAACGTACGACTCCAACAGTGAGATTGGTATGGTCGCATTCGAGTATGAGGCAGGGACAGTTTTTCTCTCAAGCCCTCATCCCGAATACGAGGAAGATAGTAACAGAGATGACACAACCTTTGGTGATGATCTTACTGACCCTGACTCTGAGTGGGATCTTCTCCTCAGAGTCTCAAAGTGGTTGATTGATGCATCCGTCATTGAGTTCTCAAGCTCGACCACGACCACCACTACAACAACAGACATCTCGATTCCTAGTCCAACCAGCGGTACCCTGGACATACCTCTGATTGCAGGTGTTTCATCCGTGTTTGTCCTAGCTATTGCAGTAGTTGTTGTACTCTACCGAAGAGCGCATTGATTTCCTTGATAGTGATGTAACACTTGTGCAGATAATCTGCAAGATTCAAGGGCACCCTCACTCCTCCTAATCTGTTTTCCTCGGTCAACGCGGACATGCTTAAATGCTATGTGCACCATCAGGAGGAAAATGACAACTTCTCAACCTGATGGCTATCTTGTCACTCCTCCATCTAGCTCCGCGGCTCCGGTTCTGGTCCTGCATGCTTGGTGGGGATTGAATACCACTATAAGAAACATCTGTGACAGATTGGCCAAGGCTGGCTTCCTGACCTTTGCCCCGGACCTCTATCATGGTAAAGTTGCCAACACTATTCCTGAAGCGGAATCTCTCGGCTCTACCCTCGATGAGAACTACTTGCAAGCAAAAGCCGAGATTGCTGAGGCAGTCAAATTTCTATGTAAAAAGACAGGAGCTACAGACTGTGATCTTGCTGTGGTCAGTTTCTCTTTGGGCTCTTACTATGCACTGGATCTCGCTGCTTCTGATCCTGAGCACATTCGATCTGTTGTCTTGTTTTATGGTACTGGGCCTGTAGACCATAGCACATCACGAGCAAACTATCTAGGTCACTTTGCTGAGAATGATCCCTATGAGTCAAGAGAAAATGTAGAGGAGCTGGAGAAGTCACTGAAGAAAGCTGGTCGCTCTGTAACCTTCTATACCTACGAGGGTACTGGACACTGGTTCTTTGAGCCAGATTGCGTGGATGCCTATTATGAAGCAGCAGCGCAACTTGCTTGGAAACGTACCTTGGAGTTTCTTAAAATAGCAGGTGGAAATGAGTAGTTATTTCATTCTATTTCATCTTACGACCGGTGAATACTAGGTATCCCAAATGTTCGAATCCTTCGTCATCCCTCATGATGGCTGTCTTTCTTAAACCCATCAACTTCATCATCCGTTTTCTTATAGCACCATTGATCAACATGTGATAGAGCATCTTCATCGTAGCTTTGATAGTACCCGAACGTTTTCTTGTATTTAGCAGAACATCAGTGTAGTTTTCTTCAACATCAATACTATCCAATCCTGTCTTTTCAAAGATGCTTCTCCATCTCTGAATATCCAAGATTGCCACATCATATTCGAGGAGGGCTTTCATAGAAGTGCTGAAGGATTCTACAATCTCTTTATCCGCCCCACTTTTAGCAAAGAGGTCCAGGGTCCCGATAGAACCTCCTGGTTTTGTGACCCTCTTGAATTCCTGTAATAATTCTTCTTTCATAGGGAGGAGCGCTACTATTGCAACTCCAAAAACAGCATCAAAAGAATTGTCTTCAAATGGAAGTCTTGTTGCGTCTGCTACCTGAAATCGAACATTGGTCAATCCCATTCTTTTAGACCTGTCCTGAGCCTTTGAGATTAGGACCTCAGAGATATCAATCCCTGTCACCTGACATCCATACTCTTTAGCAATCATACAGCTTGTAAATCCAGATGCGCATGCAACCTCAAGCACTCGGAAATCCTCATCTTTTGGTATACCCAAGCGTTCGATTAACATGCGAGTTCCAGCAAGTCCTCCGATATATGGGGAATCAAATGCGTCAATATACCCTAGGAAATCATAGAGTCCAAGCTTAGCAACTTCTTGTCTGCTCAATTTCTTTGTCATTCTAATACCTTCATTATTCGAGTTCGACTCGGATTCTATTACGTATTTCTCCCTTTTAGGATTTTCGATTCCGACTCGAATTCAAAGATGTTATATGAGATTGGGTGAAGATATCAATCGTTATGAGAAAGTCAAAAGCCAAAGAACGGATTTTGCGCACTGCCGAAAGGGCAATCAGGAAAAAAGGATACACAAATCTTAATGTAAATGATATCGCCTATCAATCAAAGGTCAGTATAGGTACTCTTTACTACCATTTTCCTGATGGAAAGACTTCCATTCTAGCCGAGTTGTTATCGAAGATGCAACAGGCTGCATTCGAGACAAGTGGGTCGTTATTGAAATCCGATGAGTTATTGCATGGAAAAACATTCGATGAGGTACTAGGCAAGCTCTTGCAAGCTGTTTTAGAATTACGAAGGAATGATCGACACTTCCTTGCAGCAGTGCAAATAGAGATGCTGGTAGATGTTGATAAGTATGAGAATGTCGTTGAGTCACTTGAGTCTCTCGAATCAATGACTCAGGGTTGGAGAATGTTTGTGGAATTCATTGATAGTTTGTCAAAAAGGTTCCCTGACGAGTCAATTGATATCAAGGGATCTGAGCCTGTGATTGAACGCATGATTGGAACCTTGATGACGTATCAGATAATGTTTCCAGGGTATTTCGGTGCTGATACTAAATTTGTTGAGAATCTAGTAGTTATGATACGTGCAATTGTTCGTTGAAATCTAATATCGCTAAAGCAAAAGGAGAACATGATCTTTTGAGTCACGCTCAACCATTTTGCTCCATGAAAAGGAATCCTAAGGATATCGTGCATTAGGGCGGTTGTGCTTCAAGATGAAGTTTCCAGAATGCTTGATGAGAAAAGATACACAACTGGAAAAGCAAGCATATAAATCGAATTCGACCACAAAGTGCTGACGACAGTGAAAAAGCAACTTCTAAAAGAAAAAAGCAAAGGTGAATGAGTCGAATCGATTATGACAATTCTCTCTGATGTCCCAGATAACTTCGAACCAACTTATTTAGATCTAGTTTTAGCTACTTTGGCCGCAATAGGATTACCCATTGCAGCCGGATTTTTGTTCGATGCAACGGGAGCACTGATTCCACTGATACTTTACTATGGTGTTTTCTGTTTAGCAATCGTAAGATGGAGACGCGGCTCGGTTGGGTATGAATTACGGAGGGGAGAAATTCGAAATCAGTTCACAGGTTATATGAGTTCAATCTTCATGGTGATCTTGATTCTTCAGTTACTTCTAATCGGATTCGAACTAATCACTTTTCAGCGAGTATCAGAATTCAACCTTCTGGGTTTCATTTTCACTCTTGTAATCTGGGCACCCCTGAATGCATTTTCTGAGCAACTCATTTGGATCTATACTTTCGACTCCTATGCCGAGTTCTTCAAAGAGGGTCCAAAGAGGAAGTGGATGATTGCAATAGGGGGTCTTTTGTACTTAGTCTTCATAAGTCTGATTCATCTTCTCTTCTGGGTTTTGTTCCTTCCTGAGGGTCAATACATTTTCCCATTCAGTGAATTATTTGTACCCATTCAGACATTGATATCAATTGGCTACATCTATCTTTATAGAAAATCAAAAAGCATGTGGCCATTAGCAATTATCCACGTGCTAATAAATCTCACATCGATAACCTTGAGCGGATACTCGATTCTGCCAGACCTGCTGGTGTTCAGCTAATATGTTAGTCCATAAAACAACTCAAAGTAAACTTAGGAGGACTGTTAGGGTTTTCGTGATTAGTAACCTCACAAACAGAGTAGGTCAAAATGCAATAGGAGTGGTGATTTCCAAACTGAATGAACTGTGCCCCTGCTTATTTCAGCTCATATTTTCTAACGCTTCAATTTCACACAGACCACTATAGCAATTATGACAACCATCGCTCCAACTACAATAGCCAACATCTCAAAGGGAATTGATGGCGGTTCAACAGGGTGCGTGGTTGGTTCAGTTGTTGTTGATGGTGTAGTTGCGCTTGCGGATTCTTCATAATGAAGTTTGAAGATTTGCCCCGAATGTGTCCCGACAAGATCTCTTTCTGCATTTTCAAAGAGTCCTTCATGATCTATACCTGTAGCGCTCACACCGAGAATATACGAGCTACTCCCGTTTACTGGCCACGCCTGAAGGTCGTCATTTCGACAAAGTATGACAGCGTCCGCGTGAGTTGAGTATGCTATGTGCGGATACACAAGAAATGCGTGTTCGACAACATTGATAGCTACAGTTTCTACAATATCTGTCTGATCAGGTATTTTGTATAATATATTCTCTGACCGTTCTAGAACATAGATATTTCCAGATCTATCAACAGTTAGATCGCCAGACGTAGCATTTTCAATAGTAGCGATTTTCGAATAGTCATAGGGGCTTTCTACAGGTAATCTCCATAGGTCAAATGTCCCATTTTGGAAATTATTAGTCATTTGAATCATGAGGTTGTTCTTTGAATCATATACTAGACCATTAGGAAATCCCTTCAAGTCTTTTTGAAACCAGGTTGAATTTGAGCCATCTGGAAAAACCTTCAGAATCAACACAGAGTCGTTGCTAAGACTTGCATAGATATTTTCACTACCATCTAAGGTCAATCCGCCACATGGATATGGCAGCTCGGATATGAACGGGGTAAATGTTCCTGATTCGATTCTGAAGATATCCTTTTCCAACCCAATTAGTAGTAATCCATCTGAAGTTTCAATGATTGCACGAGTATTGACAGTTGGTGTAATTCTTTCTGCCTCGGTTTTAGCTGGATCGAATTGTACGACACATGCGCCATATCCTGGTGTCCCCAGAAATGAGTTGAACTTGTTAGACCAACTTATCGCCCCTATCCCTAGTTTTGCTGGCATAACGAATTCAAATGCAGTTCCATTGTATTTGTGTAACCCTTTCTCTGTTCCCTCAGCAACTAAATAATAGAGATTCCCCAATGGATCAGTAGCTATACTAATTCCTTCTCCGGTCCCCGGGATTGCAATTCCTGATGTTAGAACCGAAGTTGTATTTGTTGTCATGTTCAACTTTGTAATTCTACCAGGAAACGTTTCTGAATAGTAGAGTAGATTCTGTGCTGAATCAACGGCGAGCTGTGCGCATCCAAGAATCCCTGTGCGAACTGTCGAGATGAACTCACCATTTACGTCGAAGTGGTAGATACTAGAATCATTCATCCAGTGGCCTGTATAAATTGAGTCATCTGAAGGATCTACAACAAGATTTGAGAATGTAACATTGGGCGGATGTTCTTTTATGACATGAATAGATGTTGTATTCAATGTGTAGAATGCTCCATCCCCAATTCCAATCACTCTATTTGCATTTGTTTGAAATGCAATAGCATCCAATGAAATATCTCCTAGAGGAAGATAAGTTGACAAACTCCCATTTAGCTCGAGTTCAACAATTTCAGAAGATGCTTTGTCTAGCACTAATACTTCGTTAGTGCCAGTTTCACAGATGGATGCAGGTCCTAGTGGATTGGTCTGATAGATTGTTTCGGAAGTCCATCCAGGCTGGAGATCCCTAAAAGCATCAGCATACAAGAGGCTGCTTGTTGCAGGAGTATTTTGGCTCTCACCTAAGCAAATGATTGGACTCACAATAAAAAGCATCAGAATTAACGATGTTATCACTTGCTTCATATCATTTGGCCTCCTCGCATTTCGAGCATATGCTTCCTTTCCTACTTATACCTGCTGAAAATTCTTTCTCATATGTTCATACCATGTACGATGAATTCACTCTCAGCTGAATCATTGTTTCCGCAAATTAGTTGCCAAAATTGCTAAAGTTCAGGTGGCCCCTGCTTAACACGTTTCATCAAATCTTTAGGAGTCTTCTTTCCCCAATCTATGAGATACTCTAGCCACCAAGTCATTCCTGCATCAGCGCATAGTTGAATCTTCTCAGAATCTGCTTTCTTGTCGTCTCCTGTAGTATCACCTGAAACCACTACATCATAGTTAAGGAGGTTGCCTCGTTCCTTCTCTATGATCGAGAGAGTCTCTTTTATTCCCTCAATACTTATCCCATCTTCCCCGCCCGCAAGAGGAAACACACCATCATATCGTGCTGCCCTCTTGAAAGGCGCTTTCTTTGGCCAATAACCTGCAACCCAGATTGGTATCTTCTTCTGGACAGGTTTTGGGAGAAAAGTCACCTCCTTCTGCTGGTAGTACTCCCCCTCAAAAGAGAATGGCTCACCACTCCAGAGTCCTGTAAGTACTTCGAGCCCTTCGTCTAACATCTTTGCTCGAACTTTCGGATTAGAGGTGTCGCCAAAGTGATCGAACTCTTCTTGGAAACCACCAAGACCTACACCCAATATCAATCGACCGTTTGATAGGCAATCAAGTGAAGCAGTTTCTCTTGCAAGTTTTGATGGTCTTCTACGGGGAATTGGTGTGACCATAGGACCTATCATGATCTCTTCAGTTTTGGCAGCAACAGCAGCCATTACAATCCATGAATCAACAACTCCCATAGTACCTTCCCAGCATGCCCAGATGTGGTCCCATATGAAGAATCCATCCCACCCTGCATCTTCTGCTGCCACTGCAAGGTCTACATGAAAGTCTATTCCCTTGCTTCCATTTCCATAAAGAAAGCAATATGGGTATATGCCATACTTCAATTCACATAACCTCTGAAACTTGATAATCATAATCCAGGGTTTACCGTTATTTGACAGTTCCACTCAATTACTCCGAGTGTATTTCGATTTTGCTTGCTGATTTTGCCGACATCCTTAAATCAGGAATGAAGATTGTCCTCACAGCTGTGCCGGTTTGGCGGAGTAGCTACGCGACAGACTGCAAATCTGTTCTACCTGGGTGCAAATCCCAGAGCCGGCTCCATTTCTTCTGTCACCATCAATTTTGATAACTTGTCTAATGTTCGAACAGTGCTTTGTGTGTGTTCGCTAGCTTTAGGAATTTAGATAAGCAATGGAGCATCATCTGGAGCTAGGGATGATGATGAGCGGGGAAATCCCAAGTTTTGCGAAGTATATCCTACTATTCGGATTCATTGTATCGTTGATTTTCGGAGTATGGTATTTCTTCTCTCCGGAATCATGGAGCACCATTACTGAGTGGCCGGTTGAAACTGCTTCAGGTCGTGTTGTGGGTGCAATTCTGATTGTGCTAGCAATAGGTTCTCTCCTCGCATATCGAGCTTCTTCATGGAAAGAAGTGGAGCTATTTGTCATAGTTCTCGTTGCGTGGAACCTGTTTGGTGCAATCGGAATGGTATGGAATATGTTGGTGTTGCCTCTTCCAATTGCTGGCTGGTTTATGACCGGTCTGTTAGTACTGTTTTTTGTACTGAATCTCTACATGTACATTCAATGCCGGTGAATCTAACAGAGGATATCAGAATAAAAACATAGGAATGGAACTAGAATCGCTAGTTCCCTTAGGCAGTGACTTCTCTGCAAGAAACATTGGTTCCTTTTTTTTACAGTTCGAAATCAATTACTCCCTTTTTCCAGATGAAGCTACTATATGATGTCTGACCTTCAGTATACATTGTCTTCATAAGTTTCTCATCAAGAAATGTCTTGATAGTGCGAGAGAAAATATCGTGCCACAGGTCAGTCATGGTTTCCAGAAAAGGTACGCCATGTTTCCCTGATGTCGTTTCTTCATATTCCTTAAACAGATTGTCTTTTTCATTGGCGACTGCCTCTATGATTCTACTTCTTGTGAGATGGTAGAGCTCATCAAGCGGCTCTTTGTCTTGAAGTGTTAGTAACATAGACCTTGGAACCCAAACGGAGTCATTAGACAATTCAATGATTTTGGATTCAATCAAGTATCTCTCTATGGCTTTACTTGCATTCCCATCCAGATTGAATGATTCCTCGATTGTTTTTCTACTTACATTACCCATAGCGAGAGTATCCGCAATTTGAGCAAGCAAATGGTAGTTGGCAATTTGTGAGAATAACGCACTAACAGCTGGAAGAGGTTCTGGTGCAAACATATGTTTTCTGATAGTCCCACTCTGATACACCTGAAGCTCAGGTGTTATCCACCTCTTGTCGTTCGCCTGCCCAAACACAGTGAATCTCCACTCCTCAGTTCCTGCTGTAAATGAATAGCAAAAACGAGAAAAACTAGTCTGATATGCCTCCTTGGTAATACCCTGCAGAAGATATCTGCTTCCGTTTGGCTGTTCTTTTCTGTAGAAAATGAGTCCTGCTTCTGACAGCCACCCCAAACTGAACCAATCCAGAATCACGCATCCAAGAATATTGTAAAGCTTCTCTTCAATAGGAGTACCGGAGTACTTACCAACTCTGGTCACAATTTCTGAAATAAGGGACCAGTTTTCCCTTAGCGCATTTACAACACTCTGTGCTGTTGTTTCTAATGATTTGTTCATCATCTGATAGTCATTCTCAGTGAAACATGGAAAACCGAGTGACAACAAACCTTCCTCCTCTTTTAGCACTCCAATCTTTAGAAGGTGCGGGACTAGTTTTTGCATTTCAGATGCAAGCTCTTCTCTCGCCAAGGGCTTGGGGATGAGTTCAGATAGGATAGAGATCGTTTCCTCTTTGCGAACCACAGTGTTAGGATCATCATCTGAAGGTTCGCCAACTGAGCCAGTAATATAGAATTGGAGGTCGGTCAGAGTTACATCACCGATGAGGGCGTTGTTATGAAATATAAAAGCCTAGAGGATTGGGTATTGTAAGATTAACGAGATAGTCAAAAGCTAGCTTCATCTTATTCCGCATCAAAAATACTGGTTTTAACATGAGGAATCGATTGTACATAACCTTCATGCCATATGGGATGCTTACACTCTTTGCCGGCCATGAATCTCCAATTAATGCGATTGAACACGAATAGGGTCCTCTCAGCTGAGCTGGTTCAGTAGAGAATCTTACGCGACGAACTGGACTTCCGTAAGTTTCATGTGGAAGCAAGCTCTTCTTTTATGGTTGCAATGAAAGAGGACAAGTATCTTATCAGTTTCAATCTCTTGATCGCATTAGCTGCAATTCTGCAGCTACTTTCTCTTTGGGAATATACTCCAGTCCTTGACATGATTGGCTCTTCAGTCATAGCGTCTATCGCTCTGATTGCATTGATGATAGGTCTATTTGGACAGTATCGTAATCTAATTGAGATATGGGGCTCAGTAACGGTTTCAATTGGCCTGATAATAATGACCTACTTCATTCTGCCTTGGTCATTCAATTTAGCATTCGCATTAATAGGACTCATTCCTTATTTCATTGGGTTATATCGCCAGCAGCAAGAAAGCGAAAAACGAGAGTCGTCAACCGTCAACTGAAATGGAAACGAGTTTCTTACAGACCTGTTCGAGTTACTCACGAATGTCGTAAGCGCGGTCTACAACGATTACTATTAGCATGAGAAAATGTTTATCATGCACAGTTATTCTCATAGGAACATAATTCATTTTGGAGTTGACTGCAGCTGGTTGGGATCTTCAATCTCTGGTTGTTCTATTTGGGAGGGTATGTAATTGTCTATCCTCTTCGGATATGGGCTGAGAGGAAACGGGGGATGCCATTCGAGGATCCGGAACTTACATCTCAACGAAGAGTCATGATACCTGCAGTAATATGGATGCTCAGTGGATTAGTAATAGGCGCCTTTGTTCCCATCAATTTTGGAGTCCAGTTTTATCTTGGACTTGTCGTTGCTATGATTGGATTGATTCTAGTGGGTATCGTATTTCATTCATTCGCGAACCAACCAGGTCTTGCAACGACTGGAATCCATCAATACTCACGAAATCCCAACTACATTGGATGGACTACATACTTTCTTGGTCTAACCTTGATAGGTTGGTCTTCCTCAATATGGAGTATTCTTTTCCTCATTTACTTGATTTATACTGCAGTGTATCTTCACTGGAATGTTTTGCAGGAGGAGATTTTCCTCTCTGACAAGTATGGTGACTCCTACAAAGAATATCTGCAAAAGACTCCAAGATATTTTGGCAGAGCCAAAGACAACATACCTGAAAGTAGTCAAGAGGTGCAAGAATCATGAACCTATGGATTTTCTATGTAGTAGGCTATGCTATTGCCTACTCTGTACAAACATGGGCAAATAGAAAACGGGGAGCGCCTTTCGACGACCCTGAGTTTCTGTACTCGAGCAGAAAGATAATTGCAGGTGCAATGATCTGGATTATTGGGGGATTCATCATCAGCCTTTTTGTCCCGGTTAATTTCGGAATTCTGTTTTACATCGGGTTACCTCTTGCAATAGTGGGAATGATCATTGGTATCTTAGCACTTCATTCATTTGCACACAACTCTGGGCTAACAACAGCGCGAATTCATCGATATTCACGAAACCCTATTTATCTAGGTTGGACAATTTTCTTTCTAGGCCTAACATTGATTGGATGGTCGGACTCAATCTGGAGTATGCTGTTTCTCTTCTACTTCTTCATTACCATACCATATCTTCACTGGACAGTATTGCTTGAAGAGGCGTTTTTGACAAACAAATATGGTAAGTCCTATCGAGAGTATTTGGAAACAACTCCAAGATATTTGGGTATTCCACGAAGGCAATGATAATTCCAAAGGAATTCAATCATAAAAAAGGAGAGAAAAACACCACTTCAGCGTTCTGCACCTATCTGATTCCTTATGTAATTAATTAACGATAGAAAAGGAAAGAGGAGTTACTAATGAAACTCGGTGCATTTTCAGTTAGTTTGGCTGTGAAAGATATCAGACTTTCTCACGAGTTCTACAAGAAGATTGGCTTTGAAGACTTTCATGGAGATATATCCGAGAACTGGATTATCATGAAGAACGGTGACCACACCATCGGCCTTTTTCAGGGGATGCTTGAGAAAAACACACTGACGTTCAATCCTGGGTGGGATCAGTTTGCCAAAGAGATTGATTCTTTCACTGATATTCGCGAACTTCAGCGTCACTTTAAGGAGCAGGGTCTGGAGATAGTCGGTGAGGTTGATGAGTCAACTGCAGGACCTGCGAGCTTTACTGTCACAGATCCTGATGGGAATCCAATTCTCATCGACCAACATGTCTAGGATTGTGTAGAACCATGACCCAGCTGATGCCAACGCTCTTCATTGGACACGGTTCACCTATGAACGCAATAGAGGACAATGAGTTTACTGAGGGTTGGGTAGAGGTAGCAAGAAATATCCCGAAACCTGATGTTATTCTCTGCGCTTCTGCTCATTGGTATATACCCAAAACTATGATCACTTCGATGGAGACCCCGAGGACTATCCATGACTTCTATGGATTTCCACCTGAATTGTATCAACAACAGTATCCTGCACCTGGAGCTCCAGACCTAGCACGCAATATCTCGGAAACCCTGAATGAATACTCAATTGAACTCGACCAATCATGGGGACTTGACCATGGGACTTGGTCTGTTCTGAAAAGGATGTATCCAGATGCAGACATCCCTACAATTCAGCTAAGCATAGACTACACAAAGTCACCACGTTTCCATTATGACCTAGGTCACAGACTCAAATTCCTGCGGGAGCAAGGAGTTCTCATCATTGGCAGTGGGAACCTGGTTCACAATCTTGGAGCAGTGGTCTTCGATGCGAGTGAGTTCACCTATGACTGGGCTCGTGAGTTTGACGAGAGAGTCACGGATGCCATTCTCTCAAAGGAAGAGGATGTTTTCATTGATTTCAAGGGCCTTGATGATATCGGAAGGAAGGCCCATCCAACATTGGATCACTACTTACCATTACTTTATGCTATTGGCTCTAGTGAATCCGATAATGAACCAACGATATACAATCAAAAGCCAATTTATGGATCAATTTCAATGACATGCTTCAAATTTGATTAGTTTTTTATTGAAGCTAAGTGAGTTTCAAAGGCCCTGTAGAATGGGGTGTGGTGGTAAGATATGGAAATTTCGAAGTTTCTGAGATATTCATTTTTAATTGATGGACTTGTAGCACTTATCTACGGACTATGGATGCTCCTAATCCCCGACTCTCATGCGACACTGTTCAACTTCCCCTTTGAGGAGTTTGCGGATCGGTTCATTGGTGCCCTGTTCATTGGATTTGCAATAGGTAACCTACTAGCATTCAGATCATCAATGTGGGAGAATGTAGAATTTGTTGTCTACATGAACCTCACCTTTCTAATACTAGGACTCATTGTGGAATTGTACGCAATATTGACGAATATAATACCTCCAACAATGTATGCTCAAGTTGTATTAACAGTGTTTCTTCTGATTCTCTTCCTCTATGCCTATTATGAAGCGAAGATGAAGTCTTGATAGATGGTCGATGGTGCAGGAAACCGCTAATCCTGCACCCCACTTTCCTTTTTCATGCAGTGGTTTCAGCCAATCATTCGAACATTCTCTCGTTTAATCTGTTCTTCAATCTCCTTGAACTTCAAGTGGGCTTCTTTGGCCTCCTTCTTTCTCCCCATTTTTTCAAGTGTTTCGGAGAGAATTTTCCAACCAATGAGTGCCCCTGGATCTATCTCAACTGCTTTCCTATAGTACGCTAGACCTTCCTCAGTCTTTCCTCGATCTAACTCCATCTTCCCCAGATACATTGCGAACGCTGGATCCTTTGGGAATAGTGAATGCATTCTGATGTACAACTGCTCTAACTCTGTCATCCTGTTGAGATTCCTAAATGATTTAGCTATTGCCTTAAGCGCATGGTAGCTATTAGGCTGCAGTTTCTCTGCCTGGGTCAGGGTTTCTAGGGCTTTTTCCCACAACTCCATTTTACTATATGTCATTCCCAGAGATACAACGGCATCATAAAACACTGGATTGATTGCCAAACAATTGTGGAACGCCTCAACTGCATCACTGTAGTTCCCTCCCTGGAAATAGGCTACCCCCAACGCACACCAATATTCAAACTTCCCCGGTTCAATCTTCACCGACTTCTCCAAATGCTTGATTGCTTTCCTGTTCTTTCCCCTTAATATGTACAGACTACCAATATCACCAAGAGCATTCGCATGGTTCTTGTCGAGCTTAAGACATCGTTTGAATGCATCTTCCGCCTTGTCAGCTTCCTTCAGCTGTAGATATGCAACTCCTAATGTGTGCCATTTGTCAGCATCTTTGGGATTTACTCCTAAGTCATCGATGAGTTTCTGAATATCCTTTTCAAGCTGTGACACGTTAACCAATCCTTTGATTGACTAGATTGGATGAGTGACCACTACTCATTAGTCTTGTCTTGTCAGGACTTCTTCTCTGATGTCTCTCACCTCCAAAAACACAATGTATTTGTACAACGGAAATCGATTGCTATGAGAATCAACTTAGATTCAAAGTGGAGGCGAGAAATACTTGAGCGAAAGAAACACAATGGCAATCGCATTCCTCGTTATTGGTCTCGTGATAGGATTCGGACTTGGGGTATTCATTCCCATTGGACCGACTCCTGCAGACAATTCCCTTCAAAGGGTTGTAAACCGAGGCCAGTTAATCGTAGGAACTAGTGCCGACTATCCACCATTTGAATCCCTCAACGCAACAAATGATGTAGTAGGATTCGATGCGGATTTAATGGAATATGTTGCTGACTTTCTGAATGTCACTCTTGTGTGGCAAAATATGGAGTTTGCCTCTCTAGTTGGAGCTTGTAGAGCAGGGACAATTGATGTCATAGCTGCAGCCATGTTCATAAGCGAATCTAGAGCAGCGATACTGCAACACAGCATTCCCTATCTTCGAACTGAGATGTCTGTTGTTGCTATGAACGACTCAGCACTATCTATCTCTAATCTAGAAGATCTCGATGGTTACAATGTAGGTGTGCAGACCGGATCGATTGAGGATGAGGCAATCAGTGCAATCAGTGGTGTCACTGTGACTCGATTCGCAACAGCAGATTTGATGTTTGTTGCATTGGATGCAGGAACTGTTGATGCCATTTTCCTTGATGCCCCAGTGGTACCTGCATTTGCATCAATCTATAACATCAAGACAATCCTAAATCTGGCTGCAGAACAGACTGTTCTTTATGTCGGTAGGAATGCAGATAGCTTGCTCATTGAGATAAATTCCGCAATCTCAGCAGCACTTCAAGATGGTACAATTGATGGTCTCATTCAAGAATGGCTCTGAGGTTGAATAACATGCAAGAGTCGGTAGATCTATGGACTTTGATTGAAAGCATCATTGTCTATGGACTACCGACCTCACTTTTCCTTACTGCTATTGGTCTGATTTTCGGTTTTATAATTGGCTTGATTCTTGCTTTGGTGAGAGTTTATGGTAATCCAGAAATGCGGTTTTTCTCAAATGTCTATGAAACAATCCTTCGTGGAATCCCTATCCTTGTTCTTATGATGATATTTGGGTGGGGAATACCGAACCTATTTTGGTTCGTGCCAGCTCAATTCCGAACTCTTGCTGGAGTGATATTGTCTCTTTCACTTCGCAGTGGCGCCTATCAGTCCCAGCTTTATCGAGGTGCCATTCTTTCAGTGAGTGAAGGACAATTACTTGCCGCTCGATCAATTGGCATGACTCAGTTACAAGCTTCAAGGTATATCGTACTACCTCAAGCTTTGAGGATAGCTGTGCCTGGGTTTTCGAACGAATATGCTGTGATTATCAAAGATTCTGCATATGCAGCAGTTGTCGGGGTAGCTGAGATGTTCAGGATCTCTCGTGCATTCTCAATGTCCTATCCTCAATTCTGGATTCCAATAATGTTCACTGTCGCGATAATCTACATGCTCTTCACATTGCCCGTCACTAAGCTCATTGGCGAACGACAAACAAAGAAACTGAAAGACTTGGGTTTGGGTGGTGGATAATAATGGAACCTGTGTTGGAAGCAAAAGACATTTGGAAGGCTTATGGCAATTTGGAGGTACTGAAAGGAATCTCCTTTGATGTAAGGGAGAAAGAAGTGAAAGTAGTTTTTGGACCAAGTGGATCAGGAAAAAGCACACTTCTCAGATGCATCAACCTTTTGGAAACTCCTGACCAGGGAGATATCATTCTCCGAGGAACGAGTTTGACTGATAAGAATGTTGACCTCAACTCACTAAGATCACGAATTGGATTTGTGTTCCAACATTTCAACCTCTTCTCTCATCTTAAAGCCCTCAAGAATGTGTCAATTGGGTTGGAGAAGGTGCTGAATGTTCCTAAGGTTGAGGCTGAAGAGAGAGCCTACCGTGCACTTGAACAAGTGCATATGGCCGATTGGGCGGATCACTATCCTGCTCAGTTGTCAGGTGGGCAACAACAACGAGTCGGAATTGCACGAGCTATGGTGATGCAACCCGACGTAATTTTGTTTGATGAGCCAACATCAGCTCTAGATCCCGAGCTCATTGGTGAGGTACTGCAAGTGATGCTCGATATTGCTGAAGCCGGAACTACAATGGTAGTTGTGACTCATGAGATGGGCTTTGCACGAGCTGTTTCTCAAGAAATGATATTCATGGATGAAGGTGTGGTTATTGAACGGGGAACTCCCCAACACTTCTTTACGTCGCCAAAGTCTGAACGAGCAAGAAGGTTTCTCCATAGGTTGGAGATTCTTTATGGAAGAGATAATGAACTTCAAGAATAATGGTTGTGAAGATGATGAGGACTATGGATGATACACTTCATTTTCATCCTGAGCAGGATTTCTCTTTCATTATTACCTATAGATACCATATCCTTGCTGGTTTCGGAATGACAATGTATCTGTATCTGACCGCGTTAGTCATAGGATTCTTCCTTGGTCTATTCTTAGCAATTGTTCGGCAATATGGAGGTCGAGTGAGTTCGAGGATTGCCACTGCATACATTGAGCTATTTCGAAGTACACCCCTTCTTGTGCAATTGTTTCTGTTGTTCATGCTACCCTTTGCAATTAGCAGGTATTTTGAATCACTAGGGTATGCTCCACTCTACTCTGACTGGGTTATCAGATTAGGGGACACCAAAATCCTCAGTCATACCATTTTAATGAGCATTCTCACACTGGGTCTTAACAGTGCCGCATACCAAGCTGAGTATTTCCGCGGCGCTATCACCTCAATTGGAGCTGGACAAATACAGGCCGCTAGATCAATTGGTATGTCTGATAGGCAAGGAATTCGTCATGTGATTCTTCCCCAATCCCTCAGGCGAGTAATACCTGCTTGGTCCAATGAAGCGGCTTATTTGCCAAAATACACAGTAGTGGCTTACTATATTGGTGTTGAGGAGCTACTCGCTAAGGCTAATCTAATTGTGACTAGAGAGTTTCTTGCTCTAGAAGCTTATTTATTCACTGCGCTAATCTTCCTCATCATAATTACAGCTTTCTCGAAGGCTCTAGAATTGGTTTATGAACGGACAAAGATACCTGGAGTCTAGACTTAGAATTCATCAAGGCCCTCATGATTGATCCATGTCTTGTAGTGTGGTTCGAAAATTCCTCTTATCCCACGAGATGCAATTAACCCAGTAACAAACTCATCAAGTGTTCTGGAAAGTTGAATATAGACCACCTTTCCCTCCTCCTTCAATCGATAACTGGTTTCTTTCACATATGAAGGATCGACATTCAATTCCAGTGCAAGCTGGTTTCGAACCTCCTTGTACTCTTTGAGGTGTATGTGAATTCCTAATTTCCGTGCTTTTAATAATCGAAAACCATTTCCAGTCCTCCAAAGGCGGGATACATCGACCCACTCTTTTGTAAGTAAGGGTAGCTGGTCATCAATTTCATTCAAGATATGAATGGATTCTCGAAATCGGGCTTCAATCAGGTCAGGGACCAATATTGCCGATTGTGTAGATGCGACTTGTTTGACATCAAAGAAGAGAGTTGAGCCTCCATTTTCGAATTGTTTTCTAGCAACCTCCGATAGGGTAGAAAATAGACCACTTGACGCTTGCTCCATGGTTTTTGGCGCCTCAAGAGTCCGTAACTCATCGAAGAGTGAACAGTCAACACCTAAAAGCTCTGGCATACCAAAGAGAGACAGCATCACATGATGAGTCTTAAGCCAATGTTTCTGATAGATCTCTTTACATCCGACTTCAAGGATGGTGACTAGTTCCTCCCACTCCTTCTTTGACTGGATTTCATCTTTTATCACACTTGAAATTATGGAAAACATGTCATCGGAATCATCGGTTGCTAACAGTCTATATATGGCATCCGTGTCAATCTCCATAGTTGAGAGCTAAGGACATTAAGACTACTTCTGGTTTGC
>JBHLRS010000043.1:0-27426 GCA_048882325.1 Candidatus Thorarchaeota archaeon | reverse complement strand
ACTCCCGATTCTGTGAGTCCATCTCTCCTGATATGGTTTGCCTAGAAATGGTCTTGTAGGAAACATATTAACTAGAAGCATACACAGTGTGTTCGAACGATGATTCCCCAAAACGATGTATTGCCCAGCAAACCAACGCTTCAGAGCATATTCCAAATTGCCAAGACCATCGACTCAAAAGGATTCTCAACAGTCCGTGACTCATTACAAAGCATCAAGGTCATTGGTCGTGCTTTTCATGGTGAATCTCCACACGAAACTCTAGTTTCTGATATAACATCAGCTCGTCTTGGTCACAAGCTAGTCAATGTTGGTTGGCCCAACGCGGAAAGCATGTCGACTGATTCGATGTTAGATTCCATACGGATGTCAAGTGAAGCAGTGGACCTGTTATTGACTGCATTCTCCAGCAGTGAAACCTTTGGCGAGGGGAGAATCCTGACGAACCAGTTTGCTGATGTTTCTAGTGTGCCATTGGTAAGCCTGCATGATGATGTCTATGCATGGCAAGATGCTTTAACAACACTGTTGGGACTTGATTCAAGACTCCGTAAGATCTCAGGGAAGCAAGTCGTTGTCACATGGGCTTTTGGAAACCAGTTCGTCAATCCTGCTCCAGCTCATAGTCTGCTGATTGCTGCGCTTGCTTTTGGGGCTAATGTTCGTCTTGTCACCCCTTCAAAGTTCTCCTTTTCGAACAGAGTGTGTCAGGTAGCTCGTGACACATCCGTGTGTTGCAATGTGCTTTTTGAGGAGGAGAACGAGTTTGAAGGGTCTCTGCGGGATGCTGATGCTGTGTTTGCTCTCAACTGGCTGAGCTTAGACAACTTCAATCATCCAGAGCGAAACCAAACTCATGCAAAGGAGTTCAAAGACTGGTTCATAGATGAGGGAACAGTCTCTAGCAACTGTCTGGTTTCTTCGATCCCTCCTGTTCAGTCTGGTCTTCTTGCCTCACGAAAATTATTGGATAGCAATCGCAACATCACACAGTTCTGGCTAAAGCACCGAACAATCACTTTAGCTGCAACGGTCGCTCACGTTATAGAGAGCTCAACAAAATCAATGATTTGACCAGCCTTTGCTCTCTCATAGTCCTTTTATCCTGAAGCTGTTTTGCTAGATTGATATGTGGCGTCTTATCCGACCTGATGCGAAACGAGCCTGGAGTGATCCTGAGGTTGTCCGCCGACTCTCAAGATATAGAAAGATCATCGATAAGGAACGAACCGCAAAATATCTTCTCGCGAAAGCACAGGCGTGTGATATTCCCCTAGATTCTTCCACTGAAGAGCTCTGGAGGGTTCACAAAGAGGACTCGGAGCGGTTCACCAAGTTTGTCAAGGATGTTGATTCGAGAGACGAAACCCCCGGACCACTGCCTGACCTCGAACGGACCTTTCTGAACCTTAAGGTTGAGCTTGCTCATCGTATTCTTGCTGACTGCCATTTTTGCGAGCGAAATTGCGGCGCGGATAGAACCCGTGATGAAGAGGGATGGTGTAAGCTAGGGTCCACCTCACGTGTTTCATCAGCTTTCCTTCACACTGGTGAAGAGGCTCCCCTGGTTCCTAGTGGCACCATCTTCTTCTCATCATGCTGCTTCGGATGTGTTTTCTGTCAGAACAGCGACATCTCCACAGATCCCTATTCCGGGAGAGCGATGGCTCCTGAGGGTGTAGCATCAATTGCTGAGGCGTTGTTTCGAGACGGAGCACTCAACATCAACTATGTTGGTGGGGACCCCATACCTAACACCCATACAATCCTTGCCTCCCAGCTCCATCAAATCTCAAATGTGACACAGCTCTGGAACTCAAATCTCTACTGCTCAGAAGACACGATGCGACTTCTCTTTGATGTATTTGATGTCTGGCTCCCTGATTTCAAGTATGGGAATAATGCTTGTGCAGAGCGGCTCTCAGGTGTGAAGGACTATTTTGACATTGTGTCACGAAACCATCTCATAGCATACGATTCAGGCGAGGTCATCATTCGTCATCTTGTCATGCCAAACCATGTGGAGTGCTGTACCGTACCAATACTCAAATGGGTTTCAGAGAATATGCCTGACTGCATGATGAACATCATGGGACAGTACAGACCCGAACATAAGGTGCGACATGACAGAGAGCGCTTCAGAGACATCGCTCGTCCTGTAAATTCACAAGAGATGGAGCTTGCTTTCAACACAGCTGACGAACTTGGAATCTACTGGCGACCAGTGAGTTAGGCTTTGCCAATCAATCTCTTGTGAGCCTGTACATTCTCCTCCTTCTTGGTGTACAATACTACTGCAGGATTACCTCCCACCACTGAGTTTTCTGGCACATCACTCGTGACTACTGAATTTGCACCCACAACGCAATAGTCCCCTATTGTCACCCCTGGAATTATCACAGCGTTATTACCAATCCATACTCCTTCTCCAATTTTGACATCTGCAAGCTTCAATGGCCGACTACCTTTTGGACCCGTAGGAATTGATGCATCATGTGTTCTAGCGAGGATGGACACATTGTAGCCTATTGAGCACCACTCCCCTATCGTCACACGAGCTTCTGGTGCAGTTGTGATGTATCCACTATTCATGTAGGTGTGATTACCAATCTTGATGTTGTTTCCCCTAATCACAACGTTAGCTAATCTCACTGATTCATCCAATCCCAATCGACGAGATTGATATTTCCTCTGTGCCAATTTAGCTCGATTCACGATTGAGAAGCACATGAAATCAACAATGCGAGTAAGGAAATTCCCCTTTCTACGTGTAATGATAAACACCCAACATCATCGCTACTTCTGACAATGAAGAACCCCACTAATAATCCTACAGTTTTTCCTATACGCCGCATACTGCTTCATAAAATTCAAAGACTACATTCGAACAGCGGTCTGTGCAATACAATATGTCTAGCTGTCCCTGCCATTGTCTAATCCATTGATGGTGATTTTGCACAGGTAGATTTTGGAGGGGCCTCAAAGTGAGTCTGCGTCACTCTTTTGCCTGAATTAGAAGTGGGCGAGTATGTCATAGTCCACACTGGCTATGCTATCGAACGACTAAAACCAGAAAAAGCAAAGAAGACACTAGCGCTATTCGAGGAGATGGCTCAGATGGCTTCAGAGATGGAACCTGAGAAGTGAATACTCAATTTCTGACAAACCTTATGAAGCAGTAAACTACTTTCTGTGGGTGATTGTAATGGATTTCAAGACAGCTAACTATTTACATGTGATTGGAATAATCACCATCTTGGTTTTTTCAAATAGCTTGGCTTTTTTTCTTGGAATATCAAGTTAATTGTAATGTGAACACATCTCATTCAATCATCCAAAATTCTCAGATGAATGATTCTTCATCTGAAGCAAATGTTGACATCGATTTTGATGATATTTCTTTCAATATAACGAAAAAAGGTGGATACTTTGATGCGTTGAATCTATTCATCTTACAGAAAGCAAATCAGAGTGATTATGCAGATCGAAATGCAACAATCCTACTTCTGGATATGAATGGTTATGTAATTAAAGAACTTGTATCCCCTGGTTCTAGATGGGCTTTTGCATATGCGATAAATTCCTCAACAATTCTTCTTGGCCTTTTTGACACGAACATATACTTTTGGAACATTTATGATGACTCATTAACCAAGTATGAAATGGGGTGGTATCATCATGATATGTCCTATAATCCAATTTCAAATACCATCTTATCGATTTATAATATGGACGTGGATGTCAACAGTACAGTTTATCATACCGATGTCTTGCGTGAAAAAGAGTTGAATGGGAATATTGTTTGGGAGTATGATACTTTCAACAGTATTGTGTATCCGTCTATGTGGAATGGCTTCGAATTCGTCGGAGGGACAGCAGATGTCAGTCATACAAATACTGTTTACTGGGATGTTGAGGAAGATGTCATCTACGTGAATATGCGCAACATCAATACTTTCTATAAGATAAATCGGACAACGAGCGAAGTAATTTGGGGTTTAGGCGAGTATGGAGATTTCACATTATATGACCTATCTGGGAATCGCAAAACAAATCTCTTCTATCATGCTCATGCTGTCGAACCTTTGGACAAAAACACCTTCATACTATTTGATAACGATGTATATAATGATACAAATCCTAACAATAGAAAATCTAGAATTTTGGAATTAAAGATTGATGAATCTGAAATGACTGCCAATGTTTCATGGTCTTGGGTAGCCCCGTCTGATTACTATAGCAGTTATTGGGGTGATGCAGATCGTTTACCGAATGGTAATAGGTTAGGAGTTTTTGGCACAGTTACACACCCCTCTACCTCAATAGGGGCTCGTCTTTGTGAAATCAATAATGAAGGTGATATCGTGTGGGAGATGAACTTTCCTAATGATGAAGACTACAACTATGGTGTCTACAAAATGGAACGATTAGGTCTTCATCCATTTATAACAACAGAATCGTATTTCGTTAATTCATCAACCCAAGATGTCATTGTAAGTTGGGATGTATACTATAATTTTCGGAGTAAATGGAAAACTTATGGGTCATATCAACTACTTGTAGACCAAAGAAAAATCGAAGATTCAAACATCGGTTTTTCAAAATATTGGGCTCCTACAAAAATAACTTCAGATCTCGGTGTGTTAGAACCAGGTCATCACAATATTACAATCTTAGTTCTTGATGAAACTGGGCTGAACGGAGTTTCATCATCAATATTCATTGAAATCAATGGAACAAGTAACAAATCAGTACTTTTAGATCTATTTCCAATATTGATTGTTGGTTCGGCTTCTATAACTGGTGTCACAATAATTGTGTACCTAAAAAAACACAATGAATTAGAGTGATTGATATATATGATGCAATCGAGAAGTTGACACCAGAAGAGGGAAAAAAGACGTTCACACCTTTTGAGGAGGGAAATCATATGGTCTATAAGATCAAGTCTGACGAGTGAACCCGCTCTGTGACAATCCTTTTGAAGAGTCGATACATTCCTCGAATGAGTCGACATGCCTGACACACTAGAATCAATCATGGCTGAACTCCGTAAGCGAATCAACACAGAGGACACAGACACCACTGTGGCTCAGGAGGAGATTGATAAGCTCAAGCCAAAGACGGTGGTTGTGATGCCTGCTGGGGGGAAAGGCACACGTATTCGTGAGCAGACCAGTAGTGAAGAGATCAACAAGGTCATGATCAAAATCAATGGTAAAAGCATGATTGAGAAGGTGGTTCATGATTATGTTGACTGTGGAATCAGCAAGTTCGTGGTCCTCACAGGATTTCTTGCAGATAAGGTCGAGGAACATCTAGGAGACGGCTCGAAGTGGGATGCTGAGATCAAGTACTCAGCAGACCCCGAAGGACGTAAGGTTGGTAACGCTGGGGCAATCCTCCATGCATTGAACAATGGTGCAATAGATGACTCGCTGACATCCATTGTTCACAATCCTGATGATGTCATTGTCAGGATGCCGCGTCCCTACGGTGACGTGTTTCTTGAAGGACACCTCAAAGGGAAGAAAAATGGGTGCATTGGAACCTTCATCGTGGTCCCTGAGACCCCGTTTCAGTACTCAGGGATGATTCTTGAGAAGGGTAAGGTCATGGACATCACCAAGTATCCTCCCATAGCGATTCCTGCGCACACTGGTATAACCATCTTTGACCCTGATGTCTATAGCTTTTTCAGACAGCTAGTTTCCCTAGAGGTTGAATCTTCCTTTGAGAACATTGTCTGTCCAGTGATAGCAAAGGAGGGTCGACTGTTTGCTGTGAATATACCAACTGGTTCTTGGATTCCGGTCAATGATCTGAAGGGGCTTGAAAGTGTCAGAAAGGCTATTTGAACCACTATAGAAATGATGGAGGGTTCGGTAGAATGCGTGTCTTGGTAACAACCTCAACTTTCCCCTATGTTGGTCATGAATATTGGGGGAATTTTGTTGAGAGTCTTAACACACGCATGGAAGAACAGAGTGTAGCCATTGGCACAGTTGTTCCAAGATGCCGGTGCATCAAAAGGGTTCAGAAGAATCGCTTGGGAACCATCGAATTCGGTTATTTCTGGCCAAAACAGATTCAAACTCTTGGTTGTCCCCCTGGTTTGGAACACAATAGCAGGACCACTCAAGGCAAGATTCAACTGCCCTTCTACCTTCTCGCTTTCACGTTGAGCCTACTTGTAGCTACACTTCGTCGAAGACCCCACATGATTCATGCAAATTGGGCTATTCCATCTGGTCTTGTTTCTTGGATAGTCGGAAAAATAACAAGTACTCCTGTACTTGTCACAGTACATGGTGCTGATGTCTATCAAAAGGGTCTTAGAAAAATCATCATCAGGTTCGTGCTTGAAAGGGTGGATCACGTTGTTGTGGTCAGTAATCACGTAGAACGACTTCTGCTCCAATTTGCTCGACCACAAAAACTCACTGTGATTCCGAACGCGATTGACGTTCAAGAAGTGATTTCAACTAAGAAACGAATTAATCCCTCAGAGGTCAAGAAGAGAATGAACATCAAACCTAGTGATGTGGTTGTTCTCACAGTTCGCAGACTTGTCATCGAGAAGCGGATTGTTGACTTGGTTAAAGCAGCGGCAAAAGTGCTATCAAAACTTGATAATGTCACATTTGTAATTGGTGGTTCTGGACCTGAGCTGGAGAATCTCCAGAATCTCGCAAGAGATTTGAATATTGAGAACAAAGTGAAGTTCTTTGGAGCGTTAACAGAGGCGGAAAAACTAGAGCTCCTATCCATAGCGGATATCTGTGTCCAGACCTCAGTACAAGAAGGTTTGTCATTAGCGCTTCTTGAATTCATGGCTTCAGGTGCTCCCGTCATCGCATCAGCTGCGGCTGGTCAGAGTGACATGATAAAACATGATGAAAATGGTCTACTCTTCCCAGCTACAGATACTGATGCCTTAGCAGAATTGATTATCCATTGCATTAAAAAAGGGAAATCAGAGCTTGGAGAAGCAGCTAGAAAATTAGTGGTTGAGCATCATTCGTTTGAGGTTCATACTGAGCAGTACAAACGCGTATATGCACTATACAAACCATGACCAAATCTACTTCGTAGCAATCGCATGAACCGAGTGCGGTGCCCATTTCATTCCGGACTGGGATATCTCCACTTTGTCAAATAGGCCCAGTATTTTATTGAGGCAGCTCGTTGTGAATCTCCAATAGTCATCTGGAAGGTCATGGAGGGGATAAAAGAAGGGAGTACTGAGGACTAACCGACCTCCCGGCTTTAATGCTCTGTGCATGTTAAGAATTGCTAGTCCATAGTCATAGACATGTTCAATGACATTGATAGCGAGAATGATGTCATATTCCTCCTCCACGCTCATCTTTGTCACATCTAGGACCTCACATCCTGGATGCTGTTCTAAATCAGTTTGAATCACATCGTTTTGCAGTTCAAAGAATTTGATGAAGTCCTTCTTACCCCCGCATCCGACTTCGAGAATCTTGCATCCAGCAACATCTCTGGAAAACTCTCTTACAAACCTGACCTGCGCTTTACGAATAGGCAGCAAGAAGTGTGCAATCCCTCTTCCTATACTCCTTTTTGACATGTTGAGAGCGTATCCCTCAGGGTACAGATAAAACATTCCTAACAAGGCTGAAGGTCATAGAAAAGTATAGGTGTCACATCAAGAGTCAATGTGTTGTGTGTGGAAGGTATTGAACGGATGCAGACTTCATGTTGCAAATGTAATCCATTATCTGCATCAAGGCGGTGGAGTAGCTATCCAAGCTCTCAATATAGCTCAGCACATCGAATCTCTTGGTGTTTCCACATCTTTCATCACAATGGCCTCGAAATCTCCTGACTTCACAACAACTCAGTTGATTGAGAGATATCCGGGTAGAATCAACACCTCTCAGAAACCAAGACTTCCTCTTGACCCAATCGCACTCTCAAGGAATCTCGAAGCATCGCTCCAAAAAGACCATTGCAATGTGATTCAAGCATATGACCCACTTGTAGCAGGATCTGCATCCTTTCTTGTGAAACAAGCTCAGAAAGAGATTCCCTTAATCATCCGTCTTGGTACCACCTATCTTACTCACTTTACCTTTCAATTCAGTCTATCAAAGCAAGGTTCCATTAAGGAACTCTTCGAAAACGCAATAAAACAGAACCTACTCCTTCCCATATTGCGTATAATTGAACGGACAACTCTTCGCACCGCAGATGTTGTGGTAGCGAACTGTGACTATCTGAAAGGTGTCTATGAAAGTCTATATCCTGACCTCAAGAATATCGTCGTCATAAGAAATGGTGTTGACACAACAGTATTCACACCAGATGGTCCAAGTGAGGACCTGAACAAAGACAAACTAACCCTCCTCTATGTAGGTCGACTCGAAGAGCGAAAAGGTCTTGATGATCTGTTCCTGGCTATGGCTAAAGTGTTCAAGAAGCATCAAGACAGCTGTCTGATTCTGGTTGGAAGAGCGCCTGATCCCCGATATAAGTCCCGTTTAGAGAAACTAGCAACTTCTCTGGCTATATCTACGAAGATTAAATTCTTAGGACCTGTGGACAATCAATCGATTCCCAGATTGATGAGATCGGCTGATATCCTTGTGTTTCCCTCCTCCACTCATGGTGAAGAGATTGAGGGCCTACCCAATACAGTTCTTGAGGGACTTGCTACTGGAATCCCCATTGTAGCAACTCGAATCTGTGGTATTCCTGAAGTGGTTAAACATGAACGAACTGGGCTCCTAGTCACACCAGGATCAATTGAGGAGCTGACCCTATCACTTGATGGCTTGCTAGACTCAAAAACGAAGCGAGAAGAACTTGGTTCTGCTGCAAGGTCACAAATTTCCGAGAAAAATTCCCTGAGGTCAGCTTCTAGAAAATACCTGAATCTATATCAGCTTCTAGCAGATAGAAACTACTAGCCAGCAAGAAGCTAAACATGGAACATGTGAGAAAAAAATGAGGAAGGCACTGCTGAAACTTGCATTGCAGCTCAGAAGCAGGAATATCTATGCTGAATTTAAATGGCTAAAGGAACGCTGTACTCACTCACTTGAGTCAAATCTGGCTCTTCAAGAGAAGAAGCTGAAATCTCTACTTCTACACTCTTGGAAGAATGTTCCCTATTATTCTGAGCAACTGGAAGAAGCAGGAGTTGTTGGTCAGGGAGAGATTCACTTGAATAAATTCCAGGAGCTCTCACCATTAACTAGAAACCTACTTCAATCGAGATTTTCAGATTTGAAGTCGCAAGACAGCGACTATGAGAGAAGGAAACCTTATGTTGGCAGCTCAGGCGGCTCGACTGGTCAACCTGTCAAGTTCATTCAAGACCGTGTGTATTGGACAAAATCTAATGCAGTAAAATGGTTGTTCTTTTCCTTTGCATCAGACTATCCATGCAAGACTCTGTCATTATGGGGTTCTGAAAGGGACATACTTCGTCAAAGTCGCGGATTGCAGGCAAGGATTGGAGATTTTCTACTAAATCGCAGATTACTGAACTCTTTCAGAATGAATCAAGGAAATATACCAGAATACATTCAAGAAATCAATTATTTCAGACCAGAAATACTCGAGGCGTATGTTCAATCAATATATGAATTGTCAAGATTTGCAAAGATTAACGGCATAGGAAATATCCACAAACCTAATGGCATAATCACAGCTGCAGGAACATTGTATCCCTCAATGAGAGAAACCATCGAATCAACATTCGATACACGGGTGTACAATCGTTATGGTACACGTGAAGTGGGAGACCTAGCTTGTTCTTGTACATTTAGTGACAACTTGCATCTTGATGTGTTTAATAACTTCGTAGAAATCCTCGACAAGAATTTAGAGCCCTGTGCTCCTGGTGAAGTAGGTCAGGTACATGTCACTACTCTGAACAACCTCTCTATGCCACTTATCAGATACAATTTGGGTGACCTAGCAACTCCAGCTAATCCTGGTTGTAAATGTGGCCGTGGTCTACCGACTCTGGCCAGTGTTGAAGGACGTAAAACGTCAATCATAAGAACAAGAACAGGTGGAATCGTTCCAGCTGAGTTCTTCATTCATTTTGTGGGTGTAGTATTCAATAAAGGTTTCATTGAGCGATTTCAGATTATTCAGGAGGATTATGATGAGCTTCGGATCAAAATAGTTCTGAAGAACGAAGAACGTTTCCTTAAGGAAAAACCAGCAATCGAATCAGCAATCAAAGAAGTAATGACTTCTGAATGCAACATCAAATGGGAGTTTGTGGAAGACATTCCCGCTTTACATAGTGGCAAATATGTCTACGTCATGAGTAAGATATCCAGCGAATGAGGTATTCTCAATGACCAAGGATCCCAGTGATTTAGCAACTGACTCACTTCGGGGAGGAACCTCCCTCTTTGTCGGTGTTGGTATAGCAACGGTTGTCAGTGGTATTGGATCTATTCTAATAGGACGCTTGCTTGGACCTGGAGATTATGCGTTGTATAGCCTTGCGCTCATCCTTCCAACAATCCTATTCTCTCTAACAATCTTTGGAATTGATGCTGCGTTAGTCCGATACATTCCAAGACTTCGTATGCAGGGGAAGGAAAATGAAGCAGCAGGCGTACTCAAAGCGGGACTCATACTGAGAATAGTCATAGCTTGTGTCTTAGCAATCATTGGTTACTTTGGTTCTGATGTCTTTGCAGATATTGTTATACACAGACCTAGTTTGGCTCCTTTGATACAAACCTCTAGTTTTGCTATTCTGTTTGAAGCTCTCCTTTGGGTAAGCTTCTATTCTCTACAAGGCTTAGACCGAATGTCATGGAGTGGATTGACTCGAACAACGCATGCTATTCTCAAGGCGGTAATCTCTGTGGGTCTAATTATACTTGGTTTTGGTGTTCTTGGTGGTATCATCGGATTTGTTGCTAGCTATGTCCTATCCGGTATTGTATCCATTTTCCTCCTTATATGGAACTCCAGAAGTTTGAGGGAGTACATTGATGAATCAGTATCTGTTATTCAGATGGCAAAACGGATTTTGTCGTTCGGACTTCCGCTCTACGTTGTGACTATTATTGCCAGTCTTATGATACAATACCGACTGATCTTGTTAGCAACCTTCACTTCAGATTTCGAGATTGGAAACTTCAATGCAGCTGTGAACATTGCTACTATTCTGATTGGCGTTACAGCTCCTCTTCTCATGGTGCTTCTTCCTGCCTTTTCAAAATTGAGTGCTACAGAAAGGGGTGAGATTTGGGGTGTTGCCTTCAGCTCGGGTCAAAGATATGTTTCATTTTTCGTTCTCCCTTGCATATCTCTATTTGTAATTTTGTCAGACAGTATTGTCTATCTTCTCTATGGAACTGAATATACGTCCGCATCGTTGTATCTAATCTGGTTCTCTACAGTTCTCCTAGTATTGACTATTGGGAGTGGATTCCTCGAGAGCTTTCTGATTGGTCTAGGTGAAAACATTCTCACACTATCATTTTGGTCTGTTTTCTTTGTATTATTCTTACCCCTTGGTTGGTTATTTGTTTCCAGCTATGGCATTATTGGAATGATATTTGCCGAGTTAGTGTCAAGGTTGATTGCATACTTGTATGGATATTGGAAAGGTAAAACGAAATATGGAATTTGGATTGATGGTCAAGGGATAATGCGAGTTCTTGCAGCAGCTGGACTTGCTGGAGTTCTCACTTTCGTAATTCAATCTATCATTAATCTCTCCTATCTCTTGGAGTTGATCATTTGTATGCTAGTATACATCACATTGTACATGACATTCCTTCCCTTAACAAGAGCCATTCGTCACACTGACCTTGATCTGCTTCATACAGCATTTTCTGAGATTAGAGGTGTTAGAATAATCGCGAATTCAGGCATTCAATATGAACGCTTCCTGTTGAATCGATTTAGACATGAACAAGCCACATGATATATGAGAGAAGTGACAACAGACAGATTGGTGATGGAATGGTATACATCAGGCATGATACATTTTTGGACTATCCCTCCATTCCACCTTATCACCCCTCTGAAGAATATCCCGAGTATCCATTTTCAAACAAGGTTTCAGAGGCAGAAAACAGAGTCTACTCTACTTTGAGAACTATACTCTTCGATTTAGGTTTAGACAAGGAACGATTTGGCACAGAGGAATGGAATCCACTAGGCGAATATGTGTCTAAGTCGGGTAGTATCACTATCAAACCCAATTGGGTCTGGGACCCTCCTTATTGTTTTGACGATGCCACCAGTCTATTTGCCACAGTTACGCATTCCTCCTTAATCCGGGCTGTAGTTGACTATGCCTATCTCGCAGTTGGTGACACAGGCAAGATATCTGTTCTAGATTCGCCCATCGAGGATACTGATTGGACTCGACTCCACAGGTGGACGAAGTTTGCAGACGTTATGGACTTTTTCAAAGAATCAACCAATGTTCCAATTCATTTAGTCGATCTTAGGGATTTCAGAACAATTCATTCAACACGGACTATCCCAATTGGTCGACATAGACTCAGTCTTGCTTATAGACAAGAGATGGATGGGGACCCTTTGGGTTACGTTGAATTTAATTTGGGTGCTTCTAGTGAATTCAGCCGTCCTGATTTCGAGAATTACAAACTTCTACGCAGTCCTCAGAAATGGACAGGCAAGAATGTCCTTAGGTTTCATAGCAAGAACACCCACACCTATTCAATTTCCAAAACAGTTCTAGATTCCGATCTATTGATCAACCTCCCAAAGTTAAAGTCTCATAAAAAAGCAGGAGTGACTTTGTCCCTGAAAGGACTGATTGGTGTAACTGATAGGAAAGATGCTCTACCCCATTTCAAAGCAGGCTTTCCACCGAAGGGAGATGAGCATCCACTACCACGCTCGTTAAAGCAACGGTTTCTCATAGGACTATCGAATTTTGGCATTGCCAAGAAACTCGGTGTATCTATCAATCCACACAAGCAGAAAAAGAAGGCACGGCCATGCGGTGAATCAATGAATCATGAGGTTCAATGGCAGGACATACGTGTAGGTGACTGGTATGGTGCGGATACGTTGTGGCGGACTATCCTGGATATTAACAAAGTAGTACTTTGTGGCTCATCTAAAGGAGATATCACAAACACGCGTCAAAGAAAGTACCTTAGTATAATCGACGGTATAATTGGTGGTGAGGGTGAGAGTCCTTTGCATCCCACTGCTAAGAGAGCAAACTTGCTTATGGCGTCTGAGGATCCTGTAGCTCTGGATACAGTATCTTCATTCCTCATGGGGTTTGATCCCAATAAGATACCCTCTATTAGACAAGCATGGAATCTGCATGAAATTCGGGGTACCGATATACCAGTAACTGATGTTGAGGTCAGGTTCAATGAAACAGAGATGATGAAAATAGGACAGTTGCGGGAATTCCTTGTTAAAAATACGCGATTCATTACACGATTCTGCCCATCAATTGGTTGGTTCGGTCATATTGAATTCATGAATAGTACAAGTTAATGCACTAAAGAAGACTTATGTTGTTTGAGCGATGAGCCCTCTAAATATGGAAGATAGATTAAGGATGAAATCTAAGAAGCTAATTCCAAACGTCCCGAGAATATTCCTATTAGTGTACTCCTTACTCTTACTTCTGATTCCACTGATGTTCTCACTTTTTGATGTTGATAGTGGTAGACTCTTCAAGTCTATGTTTCCACGATGGGATGAGGTTGCGGAATTCGGGGGCCAAACTGCTGTCCTTTTCACACTTCTCCTATTCGGAGGTTTTAATGGGTATGTCACATCAAAGGTGACACAAAGTAACAGATATAGACCGACTGTTTCAACTGCCATGCTCCTCAGGAATTCATATGTAACAAGCATGATCTTGACTGTTCCAGTAATCGTTACTTCGAGTCTTTTCGGTATTGGTGATATTATATTAGATGATCTTCTTGTCCTTGTGGCAAATGGGCTGAATGTCTTTGCACTATTGTCATTCACCTCATCTGTTGGAGTTCTTGTCTTTCTTGAACTCAATGGCGAACGCAGAAAGAGACCAATCGATGTACTCAAGGATGAGAGCATGACCATAGTATCCAAAATGGTTATTGTTTCCTTGGTGATGATTCTAATTATCCGGGCTGTTCAAGCTCTATTTGTTTCATCAACTGCTGGGTGGGATTCTCTCTATCACAATGTATTAATTACATCAATTATCGATGGCCTTGGACCTATTCAGCATCCCTTCTACTCTGATCTTCAGAATGTCTACCCACCTCTTTATCACTATATCATGGCATCTTTAGTAATTGCAACAGGACTTCCTCTAGATATGCTTGTTATCCTCAAGGAACTCATCGTTTTTGTTATGATAGCTTTTGCTATGAAAAATCTCTCAAAGAGTATTGGTCTTGGAAAACGTGCATCACTCCTCTCTATCCCAATCGTATATGCCAATCTTCCAGGTGGTGGAAACAGACCCCAATCAGTCGCTTTGTTGTTTGCTATTGTTACTCTATATTTCCTTATCACAGCACAACAAAATCGGAAAGTCATTCACTCATGGTTGGCTGGTCTTTTCTGCGGATTTCTCATTCTTACTCATTTTGGTCTTGCCATGGCTATGGCAATAATCCTACTTGTCAATCTCATCTATCTGCTTATCAGAAAGGATGTTTTTTCCATTGGATATACAATCAACTGTTTGGGAGTTAGTGCACTTGTTGGATCATTATTTATGATTCCAACTCTGTCCATCTTTCCTCTTGGTGGTTTACTTACTACCATCTACCTAGTGACTGCAATTTCCTTTGTGATTGTTGGACCTGTAATCATCTATGCTGCGTCCCATTTTATGGCTGTTGAACCCAAAGATTCCAAAAATGAAGAGCTTAGTGAAATAGAGCATGTGCACAAAACTGGATATGGTTTCAATAGTATTAGAGTTCGGATAGCAGTAATCGTACTATTCACGCTTTCAATAATGTGGGGCATTCTTGTTGGTGATCATGGATATGGGATTGTGTCGTATGCCACCACAGGTATCTTTGCTCCAATGGGATTCCTGTCCATTTTTGTAGTGCCATTCGCCATTCTGGCGATATATGAGATTGGGGCTCATCCTAATCTTCGCACTAGAGGTGCATTCTATTCTTTTGCAGCACCTTCATTTATTGGACTTATTGTCTATCTCCTCAATCCTTTCCTAGTCATGATTGATACCGAGCTCCTTAATGTCATTGGTTTCTTATTCTCGTTCAACGTTTATTACCTGCAGCTAGCAATAGTTGGTTTTGCTATCAATGCGAGTTTCTATATTTCATACGTTATCTCGCCATACATCTCATCAATAGGTAAACTACCTGAAGCTCGACTTGCGTTCAAGATTTTCAAAACGAGAGAAACTGGTGTCTTTCTATTGATGATGTCAGTATTACTTGCAGGGACTGTGTCATGTCGTGTTGGGGAATTGGTGGAATTTACAACACTTGGGCCGCTTTACGAACTACATCCGAATGAGAGACTGATAATAGAGAGCATTAGTCAATTTACTAATCCGAGTGATTGTGTTCTCAGTGATGCATATACAAGTTCGTTCATACCGACATTCGCGACAAGATTCGTATATTTCTCAATGCAACCCACTGCTAACAATTTCCAAGCATTTGAAATGGGTCAACGTACAGCTAGACTGAAGAGCATAATATATGGTGCACCTGATGATGTTGTCCGGGGACTCAGAAGTCTAAACATCTCTACTATATTTCTATGGAAATCATATCCTGACTATTTCAGAAATATTACAGCAACAAATAGCTACATCGATTTCACTGCCACCATTTCAATCCTGAAGTTGACTCCGGATGTCACTGTTGTAGCTGAGATGGATGATTATATAATCGTCACTTTATGAACCTAGAGATTGATTACGACCTGATACATCGCCAATATTCTCTGGGTCATCAATGAAATTGAAAACTGATTCTGGACCTTGCTTCTTGCATTCTTTGCTCTTTTAATGAACTGCGAAGGTGTCTGATAGAATTTAGTAATTGCATCCACTAGACTCCCAGGATCAGATTTGTCTACGAGTTGTCCAAACTCATTCTCACCAATTAAATAACGATGTTCAGGAATATCACTACACACAACACAGACACCTGTAGCCATAGACTCGATTACAACGTTAGGCATTCCTTCAAAGTGAGATGGGTTCACTACCAGGTCTGCATCATAGAGAAAACGTTGCACATCCGACTGATAGCCTGTGAATACAACCTTGGAGGTCAATTTTTTCGTTCTCACATACTCCTCCAATAGCTTTCGGTAATTCCCATCTCCCACCATCACAAGGGTCAGATTTCTCCGGATATTCACTAGCTCTTCAAAGGCATCAATCAAGTACTTCAGATTCTTCTGTTCAAGTTTCAATTTGTTCGGGTAGTGCCTCATTGCTCCTATATAAAGCACCTTGTTACTCATTTTGGTGTAGTCTTTTTGTTTGTCTGGAATATTGACACCATTTGGCACAAGGAAAACCTGTTCTCTTGTTTTACCCAAAAGAAGCGCATCATTGTAGGCCATTGGATTTAGCGTTTGGATACCCTCAACCTTCAGTATCACAGATTTGATGAGTTCTCTCACTGTTGCCCAGAGTCCTTGACTGTAAGACTGATCTAGTTCATCCGCGGCTATTCGAGCGATGACTGGTATGCCTAACAGTCTAGAGGTAAAATATAGTGAGATAATGAACAAATCCGGAAGAGGGATGTGAATTACATCGAATCTCTCTCTAAAATGCAAACGTACTATGATAATGGGTAGTATGATCATGTATAGGATCATTGAGATGCCGGGTAGAGAAGTTGTTGGAATTCTGAAGACGCTAATATTCTCATCCGGTTTTTCCAATAGTGGATTTCTTCCTTTCTTTCCAGAAATTATCGTTGTTTCGTGACCTCGTTTATTGAGTTCTGTTGTGAGTCGTTGAAGTTGTTTCTCTGCGCCTCCTGCATGGTCTGACTTGCTAAAAGATGGATATCTCCATACAACAAAACAGACTCGCAAGGCAATTCCCTCGTCAAGACGGTGAGGCCCGATTCCTTATGGAGATACCGCCTCTCCTATCTACAAGTAGGATAACTACTATCGCGCATGTATCTAAAACCGTCACTAAAAACAAGGTGAATCGATGAAGTATGATTTCCCATATTGGAACAGTCGGATTAAGAGGATCGAATCTGTTTCTTATTTCCCAATAATCAGAATACGAATCTAAATCTGAATCTGCTGACCAAGGTCGCGTTTTGTAAACAAAGATCTCATCCCAATCGCTGATTGAATCTTGGTCAGTATCCACTAGATTTGGATTCGACTTGTAGGTGAACAGTTCTTGAGCATCAGTCACGTTATCGAAATCAGAATCAGAACTTGCTGGATTTGTCCGGTAAACATAAACCTCGCTCCAGTCCCCAATAGAGTCCTGATCAGAGTCTCCAGACATTGGATTGGCTCCATTATGGTACTCCAAGAGGTTGGACAGATTGTCCAAATCCAGATCTTCGGCCGCATCATCATATGTCGCATTCAGACCGTTATCTACCTCCCACTTATCAGGCATAGAGTCATGATCGCTATCCTCCGAAAACGGATTGGTCCCTAACACGTATTCTTCAAGATTCAGTAAACCGTCCATGTCCGGGTCTTCGAAAGAGTCATCGATTAGAGGATCAAGGCGATTCGCAATCTCCCACGGATCTAACATCGTATCAAAATCGGAGTCATTTAAACCTGGATTCGTTCCAAAGAAAAACACCTCTCCCCAATCATCTATTAAATCGGAATCACTGTCAGTTCGGTTTGGCCATGCATTGTTTTCGTATTCCAAGAGGTTTGAAAGCCCATCAAGGTCTAGATCACCTAGACTGTCATTCACTAAGGGGTTGAGGCCAAATTGAACCTCCCACCCGTCCGGCATTGCGTCTAATTCGGTATCAGACTCTAGTGGTGATGTCAATGTGATGTAGAGTTCAGTCCAATCATCAAGAAAGTCAAAATCACTGTCGTTTCTAAGTGGTGAGGTGTGGTATAGAAACAATTCATTCCAATCATTGATGCGGTCTTTATCGGAATCTTCATCATTAGCGAGTGTGTGGTAAACGAACACTTCATCCCAGTCATCGATTGAGTCAAGATCACTATCAGTCATGTTCGGTTTTGCCCCGTAGATGTACTCCTCAAGATTCGTGAGTGAATCAAGATCTACATCATCAGTTGAGTCATTCAACAGAGGGTCCAAACCATACAAGATTTCCCAGCCATCCGGCATAAGATCCAAGTCAGAATCTGGCTCTCGCGGTAACGTGTGATGAATGAATATCTCATCCCAGTCGCTTGCAGAGTCTGAATCAGAATCGCTGTTGTTGGGAAGTGTATTATATACGAAGATCTCACTCCAGTCATCTATCATGTCAGAATCGCTGTCAGTCATGTTTGGGTGCGAGTCATAGATATATTCCAATCCATTTGACACATTATCCATGTCTAAATCCCCATCAACATTATACCAAAGCGGATCTAGTCCGTGGTTGATTTCCCACCCATCTGGCATTGTGTCAAAATCAGAATCTGGATTGTAAGGTGATGTCCCATAGATGAAAATTTCGTACCAATCATCGACTGCATCAAGGTCGCTATCAACACTAGTTGGATCAGACAGGTATGTGAAAATCTCGTTCCAATCGTCTATCGAATCGTTATCTGTATCACTCAGGAGTGCAGAAGTGTTGTATCGGAAAATTTCAATCCCATCAAGAATGGAATCGTTATCTGAATCGTTATTTGCAGGGTCTGTATGATAGATTTCAATTTCAGACCAGTCATCAATGAGGTCTTGATCAGTGTCACTACTGAACGGGTTGATACCAAGACTTAACTCAACAGTATCCAGAATAGAGTCAAAATCACTATCACCATTACTTGGTAATTTAAGTATGAAATAGTCACAGGTCTGATTCTGAGAGTCACTCACAATATTAAGAGTTGGAAAGTCATGTGAGTATGTGTGCCCTGCAATGTAGGCTGTTCCATTACTATCTATAGCGATTGCGTTTCCCGCATCGTAATGACTGCCACCGATAAATGTTGAGTATATCAGGCTTTTACCATCATTACTGAGTTCGAAGACAACACAGTCCGATCCTCCCCCATTTCCAATACTGTCATATGCATTAGCAATGGGGAAATCAGATGAAGCAGTCCTACCAGTAACAAACACAATACCCGAATCAGACACAGCAATGGACTTTCCTGCATCATTACTCATACCACCAATGAATGTGGAATATTCAATCATTCCTGTGCTCGAATTGAGTTTGGTCACAAAGCAATCTGAAGAACCGTTCAATGAGTCGTCATAAGCATTGATGGTTGGGAACTCTTTTGATGAAGTAGTTCCTGTGATGTACGCATTTCCAAGTGAGTCAACAGCAATATCATCTCCATAATCATTTTGCAAGCCTCCGAAGAACCTGACAAAAGATAGTGAACTTCCATCCGGTCCCATCTTGAACACAAAACAGTCCCAGTTGGGATCAACTGAATGACTTCTCATGCTGAATCCTGCAAAGTCTGTAGACATGCTGTAACCTGAAACATACAGGTTTCCATCAACATCTTGAGCTATTGCTTTACCAATATCATGATGAGGTCCCCCGATGAAGGTGGCAAATCTCAAAGTTGTTCCAGTTTCATCAAGCTGAAGCACAAACGAGTCCATCAAACCTTTATTGGTATCAAATAGCGGACTCATAACTGGGAAATCAGAAGAGTAAGTTGACCCAGTGATTGTAGCTTGCGAAAAAGCATCCACTACTATCGAATAACCATAATCATCGAGTGCTCCACCAATTTTTGTGGAATAAACAAGAGAATCACCATCAGGGGTCAGTTTGACAACAAAACAATCACGTAATTCTCCAGCATGAATTTGGTCAAGTGCAGTTGTGGGGAAGTCTGATGACATTGTTGTGCCAGTCAAAAAGATGCTTCCATCTTGACTGACTGCAATCGACTCACCATAATCTGAATCCGACCCTCCTATGAATGTGGAGTAAAGGATGTTCGAGCCATTGGAGTTCAGCTTTAGAATATACGCGTCTCTATTTCCATTGAACGATGAGTCATATCCATCAACCATCGGGAAGTCTGGGCGATTTGTTGTACCAACCATATAAACCGAGCCAGCATCATCAATGACAATTGATTGACTCCAAAGAAGAAAATCAACATCACTCCCTCCAACAATTGAAGAGTAAATGAGCGGATCAATTTTCAATGGCATTGTAGTATCGTAATCACCAATCTTAAAGCCAAAGACATCCCAGTCCAGAACTTGAAACTGAACATCCACCTGAGTTTCTCCCTGTATACCAATCAATCCTTCATCTACCAATGTCCATTGTCCAGAGTTTATACTTAAACTGCCATCATCTAATGAAATAACATCATGGCCAGTTGATCTAATTCTGATTTGAGATGGGTCGGCTCCTGGAGCTAGTACAAACTCATACTTTACACCATTTGGTGTCGTGAAGTAGTGTAAGTCAATACCTTGCCAGAGATTAATGAAAACAATCGATGTGAAACCTCTCACATTTCGACACTCAATTCCACCTTCTAGGAAAAAGTTCGTGAGGTAACCAACTGTACCTACTCCTTCTGGTATGACTTGAGTCGAATCATCAAAAGTAAGTGTGACAATTCCCTCTACTCCATCACCAGCGAGATATATGGTACTGACACCAAAGCCAATCGAGCCACTTGGGATTCTCCCATAGTAGAGAATTGAATTGTTCTTCAATTGACCAACATTCTCAAAGAACTGTGCTTGAGTAAGACCCCCCAGACTCCTATAGTCTTCTGAGGTTTCAATATCATCAACATCAGATTGTTCCACTGGCACGAATCCTGAAAGCAGTGCAGTGCTGCATACGAACAAGCCTATGATGAGTATAGTTAGGATTCTGTTTGTGGTCAATCCTTGTGTCTCCATATTTTACACAGTGGCAGTGCGCTTTTGCATCTACAATATATGAATACTGATTGAGTACTGCGTTTTTATTTGCATATTTACTGAAAACCTTTTCATGTGGATTTGTTCTCGCAGATGTGCGGCCAGTTTGCATGCGGGATGAGATTTAGGGAATGAAACTTGTTGTGATGATACCAGCTTTCAATGAGGAGCAATCAATAGGTCGTGTCATATCTGAAATTCCTAGAAATATCTCTGGTATCAGTGAAGTTGAAGTCCTTGTTATTGATGATGGATGCGTAGATAATACCCGGCAAGTGGCGCTTGATGCTGGAGCCAATCGTATCGAATCACACACTAAGAACCTTGGACTTGCCTCTGCATTTCGTACAGGGATTAAGACAGCCCTTGAAATGAATGCTGACATTATTGTCAATACTGATGCTGATCGGCAATATGATCAACTCCAGATACCAGCTCTTGTTCAACCTATTGTCAACAGCGAGGCTGATTTGGTTCTAGGATCTAGATTCAAAGGTCGTATTGAGGAGATGCCTCTTGGCAATCGTATAGGAAATTTACTAGCTACATTTGTTACCCGAATCCTTTCAGGATATCCGACTAGTGACGCCCAAAGCGGATTTAGAGCATTTAGCAGGAACTTGGCCCAATTCCTCGTAGTAACATCTCGAAAGACATACGTGCAGGAAACTATCATCAGATCAGCAAGAGGTGGATTCACACTTGTTGAAATGCCCATAACTTTTAGAAAACGTCCAGGGGAATCGCGGCTTATTAGCAGCATCTGGGGATATGCGTTTAATGTGCTACCAGATTTAGTCAGATGCTATATTCACATTCTTCGCACGTCAAATCAATTATAGACTTGGTCGGGTTTCATTATACCACTGTATCATTCTTTTGAGACCTTCATTAAGAGTAACTTTAGGCTCATATCCAAGCATTTTCTTGGATTTCCCAATATCCGCTAGGGTTTGAAATACATCACCCGGCTGATTAGATAGTTTTTCGATGTTTGCAGCCTTGCCAATTTGGATCTCTAGTGCTTTGATGAAATCAATTAGTTTGACAGGAGTCGAGTTCCCTAGGTTGAAGATCTCATATTCATAAACAGCTTCAATTGCACCCACTATGCCACTCACAATATCTGTAACATAGGTGTAATCCCGAGAACTATTCCCGTCTCCATACTGTTGAATTGGCATATCATTAGAGATTCGATGGATGAACTTCAAAGGGGCTTGGTCCGGTCTTCCGCGAGGTCCATAGACAGTGAAGAAGCGAAGGCATGCAGTTGGAATACCATAAAGTCTATGGTACGAGAAAGAAAGAACCTCTGCTGCTTTCTTTGTTGCTGCGTAAATCGAACCAGGGGTATCAGTAAAATCAGTTTCCCTGAAAGGAACCACTTCTCGATCTCCGTACACTGAAGACGAAGAAGCCAGTATGAACTTGTCAATGTCCTGCTTAAAGGAAACCTCCAGAATTACACCAGTTCCTCCAACATTGACACTTGTATAGAGATCTGGGTTTGTCATACTGTTTCTTACCCCAACCATAGCCGCTAGATGCACCACAGTTCCTATATCCCATTCATTGAATGTTTTACTCACTAAGTCTTTATCGCGAATATCACCTCTCACAAGATGAAACATGTCACTATCCTGTACCTCTGCGAGGTTCCGCTCTTTTAGGGCTGGATCATAATAATCATCAAATACGTCAAAACCAATGACCGTACTTCCGTTGCGTACTAGTTCCTCAACTAGATGACTACCAATGAAACCAGCCGCACCAGTAACCAGTACAGATTTTCCTTTCGAGGTCATTTGTGCATCACTGCTTTTCCCACTAATGTTTGACTTTCAGATTCAGTATAAATTCATTGCCACTGAATTTGATAGAAACCCACGAAAGAACCATAAACCGCGGAACTAGCATCTTCAGTAAATTGGATGTGAATCACATGAGGGTCCTAATTGTTGGTGCTGGTTGGGTTGGAATTACGATGAGTGTACTTTTCTCATCGAGTCACAAGGTGACCCTTCTTGATATTGATGCGCAACGAATAGAGCAGATTTCTGTTGGTGAAACTCCGATTGTCGAGCCTGGCATAACAGAGGGTTTGTTAGAATCTGTCAAAGAAGGTTTGATACGTCCAGTATTACCAAGCGACACAATAGGTTATCAGGATGTGATTGTGATTTGCGTAGGGACTCCAGAATCCCCTGATGGTCAAGTTGATTTACAATACATTGAATCAGCCATTAACACAATACTGAGCAGAATAGATGAGTTGTGCTATGAGTACTGTGTAGTTGTACTCAAAAGCACAGTTCCACCTGGCACCACTCGGTCTTTCCTAATCAATCAAGTGAAAGAAAACCAGCTGGATGACAGAGTTGGTATCGTCTTCAACCCTGAATTCCTCAGAGAAGGATCTGCTTTAGCAGATGCTAGCAATCCTGATCGAGTCGTTATTGGAGCTATTGATGACCAATCTTTCAACCAGGTTCGAACGATGTATGAACAAGTCCTATTGAACAAATCGACCCCCTACTTGTCAATGTCCCCTGAATCAGCAGAGCTCTGTAAGTATGCAAGCAACTCATTCCTCGCAATGAAGATTTCATTCTCTAATGAGATAGCCAATGTCGCTGAGAGTGTTCCATATGCTGATATAGATGATGTGATGCGAGGAGTTGGTGCTGACCATAGAATCACAGCCAAATTCTTCGGTTCTGGAGCTGGGTTTGGTGGATCATGTTTTCCCAAAGATATACAGGGACTTGTCCGCTTTGCAGAGGAGAGATCTATTCAAATGCCACTCCTAAGAGCCACCCAACAGGTGAACTCACAGAGACCTAAGAAACTGGTAGACATGCTTGTGAAGAAAACGGGAAACCTACACGGGAAGAAGATAACGCTACTTGGGCTTGCCTTTAAACCGGGGACCAATGATATTAGAGAATCTCCAACACTCAGACTCTTAGACCTGCTCTTAGAACTTGGTGCAAAAGTCTGGATACATGATCCCCTTGTCACCTCAATGGATGTTAGTAAACACCTGCGTGAGAACGCAACAATCTCTGCGGAACTTGAAGAATGCATGAGGGAATCTCATGGGTGCATTCTCGTGACGGATTGGCCAATTTATTTGGAAATAGGTCTTGAAAATCTGACAAGATTTATGAGTAAAAGAGTTCTGATAGACGGACGCCGAGTGTTCGCAACACAAACCACGCCTAATGATGTCTTTTACCAGACTGTGGGGATTCAGGCATTGGAATCAGGAAAGGAATAGAGGTTTCACAATCTTGAGAGCACTAATACCTGTCGCTGGTAGCGGTCTTCGCCTTAGTCCGATTACCGAATCCAAGCCAAAGGTCCTCGTCGAAGTTGCTGGAAAGCCAGTTCTCGCACATATTCTGGACAATCTCCTCACTAGCTCAATCAGGGAATTGGTCCTTATTGTTGGGTATTTGAAAGAACAAGTCATAGAGTGGACCAACATAGAATATGGTTCACATTTTGATATTCACTTCATTCACCAAGAAGAACAGCTTGGTCTGGGACATGCGATATACACTGCAAGAGAGTTCTTAGACCATTCAGAAATCATGATTGTTCTAGGTGATGAGATTTTTACTCGGTCTTACTCTGAAATGGTTCAAAGTTACAGAACGATGCCTGAAATCACAGGCGCTATTGGTATCAAGACTGTTGATGATCCGACGCACTATGGAATGGTGCAAATAGGCCCCCGCAACTACATCACTCACATGGTTGAGAAACCCCAGCTCTTTCCTGAAAAAACTGCTATTGCGGGTGTCTACTACTTCAAACATGGCGAGGACCTGTTGTCTTCATTAGAATTCATTATGGATGAAAATGAGCCACTTCATGAATATCAGTTGACGGATGCACTCCAGCTCATGATCAATAGTGGGTCAATAATGCCTGCGTTTGAGGTTGGTGACTGGTACGACTGTGGTAGGCCAGAAACACTGATTGAAAGCAACAGACGGCTACTGGAGAAGGAACACCCCATATCGCCATTATGTACCATCATTAACTCAGAAATAATAGAACCCTGCTACTTTGGACCTGGTTCAGTAATCTCCAATTCTAGGATTGGTCCATATGTGTCAATCGGGAAAAATGTAAAGATTGAAGATAGCACGATGACTGATACAATCCTTGAGAGTAACACGGTAGTAAAATCAGTTACACTTGAGGGTGGTATTGTTTCTGGTTCAGGTGTTCTTATAAATCACATACCAGATTCAGAGTGGAGATACCTCCCAATCTAAACTCACTATTTGATTGGTCCGAAGCTTTCTACAATCCACTCAAGATATTGTCTTACACCATCAGCAATCTTAACCTTTGATTCCCACCCAAACGATTTGAGTAAACTGATGTCAAGATCAGTAGTTATCACATCCCCTGCCCATCCACGTTTACTACCTGTAAATTCGATTCTTGCATTCGGTACACCCAACCCCTCACATACGAGTTCTGCAATCTTTGCAACGGTGAGCCTTTCGCCAGAACTCACATTAACAGGTAAGTGACCTTGACCCAGTTTCTTTTCAAGAAGGATGGTGGCCTCTATAGTATCAGTGACATATTGGTAGGATTTCTCCTGTTGACCTGTACCTAGTACCTCGAGGCGGGTTGAATCTTTCTTTAGTTTCAAATAGAAATCATATATCACACCATGAGTCAGCCTCGGACCAATGATGTTAGCTAGACGTAGACTAACAGAACTCATCCCATACAGTTCGGAATATGATGATAGATACATCTCGAATGCACATTTTGCTGCACCATAGTTGCTAATTGGACTGAATGCTGTTTCTTCTGGAGTTGGAAGGACATTTGAGTCACCATAGACCGTTCCTCCAGATGAGGCAAATACCAATCGGTCTATATCTCGGACTCTCATTGCTTCCAATAGTGTCATACCACCAATCATGTTTACCCTGAAGTCCTCCATTGATTTGTTGATACCTAGTCTGACATCTGGTTGAGCGGCAAAGTGATATACAGTAGTTACGTCTTCCAGGGCTTTGCTTACATCCTCCTCAGATGTGATACTACCCTCTAGAAAGGTGAATTCAGGGTTGTTCATATGATAACTGATGTTCTCAAGAGTCCCACTAGATAAGTCATCAAGAACAATAACCTCATTATCTATCACTAGTCGGTCAACAAGGTGACTTGCTATGAAACCAGCGCCTCCTGTAATTAGAACTCGCGGCATGATATTCCACTAACCTCTCTCATTCAACCAAATCATGGACATGGAACACTCCAACAACATTCGTTCTTCCTGGGATCATCTTGACACCAGAAGTGAATACGATATCCTTGTCCTTACCGATAAAGCCTCTCTCGTATACAACCTGAGCTGATGCCTGTGCTAGCAAGTCAACGCTCTCAAGGTCCTGTACCTGCAAGAGTGGATGAACTCCCCAGAGAAGCTTGAGCTTCCGGGCAACCTGCGGGTCTCCGGTCACTGCAAACACTGGCACAGGAGGTCTGAACTTAGAAACCCATCTTGCAGTATACCCCGACCTCGTTGCGGTGATGATAGCTTCTACCTTGTCGGGGATGAGCCTGACAGCACTGTAGGTCAGGTTTCCAATTATCTCCACAATCATCTTCTTTGGTGATGTCTTCTCAAGAGGGTCTTGTTGAGGTAAGATTCGCTCTGCGCGGCCAATGATTTTATTCATCATCGTCACCACACCAGCTGGGTCTACTCCCATTGCTGTTTCACCACTCAACATGACTGCATCTGCGCCATCGAGAACTGCATGTGCGACATCACTGACCTCTGCTCGAGTGGGTATCATCTCCTCGGTCATAGACTCAAGCATATGGGTGGCTACAATGGCTGGTTTGGCCCAGAGATTGGCTCTACGAATCAGGTCTCTCTGAAGAATGGGTACTTCCTCAATTGGGACCTCAATGCCCAAGTCACCTCTTGCAATCATCACACCATCTGACTCTCTGAGTATTTCATCAAAGTTCTCGATAGCAAGTCTATGCTCAATCTTGCTTATTATGTCTGTATTAGTGAGTCCAACTGACTCCATTGTCAATCTAAGTTTCTTGACCTCGTCAGCATCGGTTACGAAAGAGAGTGCAATGTAGTCGGGTTCTAAGGTTGCAGCTAGCTCTAGGTCTCTGATGTCCTCCTCAGTAGGCACATCGCATGACAGTTTTATGCCAGGAATATTGGCTCCTTTTCGACTTGATATGGGTCCGCCATGGACCACGTCTGTGATGACTTCTTTCCCTTTCACCTCTTTGACCTCAAGTCTCACAATTCCATCATTCAGCGCTATGGTGTCACCTTTCTTGACATCCTTTGG